>NZ_ACVO01000001.1 GCF_000175615.1 Rothia mucilaginosa ATCC 25296 | reverse complement strand
GCGGGTAGGCTCCACAGCCGTTGGGTCTACGGGCTCAGAATCTACGGGCTCACCCTGCGCTGCCTCAACCTTCGCGGGTTTAGAATTTGTCGGCTTAGTTTTGGCGGGAGCAGGCTCGGGAAGCCCCAAGTCCAGGGCTTCCTGCTGCGGGTTCACGGAACGTCGGGCGGGGCTCATGCTCCGCCCTCCGCACCGCACGCGTGGTCGGCGTGACGACCATCCGCCAGGGAGGAAATACGCTCATCCGACCACTGACCGTAGCCCATAATCAGCTCGCGGGCGGGGTCGATGTCGGGCACGTGCACGTGCAGTGCCCAGAGCCCCGCCGCCATGTCCAGGGGCGTAATGAGCAGGCTGTCGCCCATGGCTTCAAGCTCCGGGCGTAGCTGCGCCAGGGCGAGGGGCTCGCAGGTCAGCGTACCCATGAGCTCCCAGCCGCTCTGCCCCGCGTGTTCTGCGTGCTCGGCGGGGTATGAGTCCGCCTGCGCCGCAGAACCGGCCACAGAAGTCACACCGGCAGAGGGCGCGCGGAGCATGGATTCCACCTGCGCTTCGTTCAGGGTCGCACCTTCCCAACGCGGGTTGGAGTGCACCACGGCAAGGTAGAAGCCGAGCGCGCCGGCATCCACGAAACCGGCAAGCTCGGGCGAGGGCGGGAACTGCGCGGTGCGTTCCAGCGCGGCACGCATCAGCGCACGTCGACGCTCTTTCAGCACCTCATCGGCAACTTCTGCGTCCTGCGATGCATCATAGTGTGCGTCCAGGCGGGCGAGCTCCACCATGACCGACAGCATCGTGGAGGGCACCATCTGCTCCCCCACGCTGGCACGAATACGCTCAGCCGCGAACGCCATCGCGCGCGCCTCCGCGTGGGCGTACTCCAGTTTCACTTCGCGGTGCTTCGGCAGGGAACCGCCAGCCAGCACACGCTCGTAGTCTGCTTCCAGGGCGCGCACGAGCGGCAACTCGGCAGCCGCATCGCCAAGCTCCTGGGCGAGGTTTCCGGGCAGGAACCAGTAGCTGCGCACCGCCTCCAGCGCCCAGGCGCAGAGCAGAGTACCGGAGTTGCCGCGCGCCACGCGGGATGCGCGCATAATCGCGTGCTCGTAGATTCCGCCCAGCTGAATCCACAGGTGGGCAAGGGTTTCTTCTTCGGAGGTACCCGCCGCCTCGGGCACGCACGTGCCCTCCCCGCCGGGATTTTCGCCAGCGGGCAGAACCTCACTGGGCAGACTCTCGTTGGGCAGAACCTGCTCCATGCCCCGCTCAAACTCTTCGGTCAGGGTCAGCAGGGTGTGGGCGATATTGGAGCCGGTGTCCTTATCGGGCACGGGGAACCCGTTGAGCTCGTTGAGCGCCTCGCGGTAGCGTTCGATGGTGGTGCGGGCGGCGGTGGACCACGCTACGCCGAAGCGGTAGGCGCGCACGCAGGCGCGGCGGTAAATCTCGCGCTCTTCGGTGCGCTGGTTCTGTTCTGCGTTCACGCTACCCTCCTCGTCGGTTTCGTCAGTTTCGCGTGGTTCTCGGCTAGTTCCCGACTGATTTCCCGGCTAGTTCCCGGCTGATTTCTCGGCGCCCGCGGCACGGGCGGAATCCAGCCTATTTCGTACTTCTATTCTAGGCAATTTCGGTTAAATGTACGGTATTGCCCGTCGTCTATCCCGCGGGATGAAAAGCACGGAGGATGAAAGCACGGACTAAACTACAAACCGCACGCACCTCGCGGCACTCGGTGGAACTCCTACGCGGAAGCCCCGTAGTGTTCCCAGCCCATGCCGTCCAGGGAGCGGCCGTCCATCACGACCGCCGCGCCGGTCACCGCATTGTGGCGGCGCTCGGCACCGTAGAGTTCGGCGCTCAGACCGCGCTCCGGGGCGTCCGCAACGCAGGTGCCCAGGGGCACGAACTCTTCGGGCACCTCACCGGGGAAGGTCGCCAGCAGGCCGTGGTCTTCCCCGCCAACCAGCACGAAGGTGCGCGCCAGGGATGCGGGGCTCTCCCCCGCCTCGTTGCGCTCACCAATCGCCAGCAGCAGGCGCGCCAACGGTAGCAGCGGCTCGGCGAACGCATCCACGGCGGCACGGTCGAGGCGCATCTGCACCCCGGAGGCGGCGGCAACTCGCCCAGCGTCCTTTACGAGTCCGTCGGAAAGATCCAGCATGGAGCTTGCCTTATGCTGGCGCGCCACCTCACCGGCGGGGATGGGGCTGACCGGGTGGTGCTGCGATGCGACGGCGCGCTCGCAGACCGTAATCATGTGCGCGGCATCTTCGGGGGTGAGGGTGCGGGCGAGCTCGATGAGCCCCTCGGGAAGAGCGCCAGCAGGAAGAGCACCAGTACCTTCAGCTTGCCGCTGAGCCCACGCCTGAGCCCCCGCGCCCAGCGCCGCCTCAACACTCTGACCTGCGGCGATGGCACGCAGCAGTGCCGTGGCGGGCAGGGAGAGAGGGTTGAGCAGCAGGCGCAGACCAGCATCGGACCAGGCGGTACGCCCCGCCAGGGCGATAGTGTCACCGGGGCGTGCGCCGGAGCGCAGCACGGCGCAATCCGTGTAGCCGAGGGCTGTGACGGTCACCGACATTTCGGTGGAGTCGCCAATATCGCCGCCGCCAATCACACATTCGGTGGCTCCGCAGGCGTTGATTCCGTCCACAATGCCGTGGGCGAAGCCGTCAATCCAGCCGTAAGGCGTGCTACCGGGCAGGCTCAAAGAGATGAAGAGGCTCGCCGGGCGTGCCCCCATGGCGGCAACGTCGGCGAGGTTCTGGGTCGCGGCTTTGCGCCCCACATCGTAGCCGCTGCTACGGGCAGGTTCCAGAATGAACTCACCGCCCTCACCCGCACGTGCGATACCGCCGGGCCAGAGGTTCATGAAGTCCTGGTCCTCAACGAGAGTGTCGGTGGTGACCACGGTACGCTGACCGGGCGCGGGCGCGGCGAGGACGGCACAGTCGTCACCGGGGCCCACCTCGAGGGGTTCGATGCGCCCCGCCTGGCGTGCCGCAGCGGCAACCTGCTCGTTGTGGGCGTTGATAATCGGCATGAAAGCGCGCAGAACGCGGGACTCCCCCAGCTTTGAGAGAGGTGTCTCTCGCATGGGGTTGTCCCGCGTTTCGCTAAAAGTCTGAGGATTCACATCCTCTATTATCGCGTATTCTTACGCGTTATGTTCGCCTTATGCTCCGCGGCTGAAGTAGCGGATTGCCAGAGCAATCAGCACCAGACCGATGAGTGAGAAGAGGATCAGCGGTGCAATGCCGGAAAGTCCGGAATCGTCCGCGTCCGCATTCTTCACGGCCTGCTCCTGGGCGGCATTCGCGCCGTCAGCCTTTGCCACGCTCTTTGCGGAGCGGCTGGCGCTAGCCGAGGTGGAGGAGCTAGGCGATTTCGAAGCCGATACCGAGCTTGAGGAGCTCGAGGGGCTTGCCTCGTGGGAGTGGTCCTCGTCGGTCTTATTACGCGAGAGGTATCCAGCAACCCAGTCTGCCGCACCGGGGATGGAGTCATTCGAGCCGTTATTAGCTGCGATTCGTCCGAGGGTGGTGCCGCCAGAACGCAACGGATCGTCATCGTCGCCATCAAGCCTGTCGCTCGGTGCCTTGCTCGGTGAAGAGCTCGAAGATCCCGAAGAGGAACTTGAGGATTCAGAGGAGTTGCCCGGTCGCGGAAGCTCAATGGAGATGATGACATCTTCCCCAGAGACTTCCTGGCGATTGCCGGGGACGGTCACCGGGTTGTTCGCCGGAGGAATCGGAGCAACAGGTTCGGTCTCGATCGGGGTAACCGATTTGGAGTCCGAGCTGTCCTTGTTATCCTCTACCGGAGCTACGGGAGCTACCGGAATCACGGGGATGACCGCGTCCTTGGTCGGCTCGTTAGTCGGCTCTTGCTTAGCTTCCTTAGAGGGCTCCTGAGTCGGATCCTGAACCGGGGCCGGGACGACCGGAACCTGAGAAGGATCCTGGGTGGGTGCCTCGCTCGGTTCCTGAGTCGGCTCGGGAGTTACGTCCTTGGTCGGTTCAGGAGCGGGCACCGGATTCGGTTCCGGAGCGGGGTCCTGGGTCGGCTCGGGAGTTACGTCCTTCGTCGGCTCGGGAGTAGGTTCAGGAGTGGGCTCCGGATTCGGCTCGGGAGTCGGATCCTGAGTAGGCTCCGGGGTCGGCTCGGGAGTTACGTCCTTGGTCGGCTCGGGAGTAGGTTCAGGAGTGGGCTCTACCGTAGGCTCAGGAATCGGATCCTGAGTGGGTTCCACGGTGGGCTCCGCAGTAGGCGCAACGGTCGGCTCCGGAGTGGGAGCAACAGTAGGTTCTGCCGTCGGCTGGACCGTAGGCTCCGCAGTCGGAGCTACAGTCGGCTCAGCCGTCGGAGTTGCGGTAGGAGCAACACTGGGTTCGGCACTTGCGCTAGGAGCTACAGTCGGCGTAGCGGTAGGTTCAGCGGTTGCATCCTTAGAGGGCTCTACGCTAGGACTCGCCGCAGCACTCGGGCTTGCAGTCGCACTAGCAGAAGCGGTGGGCTCGGCAGTAGGCTGCGCGGTAGCGTTCGCATCCGGGCTGGGCGTAGCACTTGCGGAAGGCTCAGCACTAACAGTGGGCTGAGCACTCGAAGAAGCGCTAGGCTGAGCGGTGGGCTCTGCCTGCGCTTTGTCAGTCTTATTGTCCCCCTGAGCGGTGGGCCATGCGCTCACGGTTGCGAGCGTGGGTACTGCCGTCTGAGAGGAAGATGCCGCGTTTGCGGTGGGGTCCAGGGTTTGGCTTGCGGTGCCGACAGGGTTGGGCGGAACCTGAGACGCTGCCTCCTGCAGATCTTGAGCAAATGAGGCTACGTAGGGGCTTCCGGAAGCAACCAGTGCTGTCGCCAGACTCGCAGAGACCACCTTACGGTTTCGTTTTCCCAAAGGTTGTCCTTGACTTTCTGATACGTTGTGAGTGAATAGATACCCAATCGCTAGGGCAGATTGGATATACCTTCATCTATTCTACCGAATCGGCTTTTTCTTCATTACTCATTTTAGCGCTTTCATACCAATCTTTGAGCTTCAAGATGTGCAACGACCACCAACAGCATCTTTTCATTACCTAGAAGCATCATTTCATGCACTTATGAGCAGAATTACGTTTTGCCTTATCAATAGCACTTTAAAACTTGCACTCCATCATCCAAGCAGCCCCGAGGCGAGTATGAGTGATTTTTCCCACGGGTGAAATTCGAGCGATTCTCATAAAGATTTAGAGGCTAATACGTACCAATTCTCCCTCTCACACAGGCTGAACTTGCCCACCGCGCAAAAAGCGCCCCGGCGCGAATCCCTCAAGAATCCGCACCGAGGCGCCTTACAGCAGGGGCTACTCCCCCACCGTTACGTATTCAATAACTGAGCGCAGTCAAAACGACAGCGTGCCCAAGAACTAACGCAGCTTCAATAACAACTAACGCAGCCTCAAGAACTAGCGCAGACCCAGGGGACGTTCCATCGCCAGGGTCAGCAGCTCGCTAATCAGATCAGTGTAAGAGATACCGGTGTTCTCCCACATGGTCTTGTACATCGAAATCGGGGTGAAGCCGGGCATGGTATTCACCTCGTTGATGACCAGGCGGCCATCCTCGGTGTAGAAGAAGTCCGCACGAGACAGACCCTCACCATCCAGCGCCAGGAATGCCTTCACAGCCAGCTCACGCAGGCGCTCCTGCACATCCTGCGGCAGGTTCGCCGGGCACACGGTCACAGCGGAAGACTCAGAAACATACTTCGCCTCAAAGTCGTAGAAGCCATGGTCCTGATCCACAACCTCAATCTCGCCAGGGTAGGATGCGCGCGGCATCTCGCCGTGGTGGCCGTCGAGCACAGCGCACTCGATTTCGCGGCCCACAATACCCGCCTCAATAATGATCTTCGGGTCGTGGCGGCGTGCCTCTTCAATCGCGGGCACGAGCTCCTCCACCGAATCCACCTTGGTAATACCGAAGGAAGAACCTGCGCGGGTCGGCTTCACGAACATGGGGAAACCCAGCTTCAGCACGCGCTCCAGAATCTGCTCGCGGTCCTCGTGCTCCCACTGGCGGTTGGTGACAACCTCGTAGGGGCCGACCTCCAGGCCAGCAGACTCGAAAGCAACCTTCATGAAGTGCTTATCCATGCCCACAGCGGATGCGGTCACACCGCAACCCACATAGCGCAGGTCAGCCATTTCCAGCAGACCCTGCACGGTGCCATCTTCACCGAAGGGGCCGTGCAGCAGCGGGAACACAACGTCCACCGGTGCGGTGCGGGTAACGTTACCCTCAGCATCCACCAGGGTCAGGCGGGAATCGCCGGCACCCATCGGCAGGAACACCTGCTGGGTACCCTCGGGGAACTCTGCGGTACCGCGAGTGCCAGCAGTCAGCTCAGCGAGCTGCTGCTCATCGGTCAGGTACCAGCGGCCGTCACGGGTAATACCGATAGTGATGACGTCGTAGGCGGTGCGGTCAATAGCGCCCAGAACGCCGGCAGCGGTAATGAGCGAAATCGGGTGCTCGGAGGAGCGGCCACCGCACAGCAGGGCGACGGTCTTCTTCTCGGTCATATATTTCTCCTAGTCAATGTTCCCCTACCCTTAGGTCCGGAAGGTGGAACGGCAATGCGTCAATAATCCTAACGCACGAATACCGTCGCGGTCACTGATGCGTTTCTCACGCACCGGTTTTCCGCAACGGTATCCGTCCTTGGATGTTTACATTCAATCTTCTTCTAGTATGTCCTGGCACACAACCCGAATCAAGGGGTGCCAGCACACCAGAAAGCTTCAAAACCTAGTGGCCCTCATGCTTGAGGCGGCGACCCAGCAACTGAGGCGCCAACTCTTCAATGCCAATACGGCCCGAAAGCACAGCCACCACAGCCTCAACAATGGGCATCTCCACGCCGTGACGACGAGCCAACTCAGCCACCACCGGCGCCGACTTAATCGACTCAGCCGTCTGGCTCATATGCTCGTGCAGGCGGTCAGGGGTAACACCCTGAGCCAGCAGGCGGCCCGCCGTGTGGTTACGAGACAGCGGCGAAGAGCAGGTCGCAATCAAGTCGCCCATACCGGCAAGACCGCTCATCGTCGCAGCCTCACCGCCCAACGCCACCGCCAGGCGGGTAATCTCCGCCAAACCGCGCGTCATAATGGACGCCTTCGAGTTATCGCCGTAATTGCGGCCCTCGCAAATACCCACGCAAAGGGCAATCACGTTCTTCACCAGACCGCCAATTTCGGTACCCACCACATCCGTATTGGTGTACGGGCGGAAGTAACCGCACGCAATCGCGTGAGCAACAGACTCAGCCACCGGCAGGGTACGAGCCGCAACCACGGAGGCGGTAGGCTCCTCCCCCATGATTTCCTTCGCCAGGTTCGGGCCCGAAAGCACGCACACGCGGTGCGGAATATGGCCGATCGCGCGCAGATCAGCGCCGCGCAGAGCCATGGATTCTTCCAGTTCCTCGGTAATGACCTGCGACATGCGCAGACCCGTACCGGTCTCCAGGCCCTTCGCCAAAGAAACCAGCATGGCGTTCGGCTCAATATAGCGGGCGAAGCTCTGCAACTGCGAACGCAGAACCTGCGCGGGCAAGGCAAGAACCACAATATCGGCGCCGGCAAGCGCCGCGGGGGCATCCGCCGTGAAGTGCATGTTATCCGGTAGCTTCATTCCCGGAAAATAGCGGGCGTTCTCGCGGGTGCGCTCACACTCAGCCATCACCTGCTCATCACGACCGATGAGGGTCACGCGGGTGTTATCGCCGCGCTCGCGGGCAGCGTCCGCCGCGATCTTAGCGAAAGCGGTGCCCCAGCTACCGGCGCCGAGCACCGCAATAGACTGTACGGTTGCCGGAGGGGTAAATTCAGGGCTTGCTGCGGGGGTGCGTCCAAAGAAGGTCACGAAAACACCTGCCTCTCTTCCTTGCGAGCTTATTGTGCGAGTCCCTGACAGGCGCCTCAGCAAATAGCCGCGGCTTCTGTCAGGGCCTCTACGATTTTCCCAGCTGGGATGCTACTTTTCGTCCGGTTCGCCGAGCGCGCCACCGACCGGCCCCGAAGGGGTGCCGGGGGCTTCACGACGCTTCGTGCGGGGGTTCCAACGACCTTCAGGAGCCTTCTCGCCGCGGATCTTCTCCAGCTCGGCGGTAATAGCGTCCAGCATGGCGTCGGTGACCACGCCCAGTTCGGTGCGGGTGTGCTTAGCCTCGGGGCTGGCGTCCTCAACGAGGGAGGCAATATCCAGCGCCTTACCAACCTTCACGCGAACGGTCTTGCGCGGGAACAGCGAAATCTTACGCTTCTCCTTGATGCGGCCGTCCTCGCCAGCCTCATCCACATAACCGAGAATCTGCTCGTCACCCCAGTGCGCCACCGGGTAGACGGGTGCACCAGTCGCAAGAGCCAGACGAGCCGCTCCGGTACGCGCCTGCATGGGCCACAGCTGCGGATCGTGGGTGGTGGTGCCCTCCGGGAAAATCACGACGGCACCGCCAGCCTCAACAATCTTACGGGCAGTAATCAGGGACTTACGCGCATCCACCGAACCACGAACCACAGGAATATGCGCGAGCTTGCGCATAATGTAGCCGAGCACGGGAGCACGGAAGAGCGAATCCTTCGCCAAGAAGCGCGGCAGGGCGCCCTCAACGAAAGCAGGGAAAGCCACGGTCACCGGGTCAAGCTCAGTGGTGTGGTTAGCCACGATAATGTACCCGCCGCTGGAAGGCAGATTCTCGCGGCCGGTAATCTCAACGCGCGCGATGAGTTTGTACAGCCCGCGTGCGGCGTTACCGAGCACCTTGTACAGAGCGTCACCGTAAGCGGTGGGCTCAATCTCCGGCAGCGCTTGCTTTCCCTGCTGTCCGCTCATTAACCCTGAACCTCAACTTCCTCGGGCTCAACAACGACGATTGCTGCATCGGGCTTGGGAGCCTTCGACGCCTTGCGTGCCAGCACCTCAAAGTTGGCGCCCAGGCCCTTGAGCTTCTCCTCGAAGTTCTCATAGCCGCGAGCAATCAGCTCAACACCGCTCACGTGAGAGGTACCCTTAGCAGCCAGCGCAGCAATGATGTGGGAGAAGCCGCCGCGCAGATCCGGAACCTCAATATCAGCGCCGGTCAGCGGGGTGGGGCCAGAAATAATAGCGGAGTGGCCGTAACCCTTACCCTCAAAACGGCAGGGTGCGCCGCCCACGCAATCGCGCATAACAACGATATCTGCGCCCATCTGCTTCAGGGCGTTGGTGAAGCCGAAACGCTCCTCGTACACGGTCTCGTGCACGATGGACGCGCCCTTAGCCTGGGTCAGCGCCACGACGAGGGGCTGCTGCCAGTCGGTCATGAAGCCGGGGTGCACGTTGGTCTCAAAAACGATGGGCTTCAGCTCTGCACCGGGGGTGCGCTGAGCCGGGTGGGTGAAGCGGATACCATCAGCGGTCACCTCGTACAGGCCGCCCATCTTGCGGAACTGGTTCAGGAACGCAGTCATGTCCTTCTGAGCTGCACCGCGCACGAAAATGTCGCCGCCGGTAGCCAGCGCCGCAGAAGCCCAAGAAGCAGACTCGTTACGGTCGGGCAGGGACGCGTGATCGTAGCCGGTCAGCTCGTCCACGCCCTCAATGACGATGGTGCGGTCCTCGTTAATGAAGATAATCGCGCCCATCTTCTGCAGAACAGCAATCAGGTCAATAATTTCGGGCTCAATCGCAGCGTTGCGCAGGATGGTCTTACCCTTAGCACGCACACCGGTGAGTAGAACCTGCTCGGTAGCACCCACGGAGGGGTAGTTCAGCACAATCTCTGCACCCTTCAGACCCTCTTCGGGAACAATCAGGGTGGTGCCGGTTTCGTCGTCCTTCTCAACGACTGCGCCGAACTTGCGCAGTGCAGACATGTGGTAGTCGATGGGGCGGTCACCGATCTTGCAACCACCCAGGTTGGGGATGCGTGCGGTACCGAGGGTGTGTAGCAGCGGGCCCACCATCAGAATCGGGATGCGGGAATTACCACCGAAGAGCTGAATCTCCTCTGCGTTCTTTGCGGCGGTGGTTGCATCCTGTGCGGGGTTGAGGGTCAGAACACCAGCTTCGCGGTCGTAGTCGACCTTTGCACCGTGCAGCTCCACGAGGGTGGTAACGATTTCGACATCGCTCAGGTCGGGAACGTTACGCAGGGTCGAGGGGGTCGAACCGTGCAGTGCTGCGACCATCGCCTTGGGCACCAGGTTCTTGGCGCCTCGAACGTGAACCTCACCAACGAGCGGAGTGCCACCTTCAATGCGAAGCTTGCTGATGTTCTCAGTCATTAAAAATCCTTTGTGGAGTCGGCTGGTTTAGGCCGAACTTTAACAGTGTGCCGATGCGCCGCGTTCTGTCGTGCCGCGCCCCTGCCGGTAGCAGGGCGAAACGGGCGCATATATTCATCATTATTCTAAGCCCTGCGTAAAGGTGCTCCAAACACTGAAGAACCTTTGGAACCCGCGACTGAGATTTTGCTCTGTTGTGTATGTGAAAAACCGCTCTGACCCCTCCTCAGAATCAGATCTAGAAAAGACAAAAAGATACACAAATATTCACACTAATGCAAACATTTTCTGGTTCTTCGCCAAAATTTGACGTTAGTTTCTTCTTTTTGACGCACAAATTTGAACTTGAGAGCAACCTCGCCCCTACAATAACGTGCACACTCGTGCCCGCTGAGCGGTGCCTCCACTCTCAAGGAGAAACCCACCAGCTCTCAACTGCGGCATCGGCGCCGGCATTGCCGTCACTCCATGCAGTACGGAGCCTCACGGCAGGGAACGGGCGTACATTCACTGCATACAACCTTGCGATAACGCCCAACTAAAACGGTTCGGCTTCCTGCTTCACTTCAACTTCAAAAATTCACTTCAACATCACCGTAAATATTCGAAAGTCAACCGAAAACCACGGCGTATCGCAACCAACCACAGGTCACTTCGCGGCTGCATCCGCGAACTACCGGAGGACCCCAAATATGACACATCACAACACTGCATCACGCATTTCGCGCCGTCGCCTCGTACAGGGCGCGGCATGGAGCGCCCCCGTTATCCTTGCCAGCGCAACCGTCCCCGCATGGGCGGCAAGCGGCGAGCCCACCTGCTCCCCCGCCCTCACCCTCAAGCCGACTGTAACCGGCTACGACGACAAGGCTGGCGCATACACCGAATGGCTCGTCCCTGAAGGCGTTGGACGAGTACGCTTCGACCTCGTGGGAGGTGCCGGCGGTGCCGCAACCTCCTTCACTCCCCAATACCTGACCGATGTCACGAACGCGGCCCTGTCTGGCGGCGGTGCCGGTGCACAGCTCAGCGGCGTTCTGGCGGTTAAGTCCGGTGACATCCTGCGCGTCTGGGCGGGTAACGGTGGCGTCGGCTCCGCAGCCGGCGCACAGCCCGCACTCGGCGGCGAAGGCTACGCGGCAGGCGGCGACTCCACCGGTTCTAGCAAAGCAACCGGTAGCGCGCAGGTAGTGGGCACTGATAGCGGCTACGTGTACGGCGCGTCCGGCGGCGGTTCCTCCGCGGTCGAACTCGTTCGCGACGGCGCAGTCACCATTGTTGCTGTCGCAGGTGCCGGTGGTGGCGGCGCACAGCTCGGCACCCTCACCACCCACCAGGGCGTCTTCGATACTCAGCCCAAGGACCAGCTGAACCCGGCACTGCGCGTAGCGCCGGACGGCCGTGACGCATCCACCACCGCAGGCGGTAGCGCAGGCGGCGACCTGGGCACCGACAACACCGGTCAGGGTGGCATGCTCATGGCAAGCCCCTACCAGGAATTCAAGCCCCTCGACGAGGACGACAAGACCCTCGACATGCGCTTCATGGTCACCGGCGGTACCGCTGGCCGCTCCGGCGTGGCGGGTACCCTCGGTGAGGCGCTGGTCGGCGTTCTCGACGAGAATAACGAGCTGAAGCTCATGCCCATGTCCGACCCATGGTTCGAAACCTACGACTTCCCTCGCTACTACATGTACGAGGGTGACTCCGTGGTCGAGGGCGAGAAGGGCACCGGCGGCGCCGACGCAACCGGCTCCTACCGCGGCAAGGGCGGTTCAGGCGCCCTGCTCTCCCGCACCCATGGCAAGCTTTCTCTCACTTCCGTAGCATCCGGCGGAGGCGCTGGCTACGGCGGCGGCGGCGCAGGCCTGAACATCTGGACCATCGGTGCGTACCGCGAGAGCGTTTTCGGCCGCCAGGTGCAGTTCGAGAACGAGGGCAACATCTACTCGCTCAGCTCCCTGAGCAGCGGCGGTGGCGCAGGCGGCAGCTACATTAACCACGAAGTGGTTTCTGACTTCGCACTTGCCACCGCGAAGAACGCGAACCCGACCGCGGGCGTGCGCTCCCCCGGTTCTGCGGCGCTGTACAGCTGCACCGAGAACGCAACCCTGAACACCCCCATCACTGAGGGCGCGCTCTAGATAGTCAATAAATGTGCCTCCCCGGAAGTTCCGGGGAGGCACATTCATATGTGTGCCAGGTTTTTGGGTACAGAAAAGCTCGAAGGCGGCAACTGTTTCAGTCGCCGCCTTCGAGCTTTATATCTCTAGGTTTTAGAGCTCTCGGCTTAGAGTTCCTGAGTACGGGGCATCCAGGAGGGGCGCTTCGCCTCGTACGCCTCAATAGCCTCGAGGTTCTGCAGGGTCAGACCGATATCGTCCAGACCCTCCATGAGGCGCCAACGCACGTAGTCGTCAATCTCGAAGGGAACAACCAGCGCACCCACGGTTACGGTCTTGGACTCCAGGTCAACGGTGATTTCGGTGCCGGGCTCGTGCTCCAGCGCCTTCCAAATCAGCTCGATATCGTCCTGTGCAACCTGCGCGGTAACCAGACCCTGCTTGCCCGAGTTGCCGCGGAAAATATCGGCAAAACGAGCAGAAATAACGACCTTGAAACCGTAGTCGCGCAACGCCCACACGGCGTGCTCACGGGAAGAACCGGTACCGAAGTCCGGGCCCGCAACCAGCACGCTACCATGCTTGTAGGGCTCCTGGTTCAGGATGAACTCGGGGTCCTTACGCCAGTTAGCGAAGAGGGCATCGTCGAAGCCGGTCTTGGTCACTCGCTTGAGGTAGACGGCGGGAATAATCTGGTCGGTATCAATATTCGAAGAACGCAGCGGCACGCCAATGCCGGTGTGCTTAATAATGGGTTCCATAATGGCTCCTTAGCTATAGCGGCGTGCTAGGCCACGACGTCGGACGGGGCGGACAGGGTACCGCGCACAGCGGTTGCGGCAGCAACCACCGGGGAGACCAGGTGGGTGCGACCACCCTTACCCTGGCGGCCCTCAAAGTTACGGTTCGAGGTGGAGGCGCAACGCTCACCGGGTGCCAACTGATCGGGGTTCATGCCCAGGCACATGGAGCAGCCGGCGAAGCGCCAGTCGGCACCGAAGTCCTTGAAGACCTTGTCCAGGCCTTCTGCTTCTGCCTGCGCGCGGACCTTCTGGGATCCGGGCACGACCATCATGCGTACGTTCTCGGCGATGGTGCGGCCACGCACGATGTCTGCTGCGGCGCGCAAATCCTCGATGCGGGAGTTGGTGCAGGAGCCCAGGAAGACGACGTCCACGGGAATCTCCTTCATGGGGGTACCCGCCTCCAGGTCCATGTATTCGAGGGCGCGTTCTGCTGCGACCTTGTCGTTCTCGTCCTCGAAGTCGTCCGGGGAGGGAACGGCATGGCTCAGCGGAATACCCTGACCGGGGTTGGTGCCCCAGGTGACGAAGGGTTCGAGCTCGTCAGCGTTGATGAAGATTTCCTTGTCGAAGACGGCGCCTTCGTCGGTGGGCAGGCTCTTCCAGTACTCGACTGCCTTGTCCCACTCTTCACCCTTGGGCGCGTGCTGGCGACCCTTGATGTACTCGAAGGTGGTCTCGTCGGGGGCGACCATGCCGGCGCGTGCGCCCGCCTCGATGGACATGTTGCACATGGTCATGCGGCCCTCCATGGAGAGGGAACGGATCGCGGAGCCGCGGTATTCGAGCACGTAGCCCTGACCGCCGCCGGTACCAATCTGCGCGATGACAGCGAGGATGATGTCCTTTGCGGTCACGCCGGGCTTGAGGGTGCCTTCAACGTTGATTGCCATGGTCTTGAAGCGTGCCAGGGGCAGGGTCTGGGTCGCCATGACGTGTTCCACCTCGGAGGTGCCGATACCGAACGCGAGAGCGCCGAACGCACCGTGGGTGGAGGTGTGGGAGTCACCGCAGACGATGGTCATGCCGGGCATGGTCAGACCCAGCTGCGGGCCGACCACGTGCACGATGCCCTGTTCCTCATCGCCGAGGGAGTGGATGCGCACGCCGAACTCTGCGGCGTTGCGGCGCAGGGTCTCGATCTGGGTGCGGCTGGTCAGGTCGGCGATGGTGCCGAAGATGTTGTCGGTGGGGGTGTTGTGGTCCTCGGTGGCGATGGTCAGGTCGAGGCGGCGCAGGGGGCGGTTCTCGATGCGCAGGCCTTCGAATGCCTGGGGGGAGGTCACTTCGTGCAGTAGCTGCAGGTCGATGTAGAGCAGGTCGGGCTTGCCGTTTTCACCGGGGACGACGACGTGTGCGTCCCAGACTTTTTCTGCCAGGGTGCGCGGACGGGTGCCCGCGGTGGTTGCGTTCTGTTCGCTAGTCATGCTTTCTCCTGCTTGATGCGTTCCTACGGTGGATGCGTTCGGTGTGGTGCGTGCCGCAAGTTTGCGGAGTTGAGGGGCGGATTATGTACCCGATGGGATCCTCAAATCGGTATTTCCCTGCGGCGTGTCGCATATTTTTTCACGGATTCTTAGCCTGTGAGACGGCCTAGAAACACCCCGAACTAGCGAGTGTTTTTATGTGGGTTTACTCTATGACTCCAGGGTAATTTTGCGGGATTATTCGCATTTTTCTGCGTCTTTTCGCATGTTTTCACCCATAAACCCACACAAACACTTATTATGAAAAGTTCATAATTTATCCCGTAGGGGGTGATTCCATCTTCAGCTCTGCACCCCAAAGAGTCCATGAAGTCCGGGGTATCTTTCATATTCTGAGATAGAATATAAGAATGACTCCTTCCGCATCACGTTTTAACGCACACGGAATGCGTCACCCCAACGCATCCACACACCACAACGCACCGATTGTCGACCCTGTCAAGCCGCCCGAACACATGGCCGCCGACGAGCAGATGGTAGAGGTACACTCCCACGGCTCCTCCGGCGTTGGCGTGCTCGACAAGGCAACCCTCATTCTTGACTGCCTCGAGGCAGGCCCCGTATCCCTGGGCGACCTCGTCAAGGCAACCGGTCTGGCACGCCCCACCGCGCACCGCCTCGCCGTGGCGCTGGCTCACCACCGTCTCGTAGCCCGTGACGTGCAGGGACGCTTCATGCTCGGACCCCGCCTGACCGAACTCGCGTCCGCCACCATTTCCGATGAGCTCATCACCGTGGCAGACCCGATTCTGCAGAAGCTCAGCCTCGAAGCTGACGAGTCCACCCAGCTGTACCGCCGCCAGGGCGACTGGCGTGTATGTGCGGCAACCGCGGCACGACCCTCCGGCATGCACGAATCCATCCCGGTAGGCACCCAGCTGTCCATGCAGGCTGGTTCCGCAGCCCAGGTTCTGCTGGCCTGGGAAGACCAGAACCGCATTGTTGAAGGCCTGCGCGACGCCCACTTCAGCGCCGCCATGCTCGCGGCTGTGCGCCGCATCGGTTGGGCGCAGTCCGTAGGTGAGCGCGAGCGCGGTACCGCCTCGGTCTCTGCTCCGGTGCGTGCGCCCGGTGGCAAGGTGATTGCGGCGGTGTCTATCTCAGGCCCGATTGACCGCATGACCCGCCAGCCGAACCGCAACTACCCTGAGCTGGTCGTTAAGGCTGCTCAGGCGATTACGGACGGTCTGCGTGAGCTTGCGGCGTCTCAGCAGGCTCCCTGCGCTGAGAGCACTGAAGAGGACTAAGCTTCAGTAGCGTATAGATTTAACGAAAAGAATCCCTCCCCGCCTCGGTTGAGGTGGGGAGGGATTCTTTTGTGCGCTCTTAGTCTGATGAGGCTTGTCCTGATGCGGTTTCGCAGGTGATATGCCGCTAAATGTCCAGCGCCTTGCGGTAGGCGTTGAGGCGCTTTGCTTCCTGCTGTACCGGGGCGACCACGCAGGACTGCACCGCCTTCTCCATGCCGGTCTGCAGGCGACCCCGCAACCTACGCGCGTAGTAGCGTGAGCCCATAGCGGTAAGTAGCCTGCCCACACCCGCCGAGGCGATGCCAAGGAGTATGCCCAGTAGCAGAAGCAGGGTCGGCAGGGGCACCGGGGAGCCCTCGGGGGTCGGGGCGGGCGGCAGTTGAATCTGCAGGTACGCCATGCCGGAAATCAGGGTCAGCCAGCCGACGCCCGCCAGGGCACTCAGTAGCGCGATCCACTGCAGGGCGTTGAAGATGACCCAGGGGGCGCGGGTGCGGCCCAGACCGTAGTCGATGCGCACCATGTCGCGTTCGAGCAGTTCGGGTAGCTCCGCCTCGCGGGAGAGGGCGGCTTCCTTCATGCTGCGCTTCCACGGTTCGTCGATGCGCGCCGCCATCTGCTTGCTGTATTGGCGCACGGCGTTTGCCATGCCTGCCTTCTGCGCGGCGCTCAGCGGGGGTAGCGAGGATGCCACCAGCTCGGGTGCGTTCTCGCTATCGGAACCGAGCATACCAGCGGACTTCTTGGCCTTAGATGCACTCTTCGTTTCCTCTTGCTGCCCCAGGTGTAGGCGGCGCAGGGGGTCAGCCTTCAGGCGGCTCATCCAGCGGGTGAGGATCCAGCCGGTGTGCTGACCCGCGGCGCGGCGGTAGGAGGCGGTTGCCGCCTCCAGAACCTGCTCTGCCTGGCTGGAGGTGTAGCATGCCTTCACGAGCTTCTGCTCCGCTTCGAGGGCGTAGGCTCCGGCGAGCACGGTCCCCTCTCCCCCGGCGTAGGTGCGCAGCTGGGAGGCGGTGGCGTGCAGCTGCGCGTCGGTTCGCTGCAGGGATAGGCTCTTGGCGGCGGCTACCTGGGCGAGCAGGTCGCGGAGCACGTCGATGCCCTCACCGGTTCGTGCGGAGACGGCAATGGGTGCGGCGAGCAGGTGCGCTTCGGTGCCCTCAGCCTGGAGCAGGCGGGTGAGGGAAGCGAGCACGGCGGGCACCTCGGCGGGTGCGAGTTTATCCGCCTGGTTGAGCACGCAGAGCGCCTGCGCGCCGGATGCGGCAAGCGGCACCATGAAGTCGCGGTGGATGACGGCGTCGGCGTATTTTTGGGGGTCGACAACCCAGACGAGTACGTCTACGTAGCGCATCATGCGGGCGGCGAGGTCGCGGTTGGTGGTGGTGACCGAGTCGAAGTCGGGCATATCCAGCAGGATGAGGCCGCCGGTGCGGGTGCGCATTTCGCCGCGTCCGCCGACTGCGCGGCGGATGCGGTTGAAGAGTCCGGGTGCCGGTTCGGTGACAGCATTGGGTGCCGCCACTCCCCCGGCTACTTTATTGTTTCCGCTGGCTTCGTTACCCTCGGTTGCCTCTCCTTCAGCGGCGAGCGCCTGAGTTTGCGGGTAGACGCGCTTGTCGATGCCGAGCCAGTCAAGTAGCTCTTCGCTGCCTTCGGCTTCCCAGATTGCCGCCTGCACAGTGGAGGTGGTCGGGCGTGTGGGAGCGGAGAGGGCAATGTTCTGCCCGGCGATGGCGTTGAAGAGCGTGGATTTGCCGCTGCCGGTCGCACCGAAGAAGCCGATGACGGTGTGTTCGGTGGAGAGTTCGCGGCGTTGGCTGAGACGTTCGAGGGTTTCGGCGGCGTCGAGCAGCACGGTTTCGGGGACTCGTCCTTCGCCGTAGCTGATGGCGTCCTTCAGGGATGCGACGGAGCGCACGAAGGGCGAGGTCGCCACGGTGGGGGTGGCGCCTCGCTCGGCGTTGCGCTCGGCGTTCTCGAGTTTCTTCTCGGGGGTAGTCATAGTGCGTTATTTCTTCGTCTGTGGTGCGGGGTGCCTGTCCGGAGTGGTTTAGCGGGCAACTGTGCCGTTAGTGTGGGCAGTTTGGCTCTGCGCGCTCATTTCTGCGGCGATGTTCTGCACCTGCTCGGCGGCGCGATGAATGTCCTCGGCATCAGCCTGCGGGTCGGTTTCTTCGAGTACCACGGTGAAGGGCTGAGCGTGCTCGGTGAGCAGATCCGCCATGCGTTCGAGCAGGTCGGTGCGGGCGCGGGTTGCCATGCGGCGCACCGCGTCTTCACCGAAGATGGACTCGAGCAGTTTGGTGCCGACCACGCCACTACCGCCGGCAATACCTGCCTCAATACCGGTAATGCCGCCGGTGAGGCTGAACGCGGCGACCATGAGCATCACGGCAGTGGCGTTCACACCCAGGGAGAGGAAGCGGGCGCGTTTGCGCTTGTCGGCGCCTTCTTCGCGAATCATTTCGAGCACGGAGCCCTGCCAGAGGCGAATCTGTTCGGCAACGGCTGCGGAGAAGATGTCCTCGGCGGACTGCACTTCGCCCTTCGCTTCGTTGCCCTTCACCTCACCGTTTGCGCCTGCGTTCTGTTCGGGTGCGGTGGAGACAGCCTGCGGCGCAACAGAAACAGCCTGCGGCGCATCAAGGCGCGCCAGCAGGGAGCGTCCGGCGCGGCTGGCACGCCAGCGGGTGCGGGTGTTTTCGGAGGCACGGGCGGCTGCATCCAGCACGACGGCGTGGATGCCGCTTTCGAGGGCGTCTTCTACCTTCTGTGCGGCGGCGGGCTGACCGCGCAGTGCGGAGCCGACGCGGTCGCGCAGGCGACCGATGGTGCTGTCGAGGGAGCGGAAGAAGTCGCCGGTTCCCACGAAGTCGTGCCAGCGCGAGAGCACTTCACCGCGTAGCAGCGAGCCGTCGGAGAGCGCCCCGTCAATGGTGGTCAGCGCGTCCTCGTATTCTTCGGCGGCGATGGTGGCAAGCGACTGGTGTGCCGCCTGCTGGCGTGCCTGTTCGGCGGCGAGCACCTGCAGGTTACCGGCGAGGGTTTCGACGGCACCGGCGAGGGTCTGCCGGGCGATGGCGGCGCGGGCAGGTGCGTCGGCGCCGAGTTCGCGGATCCACAGGGTCAGCGGGGCGAGGCTGACGGGTGCGAGCATGCCGCTTTCGTCGCGCGGCTGTTCGGTGACGGTGTGAATCAGTACGGCGTGGATTCCGGCCTCGTCGAGCATGCGTCGCAGGTCGTTTTCGATGGCTTCTTCGTCGCCTTCGGGCACACGGTTGAGCACCACGGCGATGGCGATGGAGCGTGCGGCTGCTTCGTGGAGCAGTTCCCAGGGCACGGCGTCGGCGTAGCGGTTGGCAGTGGTGACGAAGAGCCACAGGTCAGCGGCGGAGAGCAGCTCCTTGGCGAGGGTGCGGTTTTCCTCGGAGACGGAGTCGATATCGGGTGCGTCGATGAGCGCGATGCCCTGCGGTAGCGCCGAGGTAGTAATAGGAATGAGGGCGCGCGCAATCTTCGGGTCGAGGCCGGGTAGTGCCTGCGATCCGGCGTTCATGCCGGAGGTGCGGGTGCGCGGCAGGGTAGGCAGGAAGCGTTCGGGCGACAGCGCCGCTTCGTCTTCTGCGCGGTGCAGGAGTACGGGGTGGCGGGTGGTGGGTCGAATCGCGCCGGACTGGGTGAGCGGTTCGCCGAGAAGGGTGTTGACGAGGGTGGATTTGCCGGCGCCCGTGGAGCCTCCGACCACGATGGTGAGGGGGTTGTCGACGCTGGCGCTGCGGGGCAGGATGTAGTCGTCGAGTTGGCGTGCCATGGCGGCGAGCAGGGTGCGCGCGGTGGCGGTGCCGTGCTCGGCGGTGCCGTCGTGGGTGACGGTGTAGGGGGTGCCGGGGGTTTCGCCGGCTTCTACGTCGAGCGGGAGGGGGATTCGAGTGAGCAGTTCGCGAGCTGCTTTGAGCTGCGCATAGTCGGTGGTAGTCACAGCGCTATTGTCCCATAGGGCGCACCTGCTTCATGCCATGTTTGGGTGTTGGCGCGGTCGCGTTGTGGCTAGGTTGTGCGGATGGGGGTGCCCAGGCTGTGTGAGGGGCTGTTTTTGATAGGTGTTTGGACAACCTGAAGAGGTTGAGATACTACTTGCGCACAGGGTGCAACAACTCCAATTTATGATTTATTCATAAGAAGAGCAGGTGAGAAAATCCTTGAGTTTCCGCAGGAAAGCGGCATATTTCAATGCGGTCATCCGGAACACATTGGTATGTTTTATAACCCGCATAAAACGGGCAAATATTAAGATTTGATAACTTTTTACGCTCAAGCGCAGATATGGTCATTGTGAACCTGAAAGTACGCTTAGAATCATTGAGCACGACAACCAGGCAGGTCATAACCCACACCGATTCCTTCAGGCGGCTTCTGACCTGCCCTTTCTATCGCATCCGTACTCACCGCGGTATGCCACACCCATCGGGAACGCTCACCAACCCCTCACGCAACTGCAATCAACTGCCGTTGAGGTTCACTGCATCCGAGCTACCCGTTACTGCCTGCCCGTCTTTACTCTTGCGAAAGGTTGCGTATGTTCGGTTCGCTGTCACGTCGCCATCTTCTTGCTCTTTCTTCCGGAGCAGCATTGAGCGCACTCGCAAGCGCTTGCAGCCCCAGCGCAGTTTCTCGCCCTCAACCACTCACTGAACCTTCTCCCACTGATGCCGCACATGCGACTCAGAGCGCCCAGACTAAATCTGCGACCACCACGCGCAGCATCACCTACGCCGAGCCCCTGCCCGCATCCGCCCTGGACGGTCGCGGACCGGCGATCCTGCCCGATGAGTTCTTTGAGCGTTCCGGAAATTTCTCGAACGGTACCCTGAGCCATCGAGCCGTCAATGTCCCCCGCCCCACCATGCCCCCGGAAGCTAAAGAGCGCACCGTCGAGGGCCTGCACGCCTTCCTGCAGTACTGGGGTGCGGCGCAGAACTACATGCTCCTCACCGGTGACACCAATCCCTTCATGGATTTGCCCGGCCAGGAGCACTTTAGTCAGATGGCGCAAATGTACCGCGATATCTACCGCTACAACATTGGTTGGCTGGTCTCTAAGAACAACCACCCCATGTGCATTAACCTGAGCTCCCCGCAGCCGGTGCCCGCTACCGAGCAGGACGTCTACTGCTGGAAGGCGACCCTGAAGGTGGACGAAAACGCGTTCCTGTTCAACCATGAGACCCGTCAGCGTGAGCAGCTCACCGGTATCTACGGCAGCAATCAGAAGGCGGATGCTTACGTCTACTTTGGTGAAGAGGGCTGGCAGATGCTGGAGGATCCGAAGTCTTCCCCGAGTGCTACCGCCACCCCTGCGGCTACCGCTGAACCGTCCGCGAATATTCCGAGTGCGCACCCGACCCCGAATAAGAGCACCCCTTCTAAGGCGGCTCGTTATATTCGAGGCTCAGCCTAAAGCTTCTTTACATCCGTGCCTCAAAGAACCCGTCATATTGGGTGATATGAGGCACGGATGAGGGCTTTTATTTGTGTGCCACGCGTGAAATCTATAGGCTAGGGCTAGATGAGGTCCGCCCATTTTCGCCTCAATACGCGTCTACCCGCCCTGCGGGTGACTGCTTCGCGCCCTCCTGTAGGGGCGTGATGTTAGGCTGAGAATTGGAGCGTGAGCTCTTCACTTATCACCGATACTTCCGCATCACAGCACATTCAAGGGGATCACTATGATTCACAGCCGCCGCCACTTTATTGCGCTTACGGGCACCGCCGCCCTGGGTGCGATGCTTGCCGCTTGCGGTTCCAAAAAGACTGCGGAGGCGACCGCCTCCCCCACTGCTTCCGCTTCGATTGCGGGTGCCTACGACAATCTGTCGGGCGAGCTGAAGTGGACCAAGTACATTCCCGGTAATGGCGCAGCTCCGATGAGTAGCACCGACCCGGAAACCGGTCAGGTCTACACGATTGAGCCGACTGCCGGCCCGGCAAGCGTTGATTCTAAGGCGAGTGCCGTGCCCATCCCGATTGAGGATGAGAGCATGTACGACAAGAACGCCCGCGGTCTGCGCGCCACCTTCGCGTATTTTGCGGCGGCGGTGAACTATGCCCGCATGACCGGTGACCCCGGTCCTGCTCTGCAGGTGGTTCAGGCTCAGAACTCTACCAACCGTGCGGCGCTGGAGAAGCTGCGTGCATTCTATGCTCCCGGTACGAACTGGCTGGTGGGCGGCGAGTGGACGTTCCGTCTGACCGATAAGCAGCCGACGACCCGCGGCACTAAGTATGCGTGGGCGTGCACCGTAACTCAGGCGCACGGTATGCAGGTTGAGAAGGCGACCAATACGACCAAGCCTCTGGAAGACACTGAGGCACAGGAGATTAAGGCTCTCTACGCTGAGTACGATGAAGAGGCGAAGCGCTGGTTGGTAATTGCGCCTCAGCAGTACGATCCCGCGTTGACCCCGAAGCCGACGCAGACTCCGCGTGCGCATCCTTCCTCGACCTATACCCCGACGGTGACTGATGACAGCACCGTGGCGGCTAATGCTGGCGCACACACCGGCGCGAATACTTCGGGTAACGGCACGGCTCAGGGCACTTCTCAGAATGGTGCCGCGCAGAACGGTGGTGCGCAGGCTCCTGCCGCCCAGAACGGTTCCCGTCAGTACACTGGCTCCCAGAACGGTGGTGCGCAGACCGGCACCGGTCAGGGTGGCGCGGCTCAGGCTCCTCAGCCTGCCGCTACCCAGGCGCCTGCGGCTACCGCGCAGCCTGTGGCAACTCAGCCTGCCGCTGCGACGGTTCAGCCGAGCGCAGCGCCCGGTGCTCCTGATCCCGGTGCCGCTCAGCCCGGTGCCGCTGGTGGAGATGCTGCTCCCGCGGCGGGTGCCCAGTAGCCCCTCCCCTATAGACAATCCCTATAGACGTTGAACGCGTCCTCTCCTTCACTATTCCCTGTGCCCCTTTCGGTGCGCTGTTGCCGCTGGTTGCGGTAAGTTCGCTGATGGGCGGCATATCACGCTCGTTTGAGCGCTGGTACACACGGGTGTGAAGGCGGGGGCGCGTTATACTTAGGACTGTCTCTAGAGGGATGTCCGCGTGTGATATCCGCTCGTCGAGGCTTTCTCTCACTCGTCTCTCACCTGAGATTCTCACTCGAAAGGTATTCCGTGGCGCTTTTCCCCATGACCTCCGGGCTTCCCAGTTCCACTACCGGCATCAGCCGCCGTTCTGCTCTGCGCTACGCGGGTGCGGGCGTTGCGGGCGTGTCTTTGAGCGCCCTACTGGTTGCGTGCGGTGGTTCTTCGTCCACCAGCGAGGACGCTGATGCGGATACCCCTCAGATTTCCCCCTCTGCTTCTGCGCGCGCTGACTTTAGCGGCGAGGTAACCTTCGATAACTACGAGAAGAAGGGTGATTTCATTCCGGCGACCGAGTCTGCTCCCGCGCAGAACGTGCCGTTCCCCAAGCGTCCAGCGAGCGCTTCGGAGAACTCGGTGCAGGGTCTATACGATTCGATTGCGTTCGTGTATGCGGCGATTAACTACCTGGTGCTGACCGGTGATGCGGCTCCGCTGCGTGAGTCGAAGGCTGATGAGAAATTCATTGCTTCGTTCTCTTCGTTTATGGATGAGTCGAATGAGAGCTCGCAGAATCGTGATTGGTTTGTGTCGCCGAAGGTGACCATGTCTGCGTTCACTGCAGTTCCTGCGCTGGTGAAGAAGAGCGTGCAGTGGACCTTTGACTTGGTGATTGATTTGGGTCCGACCGTGGTGATTGACGGTGCTCCTGCGGAGATGTCTGAGAAGGTGCGCCGTACTGAGCGCGGTCTGGTGATTACCGGTGTGCGCCACGATAATGACTGGACTTTGACTATTCAGGATGAGTACGAGGCTCAGGCATCGGCTCAGCCGCAGAATGGTGGCGCTAATGGTGGTGCCAGCGGTGGTGCCGCTAACGGCGGTAATGCTGGCAATTCCGGCAACTCCGGTAATGGCGGCAATTCTAATGGTGACAACCTTTAAGCCCTCAGATGGATGAGGCATCATGCCCTAACTCGCACTCGGGTTAGGGCATGATCTGTTTTACTCTGGTAGTAACGAGCTTTCCTGGATTCAAGGTTTTTCTCTTATGTCTTCTTTTTCTCAGTCTTTCTCGCGCCGTTCTCTGCTGCGTTTGGGCTTGGGCGCATCCGCTGTTGCCGGTTCTGCGGCGCTGTTGAGCGCGTGCGGCTCGGGTAGCTCTAGCCAGCAGTCGGGTTCTCAGGGCGGTAGCCTGAACGGTTCGAAGTCGAGCGCTAACCCGAATGGGTACAGCGATGATGGTCAGAACTATTCGGGTCTGGTGGAGTACACCCACTATGAGGGTGCGGTGAATTATGAGCAGGGTACGGTGGATCATCCGCCGCGTAATGCTCCGAAGCCGAAGGTGACTGATGCTCTGTCGGCGAATACGGTGACGGGTTTTCATGAGGCGATTGCCTATTTTGCGGCGGCTATGGATTATCTGGTGAAGACCGGTAGCACGGATGCGTTCTCGACCGGTATTCAGCTGTCGTCGAAGACTCGCTCTGAGGTGGATGCTCTGTCGGCTTCTATTCTTGCGGGTGTGGAGAAGGGTTCCTGGTATGTGAATCCGTCGGCTTCCTATGCGCTTTCGAGTGCGCAACCGTCCATTATGAGTGATGGCAACCTGCTGTTTAAGGGCAAGTACACTCTGGACTTCGGTGCGGAGGCGGTGGCTGAGGGCAAGATCCAGCCGGTGGTTGCCTCGGCGAGCGCTTCGGCGTCTGCTGAGCCTACTGAGCCGTCCGAGGATGCGCTGGTGTCTGACGCGGCGTCCCCTACTGCTTCGGCTTCTGCTACTGCTACTGCGGCGGGTCCGGCTTCTCGGGTAACGGTTCAGGAGTGCGATTTCCGCGGTCGCTACCACGCTGATTCTAAGATGTGGGAGCTGAGCGTGGCGTACGGTGCCACTGTTCAGGGTGCCACTGCCCAGGGTAGCGCTGCTCAGGGCGGTGTTTCCTCTGCGAGCGCGGCAGCATCCGGTTCGGCTTCTGCGCCCTCTTCTGCCGCCGCTTCTGCTGAGGCGTCCGTTGAGGCGTCCGCCACCTCCGCGGCGTCATAGTTCGTCATAACGCTTTTATCTGCGAGGCGCTTCTCACGCTTCGTCCGCTCAACTCTGTATCCTGTTGGGTTTGCGGCTAAACTGGTTGCAATCACCGACTGACTGAAAGGTATCACTATGTCCGAGAACCTGACCCGCCGCGCGGCGCTGGGTGTACTGGGCGTCAGCTCCATGGCTTTGCTGGCGGCTTGTGGCTCTAAGGCTACTTCTGAGGCGTCTGCTTCCGCTTCTGGCTCTGAGAGCGCTTCTGCTGCTGCTTCTGGGTCTGCTACCGCCTCGCCCTCTGCTTCTGCATCGGCGTCTGCTTCCCCGTCCGCTTCTGCGTCGGCTTCGGCTACTGCGACGAACTCTCCGCTGCCTAACGACAATAAGGATTACAGCGGCGTAGCGAAGCTGGAGAAGATGGAGGATCACGGCGAGTACCAGCCGGGTAACGCTGAGCACCCGCCGCAGAACGTGCCGTCCCCGATCGTTCCGGAGGCTATGCACCAGAATTCGGTGGCTGGCTTTGCGGCGGCTCTGGCGTACTTCGGGGCGGCGTTTGAGTACCTGCTGCGTACCGGCGATATGCACTACATGAACGAGGTCAGCACCGATCAGGAGACCTTGGCGGCAATGAAGAAGTACGCGGATTCCACTAAGGCAGGTATTGACGAGAAGAAGACCTGGTACGTGAACCCGACCGCTACTTTGACTATTGGCACCAAGCACCCTGTTCTGGCGCAGGGCGCGTACAACTGGACCGTGACTCTGAACGTGGATCTGGGTGAGAAGCTGTTCAAGGACGGCAAGGAGCAGACCGTGGCGGCTGATAAGCGTCACGTGAAGATGTTCGGTGAGGCTGTTGGCCGCTACCTGAACAACAAGTGGGACCTTCACATGGACATCAACTAGTCCTCTGAGGCTGGTTCTCTCCCCCGCTTTTAGCGTTGTGCCGTCTCAGGATGCGGTTTTCTACTGTTTTTTCCATTGATGGCAATAAAATTTGTGGCTCCAGCTTGCGGTGAACAGAGTTCACCACTACTCTTATATACAGAGGTTGTCTTTTGGGCTACATAATGTTTCTAGAGAGCGCCGCACATTCATCATCCTTTGTCGAGAAAGGGTTTGTGCGGCGCTTTTCTGTACCCTCTTTCTGAACCTCGTTCCTTGAGGTTTTTCTCTGGCATTATTACGAACTGTGACCGCAGGTTTAAACCTACTGCCGGTGAGTAGTAGAGTTGCCACGTAACCGATTATTCATTGCGGAGACCCCGTCGCGGCTGGCCTCCCCTAAGCTCATGAAGGAGCACCCCATGGCAAAGATTCTCAACAGCATTGTTGAAGCAACCGGCCAGACCCCCCTGGTTAAGCTGAACCGACTGGACGAAGGTCTTCCCGGTAACGTAGCGGTCAAGCTTGAGTTCTATAACCCCGCAGGTTCGGTCAAGGACCGCATCGGCCGCGCCATCATTGACGCTGCTGAGAAGTCGGGTGCGCTGAAGCCCGGCGGCACCATTGTTGAGGGCACTTCCGGTAACACCGGTATTGCGCTGGCTATGGTGGGTGCTGCTCGCGGTTACCGCGTCATCCTGACCATGCCGGAGACCATGTCTGCTGAGCGTCGCGTGCTGCTGCGCGCTTACGGTGCTCAGATTGTTCTGACCCCCGGTACCGAGGGTATGCGCGGCGCTGTGGAGAAGGCTAAGGAAATCGTTGCGACCACCGAGAACGCTATCCTGGCGTCCCAGTTCTCCAACGAGGCGAACCCCACCATTCACTACAACACCACCGGCCCCGAGATTTGGGAAGCAACCGACGGTAAGGTCGACATTTTCGTGGCGGGTATTGGCACCGGCGGCACCATCTCCGGTACCGGTAAGTACCTGAAGGAGCAGAACCCGAACGTTAAGGTTGTTGCGGTTGAGCCGAAGGACTCCCCGCTGCTCTCCGAGGGTCGCGTTGGTCCCCACAAGATTCAGGGCCTGGGCGCTAACTTCGTTCCCGACACCCTGGACCGCGGCATCTACGATTCGGTGACTCCGGTCAGCGCTGAGGACGCTATGCGCACCTCCCGCCTGCTGGCTACCCAGGAAGGTATTCTGGGCGGTATTTCTTCCGGTGCGGCTGTGTGGGCTGCTCTGGAGGAAGCTAAGAAGTCTGAGAACAAGGACAAGCTGATTGTGGCTATCGTTCCCGACTTCGGTGAGCGTTACATCTCTACCGCTCTGTACGAGGATATCCGCGGCTAATTGAGCTTCTGAGCCCCCGCTATCGGGAGGCGTCAGGTTTATAGTGCTACGCCCCGTCTGCCGGTTGCATACACGGCAGGCGGGGCGTTTCTATGCCCTCTGCGAACTGTACGGCGAGGAGCTGAGCTGTTCCGCCGCTCCCCTGTTGGTCCCCGGCTGTTCTTTTCTACCGTCCCGCGCGCATCCGCCGCGGTTGAGCAGTGACACGGGCGGGTGCGTCCATCATGTTGCTGATTGCGGTGGGAATAGCCGAAAGGGTCCCGTTGTTGGTACCTTTGGAAAGGTCGCATACACAGAGCGCGACCGATGAGGGAAAGGGAACCCATGAGTTTTATTGCGCGTCTGCGTGAAGATATTGAGAACGTCCGCCAGCACGACCCTGCTGCGCGCGGCGCTGTCGAGATTGCGCTGAACTATTCGGGTATGCACGCCATTTGGGTTCATCGTCTGACCCATAAGCTCTGGCAGAAGGATGAGACGAAGGCTCTGGCTCGTACTCTTTCGCAGTTTGCTCGTTTTCTGACCGGTGTGGAGATTCACCCCGGCGCGACCATTGGCCGCCGTTTCTTCATTGATCACGGCATGGGCATTGTCATTGGTGAGACCGCTGAGGTTGGTGACGACGTGATGCTGTACCACGGCGTGACCCTGGGCGGTCGCTCCCTGGAGAAGGTGAAGCGTCACCCCACTATTGGTGACCGTGTGACCATTGGTGCAGGTGCTAAGGTGCTGGGTCCGGTGGTTATTGGTGCCGATAGCGCTATTGGCGCGAACGCTGTGGTGGTCAATGATCATCCGGCTGATTCGATTATTACCGGCATTCCGGCGAAGCACCGCCCGCGTACCCCGGAGAAGAAGAAGCCGCTGGTGGACGCTGTGGAGTATATTGACCCCGCCATGTGGATTTAGCGCTTGGCAAGTGTTTTGAGGCGGTAGAGGCGCGGCTGGAGGCTCCTAGCTAATATCCGCAACGCCTCTCCCCTACGGTTCTTCCCCTAGGGACGCTTCTCTTTAGCACCCCGCGCAACAACATATTGAAGATATAACGAAAGCCCGCCTTCGACCGGATTCTCATCCAGCCGAAGGCGGGCTTTGACGTATTCAGCTACGGGAGCTTAGTGAACGTGAATGTCCGCTGCGTTCACCTCAGAACGGTCACCGCTCCACATGGTGTGGAAGGCGCCCTCTTCGTCAATACGACCGTAGGTGTGTGCACCGAAGAAGTCACGCTGACCCTGAATCAGGGATGCGGGCAGGCGGTCGCGGCGCAGACCGTCGTAGTAGGACAGTGCGGAAGCGAACACCGGCACGGGGATGCCCAGTGCGGTTGCCTTAGCCACCACGCGACGCCAGGAAGGAACGAGCTCCTCCATGAGGTTCTTGAAAGCGGGTGCCAGCAGCATGTTTGCGGGTGCTTCGCCTGCGTAGGCAGCCATGATGTCGCCCAGCAGCTCGGCGCGGATGATGCAGCCTGCACGCCACAGCGATGCGATGGTGTCCAGCTTCAGGTCCCAACCGTATTCTTTGCCTGCGCGGGTGAGCAGGTCCATGCCCTGTGCGTACGCAACGAGCTTGGATGCGAAGAGTGCGCGGCGCACATCCTCAACGAACTCGGGGTCGCCTGCACCGATGCCGGTGGTTGCAATCAGACCTGCGGGCAGTTCGCGCTGTGCCTGCTCGCGCTGCTCACGCTCAGAGGAGGAGAGGGCGCGTGCGAACACGGACTCTGCGATAGCGGAGACGGGGGAACCGAGGTCCAGGCCAGCCTTAGCGGTCCACAGGCCGGTACCCTTCTGACCCGCTGCGTCAACGATAACGTCAACCAGGGGCTTGCCGGTCTTTGCGTCTACCTGTGCGAGCACCTCAGCGGTGATTTCGATCAGGTAGGAGCTCAGGTCGCCTTCGTTCCAGGTCTTGAAGATTTCTGCCTGCTGTGCCGGCTCAATGCCTGCGATGGAGCGGAGAATGTCGTATGCCTCGCCGATAACCTGCATATCGGCGTACTCGATACCGTTGTGGACCATCTTCACGAAGTGACCCGCACCGTCGGTGGAAATCCATGCGCAGCAGGGTGCGCCGTCCTGCGGTGCCTTCGCTGCGATCTTTTCGAGCAGCGGGCCCAGGTGCTTGTAGGACTCTGCGGAACCGCCGGGCATCATGGAGGGGCCCCAGAGAGCGCCCTCTTCGCCGCCGGAGACGCCAACGCCCACGAAGTGCAGGCCCTTTTCAGCCAGGGCGTGCTCGCGGCGGATGGTGTCGGGGAAGTGGGAGTTACCGCCGTCAATAATGATGTCGCCCTCATCGAGCATGGGGGTGAGCTGCTCGATAACAGCGTCGACGGGTGCGCCCGCCTTGACCATAATCAGGATGCGGCGGGGAGACTCGAGGGAGTCGACGAGTTCCTGCAGGGACTCGGTGCGGATGAAGTCGCCGTCTGCGCCGTGCTCAGCCAGCAGTGCGTCGGTCTTCTCTACGGAACGGTTGTGCAGTGCCACGGTGTAGCCGTTACGTGCCAGGTTGCGGGCGAGGTTTGCGCCCATGACAGCAAGGCCGGTGACACCAATCTGTGCCTTCTTGTTTTCAGTCATGTATATAAGGATACGCGCTGAGGGCAGGCTATATATAGGTGGACTGCAGTTTTATGCCCGAAGGAATCACAGTTCCGGCTGGATTATCTTCGTGAGCTTCCCGCCAGGCACCCTCGCGGTGGGTAATGGGTAAAGAAAACCGGGTAAACAAAACTGGGTAAACAAAAACCCCGGCACCTTGCGGCACCGGGGTAATCGGTGGGTCCTACCGGGATCGAACCGATGACATCCACGGTGTAAACGTGGCGCTCTACCAGCTGAGCTAAAGACCCGTAGTTCTCACTGTTTCGTTTTCGTTCCAGTGGCGAACACAAGAAAAAACTATACGGGCTTCTGGCACGACATGCAAATCCATAACACGTGTTCTATGTCTCAATATTTTTTTCACTTTCCCACTGCACCCCACACTAAGCCACAACAAGTCATGTTGGACCATTACCTTTTAGGCAGGTCACACCCCTTCATTCCGCGCCATTCCGCCAACCCCGTCATTCCGCGCTATTTAGGTACAAAAAGACCCTAACTAGTACTTTTGATGCGTATTTTTCCCACTCAGATAGTCACAATGCGAAACCCACATCACAAAAACCCTCATTTGAGACCAAGAGAGGCGCCTTTAGGTCTAAGATAGTAGAGATAAGAAGCGATGTGGGTCTTACGGACCTATAGCGCTTAAACACAAAGATTGTTCGACAACGCAACAACGCGCGGCGGGCGATCTCACAACCGCACAGAAGAGAGGTTGGATTAGTTTGGCTAACGTACCGAACGAGCACTCCCTGAGCACCCTTCTCGATGGCTTCAAGGACATCGACGTAGAAGAGACCCAGGAGTGGGCCGAGTCCCTCGAGGACCTTATCAAGACTCACGGCACCGAGCGTGCAGAGTACATCCTTCGCGCACTGCTCAAGGAGGCTGGCGCAAAGGGCGTAAAGGTCCCGACTCTGGTCAAGACCGACTACATCAACACCATCCCCGCCGACCAGCAGCCCGAGTACCCCGGTGATGAGGAACTCGAGCGCCAGTACCGCGCATGGATTCGTTGGAACGCAGCAATCATGGTTCAGCGTGCCCAGAAGAAGGGCATCGGCGTTGGCGGTCACATCTCCACCTTCGCAGGTGTGGCTGACCTCTACGAAATGGGCCAGAACCACTTCTTCCGCGGCCGTAACCACCCCGGTGGCGGTGACCAGGTCTTCTTCCAGGGTCACTCCTCCCCCGGTGTCTACTCCCGCGCATTCGTTGAAGGCGTCCTGAGCGAAGAGCAGATGGACGGCTTCCGCCAGGAGAAGACCAAGGGCGCAGACGGTATTCCTTCGTACCCGCACCCCCGTTGCATGCCCGAGTTCTGGCAGTTCCCGACCGTTTCCATGGGTCTGGGCCCCCTGAACGCAATCCACCAGGCATCCTTCAACAAGTACCTGCACAACCACAAGATCAAGGACACCTCCGAGCAGCACGTCTGGGCATTCCTGGGCGACGGCGAAATGGACGAGCCCGAGTCGCGTGGTGCACTGCAGCTGGCTGCAAACGAGCACCTGGACAACCTGACCTTCGTCGTCAACTGCAACCTGCAGCGTCTGGACGGCCCCGTTCGCGGTAACGGCAAGATCGTTCAGGAGCTCGAGGCATTCTTCCGCGGCGCAGGCTGGCACGTCATCAAGGTCCTGTGGGGCTCCGACTACGACGAGCTGCTCAAGAAGGACAAGAGCGGCAAGCTCATCCAGCTGATGAACGAGACCCTCGACGGTGACTACCAGACCTTCCGTGGCGAAGACGGTGGCTACATCCGCGAGCACTTCTTCGGCAAGTACCCCGAAACCAAGGAACTCGTTGCAGACCTGACCGACGAGCAGATCTTCAACCTGCGCCTGGGTGGCCACGACGACAAGAAGCTCTACGCAGCCTACAAGGAAGCTATGGAGACCAAGGGCAAGCCCACCGTCATCCTGGCACAGTCCATTAAGGGTGCGGAGCTCGGCCCCTACTTCGAGGCACGTAACTCCACCCACCAGATCAAGAAGTTCACCATGGAAGCGCTGAAGGGCTTCCGTGACCACCTGAACATCCCCATCTCCGACGAGGAGCTGGAGAAGGATCTGTACAACCCGCCGTACTACCTGCCCGAGGCAAACCACCCGGCACTGCAGTACATGCAGGCACGCCGTAAGGAACTCGGCGGTTACATCCCCGGCCGTGCAAACACCCAGCCTGAGATTATCCTGCCCGAGTCCAAGGTCTACGCACAGACCAAGAAGGGCTCCGGCAAGCAGACCGCTGCTACCACCATGGCGTTCGTCCGCCTGATGAAGGACCTCATGCGCGTGAAGGGCTTCGGTCACCGTATCGCTCCCATCACCCCCGATGAGGCACGTACCTTCGGTATGGACTCCTTCTTCCCCTCGGCTAAGCTGTACAACCCCAACGGTCAGAACTACGTGCCCGTTGACCACCAGCTCATGCTCACCTACACCGAGTCCCCCGAGGGCCAGATCGTTCACGTGGGTATTAACGAGGCAGGCGCAACCGCTGCGTTCATCGCACTGGGCTCCTCCTACGACACCCACGGCGAGCCGATGATCCCGATTTACATCTTCTACTCGATGTTCGGCTTCCAGCGCACTGGCGACGGCTTCTGGGCTGCTGCCGACCAGCTGTGCCGCGGCTTCGTCATCGGTGCAACCGCAGGTCGTACCACCCTGTCCGGTGAGGGTCTGCAGCACAACGATGGCCACTCCCCGATTCTGGCGTCCACCAACCCGGCGTTCAAGATCTACGACCCGGCTTACGGCTACGAGATCGCTCACATCGTGGAGCGCGGTATCGAGCAGATGTACGGTACCAAGGACGAAGACCACAACGTCATGTACTACCTGACCGTGTACAACGAGCCGATTCACCAGCCTGCTGAGCCGGCAAACGTTGACGTTGAGGGCATCATCAAGGGTATCCACAAGATTAGCGAGTCCCCGCTGACCTCCGGCCCCAAGGCACAGCTGCTGGCATCCGGCGTTGCTGTTCCGTGGGCTGAGAAGGCTCAGCAGCTGCTGGCTGAGGACTGGGGCGTCTCCGCAGACGTCTGGTCTGTCACCTCGTGGACCGAGCTGCGCCGCGACGGTATTGCCGCTGAGGAAGAGGCTCTGCTGAACCCGAACCAGCCCGCTCGCGTTCCTTACGTGACCCAGAAGCTGGCTGGCGCTGCTGGCCCGATCGTCGCGACCACCGACTTCGCTTCGGAGGTTCCCGACCAGATCCGCCAGTTCGTTCCGAACGACTTCGCAACCCTGGGTGCTGATGGCTTCGGCTTCGCAGACACCCGCCCGGGTGCACGTCGCTTCTTCCACATCGATGCAGAGTCGGTTGTTGTCCGCACCCTGCAGATGCTGGCAAAGCGCGGCGAGGTTGCAGCAGATGTTCCCGCGAAGGCATTCGCTAAGTACGACCTGCTGAACGTGAACGCTAACTCCGAGCTGGAGCAGCACTAAGCATTTAGCGGTAGAACCCCGGTTCTGCGTTAGACGCTAAACGATGCCCCCGGTTGATGAATCATCAACCGGGGGCATTATATTTATTGGTTTTTGAGAACCCACTCTTTATACCGAAGATTAACTTCTGATTGCCGCTGTCGCTGTTCTTCTAGTTTTGTTTCATTATCTCGAATGAGCGGTTTTTGGTATGAGGCTACGAGGTTGGCAAGACCTTGAGCCATTCCTGTATCTTTACTGCATTGTGCTTCAATGACGCTGAGTCGAATTTCTTCTTCTGATGCCGGGGCATTTCCATCACCGCTAGCGCGGGTTGCATTTGATAGCTCTTTTGTACCCCATTCTTGGTCGCCTTTTCGTGGCGTTAGACCTTTATCTGATAGGCATTTCCACCATGCTTCACGGTATTTTTTCCATTCGGGATGATTCATGGCAGCTGCATAAGATTCGCCGTGGATTCGACGATAGGCTTCTGAGAGGCCACTTTGCTCTTCGATGCTGATGCCCGCAATCTCTTTCATAGTGGATGAGATTTCAGGCATGCACTGTTCCATGATTTTTGTGTCATAGCCCGCGGACGATGGTGCATTCCCAGATCGCTTGAAGTTTCCATATTTGGCGGCGTATTCGGGGTTCCAGAGACCAAACTCGCGACCGGACGAAACGATTTTAATATCTTCTATATCCGGGATATATATTTCGTAGGATTGGCCGTGTTTTGCAAAACAGCGCTGCCTGAGAATTTCCAAGGCTTGAGTGTAATACTGGGAATTTTCATCTAAAAGGTCATTGTATTCTTCGAGTGGAGTAATGATTCGGTTGTTTTTATAGTCTAGAGTTGCTTGGGCTGTTTCATCACGTTCTAGTTTCGGGCCTGTAGAACAGGATGTGCAGGCTAGCGTGAATGCAAATGTTAAAGCCATTGCGGGCTGAAAGATTTTCTTGAGGTTCATGATTTTTTCCTTTCAAGAACAACAAGGGGATATATTTTATGGTTGGGTGGCATAGTACTTATGCAATACCACGCCACCCAACCATCTATACGGGGAAATTACTTTTTGCGGTGAAGGGAAGTGATCTTATCGTTCCAGTCTCCGTTCCACCAATTTCGACCTTCATAGAAACCTTCGAGGCTGTTGAAGTCGCGATAATTGATATCGAATGAGAATCCCTGGTAGTTTTCATCCTGATAAGCGACGTAACGTTCGCCATAGCTTCGGATGGAAGATACGCGATCATTCATATCGCCCAGGTGATGCACGTCCCAGTCGCCGTGGGTGTCGTGAATACCGCCTGCCTCGTTATAGTTACGCCAGTCGTAAAAGACTGCGGCGTTACCGGCGGGCATCGCTGCCATGGTAGCTGCCGTTGCAACCATCGCGGTTGCAAGAGCCTTGTAGAGCTTCATCGTAAACTCCTAGTGTTTTGAGAAGGATATCCTTCTGCGTGAGTGAGATACGTTTCACGGCCTGGTGTTTACCAAGTCGTTCTCTTAGCTACAACCCCTATCTATGTAATCGGAATCATATTTAAGAGGTGGCTACAATGTAGCACTCATTAAGGAGCCTTTTCAAGCAATGGATGAGGCATATGTCACAAAATTTAAGGGTGTATGTATAATAAGGGCTGTAAAATTTGGTATTTGGAGCCATTTGCACACTGATAATTTTTTACACAAATATTTTATGTGACTAAAATCACTCAAAAGATACTCTTTATAATACTAAAGCAATGCCCCCGGCTGGTGATTCATCAACCGGGGGCATTCGTGTTTTAACTCAACCGCATGTTTTAACCGATGTAGCCCGGAGGTAACGACTATTACCTCCGGGCTAAATCAGTTATTGGGGCACCGGTGAGGCTAGCCGGCGAAGTGGCCGGTCACCTCCGCCAGACGCGCCGGATTCACCAGATCAGGGTGCGTACCCTCCAGCAGCACCGCACGGAACGACGAGGCATGCGCCGACCAACCCGCCGCATCCAGGTACGGCTGATCCTCATGCGGCACACCCACCAGCAACACGTCCCCTTCAAAGAACGCCTGCTCAGCACCACGCATCAACGCCGCCGAAGCGCGCATACTACCCAGGCACACGCCCAGCTTCTCCTCCGGTAGGTAACCCATCGCCGACCCCGCCTTCTGCAGGCGTTCCAGGGTACTCGGCAGGTCAAGCTGCTCATCGGCGGCAGGCTCCGGCAAACCACCCATACGCAGCAGCGCACGGAAGCTCTCCTGCTCATCCGGCGCAGGCACACCCTGCCACTGCTCCGAAGGATACGCATCCAACAGGACGACGCGCTCAACCTGCGCACCCGCAGCCTGCGCCAGAGCCGCAACCTGCACCGCGGCAGTACCGCCAACAGACCAGCCCATCAACGCAAAACGACGCGGCAACGAACGCTCCGCCAGGGTCTTCTCAATCTGTGCCAGGTAGCCCTCAGCCAACTCCTGCAGACTCGACGCAAACCCAGCCTGCGGATCAGAGAACGCCTCAGCCTGCACAGCATACACACCCTGCTGAGCCGGAAGATGCGAAAGGTACCCCGCATAGCACCAGCCCAAACCACCCGCAGGCGGCAGGATAAACAGCGGCGCGGGGGCATCGGTAGCGTCATGCGCGGTAGGTTGTTCTCGCAGCGGCAGAACCGGCGCGAACTCCGCACCCTCGCCGCGCTCGCCCGCAATGGACGCCGCCAAAGCCTGCACGGTCGGATGTGCAAAAAGCGCACCGATGCTCACGCTCAGACCCAGCTGTTCCTCAACCGCGGCAATCACCTCAAGAGCCGCCAGCGAATGACCGCCCGAGGCGAAGAAGTCCTCATCCACGCCGAAACGCTCACGACCCAGCACACCGGCAATAATCGAGCACAGCTGCTGCTCCAGCAGACCGTGCGGGCCCTCAGCATCAGAAGTCTGCGGGGTCAGGTCCAGGGACGCCAACAGCTTGCGATCCGCCTTACCGGAGGGGCTCACCGGCAGAGCAGGCAGGGTATGCCACAGGGTCGGCACCATGTAGTCCGGCAGAACCTGCGCACAATGCTCGCGCGCCGTCTCCACCAGCTGCTCGGCACGCTCGGCGGGCACGTCGCCGACCTCCAGCACCGCCGCCAGGGCAGGCTCACGCAGGCCGCGGTACAGCAGAGCCACCGAAGCGCTCACACCCTCAACCGCGGCAAGAGCCATCTCAATATCGCCCAGCTCCAGGCGCTGACCGCGCACCTTGATCTGATAGTCCGTGCGGCCGCGGTAGCCAATGACGGCGCGACCATCGGGAAGAATCTCCCAGCACGCCAAATCGCCCGTACGGTACAGGCGCTGACTCTCACCGTTCAGCAGCGCGAGCGCACCGGCAGGAGCCTGCTCCACGAAAGCCGCCGCGGTCGCCTGCGGGTTGTTCTTGTAGCCGCGCGCCAGCTGCACACCCGACAGGTGCAGTTCACCCGTCACACCCACCGGCACGGGGTGGCCGGTCGGGTCAAGAATCAGGGTGCCGGTGTTCCAGACCGGCTCGCCAATGGGCACGCTCTCGCGCTGCGGGTCGTTGGACGTCTCCCAGAAGGTCACGTCCACCGCCGCCTCGGTCGGGCCGTAGAGGTTCAGCGGGTACACGCCCAGAACCTCGCCCGCAGCCTGCACCTGGTCCTTCTGCAGCGCCTCACCCGAGCAGACCACGTAGCGCAGGGGCTGCTCCCGGTCCTGACCGAAGCCGGCATCAGCCAGGATGCGGCGCGCCGCCGGCGAAGAGGTCAGCGCCGACAGCATGGTCGGCACAAAGTGCACCGCCGTGACGGACTGCTCGGCAATCACGCGCGCCAGGTATGCGGGGTCGCGGTGACCCTCCGGGGCGGCAATGACCACGGCGGCACCCTCGGCGAGAGGCCAGTACAGCTCCCACACGTGCACGTCAAAGGAGATGGGAGTCTTGTGCAGAACGCGGGCGCCCTCCCCCACCGGAATCTGGTGCTGCTGCCAGCGCAGGCGGTTATCAATCGCGCGGTGGCTGATGGCAACGCCCTTAGGCCTGCCCGTAGAACCGGAGGTGAAGAGCACGTAAGCGTCCTCGTCCAGGCCGGTTTTCGTGCCCGGAAGCTCCTCAGCGGCGGGTGCCTGTACAGGTTCCTCGATGCTCAGCTGCGGTAGGGTGTGCTGGGGCAGGTTCGCGTGACGCTGCGGTTCCTGCGGGTTCAGCTCTTCCGCGCTCAGCGGCTGCAGACCGGGGCCGTGCAGCAGCAGGGAACATTCGGCGTCCTCCATCATCACGCCCACGCGCTCGGCGGGCAGATCAGGAAGCACCGGCACGTAGGTGGCGCCAGCGTACAGCAGGGCGTACAGCGCCACGTACTGCTCGGCGCCGCGGTGCACACGCAGACCCACCGCGTCGGAAGGGCAAACGCCCCAGTCCAGCAGCTGCACGGCAAGCGCACGGGCGCGCTCGTCCAGTTCGGCATAGGTGAGGGCGCGGTCAAAAGCGTAGGCGCGATCCGACTCGGGGGTGAGCACCTCACCGGGCGCGGGGGCAGAATCCAGCACCGCGAGCGCCTGCGGATGCGCCGCCACCGCGTCACGGAAGCGGCCCAGCAGGGTCTTGTACTCCATCGGGTGCTCGGTAAGCGCCGGGGCGGTCAGCTCGCGCAGGGTCGCAAGCTCCGCCTCGGTCGCCAAACCCAGGTTGTTCAGGGAGGCACCCTCGCGCTGCGCCTCCGCCGCGTAGGCGGGCAACCACTCGCGCAGGCGGGCGGCGTGACGTTCCAGCTCCTCAGCGGTGTAGAGCGCCGGGTTCATGTCAATCTCGCAGGAGATGCTGTTGCCGCGGCCGGGCATGCCGCGCAGGGTGAAGGTCGCGTCAGCAACGGGACCGGCAGAGATATTGTGAATGCGCGCGGTCGGTACCGCGGCTCCGGACTCGTCCTTCGAGGGCGCCGCCAGCGGCAGCACCGCATCAAAGGGCACCATGTTAATCTGCGCACCAAACAGCCTGGACTGGGCATTACGCGCAGTACGCTCGAGGTCTTCCTGACGAGCCAGCGGATGCTCCGCATTGCGGGCGTACTGTTCCTTCACCGAGTGCAGGGACTCCGCGATGGGGCCAGTCGCCGCAACCTGCACCGGCAGAACGTTCACCGCGGTACAGCCGGTCTGCGCGCTCGCCGTGCCCAGGGCGCGGGTCGCCTCCGGCAGGGTGCGGGCGAACATGCGGTTCATCTGCGGCACACCGAACGAAGCCTGCGGGTAGCCACCCACACGCGCCAGGTACGAGCCGACGGCCGCGGTCGCCAGCACCGGCCAGGAGACAGCGTGCTGCTTTGCCGCATCCAGCAGGGCCTGCTGGGTGGGTACGTCAATGCTGAACGCCAGGCGCACAGACTGCGCCGACGGGGATGCGGTACGACCCGCCAGGGAGGTGTCTTCCTGCTCCAGGGCGCCGCTCGCCTCCCAGAAGGCGACGTCTTCGTCGCGGGCGTCGGAGGCGGCATCGTCGGCATCGAGTAGCTGTTGCAGGCTCATGCGGCGGGTTGCCGGAACCGGCTGACCGGCGGACAGAGCGCGGTATATCGCCGCCACGCGGGAGAGGCCGTTGAACGCCGCGAACCCGTCGGCAACCACGTGGGAGAAGGAATGGTACACCCAGAGGAACCCGCCATAACGCGCCACTGCGCTGCGTACGGTCACGCCCTCATCGGTGGCGAGGGGCTGGGCGAGTAGGCGCTGTGCCCAGGAGCGTACCGGCGCGGGCAAATCAGAGTCAGGCAGGGCTGATTCGGGCAGGTCAGAGGCGTTCTCCTCCCCCGCCTCAGCGGTGCCGCTCAGCTCGCCCTCCTCCAGTTCGCCCCCGTCCAGTTCGCCATCATCCACGAGCAGGTCAATGCCCGCGAGGAACGCCTCCTCGGTCAGAATCTGCTGGGAGGCAGCACCGTCGGCAATGCGGGTGCGCACGCGGAAGCCCTCGTTCTCGCGGTAGAGCTGTTCAAAAGCCTCACGCAGAAGAGCGAGGTCGGTGTCTGCGGGGCATTGCAGAACCTCCGCGGTGTTGTAGCAGGGGTTCGTCGGGTCAATCGCGGCGGCAAAATAGATGCCGCGTGCGTTAGTGGTCAGCGGCAGCCAGGGGCTGTCAGCGCTGTGCTGTGCGGAGGGGTTCGCGGCGGTGCGAAGGTCGGAAGCAGTCCCGAAGCTAGCGGGTGCGGTAGTATCAGCTACGCCCATGGTGGCCTCTCAAAGGTCTGGATTAGGGGTCTGGATTAGGGATGATATGCGGTGTGTTAAAGGTAGGTGTGAAAGGCAGGCTACTGCCCCGCCGCTTCACGCTGACAGAAGTGCGCTGACAGAAGTGCGCTGACAGAAGTGCACTGACAAGGGTAAACGCAGCTACACAATACGGCGTAAAACCGGCGCACAGAAAAACGAAGCGAGTAGCAAACACCCCGGGTACCCGCCTGCATTCGCGGCAGGCGGGCACTCGGGGTGCGGTAACGCTTAGCCCAGGCGGGAGGCGATGAACTCCACGGTCGGGTTCTCCACCAGCTCGGTAAACTCAATCACGGCGCCCTCAGCGGCAAGGTCGTCGAGCAGGGCGAATGCGCCCATAGAGTCCATGCCTAGGGAGAACAGGTCGGTGGTCGGCTCGTCAAAAGCGGTCTGCAGGGAGTCGGGCTCGACGATGTACTTCTCCATGATGGGGCGCAGGGTCTCAAATGCGGACATTTTTCTCCTCAATAGGGGTAGGAATAAGGGCGTACGGTTTAGCTGAAAATGATCAGCTCAAAGGGTTTAGCCGAAAATTTCGGCAAGCTTGGCGCGCAGTTCGCGGCGAGAAATCTTACCCACGTTCGTGGTGGGCAGCTCCTGCAGAACCTGCACGCGCTCGGGAATCTTGAAGTCGGCGAGCTTCTTCGAGGTGAAGAACTCGTGCATCGTGCGACGCGGGTTTTCGCCCAGGTCGGCGCCTTCCTGCGGCACAATGACCAGGCCCACGCGCTCGCCCACAGTCTCATCCGGGATGCCCAGGACCACGGCGTCAAAAACGTCGGGGTGGGTCAGCGCCAGCTCTTCGATTTCGTCCACGGCAATCTTCTCGCCGTTGCGGTTAATCTGGTCCTTCGCGCGGCCGGTCACCTCAAGGTACTTGCCTGCGACCAGGCGCACAATGTCGCCGGTGCGGTAGAAGCCGTCCTCGGTGAAGCCGTAGCGGTTCGCGTTCTCCTCCAGGTAGTAGCCGCGAATCGTGTACGGGCCGCGGGTGAGCAGGTGGCCGCTCTCGCCGCGCTTAACCGGCTGGTCCTGATCATCAACAATCAGAATTTCATCGTCGGGGCTGATCGGGTAGCCCTGAGTCCTCAGACGCATCTCAATCGGGTCGGTCGAGCGGGTGTAGTTCACCAGACCCTCAGCCATGCCGAACACCTGCTGAACGGTGCAGCCGAGCACCGACTCAATCTTGCCCGCAACCGCCGGGGCCAGCTTCGAACCGCCCACCTGCAGGGTCTGCAGAGACGGCAGGGACACGCCGCGCTTCTCCGCGGAGGCGACCCACGCCTGAGCCAGCGGCGGCACCAGCGCGGAGGTGGTCACACCCTCCATCTCAATGAGGTGGAACGCAGTCTGCGGGGACGGATCCGCCGCAAACACCAGCTTGCCGGAGGCGCACATGACGCCCAGAATACCGGGCGAGCTCATCGTGAAGTTGTGCGCGGCGGGCAGCACCACGAGCATGGTCGTGTTGTTGTTCAGCTTGCAGATATCGACCGATCCGCGCACCGAGTACAGGTAGGCGGCGTGGGTGCGAGGAATCAGCTTCGAAATGCCGGTCGTACCGCCGGAGAGCTGCAGGAACGCCACCTGCTCGCTCGCGCGCAGGTTCTCGGTGTTCTGGATGACGCCGGGCACGAACTCTTCGGCGAGCTCCTCCTCGGTCAGCGGGGTCAGCGGCTCCGCAACGTCGATAGCAACCGGCGGCTCCTGGGAGTTCTTGCGCAACTCGGCGGCAACGTCCTCGTGCAGGGCGGCGAAATCTGCGCCCGGGGTCAGCGAAGAGAACACGTGCGCCGCAGCGTCGGTGCGGGTCGCAAAGTGCACGAGCTCGGTGGTGCGGTGCTGCGGCAGGCAGAACACCGGCAGCGCCGCCGCCCAGAAAATACCCAGCAGGTACACCAGGTACTCGGCGGTGTTACCCAGCTGCAGCAGCACACGGTCACCGGGCTGCACGCCAGCCTGAACGAGGCGCGCCGCAGCGGCACGACCTGCCGCCTCCAGCTCACCGTAGGAGAGGCGAATCTGCTGAGGCTTGCCGTCCTCATCGAGCTGCGCGTGCGAGAGCGCCACCAGCGCCGGGAAGTGCGGCTTCGCGCGGCATGCATCTAGCAGGAACTCGGGGATGGTCTGGTCAATCCAGTAGCCGGCTTCGCGGTACTTCGCGGCAAAAGACTCGGGGATGAGCGGCGTGGGGGCCAGGGGGCTACGTTCTACGGTCATCTTCTCTCGATTTCTGTGTCGTTTGCGGTTTCTATAGCGCTCACGTGCTGCGTGCGTTCGCAGCGTGATGCCATCTCGTCAATGAGGGCGGGTGCGCAACCTGCGCCGGGTACCCTTCGGCACCCCTCGCGGCGCGGTAGTGTTGCACTTCTCTTAGGCTGTACTTCTCTAGGATACGGGCGCGGCGGTGTTTACCCTAACGGGAACCCCGCACGCCCACCATGCGGGGTGTGCTCTACCCGTGCAGGATCCCTAGGCGATCTCTCGCTACTCCTCAGCTAAGCTCCGCTCAGCGCGCTCAGCCTCCCGGCGGGCAGCAATAATACGTTCCAACGCCGGCACAATCGCACCGCGCCAGCACGCATAATCGTGACCGCCGTTGAAGGCCGTGCAACGCGCATTCTTCAGGCCCAGCTTTTCCAGGCGCTCCTTCAACTCGCGGTGAGGCGGTACCAGAACCCACTCCTGCTCCCCCACCTCAATCTCAAGGTACAGGTGGCGCAGGCGATCAATCTCGCCCGCCGCCTCCAGCTCGTCCAGGCGGTCCATGACCTGCGGTTGCCACAGCGACGAAGACTGCGCGATCGCGCCGCCAAACGCCTCCGGGCGGCTCAGCACCGCCAGCAGGGAGGACAGCCCACCCAGCGACTGACCGTTAATCACAATGTTCTGCGGCGCGGTCTTAATGCCGTGCACTGCCTCCAGGTGCGGGAACGCGATCTCTACCAGGTAGTCGGCAATCGGGTTGTCGCCGTTCAGCTCCTTCCAGCGGTTCTCACGACCGCCAGAGTGCAGGAAGAACACGTGCATCGCCGGAATACGACCGGCCTCGTGGGCACGGTTGAGGGTGTGCTCCATACCCTGACTGAACCACATCTCACCGTCGAACTGGATGAACAGCGGCGCATCCGGGGCGGGGTCACCCACGCGGCCGAGCACATACTGGTGACCGTCAGAGGTCTGCATCCACTCGGGGGCGGGCAGCGCGTCAATCTCTTCCTGAGTCAGGATGAACTCCTGCACCGGCGCATGCTCAAGCTGCACCACACCCATGCAACGACCGATACGGTTGCACGCGGTCTCGGGGTTCAGCGGGTCACCCTCACCGGAATCCAGAGCGGCGCGCAAGCGCACCTGGTCGTCATCACCCAGCCAAGCGGGGCGCTCGCCGGGCAGCGCCGGCAAGAAGTTGTAGGAGGCACGCCAGGTGGTTTCCATCTGCATGCTCAGCTGCCACCAGCCAGTGCCCTCGATGCGGGCCATGAGGGAACGGTCAAGGTTCTTCTCATCGGTCAGGCGGTTGATGAACATGAGCACCTGCTCCGCCTGCTCGTTGTGGTACAGGAAGGTAACGATGCGTTCGTTCTCGCTGATGCTGCCGTCTTCGCGGTGCACCAGCTCGATAATGGGGGTGCCTTCGGAGACGACCTCAAGGATGCGGGCGTTCAGCTCTTCGGGGCTGACCGCCTCAGCAATGAGGGCGCTGATAAGGGGGCTGTCCACGCGCGGTGCCGGTACGGGGCGCGGGATCTTGGGAGGGGCCGGGCGCACGGTCGGCGCAACGGTACGCGGCTGCGCCGAAGTAGCCTGTTCAGAAGTGTTCTGGGCAGAAGTGTTCTGGGCAGAAATACTCTGCGCGGGAACGGTCGCGGTGGGTTCGTGCTCGCCCAACGGTTCCTCCTTGGTCTGTGGAAACACTCAATCGGTGAGAATCGGTGAGGAGGCGCATTATCGTTAGTTAGCCTCTACTACCTCACTCTATGGTATCCCCTACCCAAACTCCAGCCAAAGGGAAAAGCGAAAGAACCAAAACATGACATTCATGACAGCGAGCGCGGGGTTCAAATGCAGGCCCCAACTGTAGGTCGCAAACAGTGGCCCCCACAAACCGGGCAGTTAAATGAGATGAGGCACCGAGACCGTGCATCAAACCTTCAAACTGTGAAGGTCTCATGCGGCAGTCTCGGTGCCTCATCTGCGGGTTCCCAAAATGGAACCTACCCAGTGCTCGGATCCGTTCATGCGTCAAAGACGGGCGAGCACCGGGTAGGCGCCCTACGCGCAGGGGATCCTGGGTCCCTCAGATCCTAGCGTTCGCTACTCGGCGCAATGCCGAGCTTTTCCACCCGTACTGAGACGGTTGGTGCTAACTCCCACGCGGCTTAGGGGCGAAAACTATTCGCTTTCGCGGGCCGCCGAAATAGCGTCAGCGGCAATATGAATTGTTTGGTTCTCCTTCGGAATAACCAAAGGGGTACCAGTGCATGGATCAGGAATAATGACCGATTGCAGGTCAAAAACTTCCTGGATAAGTTCCGGTGTAATTATCGCACGCGGATCGCCCTGAGCGATAATCCGGCCCTGCTTCATTAACACAACATGAGTAGCATACCTGAAAGCGAGGTTCAGGTCATGCAACACCACGGCTACCGTTCGCCCTTCGGAATGCAATTTCTTCGTCAGGTTCAGCACCTCAATCTGGTGCGTGATGTCCAGGTAGGTGGTCGGCTCATCGAGCAGAATCAGCGGGGTCTGCTGTGCCAGGGTCATGGCAATCCACACGCGCTGACGCTGACCGCCCGAGAGCGCCTCAATGGGACGCTCAGCAAGCTCCAGCACGTTCGCCGCCTGCATCGCCTCCACGCAGGCTTGCTCGTCCTCATCGGACCAAGAACGCAGCAGCGACTGGTGCGGGTAGCGGCCGCGCGCCACCACATCCGCCACGGTCACGCCGCTAGGCGCCTCCGGGGTCTGCGGCAGCATCGCCAGGATCTTGGCGATAGCGCGGGACTTCATCTGCGGTAGCGGGGTGCCGTCCAGGCGAACCTCGCCGTCCTTGAGCGGGTTCACGCGGGCAAGAGCCTTCAGAGTGGTCGACTTGCCGCAGGCATTCGGGCCCAGGATAACGGTCAGCTCCCCCTCCGGCACCTGAAAATCTACCCCGTTGAGCACCGTATGCTCACCGTAGGCAACCACCATGTTCTCGCCTTCAAGGCGGGTCGTCACACTAGCGTTCACTAGCTCTTCTTCCTTTCGAGGTAAATCAGGTAAATCAGGTACAGGCCGCCAATCGCGCCGGTCACCACACCCACCTGAATGATGCGTCCGGGAACAGCGAATCGGCCAATCAGGTCAGAGCCGAGCACCATGAGCGCACCCATAAGTGCCGCGGAGGTGAAGCCCACCCCGCCGCTACGAGACAGAGTCTTCGCGATGTGCGGTGCCGCCAAAGCGACGAAGGCAATCGGGCCGGTCGTCGCGGTCGCCAGCGAAACCAGAAGCACACCGATGAACAGAGCCGCCACACGGTACGCGTTCACGCTCACGCCCAAACCGGATGCCACCTGGTCACCAAAACGAATCGCACCCAGCGGGCGGACCAGCATCAGCAGCAGCGGAGTCACCACGAGCAGCAGACCCAGCAGCGCGTAGGTGCGCTCCCACGTGATGTCATTGAGCGAACCGGCAAGCCAAGACGCCGCGGTCTGCGCCTGAGTCAGCGAAGCACGCACCACCAGCAGCGCATTGAACGCCGCCAGGGTCGAACCCACACCAATACCGACCAGCACCAGACGGAAGCCATGCAAACCCGTACGGCGCGTCAACAACCACACCAGCACCGAAGTCGCCAAGCCACCAACCACAGCGCCCAGAGCAACCTCAACGGGGCCGGAATTGAACACAATAATCTGCAACAGCGCACCGGTCGCGGCACCATTCGTGAAGCCGATAATATCCGGCGAACCCAGGGCATTACCCGAGATCACCTGGAAAATCGCACCCGACAGACCAAGCGCCGCACCCACCAGAAGCGCCGCCACAATACGCGCCGCACGCTGCTGAGCGAAAGTCACCGTAATCTGCTTGCCCTCACCCAGCAGCGCCGGGATCAGCTTCTCCGGGGCGATCTTATAATCACCCTGCAACATGCCCCAAAACGCCAGCGCCGCAATCAGCACCACCAACGCCACATTCAAAATCAGCACACGCCACGGCACCTGAGCACTCAGCGGACCGCGCACAGTCAACACCGGGCGACCGCCCAAATCGCGGCCGCTACGACGCGCAGAACGATTAGCTGCAGTGGTGACGGTCGCCGTCGAAACAGCGGAAGAATTCGACATTAGAGAGCCTCCACCTTACGACGAGTCATCAAGAACAAGAACACCGGGGCACCGGCAAGAGTCGCCACAATACCCACCTGAGTCTCCTGCGGAGCCACCAGCACACGCGCCAACACGTCAGCACACAGCAGCCACACCGGACCCAACAGCGCCGAACCATAATTCACCCAGCGCACATCATTACCGAGTAGGGCACGCACCACAAACGGCACCGCCAAACCCACAAAACCAATCGGACCCACCGCAGCAGTCGCCGCACCGGCAAGCACCGTCACCGCCAGCAACGTCAAATTCTGGGTCGTACGCACACTCACGCCGAGGCTGGTCGCCGCCTCCTCGCCCATACTCAAAGCATTAATCGCAGGAGCCACAAAGAACGCCACCAGCATACCCAGTACAATCACCGGACCCACCGTGGACGCGATATCCATACCGCGGCCCTCCAGCGAACCGGCAACCCACACACGGAACTCGTTATACGCATCCTGATCAGCCAAAATCAGGCCCTGCGCAATCGCCGACAGCGCCGCAGAAATCGCCACACCCGCCAGAGCGAGCTTCACGATCGACCCGTCACGGCCACGACCCAGCGTGTACACCAGCACCGCAGCCAACGCGCCACCAATCGTCGCAGCAACCATGTACTGCCAAATACCCATCACGCCAAAAACCACCACGGAGCCAATCACAGCCACCGCAGCACCGGCATTCACACCCATCAGGCCGGGCTCAGCCAACGGGTTACGAGTCAACGACTGCATCAGAGAACCGGCAACCGCCAACGCCGCACCCGCCGCAAGACCCACCAGGGTACGCGGAATACGCTGCTCCATCACAATCGTCTGCGCCTGCTCAGAAGCAGTGCCATTGAAAACAGCCAGAACCTGATCCGGCGGAAGATTATTCGACCCGAACAGCAAAGAAGCAGCCACAGCCCCCACCAAAAGCACCGCAAACAAGAACAGAAAAGCCAGGCGCTTACCCAGCTTCTGCCCCTGAATCACAGAGCCCTGACGGGACGTACTCTCCTGCTGAACACCTCGGGACAATGAGCTCGTGCGGGCCACTATGCTCCTTATGCTCGATACAAGAAAACGGGGAGGCGCACCCGGCACCCCACCAGAGGGGCACCCGGCACACCGATAGATAACGAGAGAAACGCCGGAGCGGGCGGGTACTCCCCCACCCACATCCGACGTTAAGTCTTAGCGCTTACGGGTCAGCAACAGCGCAGCAGCGCCCACAATGCTTACGCCCAGAACCACCACGCCAATCCACGGGAACGCAGCACCGTAAGTCACGGCCTGAACGGTGGATGCGGTGTTAGCCGCGCCCGAAGCTGAAGCGCTCGGGTTCGACGCGGTACCGCGCGCAACAGCCGAAGAAGATGCGCTCGCCGAAGCGGTCGCCTTCTTCTGGGCATTTGCAGAAGCCGAAGCAGCAGGCGCAGCGGAAGAGCCAGAGGTGCCGGAGGTACCGGAGGTACCGGAAGAGTCAGCTGCCGCGTTCAGGCGGTCGTACTCCTCCTTGGTGATGGTGTTGCCGTCAGCGTCGGTGTACACGGTCTCAGCCTCAGCCGCGCCACCTGCAGAACCATTCGAGGAACCGTTCGAACCACCATTGGACGAGGACTCGTTGGAATCGTTAGAGCCCTGAGCCTCGTCTGCAGAGTCTGAGTTGTTAGAGTTCGAGCCGCCATTCGAGGAACCACCGTTGCTCTTTGAGCTGGAAGAGCCACGGCTCGAGGAAGAACCCGAAGAGTTCGAGGAGGAATTATCCGAACCGCCCTCACCCACCACAGTGAACTCGGGGCTACGGTTGCTGTACGCCTCGGTGCCCAGGTACTTGCCGTCCTTGTCACGCTTCTCACCAGTTGCAAGGAAACGCAGAGTGTGGGTGCCAGCGCCAACATCCGGCAGAACGAAGGAACCGGAGACATTACCGTTACCATCGGTCTTCTGCTGGTGCACCACGCAAGCGCCCTGAGCCGCATCGGAGGGGCACAGGTTACCGTCATCAACCTTCACGGACACCACAGTGTTCGCGGGGAAACCGCTCACGCTAAAGGAAATCACGCCGTGCTCGCTCACAGACGAAGAAACGGTCGAGGAGGTGCCGGGAGTCGATGCCTTTGCACCGCCCGGAGGCAGAGCGGATGCGGTGCCAACGCCCAAGCCCAGCGCCAGGGTTGCGGCAGCGCAGGCGGTCAGCGCCTTAGAGGTCAGGGATGCCTTCGGGGCTCCCGAAAAAGGTGCACGCATGGTGGTCCTTTCAAAATTACCGGGGTCGAAGCTGAACGCTACCGGGTTCATGGAGGTGCAGTTCAGCGGGTCGTGACCCGAATGGTTGGAGGCACCCGATCCACGCCCCTGTTCAAGGGTGCAGGGTCAAAACTGTGGAGCGTGGACCGGTGCCGGTGTGAATGTGTGGTTAGAGAGCTTACTTCTTGGAGGTGCGCAGCAGCAGAGCCGCAGCCAAAACCACCAGGCCAGCCGCCGAGAGCAGCAGGTTATTGGCGTTGTTGACCAGCCACTTGGTCAGACCGGTCAGCTCAGTACCCTCAACGATCGGGCCCTGTGCCTTCGTGCCTGCGGCGGAGTTCTGCGAGCCCTGCGTGTTCTGCGAGTTCTGCGAACCGGCGGCAGCCTTCACTGCCTTCTTCGCGTTGGCTTCGGTCTTCTGCAGGTTGGTTGCCAGGTTCTTCTGCGCGCTCTGAACCTTCGCCTTAGCCTGCACACGGTTCACGACCGGAGCGGTGCTCTGCGAGAGCGCGGCGAGGGATGCATCCACGTCGGTGGCGCGGGTGCTGATGCGGCCGCCCGCGTTACGCATGGGAACCGGCGCGGTAGAGGTGCTGGTTGCGGGGTTCTCGTTCAGCTCTTCGACCAGCTGGTCGGTGGCGTCCTGCTCATCGCGGGAAACGTCCTGACGAGGAGTAACAGCACGTTCCACGGTCATGTCAGCAAAACCGAGCACCGCATTTTCAGCGCCCTGGTTGCCGTTGTGCACAACCACGCGGTAGGTTGCGGCGGGCATGCTCACACTGGTTTCGTAGCTGAAGCTGCGGTTGCCGTCCAGACGCTTCCAGCCGGAGCCGTAGAGGGTCTGCGGGGAGTTGCCGAGGTAGGTCGCGGCGTACACCCAGGTGCCCGGTTCAGCGTTCGGCACGGTCACGGTCACAGTGGAGCCGTCACGGCTCACCTGCACGCCATTACCGTTAGTCAGTTCGGAGGCGTTGACCGGCTCGGGCGCGTCACCGGGGGCGTACTCACCGATGGTGAAGGTCGTGTTGATGCCGCCTTGGCTGTTGGCGCCGCCGTAGGTTCCGGATCGGTCACCCTCACGCAGGCTACCGGTCAGCAGGCGCAGGGTGTGCTCACCGGAGGCGTACTTGGCGGCGTCTTCGTCATTCTTGAAGGCTGCGTTGTCGCGGGTGGGCAGGTCAATCCAGGCGTCGATATGGCCGTTCTCATCGGGGGTGATGACAGCCCAGATGGTGTGGTTGTCGTTGACCGCGGTGGCGTCGTTACGGGATACCTTGCCGTCGTCAATCTTCAGACCGATAACGGATGCCTTCTTGTCTTCGGGGTTGCACCAGCCGTCACCGGTCAGGTGCAGCTTGCCACCCTGAACCGCCTTGGGGTTCTCGATGGTCAGGCGCGGGGTGAAGGAGTTATCGGCGGGTGCGCAGGTTTTCGAGTCTTCGCTGGGCGCGGGGGTCGGCTCTGCGGTAGGTGCCGGGGTGGGTTCTGCAGTAGGTGCGGGGGTGGGTTCTGCAGTTGCGCTAGGGTCAGCGGTAGGCTCAGCGGTCGCAGAGGGATCTGCAGTAGGCTCAGCCGTTGCAGAAGGCTCTGCAGTTGCACTGGGCTCTGCGGTCGGTGCCGGGCTCGGTGCCGGGTCGCTCAGCGTAATATTCTGCGACACAGATGCACGACGGTCGTAGGTGTTGCCGTCCGCATCCGTACCACCCAGGGAGCCGGAAAGCACCTGAATACGGTGGCTGGTACCCTCCACGGTCCAGCCCTTGTTCTTCAGCTGCTCAGCGGTCAGACCGGTGTTTTCGGGGGTCGGCAGGGACACCTCAACCTCAAAAGTGCCGTCCTCCTTGGCGGTTCCCATGAAGTTCGCGGGCGAGTTGCCGCCCTTCTTGGTGATCGGGTTAATCGCCTGGTGCGCTTCATCCGGCAGGGCGTCGAGGAACTTCACTGCGAACACTGCGCCGCGACCGGGTGCGGTGCTGGTAAAGCCGGTGCCGCGCAGCACGAGCTTACCTTCGCGCCACTTCTCAGTGGAGATGGTCACGGCAGCCTTAGCTTCCTGCTGGGTGGCGGCGGGAGTATCCGCGAATGCGAGAGTGGAGCCGGTCAGCGCTGCTCCGGGGGTGATGAGCGCGCCAGCGAGAGCCACGACGGCACCGTAGCGGGCTGCGGTGCGCACGGGTCGAGTTTCGGTCATTGTGGTCCTTGAGGATGGTGTGGTGGGTCGTGCATCCCCTTCCCGCCGCGGGTCTAGATCGCGGCGGGAAGGGTGGCGGAAGCTTCAGCGGGTGATTGCTTCACAGGTATTTAGAGTGGGGCGTTCAGAACAGGGTGTTTAGAGCGGAAGCGCCTTCTTGACGTCTTCGATAATGCCCTCGAGCAGCAGCGGGCCGCCGGTGGAGGTCCACTTGGAGCCGTCCACGAGAATCACGTGGTCGTCCTTGACTGCCTTCAGGTTGGTGAAGCCGGAGGTTTCCTTCGCCTTATTCAGTGCTTCTTCGGCGCCCTGCAGACCTGCGGAGCCCTGCGCGTTCGGGTTCTGCTGGCTTGCGCCGCCGAGGGTGCCCAGGAACATGTAGTCCGCGTCGATGGTTGCCAGGTTCTCCAGGGAGACCGGCTCGGAGTGGCCCTGGCCGTTGCGGTCCTGCGACTCGGGGCGCTTGAGGCCCAGGTCGTTGAGTACCTGACCGGCGGGCAGTTCCTTGAGAATCAGGGCGGGGCCGTTGCCTGCCCAGCGGACGATGGAGAAGGTCTTGTCGCCGTACTTGGGGGCGAGCTGGTCCTTCAGCGTAGCAGCGTTTGACTCGTATGCCTTGATGACTTCTTCGCCCTTGTCGACCATGTTCATAGCGTTGGCGACGTTGCGGAAGTTGATGCGCCAGTCGCCGCCCGCGTAGCCGCAGTAGACGACGGGGGCGATCTTCTTGAGGGTTTCGAAGGCCTCGGAGCGCTTGTCCACACCGGTGGAGTCGACCAGAATCAGGTCGGGATCAAGGTTGCCAATCTGCTCGTAGTTGACCTGGGCGACGGTGCCGATAATCTGCACGCCCTTGGCGCGGTCGGCAAGGTAGTTGGGCACGCCGGACTGACCGCGGCCGGAGACAGAACCGGCGGGGGTCACGCCGAGGGCGAGCAGGCCGTCGAGGGTGGGTTCAGAGAGGACGATAACCTTCTGCGGGTTGGCGGGAACTTCTACATTCTCGTCGTCAATGTCCTTGATGGTGCGGGTGCCGCTATTGCCGCCGGAGGTGGAACCGCCGGAAGTGGTGGTCGTGGTGGTCTCGCTACTGCATGCCGCGAGGGCGAGAGCAGCCGAGGAGGCGAGCGCCAGGCCGAAGAATGCGCGGCGGTTAACGCCCGATGCGCCGTGGTTTTCGGCGTCGGTCAGCTCGGTTCGGTTGAAAGACATAGTTCCCCCTAGATTTGACTAAACTATACCTAACCTTACAGATATCTGAGTGTTACATCAAGATGTGTTCTGTTTGCCTTCTCTGACCGCCAGGATACCCGGTTTTGCCGCGGAATTGCGCGGGGTAACATATATCACGCTTTGTCATAGTCTTGCTGACACTATGTCGCTTAAACAGGTATCTCTCCCCTGCTGTTACCTTGCTATAAATCTGCGGCGGTTGAGAAAGCATGGCACGCAAAACGCCCCGCCGCGAAGAGCCGCGACGGGGCGCAGACTTCACAACGGGACGTTGAGGTTTTATGGGCGCGGGCAACAGTATCAGAGTGACTGGGCACTGTTACCGGCGTGCACCGCTAGCAACCGCAACCGGCACCGGAACGCTTGACCGATGCGGCTGCCGCACGCAGGGAGGCGATTGCCGCCTCCGGGCCGCCGAGCGCCTCACCCACACCGTAGACCGAGCTACCGGCAACGAAGCAGGTTGCACCCGCCTCCGCAGCACGCAGGATGGTCTCTTCGGTGATGCCGCCATCCACCTGCACGGTCACCGGCAGGTTCGCACCCTCAATCGCCTTGGCGGCGCGGGCAATCTTCGGCAGGGTCACGTCCAGGAACGCCTGGCCGCCGAAGCCGGGTTCCACGGTCATGATCAGCAGCATGTCCAGTTCGCCGAGCATGTCCAGGTAGGGTTCCACAGCGGTTGCCGGGCGCAGCGCCATACCCGCCTTCGCGCCCTCAGCACGCAGGGTGCGCGCCAGCTTGATGGGGGCGATTGCAGCCTCCGCGTGGAAGGTCACCGATTCGCAGCCCATGCTGGCGTATTCGGGTGCCCAGCGGTCGGCGTCCTCAATCATCAGGTGCACGTCGAACGGCACCGGGGAGATTTCGCGCAGACGCTTGACCACCGGCGGGCCCCAGGTGAGGTTGGGGACGAAGTGGTTGTCCATCACGTCAATATGCGCGGCGTCTGCGGTGGAAATGCGCTCCAGCTCGCGCTGCAGGTTCGCGAAATCCGCCGAGAGAATCGACGGGTTAATGGCAATACCCATGGGGTTCCTTTCAAATCCGTGCCGTATGGCCAGTGATGCTAGGCGGTGAAGCGGCTAGTTCTTACGCAGCAGAGCGAGGAACATGGCGTCGGTTCCGTGCACGTGCGGCCACAGCTGCGCGGTGGTCGGGTTCTCCGAAGCCTTCACGACCGGTGCGCCCTTCTTGACCTTGATTTCGGGGGTATGGCCGGGGTCCTTCTCCCCCGCCAGCACGCTCACGGGTTCGCCGTTCGCGCCTTCGGTGTGCAGGGCGACTTCACGCAGTGCGGCGGCGGAATCAAGCAGGCTGACCGCGCCGCTTTCGAGCACCTCGGCAACAATGTTCTGGGTTTCTGCCGCGTGCGGGGAGCAAGTCACGTAGGCGATCACGCCGCCGGGGCGGGTCGCCTCAATAGCTGCGTCCAGGAGCTGACGCTGCAGGGGCAGCAGCTCGGCAATATCGCGCGGGGACTTGCGCCAACGCGCCTCGGGGCGGCGGCGCAGGGCACCCAGACCGGAGCAGGGCACATCCACCATCACACGGTCGAAAAGCTGACCGGGCTCAATGGATCCGGGCAGGTCGGAGGCGTTCTTGCGCAGGGTCTCGCGGATCTGGCGGCCGTCGCCGGTGAGTACCGTGTAGCTGTCCTCGGGCAGGGGGCGCATGGAGGATTCCACGAGCTGCGCGCGGTGCGGTGCCGCCTCGTTGGCAACCAGTGATGCGCCGCGCTGAATACCGAGCGCGCCGAGGAGCGCCGCCTTACCGCCGGGGCCTGCGCACAGGTCGAGCCATGCGGTGTCGGTGCCGTCCAGGGGTGCGGCGGCGAGCGCGCGTGCCACCAGCTGGGAGCCAGCATCCTGGGCACGTACGGTGCCTTCATGTACGGATTCCAGGCGCGCCAAGTCGCCGGAGGCGTACAGCGCCGAACCTTCAACCAGCTCGCCGTCGATGGCGCCCTGTTCGCGTGCCTCCTCGAGGCTACCCAGGCCGGGCAACGCAACCAGGTTCACCACGGGGGCGAGGTTGTCCGCTTCGAGCAGCTGCTCAATTTCGGAGGCGGGGCGGCCGTGCGCGACGAGTGCCTGGCGCATGGAACGCACAATCCAGCCGGGGTGCGAGGCGAGCAGCGCCATGCGCTCGGTGTCGTCCTTCGCGTCCTCAATGATGAGTTCGTACCACTCTTCGGGGGTGCGCTCGGAGACGCGGCGCAGCACCGCGTTGATGAAGCTTGCCGGGCCCGCACCGATCTTTTCGCGTGCCAGGGACACGCTCTGGTTCAGCGCAGCGTGGGCGGGAACGCGCATGTTCAGCAGCTGGTGCACGCCCATGCGCAGCACGATCAGGGTGGTGGTGCCGACCTTCTCGATGGGGCGGTCTACGCAGCGGCTGAGTATTGCGTCGTAGGTGCCCTGGTGGCGTAGCGTACCGTAGGTCAGCTCGGTGGCGAAGCCTGCGTCGCGGTGGTCGAGGCGGTGGCTACGAATCGCCTTGGGCAGCACGAGGTTCGCGTAGGCGTCGGATTCCGCTACGGAGCGCAGTACGTCGAAGACGGTTGCGCGGGCGGTGTCTGCGGTACGCGAGCGTGCGGAGGGTGCCGCCGCGGAGAATTCGCGGGCGGACATGGAGCGGCGGTTGCGTTCGTGGCCGCTCTTATTGCGCTGGGAGGTGCCGCCGCCACCGCGTTTGGTGTCGTCGTGCTCGGTCTTGGCGCGGCGTGCGGCGCGTTCGACGCTGGTCAGGCCGTCAAAGCGGCGGCCGGTACGCGATTCGCTGCGGGAGTTGTCGTCCCACTTCTGCGGGCGGCCCTGCGAGCTTTGATTCTGAGCGCGCTGATTCTGCGAACGCTGGGAATTCTGGGACTGCTGGCGGTTCTGCTCGCTCACACCAGAGCCGGAGCCGTTGCCAGCGCCGGAGCGGCGGCGACGCTTACGCTTCGCGCCGCCCTCCCCCTGACCGCCGCCCTGATTGAACTTACCCTGACCGTTACCCTGGCTGAACTTGCCGTTGCCGGACTTGCCGTGTCCTCCCTTGTAGGGGCGCTTTTCGTTGCTCATGCGAGTACCACCAGGCCTTCCGCCATGTCCTTGCCAGCGCCGCGAACCCACGCGGGCGCATCCATCATTTTCTTACCGGCAGGCTGAACCTGCAGCAGCATCAGGGGTTCGGTACCGGTGCCGACGAGTACCTTCTTCGCGTGCAGACGCACCGCACCGGGTGCGAGGGGGCCGCCGTTCGCCTCGGTCAGGGACTGCACCAGGCGCTCGTCGGCAACCGCCAGGCCACCGATCTTGAAGCGGTTTTCGCCCAGTTCGCACCATGCGCCGGGTTCGGGGGTCACGCCGCGGAAGCGTGCCAGAATCTGTTCGGCAGGTTCGGTCCAGGTGAGGCGGCCGTCGGCAATGCTCATCTTGGAGGCGTAGCTAACTGACTCGTCCTCGACCTGCACGGTGCCGTTCTCGCCCGCTTCGAGGCGTTCGAAGGTGCGTTCAAGCAGTGCGCCGCCGCTGGTTGCGAGGCGCATCAGCACGGTGCCTGCGGTGCCGTCGGCGGCTACGGCGGTGGATTCCTGTTCGAAGGTGGGGCCGGTGTCCAGGCCTTCTTCGAGCAGGAAGGTGGTGGAGAAAATTTCCTGCTCACCGGCGATGAGGGCGCGCTGCACGGGGGCGGCGCCGCGCCATGCGGGCAGCTTGGAGAAGTGCAGGTTGACCCAGCCGTAGCGCAGGGATTCGAGCGCGGGCAACGGCAGCAGGGCGCCGTAGGCGACCACGGCGGCTGCGTCAGCGTTCAGTTCGGCAATGGCTGCGGCGGCTTCGTCGTTCCAGCGGTTTGCTTTCACGATGGGCAGGCCGAGCTCTTCGGCACGCTGCGCGACCGGGGAGGGGGTGAGCACGCGCTTGCGGCCCACGGGGGCGTCTTCGCGGGTGAGCACGCCGACCACGCGAACCTTATCGGAGTTCGCCAGGTAGTCGAGCGGAGGCACAGCAACGTCGGGGGTGCCTGCGTAAATGATGTTGAGCATGTGAGCCTACTTTCCGAAGCTACCGAAGGAGGAACCGGCAGAACCGGCACCGAACGCACCACCGCCGCCGAAGGCACCGCCCACGCGGGTTGCACGCTCGGTCACGGTCTTCGCGGCGACAGTGTTGTAGTCTGCGGCGCGCAGGGCACGCATCACGCGCTGGCGGTCTTCACCCACGAGGCGGTCGATGAACAGCTTGCCGTGCAGGTGGTCGGTCTCGTGCTGCAGCATGCGCGCGAACAGGCCCTCACCCTCCAGCACGAGGGGCTCACCGCGGCGGTCCACGCCGGTCACACGCGCCCAGTTCTTGCGCGGGGTCGCGGACTTCTGACCGGGCACGGACAGGCAGCCTTCGCCGCCTTCCTGGTCTTCTTCGCCGACTTCGAGCACAGGGTTGATGATGTAGCCTTCGCGGTCGTCAATACCACCGAAGGTGAAAATCTGCTTGGAGATACCAACCTGCGGGCCGGCAAGGCCCACGCCGCCCACGTCGTACATGGTTTCTAGCATGTCGTCGATGAGTCGTGCCAGGTCGTCGTCGAAGACGGTGATGGGGTCGCAGACGCTGCGCAGCACCGGGTCGCCTACGGTGCGGATGCTCAGGATGGTCATGGTCCTCCTTTGCCGGCGGTGTGCCGGGAATGTGCTTACGGATTTCAATATGGCGGCAGAACTGCGCTGACGGTTTTCCCCAGCAGGCGCAATCTTCGCAGCGGGTTCTTCACAGCAGGTGCGCGCCGTTCTGCCTATTGTTCTATTGTCGCCGATTCAGTAGCGCGAATCTAGAACGAATCGAGGCGTTGGGGCGAAGGCTGAGCCTCATCTCTCCCCGGCTATTATCGCTACTCCCCTATACCGCGGGCGGGGGTACTACGGGCATGAGCGCGGGGTCTTCAAATTCTTGGACCTGGCGGTCGAATTCCCAGACGCGGCGCAGGGCGCAGAACTTGTACCAGTTGCGTTCGAGCACGGCGGGGTTTGCCTGCTGCGGCAGCACCTGCGTTTCGCCGAGGGCTACGCCCATGAGGACGGGCGCGTCGCCGTATTTCCAGGGTTCCCAGGTGCCTTCGTCGGGGTCGAGGAGGGATTCTTCGGCTTTGAGCCCGGCGACGAGCTGCATGACGACTTTTTCGTCGAGTGCTTTGACTCGGCCGCGTTTGTCGGTGCCTTTGGTTTTGTAGTCGATGATGCAGGTTCGGCCTGCGATTTCTGCGACGAGGTCGAGGGTGCCCGCGTAGCCGACGGTGTCGTTCCAGATGGTGACTTCGGCGGCGAGGGGGCGGGGCTTGAAGGCTTCCCACCATTCGTCGAAGCGGTCGGCGTAGGCTTGTTCGCCGTTGATGATGAGCTGTTCGCGGCTTTCGTCGAGGTTGTGTTCGCGGCCCATGGCGCGTAGGGCGACGTTTTCGGCGTAGTTGTGCACGCGGTCGCCTCGGGCGGCAGCTGCGTCGCGGTATCGTTCGGAGGCGCTGGCTGCGTCGCGGATGATGGCGAATTTGAGGCCGTGCGATCCGGTGGCGCGGTAGGCGCGCTGGTCTTCGAGGGCGGCCTTGGCGGCCATGTACCCGTGCCAGCCGCTGAGGTCGTTGGCGTGCTGCCCGATGACGGTGGTGATGGAGGGGACGAGGAGTTCTCCTCCGCGTTTGCGGGAGTACATGCGTCCGTAGTCGGTGGCTGCGGCGAGTTCGGGTGTTGTCACAGGGTACCTCATTCTCGGGTGGTTGTGTCCGCTGCGGTGGACTGTTGCCGGTGGGTTTGACCCGGTGGGCATAATAAAACCCCCGTTCCTTGAAACGGGGGTTATTGGTGCGTGATACTGGGTTCGAACCAGTGACCTCTTCGGTGTGAACGAAGCGCGCTACCACTGCGCCAATCACGCTTACGGATAAGACTATACCGAGGCTTGGCGTGAAGGTCAAATTTTGCGCTCCCCTTTTTTCTCCCCGTTCCTTTCCTGCCGAGAAGCCACTTGTGTTTCGAAAAGCCACAAAAATGGTGGCTTCTCGAAACACTTGTAGCTTTTCGAGGAGTATGCGGCGGCACCATAGATTCTAAGAGATCTTCCGACAGATACAGATATAAACAAAAAAGCCTGGCTTCCGAAGAAACCAGGCTTTTTCCTAGTGTGACCCCAACCGGATGTGAACAGGTGACGGAGGGGCATGATGCCGAGCGCGCGAGGAAATCCATCATGCCCCGGAGTGCCGCGACGTAAGGAGCGGCGCCGTGAGAGGCTCACGGCGGCACCATAGAATCTGGGCTCAGTTTTGCCCAATAAACAAATAAACCCTCAGCCAGAAGACTGAGGGTTTATTTCCTAGTGGTGACCCCAACCGGATTTGAACCGGTGTTGCCGCCGTGAGAGGGCGGAGTACTAGGCCGCTATACGATGGGGCCGCAACCTCCGTTAGGAGGTTAGCTGGGATACCAGGACTCGAACCTAGAACAAAGGAACCAGAAACCTTCGTGTTGCCAATTACACCATATCCCATTACTCTATTGAGTTACCGTTCCGTTTTTCGCCTTTCGGCTTTTCACCGGAACGAGTAATAACTATACGGGTCTTTCTGGAGGCATGCAAGCTGAAATCTGGAGAGCCGCCTCACATTCACAGTTTTATACCCGCCACTTCCGCGTGTTTCCGGGGTTTTTGGGGTTAAAAAGTTTTTTAAATTTCTTCAAAAAGAGGGTTTTAGGGCCGATTTTCACCCTTCAAAGCAGCTCCGAGGTGACTCAGAGAGTAGTTTCACCCTCTCCCCCGCACGCTTTGCATCCCAAATTTTTTTGAAGATTTTTCCTACACTGCCTCCCGGTAGCCAGATGACAGGACAGTCAGGTCGTCAGATAACCAAAGCAGCCAGGCAGCCAAGCAGTCAAGCAGTCAGCTCACCCAAGCATTCACCTCAGAAAAGATCACAGAGCCCCTACCCCACACTCGCGCCTCCAAAACCTAAAACCCCCAGAGACAGCAAATTTCGGAGCCGATAAATTCTGGAGACAACGAAAAAGCCCCGAGGCGAACCTCGGGGCTTCAGTGGAGCGGTTGACGAGACTTGAACTCGCGACATCCACCTTGGCAAGGTGGTGCTCTACCAACTGAGCTACAACCGCATGTTTTCGCTTTGAACTTTTCAGTTCGTCGCAACAACAGGTACTACTATACGAGCCTTTGCCGGGGTGCGCAAACCAAATTCTTGCCATACTCCCCAAAATTGAGCCAGATTCACCCCAATAAAACATACTGACTAGTAGTTTTACAGGAAACACCCATCACAAAAAATATTCTCAAATTTATAAAAAATCCCCTTATCCGCCGGGTTTCTTCAGACCTTTCGGTCGTCTGATTCCCGCTGGATAAGGGGATTCTCTAGAGCTTAGTCGCTGCTACCGCCGGAGTCGCCTCCACCGGAATCTCCGCCGCCAGAGTAGTCGGAGCTGCTGTAGCTGCTGTAGTCCGAGCTGCTGGAGCTGCTGGAGCTTCCGGCGTCGAAGTCGCCCGCGTCCGGGTCGGGGCCCGGGTCCACGAAGTCGTCTTCTTCGTCCGAAGAGTCAGAAGAGTCCAAAGAATCAACAACAGACGACGAGGTGCTCACATCGCCGCCGCGAGCCGCGTTCTGCATGGCGCGTGCCTCCAGGAATGCGGTCACGTAGGCGAGCGCCGCACCGGCAATAATGATGACGACCATCCACACGGAGCGGTCAAAGCCGGCAATGTAGGCGAACAGCCAGATAATGCAGGCGTTGGTGAGCGCCATGAGGGTGCCCTTCAGCAGCGCCTTGCCGATGATGGATTGGTTATTCGGCTGGCTCATGGTTAGCTCAGTTCAGCGGCAAGCTTGCACAGGCGTGCGAGGGAGGATTCCTTGCCGAGGATTTCCATGGATTCGAACAAGGGCGGGGAGATACGCTCACCGGACACTGCGATACGCACGGGGCCGAATGCGAGGCGCGGCTTGATTTCCAGGCCGTCGACGATTGCGGCGCGCAGGGCTGCCTCAATGTTGGCTGCGGTGAAGTCCTCGAGGGGCTCCAGAGCTTCGATTGCAGCGGCGAGGACCTGCGGTGCGGATTCCTTGAGTTGCTTGCGTGCGTCGTCTGCGGTGCTGATTTCTTCGTCAGCCTTGAAGAGGAATGCGAGCAGGCCGGGTGCTTCGCCGAGCAGCTGCATGCGCTCCTGGACGAGGGGTGCGGCCTCGGTGAGGACCTGCTCCTGGCGCTCGGTGAGGGTTTCGCCGAGTACGCCTGCAGCCTGCAGGTACGGGATGAGGCGGTCGCGGAAGTCCTTGGGGTCGAGCGCACGGATGTGGTCGCCGTTGATGGACTCTGCCTTCTTCACGTCGAAGCGTGCGGGGTTGGCGACAACGTCGTGTACGTCGAAGTGCTCGACGAGCTCGTCGATGCTGAAGACGTCCTGGTCTGCGGAAAGGGACCAGCCCAGCAGGGACAGGTAGTTCAGCAGGCCTTCCTTGATGAAGCCGGAGTCGCGCAGCAGGAAGAGATTCGACTCGGGGTCGCGCTTGGAGAGCTTCTTGTTGCCCTGGCCCATGACGTAGGGCAGGTGGCCGAATTCGGGGATGAAGCTGGTCACGCCGGTGTCGATGAGTGCGCGGTAGAGCGCGATCTGGCGCGGGGTGGAGGAGAGCAGGTCTTCGCCGCGCAGCACGTGGGTGATGCCCATGAGTGCGTCGTCGACGGGGTTCACGAAGGGGTACAGCGGGTCGCCGTTAGAGCGGACGACCACGTAGTCGGGAACAGTACCGGCCTTGAAGGTGATTTCACCGCGAACGAGATCGTTGAAGGTGATGTCCTCGTCGGGCATGCGCAGACGCCACACGGGCTTACGGCCCTCGGCGCGGTAGGCTTCCTTCTGCTCTTCGGTGAGGTTGCGGTCGTAGTTGTCGTAGCCGAGCTGCGGGTCCTGACCGGCTGCCTTGCGGCGTTCCTTCACCTCGTCGGGGGTGGAGAAGTCTTCGTACACGTAGCCACCTTCAACGAGCTTTTCGAAGATCTCGTTGTAGATGCCTGCGGTCTTACGCTCGGACTGGCGGTAGGGCTCGTGGGGGCCGCCGACGCCAACGCCTTCGTCCCAGTTGATGCCGAGCCAGTGCAGGGATTCGAGCACCTGGTTGAACGACTCTTCGGAGTCGCGTGCCGCGTCGGTGTCTTCGATGCGGAAGATTAGCTTGCCGCCGGTGTGGCGTGCATACGCCCAGTTGAAGAGGGCGGTGCGGACCATGCCCACGTGCGGGGTGCCGGTGGGCGAGGGGCAGAAGCGGACGCGGGTGTCTGCGGGGCTGTTGAGTACGGGACCGTGGTATTCGGTCATGATGTCTCCTTGACGGTGTGTTTCAGGATGTACGTTACGTTTTTGGGTGCGGGCTGTTTAGTCGCGCACACGGGTGACGAGGGAGCCGATACCTTCGACTTCGACCTCTACTTCGTTGCCGTCGCGCAGTACGCTGATGCCGGCGGGGGTGCCGGTGAGCAGTACGTCGCCGGGCAGCAGGGTGAAGATTTCGGAGGCTGCGGCAACCTGTTCGGCTACGGAGTAGTGCATTTCGGAGGTGTTACCTTCCTGCACGACGTCGCCGTCAACCCAGGTGGTGATGTTCAGCGAGTCGGTGTCCAGGTCGGTTTCGATCCAGGGGCCGAGCGGGGTGGAGCCGTCGAAGCCCTTGGCGCGGGTCCACTGGCGGTCTTCGAGCAGGTCGCGGGCGGTGAGGTCGTTGGCTACGGTGTAGCCGAAGATGACTTCGTGTACGCGCTCAAGAGGCACGGACTTGGCGATACGACCGATAATGACGGCGAGTTCACCTTCTGCGCTGACGGCTTCGGAGTACTCGGGCAGGGTCACGGGGTCGCCGGGGCCAATCACGGTGGTGTTGGGCTTGAGGAAGAACTGCGGGGAGGCGGGCGCCTCGGTTCCTGCCCAGTTTGCGATCGCTCCAATCACCTTGGAGCGGGGGATGATCGGGGCGAGCAGGCGCACCTGATCGATGGGGTAGGTGGTGCCGGTCGGTTCGATGCCCGAGTAGAAGGGGTCGCCGGCGAGTACGCGCAGGGTTTCTTCGCCTGCGTCGCCTTCTACCAGCCCGAAGTGGAGCTCATTATTTACGGTAAATCGTGCAATACGCATACTTTCTAGGGTACCAGCCTTCGAGGGCGGCGGCGGGTCGGGTTTTAGCGGGGTCGGGTTCGGCGGGGCGGGTTTTATCGAGGGACGGCGGCGGGGTGTGCCTCCCCTCCCCTGTCATCGCGCTATCAACGCCGCGCGCAATATTCGCTGAGCACAGCACTGACCGGGCACAGCGAATCCCCGCGGGTGCGCGTTCCGGGTGCGGGCGCATCCTGCGGGGATTTCGCGGGTTACGTTAGATTCACGTTTTAGATGAGGCGGGTCATCCAGCCGTGGCGGTCCTCAACGGTGCCGAGCTGAATGCCGACGAGCTCTTCGCGCAGGCTCTTGGAGATTTCGCCGAAGTGCTCGGTGGGTGCCGGAATTTCGAAGTCTTCTGCCTTGAGCTTGCCGATGGGTGCGACCACTGCCGCGGTGCCGCAGGCGAAGATTTCGGTGATGTCGCCGTTTGCCACGCCTTCACGCCACTCGTTGAGGGTGATAGCGCGCTCCTCCACGGTCATGCCGCGGTCCTTAGCGAGCTGAATCAGCGAGGAGCGGGTCACACCCTCCAGGATGGTGCCGGTCAGTTCGGGGGTGACGATCTTGTTTTCCTTGCCGAAGATGAAGAACACGTTCATGCCGCCGAGCTCTTCGATGGCGTCGCCGCGGTGCGGGTCCTTGAAGATAACCTGCTTGCAGCCGTGCTTTTCACCCTCGGTCTGGGCAATCATGGATGCTGCGTAGTTACCGCCGCACTTTGCCGCACCGGTGCCGCCTTCGCCTGCACGGGCGTAGGTGGTGGAGAGCCAAATGTCCACGGGTTCGGGAGTGCCGAAGTAGTTACCTGCGGGCGAGCCAATCACGTGGTACTGCACGTGGCGTGCGGGGCGAACGCCGAGGAACGCCTCAGTTGCGATCATGAAGGGGCGGAAGTAGAAGGCTTCACCGTCGCCGGTGGGTACCCACTGCTCGTCCATCTTCACGAGTTCGCGCAGGGATTCGATGAAGGTCTCTTCGGGCAGCTCGGGCAGGGAGAGGCGGCGTGCGGAGTTCGCGAAGCGTGCCGCGTTCTTTTCGGGGCGGAAGGTCCATACGGAACCGTCAGCGTGACGGTAGCCCTTGATGCCCTCGAAGATTTCCTGGCCGTAGTGGAACACGGATGCTGCGGGGTCGAGGACGAGCGGGCCGTAGGGACGAACTCGTGCGTCGTACCAGGTGCCGCCGGTCTTGTAGTCGCCTTCCCAGTCGATAGTGACCATGTGGTCGGTGAAGTAGTCACCGAAGCCGGGGTTTGCAAGGATTTCGGCGCGGCGTTCGGCGGTGGCGGGTGACTGGTTTGCTTCGTGGCTGAATTCGATGGCCATCGTTCTGCGTTCCTCTTTGTCTAGTTGCTTTTGCAGGCGTTCTTTGATTCGCGGTTCTTGCGTCGGGGCGTAGAGCCGGTGTGTGCCGCCGGGCGCGTTGTCGTGCGGGGCAGATGGTGCATCTAGCGGTCTGTGCTAGTTGGATGCATCAAGCGAGTGGTGGAGGGTGTCCACCGCCGAGGTGCCGGGCGGGTGTGCCTGACCTGTTTAGAGTACCGGAAAGATGCGTTTGCCGCATGCGCACCTTTTCTCCCATTCAGGATGTGAACAGGTGAAGCCCGGAAGGTGCGTTCCTTCCGGGCTTCGCTAGCGTAGTTCACGTTTTAGCCGAGCCAGTTTTAGCCGGGCAAGTATTAACCGAGGCGTGCGAGCACGTCCGCGCCGACCTGGTCGGTACCACGCACGGTCGCGCCGTTTTCGCGCATATCTGCCTCGACAGCGTCCTCAATGCGGGCTGCGGCGGCGTCGTGGCCGAGGTGGCGCAGCAACATTGCACCGGCGAGGATTGCGGCGGTGGGGTTTGCCTTGTTCTGGCGGGCAATGTCCGGTGCGGAGCCGTGTACGGGCTCGAACATGGAGGGGAACTCGCCGACGGCGTTGATGTTGCCGCTTGCCGCGTAGCCGATACCGCCGGTCACTGCACCAGCGAGGTCGGTGATGATATCGCCGAAGAGGTTGTCGGTGACGATCACGTCGAAGCGGGCGGGGTCGGTGACCATGAAGATGGTGGTCGCGTCAATGTGCAGGTAGTCGGTCTCAACCTCGGGGAATTCAGCCGCGATTTCGGTGAAGTAGCGGTTGTAGAGGCGACCTGCGTGGGTGAGCACGTTGGTCTTGTGCACGAGGGTGACCTTCTTGCGGCGGGTGGATGCCAGCTCGAAGGCGTAGCGTACCAGGCGCTCCACACCGTGTGCGGTGTTGAGGGAGACTTCGGTGGCGATTTCGTGCGGGGTGCCCTGGCGAATCACGCCGCCGTTGCCGATGTAGGGGCCTTCGGTGCCTTCACGCACAACGACGAAGTCAATGTTGCCGGGGTTGGCGAGCGGGGAGACTGCGCCGGGGTACAGGCGGGAGGGGCGCAGGTTGATGTAGTGGTCGAAGGCGAAGCGCAGCTTCAGGAGCATTTCGCGTTCGATGAGGCCGGAGGGAATCTTGCCGCTGCGCGGGTCTGCACCGATAGCGCCGAAGAGGATCGCGTCGTGCTGCTTGAGGGCGTCCATGGTGGAGTCGGGCAGGGTTTCACCGGTTTCCAGCCAGTGCTCGGCGCCGAGCTTGTAGTGGGTGGGGGTTACGGTGATGTTTTCGAGCTCGCAGGCGCGGGTGAGGATGCGCTGGGCTTCGGTAATGATTTCGGGGCCGATGCCGTCGCCGGGGATGACGGCGAGGTCGATGCTACGTGCTTCAGTCATGCCTCTACCGTAATACGCGCCGCGGGTGGGCGGTAGAGTGTGCGGGCGGGTTCTCAGACTCTGGGCTAGGCAGGGGTGGGCTAGATGGGCACTGCAGATTAAAACAATATTCCCCGGCTGAATATTCAGCCGGGGAATATCGTTTATCTACGAGTTCTCACAGGGTAAGAACTTAGACGCTATTAGGAGCGCTCGCAGAGGTAGACCTTCACGTAACCGGGGTTACGAACGCCGGATGCCTTCGCAGCGTTGTTAGCGGATGCGATGGCACCGCCGGTAACACTGGGAGCAACGTAGGAGCCACCAGCGCCACCTGCGCCTGCCTGAAGCAGTGCGCTAACATTCTGGCGGTAACGAGTGGGCTCTTCGTTACCGTTCCACTTCTGGGAGGTGATGATGGAGGAGAGGCCTCGAGCAGCACCGGAGCCACCGCCACCGTAGCCTGCGCCACCACCTGCGGAGACAACAGTCTGGTAACCGTTGAAGGACTTACGGGTGGAGTCCTCGTCCAGGTTGGTCTTATCGTTGAGGTTAACAGGGTTGGTCGCGTGAACGATTTCCAGCTTGGAGATATCGTTGTTGTCAATCTGGTAGGAGTATGCGAAGACGCCGTCTGCACCCTTACCGTCGAAGCCGGAGCCACCCTTGTCACCAGCGGTAGCGGAGCTGAAGAGCTCCTGCTTGTTCTGGCTCTTGAAGCCCAAAACGCCGTAGACATTACCCAGGGTGGAGTACAGCAGGGGCTGCTCGCCACCTGCACCACCCTGACCGTTACCGCCACCGTGACCACCGGCAACCTTCATAGCGGTGCCATCAGTAGTGTGCGGCTTCAGAACGGTGTAGTGAGAGATGGAGGTCTCAGCGCTGTCACCGACTGCTGCGGATGCGCTTGCACCTGCGGGCAGAACGGACTTAACGTCGGGGTCGCTCAGGCGGGTGGTGGAAGCGTCGACTGCCTTGGGGTTGTAGTACTTACCCGAGGGCATGTTGTTGGTACCGGGCTGGGTACGGATACCCGCACCGCCACCGCCACCTGCAACAGCAACCGGGGTGCCGTTGATGATCAGAGCGGAGGAACCGCCGCCGGAACCACCGTAGAGGTAACGCTTCATGTCGGAAGGCTTGGACCAGTTAGCGTCAACCTGAGCCTTGACGTCAGCGGGAACGGGCTGCTCGTTGACGTCACCACCGTTACCGTAACCCTTACCACCGGTTGCGGGGCGGGTCTGCCACAGTGCGGGGCTGTCGACGCCCCTGACGGACTCCAGGTAAGCCACACCACCGGAAGCTGCGACCAGCTCGATGACCTGGCCTTCCTTGACGGGGATTACACCGGTCACGAGAGCACCGGAACCACCAGCAACCTGGTTGGAACCGCCACCTGCGCCACCAGCAACCTCGAACTTGATCTTGTCGACCTTCGCGGGAACGGTGAACTTGACGGTGTCCTTAGCGCCGGAGGGCTGACCGGAAATGTTGAACTTGGGAGCAGATGCGTAGTCGCACTCAGTGGAAGATGCAAAAGCGGGAACTGCAGCAGATGCTGCGACAACCGGAGCAGCCCATGCTGCGCCAGCGACAACCTTGCGGCGAGAAATGTTAGTAGACATGTATGTCCTTCGAGAGTGATGTCATTTTGAGGAATAAAAGTTATCACCCGCCGTCGTGCGCGGCGAAGAACGTCACCTGATGAGATTCGAGTGAGTGAAGTAGGCTTGTGCCTAACCTCTGGTGATAACGACATAATGCTGTAACCGGTCCCCTGCTTAGGGACTTTCGCGTTTCAGAGCGCTTGGTGTTCGCTCTGCGAGGTCATAGACCATCGGCGTAGATTTCGGGTACAGCCAAAACTATACCCATCAAGGACCTACACCGCAATGGTTCCAAAAATGGTTTGATGAGGGGGTTTCCCTTAAACTCTCCGCCTTGGTTGAAGGTTTTTCAACCAAAATAGGTTACTTAAGGGAGTTATGGGTCTCATAAACCCGAATTCGAACCCCATACAACCCCAAACTCTCAAGCTTTAGTTGAATAAATAATCTATAAAAAAGTAATTAAGGTCACTAAAAATAGCTGTTTTTGACGTGTCATACTCACTCAAGCACACGCCCCCACACACAAACCCACAAAATATTCCTGCACGTGAGAGCAAAAAAGAGGCTCCCAATCCCACCCCACCACCCCGATACACTGGACACATGCCCCTTAAGCACACCGAACCCCAGCAGAACCCACAGCACAGCACAGAGACAGCCGAATCAGGCTACGCCGTAACGCATACCCGCGGCAGCTCAGAAAACAGCGATCTACCCGCCGACGCAATCAGCGCCTCCAGCCGCGTGCAAAACTACCTCAGAGACAAACGCGGCTGGATGAACGTCATCGTCGTCGCGCACATGCAGTTCTTCTGCTGCGTACTCTCCGCAGCCTTCGTCAACAGCTACGGCTGGATCCCGGTCATCTCCGCGCTCTGCAGCACCACCGCACTCTACTTCCGCTACCGCTTCCCCTACGGCAGCATCTACGTGATCATCGCGGCGCTCTGCCTCACCCTCGTGGAGCCCTTCCCCGACTCACTCGCCATCACCTGCTACCCGCCCGTCAGCCTCGCCGCCTACCACATCGGCAGGCACTGGACCCGCCGCGCCCGCTTCCGCGGCCTCATTCTCGGCTGGGTCGGCGCACTCGCCGTCACCGTGCAGGCCTCGCTATCGTTCCTCTACCACTGGGACGACATACCCGCCCGCATCTTCATCTCCCTGATGCTCGGCGTGCTCTGCGGATCCATCTTCACCGTCTTCTGGTTCCTCGGCGACTCCCGCCGCATGCGCGAACTGCGCAGCGAAGAGTTCAAAGAACGCGCCCGCCGCCTCGAATACGAGCAGGAACAGGAACGCCGCCTCGCCGCGCAGGACGAACGCACCCGCATCGCCCGCGAAATGCACGATATTGTGGCGCACTCACTCTCCAGCATTATTTCCCAAGCGGACGGGGCACGCTACGCCGCCGCAAGCGCCCGCACCGCACGCGCCCAGCAAACACAACAGGCACAGCAGGCAGAGCAGCAAACTGCACAGGTAGAGCAGTCGGGTCAGGCTCAGCAGCAGAGCGAACCGGATATTGCCGAGCAGACCCTAGAACTCATCGCAGACACGGCACGCGACTCCCTCACCCAGATGCGCTCCCTACTCGGGCTACTGCGCACAGACGAGGCAACCGCCTACGCGCCCGTGCCCGCCCTCAGCGATGTACCCGCCCTCGTGGAGCAGAGCCGACGCGCCGGGCTACCCGTCACCTTCACCGGAATCACCGGCACCATGGCGCGCACCCTGCCGCAGGGTGCCGAGCTGGCGGCGTACCGCACCGTGCAGGAGGCGCTCACCAACGCGCTCAAGCACTCCCCCGGTGCGGCAACCACCGTAACCATTCACTGGGGCGAGGACGGTCTGCACTTGTGGGTTCATAACGGCCCGGTTTCCTCTGCCGCGGCTCAGCACATTGCCCGCCCTGTGCCCGGTAGCGGCAACGGTCTGCGCGGCATGAGCGAACGCATCGCCCTCTACCACGGCACCCTCACCTACGGTCTGCAACCTGACGGCGGCTGGCTCGTTGAGGCGGCGCTGCCCTACCGCGACCTCTAATACCCGTGCCCTCTACTACCTCGTGATCTAGGATTGAAACTATGTACTCTTCTGCACCACAGACTACCCAGCCGATCCGCGTGATGCTCGTTGACGACCAGCGCCTAGTGCGCGGCGGCTTGAGCATGCTCGTCAACTCCCAGCCGGACCTGCAGGTCGTCATGGAAGCTGATGACGGCCTGGCGGCGATTGACGTTTTTGACCGCATGGTCTCTGAGGGGCAGGCGCCGCAGGTCATCCTCATGGATGTGCGCATGCCGCACTGCGACGGCCTGGAGGCGGCGCGCCGTATTCTGGAGCGTGACGGCGAGCGTGAAGTTTCCGAGGATGAGCGGGTGCGCATTATTATGCTCACGACTTTCGATATTGATGAGTACGTGTATTCGGCGGTGCGTGCGGGTGCGAGCGGTTTCTTGTTGAAGGACACTCCGCCGGAGCAGCTGCTGGAGGCGATTCGTACGGTGCACCGCGGCGATGCGGTGATTGCGCCGTCTGCGACTCGCCGCCTGTTGGAGCAGATGATTCCGGTGTTGGACTCCCCCGCTCCTGTTGTTCCTACCGCTCCTGCCGCTGAGTCTGTTCCTGCTACTCCCCCGGCTGCTGGTTCTGAGCTTCCTAAGGCAACGTTTATTCCGGCTGGGCATGCAAGCCCGGCTAATTCTTCTTATCAGAGCGAGCCTGCGCAGGATTATCCGCATCGTGAGTTGATTGAGCAGTTGTCGCCGCGTGAGTTTGAGGTGCTGGGTTTGATTGCGCGTGGCTTGTCGAATGCGGAGATTACGCGGGAGCTGGTGCTGTCGGAGGCGACGGTGAAGACGCATGTGTCGCATGTGTTGGCGAAGTTGGGTGCGCGTGATCGTGTGCAGGCGGTCATTATGGCGTATGAGGCGGGTATCGCCCACTAGCGCTCCCTTATATAAGGGCACAGTGAAGCCCCGGAGGGCGCCTCCTGATCGAGGCACCCTCCGGGGCTCTTTAGTTAAGTAGTTTCTTGTATCTCGTCGATGATTCGCTCAAAGTCGCTCATCAGCTCAGGCAACTTCTTATAGCGGCAGCTCCACCATGTCTGGTTCTGCCTCCGCATAGATGCGGGGGCGCAACCGGGTGACCATATCAACGCTACGGCCGGTCAGCTGTTCAATGCGGTGCTGAGCATCGACCATCTGCATGAACTCGTCAAAAGGGGCCGCCCCCGGCATCTGCACCAAAAAATCCAGGTCGCTGGTTTCGGTCAGCTCACCGCGGGCGGCGCTGCCGAAGAGTCGGGCACGGCGCACACCAGCGTCACGGAGGATCTGAAGAACCTCCGCTTCATGGGGTAGCGTGTACCTGCGACGCAGATTGGGGTGGCTAGTGCTCATACACCCATCATACGCGCAAAGCCAGGCTACAGGTCAGCTCCAAGAGTCTGAGAGCACGCCAAACTAGAGGACACAGTGAAGCCCCGGCGGGCGCCTCCTAATCGAGGCACCCTCCGGGGCTTTCTCACGCCGAGTATCCGGGTTCGCCAGGTACTGTGACTATGCCAGATACAGCGGGTTAGCCGCGCATACCCTCAACCGGGGACATGCGAGCCGAACGAGCCGCCGGCAGAGCCGAAGCCAGCATCGCGGCGAGCACACCCACCACGAGGATGACCACGTACCAGACGTACGGCAGGTCAAGCACCAGCGGGGCGGAAGCACTCATGGAAGACATAATAATCTGCGCCGAGAGGCTACCAATCACACCACCGGAAACCATACCGAGTACCACAGCGGCGAGCGTAATCAGAATCGCCTCAATGGAGATCATGCGGCGCAGCTGCTTGCGGGACAGACCCAGCGAGCGGAGCATCGCGTTCTCGCGGCGGCGTTCGTTGACCGACAGGGTCATCGTGTTCGCCACACCAATGATGGAGATGACCACTGCGAGCATGAGCATCACCAGGGTGAAGGTCAGCATAACGGTCAGTATCTGGTCGTAGGTCTGACGTTCCTGCAAGCCACCGGTGAAGGAGCTGTTCGGGCTGGCTCGGTTCAGGTCAGCCTGCAGGGTCTCGTTCTCGCTACTGGTCAGCGGGGAGGCGGCACGCACCAGAACGACGGTGTCGTTACCGGTTGCCTGGCTGGTGACGGTCAGACGTGCTGCCTTCGTCTGAGCTTCCTTGTCACCGCTGGCGATTGCTTCTTCCAGGCGCTTCTGAGCTTCCTCAGCGGCAGGGTTGGCAACCTTCTGCGGGTTCTTGGCGTCCTGCAGCTTGGCGGCGGTGGCAGGGTTGACAATCAGCAGGTTCTGCTTGGTCGTGGACTTGACGGGCTTGAGTTCCACTTCGCCGAGCGGGCCGTGTGCCTTCAGACGGCTGGACTCATTCAATCCAGCGGACTTCCAGAGGCCCTGCGGTACGAGCACGGTGTCATCGGCAAGGTTCGAGTTTTCGCCCGGCAGGATTGCCTTCAGATCGGAGGAGCTCAACGCCACCAGGTCGGAATTCTGGTTGGCGGTCTGCCCCTCGTACTCGACGGTGTAGTCAACCACACCGGCTGCGTAACCGACGGCGGATGCCTGAACGTTCTTAATACCCTTGACCTTGGAGGCGATTTCCTCCGCCTTGGTCACGGTGGAGGTTGCCTCGGACTGGTCATACGAGCTGTACTTTGCCTGTGCAGAAATCGGGTACTGCTGATCCAGGGCCTTGGTCAGCGAGGCGCTCAGCACCGAGTAACCGGTCAGCACAGTCGACACGACCAGGGTACCCACCAGCACGGCACGACCGGTGGAGACGGTGCGCTTGGGCGAACGCAGTGCGTTGGCGAGCGCCAGCTTGCCGGTCTGGGTGCGGGTAACCTTACCGAGGGCACGTACCAGCGGCGGCAGTACCAGCGGGGTGAGGAGGAAGACCGCAATACCGAGCAGCAGCGCGGCCCCCATCATGAAGGCAATGGCCTTATTGCCGGCACCCTCACCGGAACCCTGGTTCTGAGCCAGCATAACCAGGCCGATACCTGCGGCACCGAAAACCAGGCCCAGGATTGGGCCGACCTTGCCGGGCTTGTTGACTTCGCGGTTGGTGTGCTCGCTCATCGCGCTAATGGGCGAGATGCGCAGGGCGCTTCGTGCCGGGGAGAGCGACGCCAGAATCGTGACAATGGTGCAGAGGAGCACACTCACCAGGATCGGGGTAATCGAGTACGAAATCATGATGGTGGTGAGGTTTGCACCAACCAGCGCGCCAACCGGGTAGGTCAGCAGTGCACCGATGAGGGAGAACACCACGCCCACGGTAATGGATTCGATGAGTAGCATCCGTACGAGGGAGCCGCCGCGGGCACCGAGGGTGCGCAGCAGAGCCAGTTCACGGATGCGCTGGCCGACCAGCACCGCGAAGGTGTTGGAGATGACGAACGAGGAAACCAGCAGAGCCAGTGCTGCGAAGGCGCCCAGGACCACGCTAATGGAGGTGAAGACCGTGGAGATGCTCTTCTGGTAGTCCTCCAGCAGCTTCTGACCGGTCATGACGCGCGGGTCGTTCTTGGTGTCGCCGCTGCTGAGGGAGTCCTGCAGGCTCTTGAGCTTGGCGTCGGTTACGCCGTCCTTGAACTTGAGGTAGATGAGGTTCGCGCCAGCCATGCCCCGGTAGCCTGCCGCGGAACTCTTGTTTTCTGTCTCGGCTGCTTTCAGGGTGGCTTCGCCAAGGCTGGTGCCGCCAATGAAGACAGCCTGATTGGTGGTGGAGCCTTCAAAACCGGGGTCGAACAGACCGACGACGGTGTATTCGGCGGTCTTGTCAGTACCGGGGGCGCTGACGGATTCTACAACGTCGGTGCTGGTGACCTTGCCGTTCAGCGAGAGGTTGTGCTTCTTCGCGAAGTAGGTAGAGACCATGATTTCGTGGTCGCTACTGGGGATTTTACCCTGTACCTTGTACGGGAAGAGGCTCGAGTCGGCGGGCAGCTGGTTGTACTGCACGGGGGTTTTCTGGTCGCCGGTACCGATCGAACCCGTGACGGCGTACTGTACCCAGTAGCCGGAGAGCAGGTCGCTCTTTTCTACTTTCTGAATCTGGTCACGAGTCAGGTAGATAGAGGTGCTGTCTTTACCGTCGCTGGTTGTAGCAGCGGAGGCGACGACCGCCTCGGCGCGGGAGAGCACGTCGCCTACGGAGGAGTTGACGGTCGCCTGCAACGAGTTGGTGAGCATCATAATGGCTGCGATGAAGAAGGATGAGATCGCGATGCCTATGCCCGTAAGGATGTATTTTCCTTTGGAGGCGCGCAGATTGGAGCGCGCCACCGTGTTCAGTGTGGTTGCCACGGCTTATCGACCTTCCAGCTGTGCCATTGCGCCGAGGACGGCGTCGTAGGTGGGTTCGATCATTTCGCCGGCAACCATGCCGTCCTTGATGAAGACCACGCGATCTGCGTAGGAGGCGGCGTTTGCGTCGTGGGTGACCATGAGGATGGTCTGTGCGTGGTCGGTTGCGGCGGCGCGCAGCAGGCGCAGCACCTCGGCGCCGGAGTTGGAGTCGAGGTTACCGGTCGGTTCGTCGGCGAAGACCACTTCGGGGCGTGCGAGCAGTGCACGCACGATGGCGACGCGCTGCTGCTGACCGCCGGAGAGCTGTTCGGGGCGGTGGTCGAGGCGGGTTTCCAGGCCGAGGGTCTTGACCAGGTAGTCGCGCCACTGCGGGTCCGGCTTCTTACCGGCAAGACCCAGGGGCAGGTCAATGTTCTGGCCCGCGGTGAGGGTGGGCACCAGGTTGAACGCCTGGAAGATGAAGCCGATGTGTTCGCGGCGGAACTCGGTGAGGGCGTTGTCCTTCAGGCCGAAGAGCTCGGTACCGCCGATACGGATGGAGGTTGCCGGGTTCGGGTCGGGGGTGTCCAGGGTTGCGATGGTCTGCATCAGCGTGGACTTACCGGAACCGGAGGGGCCCATAATGGCGGTGAACTTGCCCTGCTCAAAGTCGACGGAGACGTTGTTGAGGGCGTGGACAGTTGCTTCACCCATGCCGTAGGTTTTGGAAAGGTTTCGTGCGGAGACGGCAACCTGTGCCGTCTGTGCGTGAGGAGTTGTCGTAGTCATAGTTCAATTATTTCACGCGATGTGGTGCTGACTACGGGGTTTTTCTCATCCTCCAGGTTGATTTTGGCGGGTGTTCACCGGGTCTTGACCTGCGGATGCGCAGGTTCCCCGCTCATTCCACGGGCTGAGGTGAGCCTGCGGCAGGCTGGGCGGGGTACTGGCATCATCCTTAAGGATGAGTGGCGGCTCAACCGGCGTCTTCTCTCTCCCCCCAGCTTCTCTGCCCGCGCCTACACCTATATGTATGCGAAAAAGCCCCCGGCTCCTCCCCCCATTCTG
>NZ_ACVO01000002.1 GCF_000175615.1 Rothia mucilaginosa ATCC 25296 | reverse complement strand
GCCTGCGGTCAGCAGGCTAATAACGAGGCGGCAGCTACCGCCTCCGCCGCACCGAGCGAAACCGCTTCGGCGTCTGCAGCGGCATCTGGATCGCCCTCGGCGAGTGCCACTCCGTCTACTGTCCGAGGCTATTCCGGCGGTTCGAAGGCACCCGATGGGGAGTACCGTAAGGCCGACTGGCAGGGACCTGCACAGAATGTACCCAAGCCTCCTGTGCCCGAAGAGGGTTACCGCGAGAAGTCTATTTCCGGGCTGGAAAAGACCATTCGGGCATGGATCCTGCATGAAAATTATTCAATCCAGACTGGAGACTACACTGAAACCCTTAAATTTTTGAGCCCATCCTTTACATCAGAGATTGATTTCTATAAAAAGATTTCTTCCCTGTACCAACGAGGTGGCTGGGTTGTAGCTGGAACCCATAATTTTATTGCCAATGGTGCTCCATGGTCTGAGGGCGGGGAGACCTATATTTGGCGCGCCTACCGCCAGTGGACTTACGCTATGTATGTTGAGCCTGACGGCAGCTGGGAAAATCATGAAAATAGTGAAGATAACAACAATATGTGGGAT
>NZ_ACVO01000003.1 GCF_000175615.1 Rothia mucilaginosa ATCC 25296 | reverse complement strand
TGCGAGCAGGGCACCAAGGCCCACAAGTGCGCCGCTACCCAACAGGGTACGGCGGTTGAAAATGGTCGAATCCATAGAAGAAGCGCTCCTATCATCGGTGACGGTGTGATATATGTGCATGTCAGGCCGTTATTCGCAGGTCAAGCTGACCACCGGAAGGGAAACAGCCCCGTAGCGCACCCAACAAACGCATCAATGCGTTATGGAACACTACAGTTACCACCCTACCGCATGTTTGCCGCCGTTTGTATTCTTTTGGGTGCTACAGCGACGAAACATCACCATACGAACACCTCAATGCTTTATGTATCAAATAAGTACCTGCACGCAAAGAATTTACACATAGTGGCGAGTGTTCCCCAGCAAAAGCATCCCCGCAACAGACCAGGGGAGAGGGCTGCGGACCAAAAGAATGAACAGCAAGCTAGGGGAGTAGTTAGAGGGGCAGAGTAATGGCCGATAGGTTTAGGGAATATCGATAGGCTATTGCCTCCTCCGCGGGTTTAAAACCCACGGCGAAGACACTAACCTATCGAACGCTGCGCCCACCCAAGAGCACCCGTCCAAGACAGACCCTGCCCAAAACACACTCCACCTCAGCCTCCTCACCCAAACGCCCAGGCCTTCGCAATCCCGCCCTCCGCGTTCCAGCTCAGAAGCCCCTCCCGCATATCCCACCCCCCACTCCCTCCTCGTGCCCGTAATGTGGCGGGCAACTCATGCGGCTCACGCGGGGTGTTAGACAGTACTACACTTAAAGCGGAAGTCACATCGCCGTCACTGAAGAAAAGAGTTTTTGTGCCCACCACGACCGTACATTTGACCGACCGCATCCCTCGCGTTTCTGCTGATGAGTTGCTGGCGGGTTTCCGTCCCTCTGAGCGTTTTGGTGAAGTGTCTTTTGATAGCTACATTCCTGATCCGAATCAGCCGTCGCAGGCTGAGGCTGTGCAGAAGCTGAAGGATTTTGGCGACAAGATTAATGGTGGCGGTGCTGGTGCCGGTTTCTTTGGTCGCCTGTTTGGTGGCAAGAAGAAGGATTCGACGAAGGCTGGCCTGTACCTTGACGGCGGTTTTGGTGTGGGTAAGACTCACTTGTTGGCGTCGCTGTGGCATTATGTGGACGGCCCGAAGGCGTTCGGTACTTTTGTGGAGTACACGAACCTGGTGGGTGCGTTGACGTTCCGTAAAACGGTTGAGGCGTTGAGCAGCTATAAGCTGGTGTGTATTGACGAGTTTGAGCTGGATGATCCGGGTGATACTGTGCTCATGTCTCGTCTGATGCGTGAGCTGGCGGATGCTGGCGTGAAGCTTGTGGCGACCTCGAACACGCTGCCTGGTGCGCTGGGTGAGGGCCGTTTTGCGGCTGAGGATTTTAAGCGTGAGATTCAGGTGCTTGCTTCGCAATTTGAGGTGCACCGTGTGGATGGTGAGGATTTCCGTCACCGTGGCCTGCCTGCCGCACCGGAGCCTGTTGCTGATGATGCGTTTGAAGCGAAGGTTGAGGAAGTGTTCGGCGGCCAGACTGTTGGTGTTGATAACTTCGCTGACCTGGTGGAGCATCTTGCGAAGGTGCACCCGTCGCGTTACCGTCAGCTGATTGATGGCCTGGATGGTATTGCGTGGCGTGATGTTCACCCGATTACTGAGCAGTCGGTGGCGTTGCGTTTTGTGGTGTTGGCTGACCGCCTGTATGACAAGGACTTGCCGATTGTTTCTTCGGGTGTGCCTTTTGACAAGGTGTTTACTGAGGAGATGCTGGCTGGTGGTTATCAGAAGAAGTATTTCCGTGCGGTGTCTCGTTTGACTGCGTTGGCTCGTGAGGGCATGCTGGGTGAGGAGGCGGAGCGCTAGTTCCGCTGTTCGCCGGGGCCGAGCTTTGGCCGGCTCGGGTTTTGATGCGCTGTTCTTTCTAGTCCCGTGAGACTCGAAGCTCGCCCGGTTTGCATGGTTAGCTTGGTTAGTCTGGTTTACCTGAACCGCGCCAACCCCTCTCATACGTGAGGACCCTCGCCGGGTCGCTTAGGAAGCACCCGGCGGGGGTCTTTGTGTGAGCGAGAACCTGGTACGTGACGGGAACATGGCGTGTCGCTCGCATGGTTTCTTCCCTTGCCAGGGAGTTATGCGGGGGTAGATGTGGTTGGAGTGTATAATTTTGCGTGTAGCCTCCGCGAGGTTCTCGCGAAGCACCCGTTTCTGCCGCATGGTTGCGGGCTATTTTCGGGTAGCTATTTCCCTTCCTTTTCGGAGGGACTTTCATTGAGGGCTGTAGCGGAAATGCCTACAACCTGGCAGTTTGCCAGCATTTCCCTTCCTTTTCGGAGGGACTTTCATTGAGGGCCATACCCGGTCATCACACCATCACCGGTCACCAATTTCCCTTCCTTTTCGGAGGGACTTTCATTGAGGGGTCGCGGTGCTTGCTCTTGGCATGGGTGGGGGCGCGAGATTTCCCTTCCTTTTCGGAGGGACTTTCATTGAGGGTAAATACTCTTAAATCGTCGCCCTGATTTGTCGTGAATTTCCCTTCCTTTTCGGAGGGACTTTCATTGAGGGGCCGAGGAGGTTGCCTTCTCTGTAGCATTCGGCAATAATTTCCCTTCCTTTTCGGAGGGACTTTCATTGAGGGCCTGTGTGACCGACCGACCGACCGACCGACCGACGGATTTCCCTTCCTTTTCGGAGGGACTTTCATTGAGGGTCGATGGGGGCGCGTCCCTCCCAGCCTGGAGCCCTGGAATTTCCCTTCCTTTTCGGAGGGACTTTCATTGAGGGCCTGTGTGACCGACCGACCGACCGACGGGTCGATGAAATTTCCCTTCCTTTTCGGAGGGACTTTCATTGAGGGTGCAGAAACCACATTCTCTATTGCCGCGAGGTACGCATTTCCCTTCCTTTTCGGAGGGACTTTCATTGAGGGGGCATCGTCGGCACCGACACCAACTCTTTTTGCCATGCATTTCCCTTCCTTTTCGGAGGGACTTTCATTGAGGGGGCAGACAGTGCCGCAAGCTGGGTAGCTGCCGCGCCAATTTCCCTTCCTTTTCGGAGGGACTTTCATTGAGGGCATCGTCATCGCCTGCCTTCTGCTCTCACAAGAACATTTCCCTTCCTTTTCGGAGGGACTTTCATTGAGGGGCCCGCTACGCCCTCAAGCAGGAATACGGCGCCGCTAAGATTTCCCTTCCTTTTCGGAGGGACTTTCATTGAGGGCTTTGATGCAATCGCTAGCTCCACTGAACCTGGGAATTTCCCTTCCTTTTCGGAGGGACTTTCATTGAGGGGTTCCCCACGGACGTCTTCAAAGCAAACGGCGTCATTTCCCTTCCTTTTCGGAGGGACTTTCATTGAGGGGCTTGCGGGTAGACAGGCGGAGTTTTTGCACGTCCATTTCCCTTCCTTTTCGGAGGGACTTTCATTGAGGGTAACGCGGTCGCTAAGGCGTCGGAGGCCGCCGGTAAATTTCCCTTCCTTTTCGGAGGGACTTTCATTGAGGGAAGTGGCACTCCAGTTCAGGATGCTCTGGCAAAGAATTTCCCTTCCTTTTCGGAGGGACTTTCATTGAGGGTGTTCAGCTCAACGTTTTCTGAGAGAGCCACAGGAATTTCCCTTCCTTTTCGGAGGGACTTTCATTGAGGGCGAGCACGTCGCAAGGGCGTTAAGGGCGTGCTGGATAAATTTCCCTTCCTTTTCGGAGGGACTTTCATTGAGGGGGCGCTGTATAATCGCGCGTACTGGTTTTTTGCACCCATTTCCCTTCCTTTTCGGAGGGACTTTCATTGAGGGTTTGACATGCTGCGTGAGAAGGTATCGGGCTGGAATTTCCCTTCCTTTTCGGAGGGACTTTCATTGAGGGTACTATGCCGCCGTATTTCAGGTATGGAGTAAACCTATTTCCCTTCCTTTTCGGAGGGACTTTCATTGAGGGCCAGACCCGGCGCATGAGGAAACGGCGCAGCAGGCATTTCCCTTCCTTTTCGGAGGGACTTTCATTGAGGGCGTGAGCCTCAGATGCTGCCGCTCCAGCCGGGACACATTTCCCTTCCTTTTCGGAGGGACTTTCATTGAGGGCCGCATGCTTATTCGCGCTGCTCAAAAATACGGCATTTCCCTTCCTTTTCGGAGGGACTTTCATTGAGGGCGGATACAAGGGTGTGGCTAGGGTTTGCCTTCTGTTATTTCCCTTCCTTTTCGGAGGGACTTTCATTGAGGGATGCTGGCGAGGCATTGCCAGAGCCCACACGACGCATTTCCCTTCCTTTTCGGAGGGACTTTCATTGAGGGATCTCGAATGAGCGAGTTTCTGCGGTGAAGTATTTCATTTCCCTTCCTTTTCGGAGGGACTTTCATTGAGGGCCAATACCCTCACCTTTCGGTCCACGAAGCTCGCGATTTCCCTTCCTTTTCGGAGGGACTTTCATTGAGGGCAGGGTTCAGGGCGTTGATGGTCAGTGGTCTTCGAATTTCCCTTCCTTTTCGGAGGGACTTTCATTGAGGGATGCTGAACATTCCCAACAAATTTATTCGCGACGAGTTGAGATTTCCCTTCCTTTTCGGAGGGACTTTCATTGAGGGTGTGAGTAAAGGTTCGGCAATTCGCGCCACCTGCATTTCCCTTCCTTTTCGGAGGGACTTTCATTGAGGGTTAGGTAGACACCAATGACCTGGGCGAAATCAATCCCATTTCCCTTCCTTTTCGGAGGGACTTTCATTGAGGGCTGGCCCGCCCAGGGGTAATCATCCGTGCCGCTGGTATTTCCCTTCCTTTTCGGAGGGACTTTCATTGAGGGTTGACGTTGACCGCGTAACCATCCTGCACACGAAATTTCCCTTCCTTTTCGGAGGGACTTTCATTGAGGGAAAAGTCCCGCGGCTAATTGCAGAACCAGCCCGGGAATTTCCCTTCCTTTTCGGAGGGACTTTCATTGAGGGAGCCGCGCCATGCTGGAGCGCACTGCTGCACTGGTATTTCCCTTCCTTTTCGGAGGGACTTTCATTGAGGGTCAGATTCGCCGAGCATGCCCTCACGAGCCAACGCAGATTTCCCTTCCTTTTTGGAGGGGCTTTCATTGAGGCCGCGCAATGATGACAACCTCCATCAACATCTAAACCATTTCCCTTCCTTCTGGGAAGGGCTTTCATTGAGGCGTCGTGATTGCCAACAGGGTTCAGGGTACAGATGGTCAATTTCCATACAGATTTGTGGGGACTTTCATTGAGGCACAAGCTCAGTTGCTCCGGCGGATGCGGTTATCAAGGATTTTCCCTTCCTTTTTGGAGGGCTTTCATTGAGGCTTCGTGGCTAATGAGTGGACTTCCTCTAGCGGTCGTTCCATTTCTTCGCTTTCTAGCAGAGACTTTCATTGAGGCGGCCGAATGCGGCGGGAATGAGCGGCTACGGTCACGTATTTCCCTTCCTTTTCGGAGGGACTTTCATTGAGGGCTCATGCACTGAGTGAGACAGGTGTATATTATGAGATATTCTCTCTATAAGAGAGAGACTTGCATTAAGGCACAACGTGGCCGCACCAACGGCAAGTATCGCCGCTGGCTATTTCCCTACTTTTTCGTAGGTACTTTCATTGAGGCGTAGAGGGCCCGACCATTGGCAAGTAGCTGTCCTCGGGATTTCCCTTCCTTTTGGGAAGTGCTTTCATTGAGGCTTTGTCGGCCATTTAAACGGCTGTGTCGCTGATGCCGATTTCTTCGCTGTCTAGCGGAGACTTTCATTGAGGCTCGCCCATCGCGCGGATTGCCGCCTGCGGGTCATTCAGATTTCTCTACCTTTTCGTAGGGACTTTCATTGAGGCGGTTCAGGTTCAGGGATAAAAGGCTCCACGCTCAGATTTCTCTTCCTTTTTGGAAGGGCTTTCATTGAGGGCCGTCGGGTGTGTCTGAAACTCACGCCTGGGTAATCTTATCTTCGCTTTCAAGCGGAGACTTTCATTGAGGCACCACGTGACCGCACCAACGGCATGCATCGCCGATTTCCTTACAGTTTTGTAGGGACTTTCATTAAGGCCTCACCGAGACGTTCGCCCCGAAATCTGAAAAACTATTTCCATCAGCTTGTGGGGACTTTCAATAAGACAGATCAATATCCCCCCCGTATGACCACGGGGCCGTTTGTTCTGCAGCTTGAGGTGTAGACTTTCATTGAGGTCCGGCAAGGTCTCGGGGGTGAGTCCATAGCTAAATTTCTCCGTTTCTCAATGGGGACTTTCATTGAGGTGATTTCCAGGGGTTCTTTGCCACACCAGATTTCATTATTTCCCTTCCTTTTGGGAAGGGCTTTCATTGAGGTTCGACACGCGAACCGCGCGCAGCCGAGACACACCCCATTTCCCTACAGTTTTGTAGGGGCTTTCATTGAGGTGACATTATCGAGTTCGACCTGTTGGGTGGTACCGGTTATTTCCCTTCCTTCTTGGAGGGGCTTTCATTGAGGCTACATTCCGGTCACGGGGTTCGGTGCTTCGGCGTATCATTTCCCTTCCTTTTTGGAGGGGCTTTCATTGAGGCACCGGGCCACGCGAGGCGAGCATGACGCAGAATCCGATTTCCCTTCCTTTTTGGAAGGGCTTTCATTGAGGCCTGGAAGGGGTAGCGATGCGGCGTGGGCAGGGTGCATTTCCCTTCCTTCTTGGAAGGGCTTTCATTGAGGCGAAGAGGCCGCAGAGATTATCTTTGGCTAAGCGCCCATTTCCCTACCTTTTTCGTAGGGACCTTCATTGAGGCGGGTGGCTCATCCCAGCTTGCGCGGGAAACACCTCAACCTTCCCTACAGTTTTGTAGGGACTTTCCCTAACCTATTCCTGCTCCGTTCGTGGACCCATCACAGCCCAGGAACGGAGCTTTTCCTTTTTGGCTGAGCAGGAAGCAGCCAGACCAAAACCCCAGCCGCAAGCCCCACCCACCAGCTGCTACCCGCCTCCTCCACACCTCCAAGCAGAAAATTCAACACGCCGGAATAGCGTCATAAACTCGCTGATAAGCCAAAACACCACACCGTGGTGCTACCCTCAAAACCAAGCAGCCAAAGCAGACTGCCCACCATATTCGCTCACACCAAGGAGACACCGATGTCTACCCCCTACAGTGCAGGCGACGAACTTCCTATTTCACTCGTCATGCACACCGTGTACTGCCCCCGCCGCGCATGGATCGAATCCAATGGCGAAAAGACCGACACCTCGCAAATGCAAGAAGGGCAATCCGCCCACAAACGAGTCGACGACCCCAAAACATCCCGCGGCACACAACAGCGCGCAGTCACCATCTCATCAACACGCCTCGGACTCACCGGACGGTGCGACGCCATCGAACCGCAAGAAGACGGTTCTACCCGCATCATCGAATACAAAGCAACCCCCGTACGCCGCAACGCATCCGTCACGCCCGCCCACAGGGTACAACTTGCCCTTCAGAAAATCTGCCTCGAAGAAGCTGGCGAAACCGTCAGTGAATGCGCGGTGCACTTCACCAACCACAACAAAACCGTGCCCGTCGATATCTCAGACGAAGACATCCGCACCGCAGAAGAATACGTACACACTACCCGTGCGCTCATCGATAGTCCGAAAGCACCGCAACCCCTCGAAGACTCACCCCGCTGCAGCTGGTGCTCCCACATCTCCGTGTGTCTACCCGACGAATCCCACGGAAAAGAAAACATTACGCGCGTCGTCGCCAGCAACCCCGACAGCCAAGTAGCACACCTCACCACGCAAGGATCAAGAGCGACCGTCCAGCAAGGACGCCTCATCGTGCAACACCGCGGTGAAACAATCAGCAGCGTACCCCTCGAACGCGTGCACAGCCTCGTGGTCCACGGAAACATTGACGTTTCCTCCGCGCTTCTACGAGAACTCATGTGGCGCAACTGCACCATCATCTGGTGCTCCAGCACCGGCCGAGTCTACGGCTGGTCGCAACCCGGTACCGGACCGAATGGACTGGCCCGCGTGCAACAGCATGTCCTCTCAGCGCAGGGGCACTTGCCCATAGCGGCCGCCATGATTGCCAGCAAGATCTCAAACCAAGCGACCCTGCTGCGCCGCAACGGCCACGCCGCAGACGCATGCCGCACCATGCGAGACATTCAGAAGCACACACCGCAGGCTACCTCAATTCCGGAACTGCTCGGCATCGAAGGTGAAGCCGCCTCGCTCTACTTCGGTAGTTTCGCGACCATGCTCAAAGAAGACGTGCTCACCGAACTCGGCTGGACCTGGGCCGGGCGGCAGGGGAGAGGCGCTAACGACCCCATCAACATTCTGCTGAACTACGCCTACGGGCTGCTCAGCTCAGAATGCATTCGTGGGATTCTCACGTGCGGGCTTGACCCTCATGCCGGGTTCCTGCACAGCAGCTCTCGCAATAAGCCTGCGCTCGCGCTTGACCTTATGGAAGAGTTCCGTGCCGTCATCGCGGATTCTGTGGTGGTGTCTCTTATCAATAGGAAGCAGGTCAAAGCGGCACACTTCACCGCGGTTGGTGGCAGCTACCGGCTCACACCCGAAGGGCGGAAGACCATCATCGCCGCGTTCGAGAAGCGAATGGCCACGGAGATTACCCACCCCACCTACGGGTATTCGGTGACGTGGCGCCGCGCTATTGAGGTGCAAGCCCGCATGCTCCTGGGAGTAATTAACGGAACCACCCGCGAGTACACGGGGGTGACCGTACGATAATGCGTGACGACGCCCGACGAACACTCATCGCTTACGACGTGCCCAGCGACCGGCGGCGCGCCAAACTGGCCAAGCTCATTCTCAGTTATGGGGACCGTATTCAGTACAGCGTCTTTATTGTGGATGCGGCCCCCGCCAAGGTGCGGCGCATCAAAGACGAAGTTCAGGAACTCATTGATCCGGACGAGGACTCAGTGCTCTTCTGCGACCTGGGGCTGCTGGCCCGCCTAGACGAGCCGACCTTCAGCTACATTGGCCGGGCGCGCGAGGTGACCGAATCGGATGCGCTCATTCTCTAGCCGCGTGCTGCTCATTCGCTAGCGACGCGCGGCAGGGGAGCGGAGGAATGACGAGTTCGATTGCGGACTGGTCGAGGGGGTGGGATAATGGAGGAGGTTGCAAAACCCTCGAAGTATGCGCTTCCTATCTGTCCCTCGCGCCCGTAGTGGTGAGAGTATTCATTGAGGACTCCAATAATACTTTCAAGGGGCAACCTTTCTTACGCATCTCTCAAAGTGAAGCTGTTCAGGCCCTTTGAGAGCTTTCGATGTGTCCCCCCCCCTTCGGAAAAATTCTGGAAGGGGGGCTCGGAATGTATACCTCCAATAATCTTTTCAAGGAGCCCGAGGGTTTTCGTGATTTTGACTATTTGAGGGGGATGTGGTACGTTTGAGCGACTGAGGCTGATCATGTCGCTTGAACCTCAGTCCGACTCCTGGGAAATCTGGTGCAGTCGGTCAACATGAAGCGGCGGTAAGGAAGTTGGCGGTAATGCTGACTACTGGAATTGATCCCATCTCGCAGGCTACGCCGATGGCCACGGGGGTGATCGTGAATCTTATTGCATTTGTGCTGATTGAGATGGTATTTAAGCCTATCCTGGCTCGTGTGGGACACCTGCCTGAGATGGGCATTCCTCAAAAGGCACATTCTGAAGAAATGCTGAGTGATGGGGGTGCTGCAAGCGCTCCGTCTCTGAGCATTGGAGAGGAATCCGCGCATATTCATGTCTCGGTTGTGAGCCACGGTGGAACGGTGATTACCGTTCTCACCCCTCATAATCATGTAACCGTGCACGTGTCAGCGGATGCGCAAAAGCCGCCTACCACGACGGAGTCGCAGTAGGCGGCTTTGAAGTACCTTGATACCGCAATAAGCGGAAGTCATGTTTTGCTGTCACAAAACACGATTTGAATCAGTATATCGGCGACGCAGAGTGGATTTCCAATCCGTGCCGAGTACTGACCGTTTATGTGGCATCCTGCTAAATCCTCCTCCAGCTACGCCAATCTCATTTGAACAATGAAGCAAGCACAGTATGAGTAGGAGAATCGACCCCCTGAATTTGTGTTGAATAATGCCTAAAGTATGGCTGTTATAGTGCAGATTCAGGGGGGTATTACCGTCCTTGAAATAGCGGCGTGACGAAAACGCGCGCACCTTTTGAAAAAGCAGAGTAGCTTAAAGCTATACAAGTAAACGTGCACGTCCAACGCATCGAAGCAAACGTGCACCCAACATATAAGGAGACAACCATGTCCCAGAACACTATCACCCTCGCCGATCTCCTCGATAACCTCGAGCTCGGCGGCGGCTCCGTCATCACCTCCATCACCGAACTCGAACCCGCCGCAGGCCCCCACGCATCCGTAGCACCCGCCAAGTTCGTTGACGGCTCCAAGTCCGTATTCGCCTACGAAACCCGCTACATCGTGGAGAAGCTTGAAGGCCAGGACGAACCCAAGAAGGAAGAAGATTCCAAGGACGCCGAAAAGGCCGTCAAGGGCAAGCCTCAGAAGGTCGTCCTCATCGACAGCAAGCAGTCCGAACTCAACCGTGCAGAAGCCGCCATCGAGCAGGGCCGCCAGTACGGCGACGAAGCAGCCGTCAAGATTCCCCGCGCCGTCGTCACCTACAAGACCGAAAACGGCCCCGTAGAATACACCGACATGGAGCTTTCCCACCGCATCTTCGACGGCCACTTCCGCGCCGGTCGCGTCGACGATAAGCCCATCACCGAAAACGACCAGTACCGCGCACTGCGCAACTGCACCCCCGCAGACATGAGCGCACTGCTCAAAACCGCCCCCGCAGCGCTCCTCTTCGGCGCATGGGACTCCACCCGCAAGAGTAACCAGGTCCGCCTGCGCAGCGCCCTCGTCGGTGAAATCATCGGCGTCCTCGCAGACCAGGAACCCGGCGCTGAACACCGACAGGCACGCCGTGGCGGCGCCCGCGTTGACGCCGTAGCTGCCAGTGTAAAGCTTGCTCCCAAGGATATGGAATCCTTGATCAACGACCAGGAAGCGGAACTGAGCCCGGGCAATGTCGGAGCTCGTCGCCACGAAATTAAGAAGGCCAAGGCTGACGCCCGCATCTCCGCATCCACTCTCGGCCTGGGTAGCATCCCGCCCGTACTTGAAGAAACCGGCGCTGTAGCCTGCCGCCGCATTATTCGCTCCTGGGTTCTGAGCCTCGCCACCCTGCGTCAGCTGCGCTTCGGCCAGGACGAAAAAAAGAACATTGCTGCGCGTGCACTCCTTGCTGCGCTCGGCCTCAACGCTATTGCCCGTGCTGAGCGTGAACTCTACATCCGCGCTAACTGCGACCTGATTGAATCCGCCGCACCCGTTGTCACCCTCGACCAGCGGTTCGGTCAGAAGAAGACCTTCGCGCCCCTGACCGTTAAGCAGGCCGACCAGCTGCTCCTCGAGGCTATCGAGAACGCCAAGAAGGCTGGCGTGGCTGACTGGAATGGCCAGACTTTCAACGTCGATGGCAACTCCAGCATCATCGCGAACGCCACTGCGGAGGACGCTGAATAATATGACGAACCTCGGAATTCTCGCGAGGTTCCCGCTCGGCGTATACCAGGGCCACAAGGCGGACGGAAGCCCCGACACCTTCCCCGACCCTGCCCGCTTGCAGGCCGCGCTCCTCAGCGCGGCCGCGCAGGGACCTCACGCAATTATCGAAAACGGGCGGCTTGCCCCCTCGGAAGAATCTCTCAAGGCCCTCAAGTGGCTTGAGGAGAACCCCCCGACCGGGCTACAGCTTCCCGACATGTGCCCCGTGTACCGCTCACCCAACAAGATGAGCCGATTCATGTACCGCGAGGTAGCACGTTCCACCAAGGACGGGCGGCAGACCGAACGTCGCGCCGTATCCGACGGCTGGGCAGTATCCGACACCATCGGCTGGCAGTACGATAAGGTACCCGCAGACATCGCGGAAACCATCACCCAGCTCTGCGGCGAAGTACCCTCCCTCGGAGAAGCCAGCAGCTTCACCGCCCTCTACACCGGAGACGTGGAACCCACCCACACCATCGACACTAAGTCGGGCCCCTTCGAAGCAGGCGGCATGCCCGTCCGCGTACCCGTACCCGGTCGAATCAACGCGCTCATGCGTGCTCATGCAGAAGCGTACCCCGCCAAGGTTCCCACCAAGGCAGGCGACAAGACCGCAGCGAGCGACACGATGCGCCCCTCATCGGTACCCACCGCAGGCCTGGGATCCATCAAGTACCAGCCTGTGGAGGCTGAAACCTCCACCAGCCCCTGGGAATACTTGTGGCTCCTCGAAGTAGACGGTGAAGAGCTGAAGCCCGAACAGTACGTCAAGGCAAGCTCCCTGCTGCACAAGGCTCTCGTTGCTGCCGCAGGATTCGGCGCGCCCAGCCTCATCACCGGCAGGTACCCCAAGGGTCACAAGCCGGCCAACAGCCTGGCGCTGCAGTACCTGCCTGCCCGCTACCTGCCCGACTACCTGCGTCGTGAGGTGAAGTCTAGGGGAGTCCTGCTCGTCTTGGTTCCGGCAAGCGCCCCGACCGATGAGGCAGTAGAACTCGGTATCGCTCTCAGGAGCGTAGAAACTCTCTACGCTCAGGACTTCCCCCGGCTGACTGTGAAGCTTCGCCAGAAGCGCCTGCCCGCACAGGGTTTCTGGGATGCCCCCAAGACCGGGTACAAGCGTCTGTGGCGTACCCTCAGCGCGGCCGTTCCCGAATCGCGCGTTTTCAACCGCCCGAAGAAGGCTGAGACGAAGGCATGGACCTTCGCTGACGCCGCTCTGCTTTCCATGGCTTACGTGTGGCGTGACAGCTTCGAAGCGCCCGAGGCTGAAACCTCACGCGAACGAATTCGTAGCTTGAGGGACCAGGTCACTAAAAAGGCTGAGGCTAAGGTTCTGGAAGCCCACCGTGTAACCCAGAACCCCGCCGCCTACGCCTACAAGCTGCCGCGTACTCTGCCCGCAGAGCCGTGGCGCGGCATCGTAGACCTCGGCAACCTGGCAACGGACACGACCCTCGTAGCCATCGGCCAGTCCCGCCACATGGGCGGCGGCCTGCTGGTTCCGTTCGACGTGCCCACCGAAGAATATGACCGCCGCAAGAAGGAGGAAGAGCATGACTAGCCCCGCTACCACGTTGCCCTCCATCACTCGTGAAGAATTCGGTGCCTTCTTTGCCGCACTTGATGCTGCGCTTGATGCCGCACATAACAGCGCCGCACCTAACGACGCGCCCAAAGAAAAGCGAGAGCACTACCCCTTCAGCTGGCAGGAAGAGGTACTCGACCACATTTGCGAGTACGGCGTATGGCCGGAACGTATTAACGCGCCGACCGGCTCCGGTAAGTCCTCCGTGGTGGATATCCACCTCTTCGCGAATGCGCTCGCCGCGGTTGGCGCCGCGCCACGCGTTCCCCGTCGCCTCTGTGTGACCGTGGGACGTCGTGCGCTGGTCGACAGCCAGGCAACCCGTGCCGACAAGATTCTCGAATGTATGGAGGACGCGCTCGCTGATGGATCCGGTGAGCCCGATATTCTGCGTAGGGTTGCTGAAGCTCTCCAGAGCTTCCAGACCCGCAACGACAAGCAGGGGCGTGCCCCCTTCGAGACTGGTCACATCCGTGGCGAACTCTCGAACCGCAACCTGCCGGTCACCGACATTTCGGCCTGCGCAATCATCGCCGCAACCCCGGATATGTACGGTTCGCGAGCGCTCTTCCGTGGCTACGGTAGCACCATGGCTGCCCGCCCGCGTGAGACCGCCCTGCTGACCATGGACACCGTCATGGTGCTCGACGAGGCTCACATGAACCGTCAGCTACTGCACACCACTCAGCGTATTGCCGAGTTGCAGAAGCGCGAGGTCAACCTGGGCGTTCCCACCCTGCAGGTGGTCGAGACGACCGCTACCCCTTCAACTGAGGACAGCGAATCGAACACCCTGGGCGTTGACATTGAGGCTCTCGATAGCCCGAATGATAAAGAGCTGCACCGCCGTGTCTACTCGCAGAAGGAACTGGTGCTTCGTCCCATTGATAAGTGGGACGGCAAGCCCGGTAACCCTGCGACCGTGAATGCTGCTGTGGACGCCATTATGGAGCGTCTTGCTCACCGTGAGGCGAGCGAAGGTTCCGAAGAAGCCCACACTGTCGGCTGTATTGTCAACCATGTGCGGACGGCTATCGCCATCAAGGAGAAACTCACCAAGGATAAGGTGCTTGGAAAGGAAGAGGTTCAGCTTCTCGTAGGACGCAAGCGCCCGTACGACCTGGAGAATCTGCAGGAGGACCACCCTAACCTCTTCAGTACCCGCGGTGATGAGTCCGTGAAGGTTGTTGTGGCCACCCAGACTCTCGAAGTCGGTATCGATGTTGACTTTGCTGACCTGGTGACCGAGCTAGCGCCGGCTTCCTCCTTGGCACAGCGCTTCGGACGTGTTAACCGTCTGGGTCGCCGTAAGGATTCTAAGGTCGTCGTTATTGAGCCTGCGAGCGGTGACTTGGTAAAGAAGGACGCGCCGCCCTACAGGGCAGTCGACCTGAGCAATGCGTATGCATGGCTCGAAGCGCTCAACGGTGCTGAGAACCCGTCGGTAAACCCTGCTGCAATGGTGAAGAACCCGCCGGTGCAGTCCTCCCCGGAGCGCCTGCTCTACCAGCGCCCGGAATGGTCTGACCTGCTGGAATTCTCGCGTACCGACGAGAATCCCTACGATGAGCCGGACCTTGACCTATGGCTGCACGACTCCCTGGATGCAGAAACCGCAATGGGTGGTGTTATCGTGCGCGATAACCTGCCGAGCAACACTTCTGCCGCCATGGAGATTCTCAAGACCAGCTACTTTGCACCGAGCGACCGGGAAACCTTCCCCGCGAATCTGAAGATTCTCCAGGAGATTCTGGACTACCAGGATGAGCACGGCGTGAAGCCGCGTAAATTCCTTTACCGTCAGGGTGAAATTTCCCTGTGGCAGGACGCTGACCACGGCGATGAGAGCAACCAGTCGTTGGCCCCCGGTGACGTCCTGCTTCTTGACACGGGCAGTGTTCCGTTCACGAACCAAGGCATTGCCGTGACTCAGCGTGAGCTTCCCTCCACGAAGGACAAGCTGGAGGCTGTGCCCTTCCTCGATGATGATGAGCTCTGCGTGGCCGAGCTCTACGTGTATGATAAGTGCGCGGACCGTGAGGAACACTTCAGGAAATACCTGGGCCTCTCACCCGAAGAAGCAGCAGAACTGCTTGACAGCCAAGCTTCGGACGGCCAGAAGGTGATTGCTTCTGAGCTTTCTACCGAGGCTGAGGGCGGCCAGGAAGTTATCTCTTGGTACGCCAAAGTGACCAATGCGACCGAGAAAAAGTCTGTTGAAGGTTCCGATATTGCTCAGGAGCTGGTGTTGGCTGGTCCCGTTCTTCTGGACGACCACCAGAACGACGTTGCTGAGCGTACCCGTCAGCTTGCCGAGAACCTCGGCCTGGCGCCGGAATTCTCGGAGGCCCTGGAACTGGCTGCAAAGTACCACGACGAGGGTAAACGTGACCTGCGCTTCCAGCAGATGCTAGGTGCAGACCCGGAAGCGGAGGCGCTCGCCAAGAGCGGCCACCGTTCCGTGGCAGAGGCGTACCGCGCCCGTAGCCGTAGCGCCCTGCCGAGGGGCTGGCGTCACGAGCAGCTGTCCGCGCTCATGGTTGCCGCCTCGCCCGAAAAGGTGGGGGAGCACCGCGACCTAGTATTGCGCATCATTGGCTGCAGTCACGGTCACGGCCGGTTCTCCTTCGCTCACGACGCAGGCTTCCTGCTCAAGGAAGGCTACCTGCCCGAGGGAACGGACTACGAAGCGCTCAAGGAACAGGCGACCCGACTCTTCAACGTCGGCTACTGGGATAACCTCATGGAGCAGACGAGCCGCACCTACGGCCCGTACGCTACTGCCTACCTTGAGGCCGTCGAACGCGCAGCAGACGCTCAGATTTCACGGGAGGGACACTAATGGCAACGTTGACTATTGCCGGTGACTACACCTCGGCATTGACCCATTTTGCCCTCTACGGGCTGTCCCTGATGGTTGAGCAGAAGCACCCCGGAACCGTTACTGTCGGCTGGTCTCAGGAAGGTCAGCCGCGCGCCCAGATGCATGCTGAAGGCGTGTCAGAAGAAGAAATTGCCGAGTGCGTGCACTCCTACGTTTCTTCCTTGGCCGTTGAAGACAGCTGGGTGAACGTCGACCAGTCCTACGGTTCGGGTAAGGAAACCGCTGTTTTCTCCCCGTTCTCACCGCGTATTCGCGGAATTGACGCGGAGAAGTACCCGGACGATTGGGCCTCTCATCAGAAGACCCGACAGGCTCATCTGGATGCGCTGATGGAACGTGACGACCTGCTGTCCCTTCTGTGGATTGCTGGCCTGGGCGAACCTGCCTACTGGCGTTTTGAAGCCAAGGCTCCTCGCCCCGACCACGGTGCATCCCGCTGGGAGATGAAAACTCGCAACAAAGGCCAGGAATTCGTCAAGGACCGCCTGCGCCTGATGTGCGCGGACCTGGCCACCTGGGAACCTTCCGCGATGCTCAGCGGCATTACCGGGCAGACCCTGTACGACTCGCTGGATAATAAGCCGGAATCCCGAACCGGAACTGGTTTCACCGTCCCGCAGCCGACCGATACCGCGCTCGCCTTCTGTGCACTGGTGGGTATTGCGAATTTCCCGGTGATTCACCAGATCCACCGGATTGGCGTGACCCCCGGTGCGTACCCGTACAACGCTTTGCACCCGCGGCTCATGGTGCTTCCGGTATCCTCCGGAAGGGTTACGCCCGCCCGGTTGCGAACCGTGCTGCGCAGCCACCCCTACCGTAGGGTGGTTGACGAGGTTGGTAAGGCGATGGAACGCGGCTCTTTGAGCTCTGACATTTTCGTGTCCGAGTTGGCGGATGAGAAGGCGATTCTTCGTGAGAAGGGCGTTCAGGCGTTTGTTGCTTTCCCCATCGCGAAGGTGGGTAGTGATTCGGCTCCTGAGCGTCAGGTTCTGAAGGGTAGCGCGATTCCGCTGGGCTAACCTAGCCGCTTATCAAAGCTGGCAAATATGCCCGCACAATGCAGGGGAGGGGCCCTCCGGTCGTATTGCCGGAGGGCCCCTCCCTCTATCTATTATGAGTGCCTACATATCGCTGGGTTGATATGCGGTAGCTGGTGCGCTAGGGAACCGCCCCTTACGCCACCGCCACGGTGCCCTTGGCTGCGGTGCCATTTCGGGTCCACAGCAGCAGTGCTGCCACGCTGTTGATGATGTAGAAGATGTACTTGCCGACGTTCGCGAAGTTGCCCTGGGTCAGCGCCTTTATGCACTGCACGGTGTTGTACAGGAACCAGAATTGCCACTGCATCGTGAGCTTGAGCGCGTTCAGAATGTTTGCTGACAGGGACAGTCCAAACACTACGGTCGTGATCCAGAACAGGAACGAGGTCTTGCCGCCGTAGCCAATGTAGTTCGCAATCAGGGAGAACGCGAACGAACCGGCCACAATGCCGCCAATAATCAGCTGACCCTTCGCGCCGGTCGGCGGTTCCATTGCCTTGCCGCGTTCGGAGTTCTGCCACCTACGAATCGCGAAGGTGTACACGATGAAAGTGACCGGGTAGGTGATGATTGCTGCCTTGTTGCCCAGAATGTAGTCAATCGCGCCAGACAGCGCCGTGTTAATAATGCCGAGCACGTTGCCGACGTTTGAGAGGCGGCCGGTCAGGCGGGTAGACATCATTGAAATACCCACGTTAATCACGGAGATTACGCCGAGGGGAATGAAGGCCGTAATCGGGCCCCAGTCGACGTATTTGGCGAGGTTGGTGCTCAGGTATCCTGAGGCGATTGCGATGGCGATAACCAGTGCTACGCCGAAAAGGTCGGCGTACTTGGACTTGGCGAAAAAGAGGAGAGCCTTCTCGTATGAGAATTCCTTGGCCTCCATGGGTAACTCCTTTGTTGAGGATATAGGAACAGTGATAGGGTACCAATAACTATAACTCTTTGAAAAGGGTTTGAAACGGCGTGTCACACATAAAACTTCAGAAACCCACATATTCCACATCTCGGAACACCGCGGCATTGGGTAATTCAAAATCACCCCATCAAGAACCCATACCAACTTCCGGTAAACCTTGCCAGATATCGCCCCTATTTCGTTGAGCATCGAAAATGGGCGTAAAATCACCGCCGTTTCGTCTTCGCTTTAAAGGGGACCTTAAGGTACGCTAGATGACTGGGTCAGGGAACCGTGCCGGTCTCACTCACCGCGCATCCGCCCGACAGACACCCGCACCCCGTACACTGCGTCTCACTCACGCACACAGGGGAGGGAACCTCACGTATCGGCCTCACTCACCGTTTACGCCGCTGTCCGCGCGTCCTGCCACCCGTAACTCACTCAACTCAAACAAGAACTGAATAGGACAATCATGCCCTTGATTAACCATCGACTCTCACGACGATTCTTTGTAAAGGGTGCTTCCGCCGCTGCTGCTGCAGGCGCACTGACCCTGCAGGCACAGGCCGCGCAGGCTGACGAAGCACCCACCAACATTGCCCCGGCAACCGAGGAAACTAAAGGCCCGCGCCTCGTCATTCAGCGTGCCACCATCACTGAAACCGGTATGACCGTCAACTACACTGCACACGGTCTACGCGAATTCCTCACCGAAGGCACCACTCTGACCGTACGCCACGGCTACGTTCGTAACGACTCTTTCGAAACTCTGCGCTCCTGGCCGCTCACCCCCGAATTTGACGGTGACGCTGACAGCTTCAGCGGTAGCGACCAGTTCCCCATCGAGCTGATGCAGGGTGAGGGTGTCGAGCACGCCCTGCAGCTGGATATTTGCTCCGACCCGTGGGGTCAGGAGATTGCCCACCAGATTGCTGCGCGCATCCCCGTGGCTGAGACTAAGATCCTGAAGACCTCTTTCGAGGATGTTCCGGGGAGCCACCCGTTCGCTGAGGATATCCGTATGGCGAACCAGAAGAAGTGGCTGATGCCGAACCCGCAGTCTGGCGCGTTTGAGCCGGACCGCCCTGTGACCCGTGAGGAGCTTATTGCTCTGCTGAACCACGCTGCTGGTCACGCTGGCGTGAGCGAAAACTCTGAGGTTGCCCCCTTCGCGGATGCGGCAGGCCGCCCGACCGCGAATGCGCTGCACTGGGCTCGTGACCGCAAGATCACCGAGCCGCTCACTGGTGGCGACAAGATTGACCCGACCGCACCGGTTTCTCACGAGGAGCTGGTGGCTGTGCTGTTCCAGTACAACGCGGAGGTTCAGCTGACTGAAATGAACGAGGCTGCTGGTTCTCGTTTCCGCGACGTGCTGGGTGCCGGTACTCTGCACCGTTACGTTGCGTGGGCTGGCGCGAACGATATCGTGCTGGATTCTTCGGGTGTGTTCAACCCGACCGCGCCGACTACTCGCGCGGAGTTGGCTCGTTTCATTCGCCGTTACAAGCTGCAGAACCTGCTGTTCACTGACTTCTCGTATGTCTCCTAATTTTTAGTCACCTCGGCACCGTGTGTTGGGGTGTGTGGAACCCCCGTCTTCTGGCTTTTGCTGGAGGCGGGGGTTTTGCCATGCTCCGTATTGCCGCTTCTCGGGGAGTTTTAGTGACAGGCTGTGCCTGGCATATGAAATTTTGCGTTATATATGCCTAAAATCTTGCAAAATCCTGTGCGCTAAGTAAGTATTACCTAGAAGGTAAGTTAAAGGTTGCCTTACTTAATACTGTGTGAAGACTAGTTTCCTTCCTCATGGGCCCACGAAACCCATACCAAAGAGCAGGAAAAACGCGGCGCCTCACCACCCATCGGTGGGGGAGAGACGCACCTTCACGCGCCACCCACGAAAAAGGACATACATATGAACCTCGCTTCAAGCAAGGCATTCAAGGGCCTCGCCGTTGGATCGCTGGCACTGGCAATTTCCGGCGTTGCCACCATCCCCGCATCGTTCGCGGCAGAATCCACCCCGGCGGCAAGCCAGAGCACTGACGCTCGCACCATCACCGATAAGGCGATGGCAAAGATCACCCAGGGCCTGCCCGGCCAGTTCCAGGTCGCATACTCCAAGAAGACCAACAAGATTTGGGTTGCGGGCACCGCTGACCGCGACGAGCACGTTTCTACGATTGCTCGTATTGACGCAAACTCCCTGAAGATTGAGGCAGTTGCCGAGCTGCCCATCGTCAAGAACGACAAGGGCTACTCCTACGAGGGTGCGTACGGTATCACCGTCGATGACGAGGAAGGTACCGTGTGGGTGACCAGCACCCGCGATAACTCCGTTGCCGTGTACGATCAGGCGACCATGAAGCAGCTGTGGACCAATGCGGGTCTGAGCAAGGACGACCCGAACTGGATTGAGCACCCCCGCGAGGTGCGTGTCGATCACGAGTCGGGTAAGGCTTTCGTGACCGGTCGCTTCTTTGTCTCGGCTATCGATCTGAAGACCAAGCAGGTTGAGAAGATTCAGCTTGAGGGCGCACCCGATGGCGGTACCCGCTACATCAGCATGAACATTCTGGTGGACGGCGGCAAGCTGTACGTGCCCGAACGTACCGGCGGCAAACTCTTCGTGATCGATACCAAGACCTTCAAGGTCGAGAAGACCATCTCTGTGAAGGGCGATAAGGACGGCGATGTTCGCCCCTCCGACGTGGCTATTGACCACTCGCAGAACGAAATTTACGTCTCTTCGCAAGGCGTGAAGGGCGAGAACTCCGGTGTATCCGTGTACGACGCGACCACCTACGAGTTCAAGAAGTTCATCCCCTTCGGAACCCAGGCGCTCTCGCTCGATAACGATGAGGCCAACGACCTGGTGTACGTGACCGACTTCGGTTCCGGCAAGGTCGGCGTGATTGACGGCGGCGCAGCGGACAAGCTGATTGCCGAGGTCGCCATGAACGGCGGCAAGGCAAACGACCTGGTCGTACTGCCCAACGGCTCCGTTATCGCTGTGGACAAGCAGGCTGGCGCAACCGCAACCGTGCCCTACGTCCTCGACGGCACCACCGGCACCGTCAGCACCTCAGATAAGGTCACCAGCAAGCCTTCTAAGGACAAGCAGGGCAACGAAGTTCCCGCCAAGACCTCCGAGATTCAGGCGAACTCCATCCTGAAGTTCAAGGTCACCGCAACCGCAGGCGACAACTCCGAGGTCAAGCAGGTCACCCCCGAAACCCGCGAGTTCCAGGGCTACCCGGCAACCGCCACCAAGACCAAGGCAACCGACTCTACCACCCCCTCCACCGAGGCACACCGCACCGTGGATGCAAACGGTAGCGTTGCGAACATCATTCAGGGTCTGCCCGGCCAGTTCCAAGTTGGCTACTCCAAGAAGAACCACAAGCTGTTCGTGCCCACCGTGGGTGCACGCGGCGGCCTCGCTTCCTCCCTGGCACGCGTGGACGCAGACACCCTCAAGACCGAGGCATTTGCCGAGCTGCCCGTGAAGAAGAACGACAAGGGCCAGTACGGTTACACCTCCGCGTACGGCGTGACCGTTGATGACGTGGACGGCACCGTCTGGGTTACCAACACCACCGACAACTCCGTGGCAGTGTACGACCAGCAGACCCTCAAGCTCATCTGGAGCAACGAGGGCGTGAAGAAAGACGACCCGAACTGGATTGAGCACCCCCGCTCCGTTTTGGTTGACCACGAGTCCGGTAAGGCGTTCGTGACCGGCCGCTTCTTCGTCTCCGCGATTGACCTGAAGACCAAGCAGGTTGAGAAGATTCAGCTCGAAGGCGCACCCGACGGCGGCACCCGCTACATCAGCATGAACCTGTTCCTCGATGGCGGCAAGCTGTACGTGCCCGAGCGCACCGGCGGCAAGCTCTTCGTCGTGGACACCAAGACCTTCAAGGTTGAGAAGACCATCCAGACTCAGGGTGAGGATTCCACCGTTGAGGTTCGCCCCTCCGACGTTGCTGTGGACCACTCGCTGAATGAGATTTACGTTTCTTCTCAGGGCGTGAAGGGCGTCAACTCCGGTATTTCCGTGTACGACCTGACCACCGGCGAGTTCAAGAAGTTCGTCAAGTTCGGCACCCAGGCGCTCGCTCTGGAGCACGATGAGGACCGCGACCTGGTGTACGTAACCGACTTCGGTACCGGCAAGGTGGCTGTCTTCGACGGCCGTGCTGACGAGGTCATCGGCGAGGTTGAGATGAACGGCGCAGCCGCGAACGACGTGACCCTGCTCAAGGACGGCTCCGTACTGGTTGTTGACAAGAAGGACCGCGACGAGAAGGTGACCCTGCCCTACGTGCTCAACGGCACCACCGGCGAAATCACCACCGCCAGCGAGTACACCACCCTGCCCACCAAGGATCGCCAGGGTAACGACGTTCCCGCATCGGTTCAGCAGCTGAAGGCTAACTCGATTCTGAAGTTCAAGGTTGGCGTGAAGGACACCGACGCGAGCGCAGCTCCGGTGGGTATCACCCCGACTTCGCTTCAGTTTGCGGGTTACCCGACGGTGACCGGTGTGAAGGCTGAGGAGTCGAAGCCGGCTGACCCGAAGCCTGCAGATCCGAAGCCTGCAGATCCGAAGCCTGCAGACCCGAAGCCTGAGGATAAGAAGTCTGACGCTAAGTCTGAGAACACCGCAGAGGCTAAGGATCAGACCTCCAAGGACCAGGCATCTCAGTCTGATTCGAAGTCTGACGCTAAGACCGGTGTACAGGACTCCAAGCCCGCTCCGGATGCTGTGAAGGCTGATAAGTCCGGTTCGGCTGTGAAGAACGGTGGCTCCTCTGCAGGTGGCTCCGATAATTTGGGCGGTGGCTCCTCGGTAGCTAAGAGCGATGCTGGTTCTTCGCGTGGCGCTTTGGCGAACACCGGTGCTAATGCTGTGATGCCGCTGGTTGCTTTCGCTTCTGTGGCTCTGATTGCGGGTGCTGCTCTGGTGATGCGCCGCCGCAAGGCATAAGCGTAGCGTTTAGTTTTCGGGCGTAAATGCTCGATGTAACGCGTGAGAAGGCGGGTATTTTCTCTTTCGGATTCTTCGAATCTGGGGGAGGGGTACCCGCCTTTTGTGTGCCCGCTTGGGGTTATTCTGGGTAACTTATACAGTAAATATTTATATATGTGCACGCGCTTGTAAAAATATAGGTTTTGAATGTCGAGAAAATGTGTAACCCGTGGTGAATATCGCAGATGCACCTCACCTAAACTTTTACATTAATGTGTAAATATAAAAGCATCGCAATACCCCCTGGCAACCAGGGTTTTTGCCCGCAAGAGCAAGGAAAAACCCTGAAATCGCCTCAACCTTCACGTGATACTGAAGGCGAATTTGGGGGTCACTCATAAAAACACAAAACACACCCACGTCGCTGCTTGTATTTTCCTGGGAAAACACTGAGGATTAGAAGGTAGGTAAATTTATGCGTTACCTGCATTTCTGCTTTTCGTGCCGTCGAATATGTCACCGCATATTCACGGGTGTCTCGTTAGCATTCGCATGCGGCATGTGAGCACTTCCGTTACACATTTGAAGGACACACATTGAACCTCACTCCCTCCTCGGGTAAAGCACTGAAGGGGCTCGCTGTTGGCTCCCTGGCGCTCGCAATCTCCGGCGCAGCCATGATCCCTGCCTCCTTCGCAGCACCGAATACCGCACATCAGACCGCTTCCTCCAGCGCCTCGGTTCCTTCCACCGCATCGCTGAGCCGCGTTGTTGACACCTCCGCATCCGTTGCGCAGATTACCCAGGGTCTGCCCGGCCAGTACCAGGTTGCATACTCTAAGGCGACCAACAAGATTTGGATGGTCGGCGTGGGTGCCCGCGGCGACCTCGCCTCCACCATTGCTCGTGTCAACGCAGACACTCTTCAGATTGAAGAAGTGGCAGCGCTTCCCTTCGAGCTGGATAAGAACGGCGAATTTGGCTACATTTCCGCGTATGGCATCACTGTTGATGACGTGTCCGGTACCGTGTGGGTTACTAACACCACCGACAACTCCCTGTCTGTGTTCGACCAGAGCACCATGGAGCAGATTTGGACTAACCACGGTATCCCTGAGAGCGACCCGAACTGGATTGAGCACCCCCGCTCCGTGCTGGTGGATCACAACTCCGGTAAGGTGTTCGTGACCGGCCGCTACTATGTGTCCGCAATTGACATGAAGACCTTCGAGGTCACCAAGCTGCAGCTGGAAGGCGCCCCCAACGGTGGTACCCGCTACATTGGCATGAACATGACTGTTGACGGTGACAAGCTGTACGTGCCCGAGCGCACCGGCGGCAAGGTCTTCGTAATCAACACCCATACGTTCAAGACTGAGCAGGTTATTCAGACCCGCGGCGAGAACTCCTCCGTTGAGGTTCGCCCCTCTGACGTCACTATTGACCACTCCGAGAACGAAATTTACGTCTCCTCGCAGGGTGTGGATGGCGTGAACTCCGGTATCTCCGTCTACGATCTGACCACCGGTGCGTTCAAGAAGTTCGTTAAGTTCGGCACCCAGGCACTGTCCATGGAGAACGACGAGGACCGCGACCTGGTGTACGTGACCGATTTCGGTACCGGCAAGATCGCTATCTTTGACGCTAAGACCGACCGCGTAATCGGTGAGGTTGAGATGAACGGCGGTAAGGCTAACGACCTGACCGTCACCGAGGACGGCTCCGTCATCGCAGTGGACAAGCAGGATATCGCGAACACCACCGCGGCTGTGCCCTACGTGCTGAACTCGAAGACCGGTGAAGGCTCCATGACCGACACCTACACCTCCAAGGCGACCGTGGATCGTAACGGTAAGACTGTTCCTTCCTCGCAGCAGAAGCTGGTTCCGAACTCCATCGTGAAGTTCTACGCCGAGGTTTCCGAGGGTGAGTTCACCTCCACCGCGACTATTAATCCCGCTAAGGTTCCCTTCCAGGGCTACCCGAAGCAGGCTACCGCAGTGCTGATTGACCCCACCCTGAACTTCGCTGAGGGCACCGTCGACATTACCCGCCCCTACACCTTCCACGTCTCCGGCTATGACTTTGAGAAGCCCCCGGCAGAAGGTATTCGCCTGTTCCTCGTCAAGGAGGGTGAATGGTCGATGGGTTACGACAAACTGACCGATAGCGAACTGGCAAACATTCAGAAGGTCTCCACTGTCGTTCCTGCGAGCGCGTTTGTCTACAACGCACGCACCGGCAAGTACTCCTTCGAGGCAACTCTGCGTGTTCCGGCAAACACCATGCAGTACAGCCAGGGCTACATGCTCGGTACCGTCACCGCTGGTTCTGATGTGGCTACCAACCGCAATTACGATTCGGCTGTTTCGCTGATTGTTAACGATGCGAAGGATGCCGGCAATGCAGATAACCGCGATGAGGCTGACGAGCCGGCATTCCCGACCAACGCCTCGGCATCGCCTTCCGCGTCTGCTGCAGTAGCGGAGAAGCCGGCGGCTGAGCAGCCCAAGGGTGAACAGTCGAAGGCTGAGGAGGCTAACGACCAGCTGGGCACCACCGCGAAGACCGCGCCGCTGAAGAACTCTTCTTCGGCGAAGTCTGAGTCTCAGCCTAAGAGCTCTAACTCCGATGCTCAGGTGAGCGCTTCGGCTACCAAGTCTGCGCCTCAGAGCAAGGGCTCGCTGGCTAAGACTGGTGCTCAGAACGTTCTGAGCCTGGCTGCTGTCGGTGCGTTCGCGCTGATTGCTGGTGCTGCTGTGATGGTGCTTCGTCGCCGTAAGGCATAGTTTCTCGCTCTAGTTTGAGCGGATGCGCCCCGTACACTGTGCGGGGCGCATTTTTGTGCCCTTGATGCTGTGACGCCGTGATGCCGTGGTGCCTGAACGGGGTAGGCGCAGGTGTGGAGGCGGGCGCTGCGGAGGTGCCGGATGGCTGTCGGGGGAGTGCCTACACCGCTGGGGAGGAGTCTGTTTTTAGGCCTTGCACTCAGTGTAAAATATGTGACTCATTTCACCGCTTTTCGATTTGGTTGTTTCTGGGAACCTCTGTATAGTTATATATGTTGCCAGGGAGACCTGGTAAAAGAGATGTAAATCTCACGGCCCCATCGTATAGCGGCCTAGTACTCCGCCCTCTCACGGCGGCAACACCGGTTCAAATCCGGTTGGGGTCACACTAGGAAAAAGCCTTGATTCTTCGGGATCAAGGCTTTTTTGTTTATATCTGTCTTTATTCAAGAAAGAATAAAAGCGAAAAGCCACATGTGTTTCGAAAAGCAACCATAATGGTGGCTTCTCGAAACATATGTGGCTTCTCAGTGGTATAAAGGGGATCTGAATCTACTGTGCCGATGCCTCAGCAGAAGCAGTGGTAGCCTCCGCAGACGCAGAACCCTCAGCCGAAGCGCTCGGGCTCAGCGACGGAACCGGCGAAGCAGAAGCAGTACCCGGAGCGCGACGCACCATACGCCAAGTGCCGTCCTGGTAATGCGCCACAATCTGACCAGCCACCGGCTTACCCGGGTACTTGAACACCTCAGTCAGCGGCTGCACACGATCATTGGTCTTGCTGTACACGCCAGCACCCTCAGCACCATCAATCACCATCTCGGTTGCCCAAGTGTAGTAGCCGGTGCGGGTATCCTTAGTCGGGCGGTCAGCAGTCAACGACAGAACCATCGGACGCTCCGAACCAATCACCCAGCCGGTCTCCGAAGCGTACATGCTCTGGAAGAACTCAGCCACAGTCGAGTAATCGCCGGTGTGGTCAATGTTCGTGAAGCGTGCACCGTCACCGGTCAGCAGCAGGTAGTTCAGAGTAGCCTGCCAGTACGCAATGAACGCGTGCAGACCCTCAACACTGTTCTCACGCAGCTTCGCCGGCTCCACGGGAATCGCGACGTTCACTGCCTTGTGCTCCTTGGTGCCGGGCTCAAAAGTGCCGGTGGAGGAGTAGTCGGCAAGAACGACCTCACCCTTCATGCTGGGGCCGGGTTCAATGGTGGTGGTTGCCTCCGCGGTGGGGGAGACGGATGCGGTAGCGCTCGCGGATGCCGAAGGTTCGGGTGCGGATGCGCTCGCGGTTGCTGAAGATTCGGAGGACTTTGAGGAACATGCGGCAAGAAGCGCGGCGGTGCCCAGACCCAGTGCGGTCAGGGCGGTGCGGCGGGTGTACATGGTAGACATGGGGCTCTTTCTGAGGTGAATAACGTATGTGCCGGTATTGAACTAATTCCAGAATATCGCAGGGGAGCGGCCAGCCCAATGTTGTGTGCGCCTCCAACGCCGTAAAAGCGGCGGTAGATGACGAAAAACACGGGACCCAGAGATTCTCGCACGACTACGATATGGCCGGGGTTCTAGACGGGGGCGCCGGAGCTGCTCGCGCTTGAGTTGGGTGAGCTTGTTGTAAGTTTGGCTGGTTCATTCCGAACCGTCCAGGCGCCATCCTGATACTCCAAGATAAAGAAGAACTCATAATCACCGGGGCCGCTGCTCAATGAGGCCATGGTGAGTTCCCTGCCATCTGTGTAGTGAATCTTTGCTTCCTTGTTATATCGGCCAACACCCAGCCAGCGGTACTGCTGTTCGTCAACCCTCTGCGGAGCGTCCTCGGTCAGTTCTGCTGAGAACGGCGCATCAGTACCGTACACCCAGCCAGTGTTCTTCTCATAAAATTCGACGAAAGGTTCGGCCTTGTAGATATCGTTTCGGTTTATATCCACAGCCTTAAAGGGCTCAATGTCGCCGGTAATCATAAGGTAATTGAAAGAAGCCAACCAGTAGTTTATGGCGGCGTACATGCCCTCCGTCGTTTTGGCTTTCATCTCTGCAGGAGGGACAGGCTTGGGCGGATTCTCCGCCTTTTTCGAGCTGGTTGCGGGAATGTAGGTGCCGCGTGATTCGTAGCCGTTGAACTTCAGCTCGCCCTTGTAGGAGCGCTGTGTATCGGGCGTGCTCTGGTCGCTGAGCGGGCGAATATCACTGGCGCAGGCAGTCAAGGAGGCGAGCGCGGCGGTGGCGGCGATGCCAAGGGCGGCGCGTCGGGTCACGAAGGTGGACATAAGGTACCCTTCAATAGATTATCGGTGTATCTATTTCAGGGTACCTTAGTGTATTTGGATATGTTTATGATTTCTTGGGTATCAAACCTGGGAAAATACTACAAAAACTGCGTTAGCTAACGAAAAGTGCTGTTTGTTAGGCGTACGTGGTGTCGGTGTCTATGCCACTGCATCCTAAACGTTGAGGCCAGAATTGCTTCCGCCCGAGGAGTCGGGGGCAGCTGTCGAAGAGCTTTTCGTCTCAATGGTGACCATCCACGTATTGTTCCGATAATTCAACACAAAAGTGACCTCATCATTAGCAGAGCTGCCGCTCGTATCTGCAATGTGAATATCCCTGTCCTCCGGTACGTAATGGAGAACGGCGGCCTTATGGTTACGGCCAATACCCTTCCAACGGTACTGCTCATCGTCAACCTTCTGTGGAGTCTCTTCGATCAGTTCAGCCAAGAGCGGCGTATCGGTGCCGTACATCCACCCCTCATCCTTCGCGTACAAGTCTACGTATATCTTCATCTTCTGTACGTAGATACCGTCTAGGTCCACGTCCTTGAACGGGGCAGCGTCGCCGGTAACCGTCAGATAGTTCAGGGCTGCGAGCCAGTAGCCCAGCGCCGCATACATGCCCGAGATCGTCTTCGACTTTATGTTCTCGGGAGGAACGGGCATGGGCGGGTTCTCCGCCTTCTTCGTGGTGCTTGCGGGGCGGTAGGTTCCGGTGGACTTGTAGCTATTGAATTTCAAGTCACCCTTGTAGGGGCGCATCGGGTCAACTACGCTCGGGTCCTCCAGCGGGCGAATATCATTTGCGCAGGCAGTCAGGGAAGCGAGGGCGGCAGCGGTAACAACGCCCAGGGCGGTGCGGCGAGTAACGAAAGTAGGCATGAGAACCCCTAAACGGTTTGTCAGTGTACTTTTAAGCGTACCCGAAGGAACTGACGCATGTTCAAAGTCCGCTCATGAACGCATAAGGGAACATCGCCACCGCACGTAGGTAAAGAGGAAGCCCCCGCATGCAATCTCAACTGCATACGGGAGCTTCCCTCACTTTTAGAACCAGCCGCTTAGAGGCGGGTTTTAGGCGCTAGCGCTGCTCTTCTCGGAAGAGGATGCATCAGCATCCTCATCACTGAGCATGTACCACGCGCCGTCCTTGTAGTCCGCCGCGAAGTTGGTTGCCTCGCTCTTAGTGGATCCATCGACTAGGGGAGCGGGGTCCTGACCCTCAATGTGGATCTTCGCGTTGGGGTCATAGATGATGCGTCCGAGCCAATCGTAGCGGTTGGGTCCGCCCGCGACCTTCTTCGGGGCGTCGGTCAGAAGCTGAACGGTAACCGGCGCATCCGTGTCGTATACCCAGCCCCTGCCGGAAGAGTAGATGATAACAGCATTGCTGCCCTCGTTCGCATAGTGGGAGTACGGGTCAGCCTTCTTGAGCGGCTCGTAATCGCCCGTCATAAACATGTAATTAAAGCTCGCCAGCCAGTAGCTGAGGAACTGGTACATGCCTTCAACGGTTGCCTCGTTCATCTTCTCCGGAACAACAGGCTTCGGCACGTTCTGTGCCTTCTTTTCAGCCGTGGCAGGAACGTACTCGCCGTTCTTCTCGTACTTGTCGAGCTTCACCGTGCCCTTATACGACTTCTTGCCGGAATCAGCGGCAGACGCTGAAGCGGATGCGCTCGCAGATTCAGAAGCACTTGCCGAAGGTGAAGCCTCACCGGAAGGAGAAGAAGAGCTATCAGCCAGCGGGCGGATATCGCTAGCGCAGGCAGTCAGCGCTACAGCCGCACCGGCACCGGTAGCAGCCGCTAGTGCGGCACGTCGAGAAAGAAAAGTTGCCATGAAAAATCCTTAAGTAGTGCGTAGGGTCATGGGCCTAAGCCATAAATCTTATGCGCCTGTAAGCGAGGTGAATCCCCGCCCCTAAGACGGACTCAGCAAAGATGCTCTAGGCATTCTTAGCGTTAGCCTCATCGGATGCTTTGGTGCTCGGGCTCGCAGAGCCTTGTCCATGTACCTTGGTGGGGTAAGTGAACCACTTGCCGTCCTGATACGACAATTTCAGGTCGGAAAGCTCAGGCTCCATGGAAGTGTTCTGGTACATAGGCCTGTTTCCCTTACCCTCAACATGCATCATCGCCTTAGAGTCCTTGGACAGCGTGATACGCCAGTAGTAGAGGGAGTCGCTACCCGATACCTTCTCAGGTTGCGGGGTCATCATCTCAGCCTGAAGCGCATGCTCCGAACCGTAAAACCACCCCTCATTGGACTCATAAAAAGTCACGTAATCATGGAAAGACTTCACATCCCTGCCGGAGGGGTCAGCCTGCTTCAACGGCTCATCGTCACCGGTGAGCACCAGATAGTTGACGCTGGCAAGCCAAAAACTAAAGGCAGAGTATGCGCCATCAATGGTTTTCTCATGCATATTCGCCGGAGGGAGGGGCTTGGGTACATTCTGCGCCTTGTGCGTCTCATCCGCGGGGACGTACTCACCCTTCTTCTCATAGTTATCGAACTTTACCGGCCCCAGATAAGACTTCTCAGAAGAACCATCCGCAGAGGATGAGCTAGCAGAAGTGGAGGGGCTAGCAGAGGCGCTAGAACTTGCTGAAGAGGAAGCCTCTCCAGAAGCAGACGGGGAGCTATCAGCCAACGGACGAATATCGCTGGAGCAGGCACTCAGCATCGTAATAGCGCCCGCACCGGCAGCTAGTAGGGCTGCACGCCGAGAAAGGAAAGTCGTCATCAGAAATCCTTAAGTAGTGAGTATCAGAAGGAGCGGAATTTAACTGTTATTGTCCAAGAGCATGCGCCACATGCCCTCTTTGTACTCCATGATGAACTTCGTCGTGCGAGGAATCGTCTTTTCCTCCTCAACGATAGTCGCGTCAGGCTCACCCTCAATGTGGTACTTAGCGGCAGGATCATAAGCAACAGTCACAAGCCATTCATAACGGTCCTGCTTATTAGCAACCGGCTGAAGCTCATTCTCCGCAATCTCAATCTTGTACGGCTGATCCGAACCGTAAATCCAACCCAGACCCGACTCGTAGAGCTTAATCATGGTCCTAGAGTTCCTCAAAAAAGCCTTCGCAGGATCCGCCTTCATCAGCGGCTCAACATCGCCGGTCAGAATCAGATAATTCTGGGAAGCAAGCCAATAACCCATCAGAGCGTAAGCACCCTCGGGGCTGTTCTCCTTCATCTTCTCCGGGATAAGAGGCTTCGGCACGTTCTGCGCCGGCGCCTCCGCACTCGCCGGAATGTAGGTGCCGCTCCGCTCGTAGTTATTGAACTTAATCGGGCCCACGTATGAGCCGGGCGTGTGATCATCGGTAGGAGAAGGCGACGCAGAGGCGCTCGCAGAAGAGGAAGCCGCACCAGAAGCTGAACCAGAGGAACCACCCGAGCCCTGCGACAGCGGACGAATATCAGTAGCGCACGCAGTCAGCGCCGCAAGAATACCGGTCGCACCCACGCCCAGGAGAGTACGTCGAGTGAAGAAGGTAGTCATCGGAAGCCCTTCGTTGGAACCTATACAGAACAGATAAAAACACCGTGCGCCAGAGCAGGCGTAGACGCCCTGTAAAGACCTATCAGTACGTCAATGTATACACCTTTAAGGTTACCCGAGAGCCGCCACATAGCCCCGAGACCACTTCGAATGTTCAGAAAATTAAGACCCCACACCCAGCGTTTTACCAGGTGTGGGGTCTTCCATCATGAGAAGTCAGCATGCGAGGGAACCTTCAGCAATACGGCAACTATGCGGCGCTAGACAACTCCCACTTGCCGTCCTTGTAATCCAGTCGGAACCTCGCCACCTTCTTCTTCGATTCATCAGCACTCGTCGCCTTCTCCGGCTGACCATTGTAATGCCGTATCATCTTGGGATCCATGTAGGAATAGCCCTCCCAAATAAAGCGAGTATTATTGCTACCCGGCACCTCACGAGGCGCATCCGTCAGCAGCTCAACAATATACGGAGTTTCCGTACCGTACACCCAACCCAAACCCGACGCATACAGCTTAATCGTGCTGGGATACTTCTCCCAGCCGTAACCATCATGGTAAACGATCTCAATCGGACCAGGGTTACCCGTCATCATGAGGTAATTCAAGCTCGCCAGCCAGAAACTTAAGAAAGCATACGCACCATCAACGCTGTGCTCCTTCATATTCGCTGGAGGAACAGGCTTCGGCATATTCTGAGCCATCTGCGTAGCGCTCGCCGGAACGTACTCACCGGTCTTCTCATAGCTATCAAACTTCATTGGACCCTTATAGGACTTACCCGAAGACGGAAGACCCGAGGCTACAGAAGCACTCGCAGGCGCCGAAGCAGAAGGAGACGCCGATGCAGACGCAGATTCGGAGGTGGTCGCCGCCTCCGACGGAGAAGCCGAGCCGGTACTGCCAGCCAGTGGGCGAATATCGCTAGCGCACGCCGTCAACGCAGAAAGTGCACCCGCAACAGCAACACCCAGAGCGGTACGTCGAGTGAAGAAAGTAGTCATCGGAAGTCCTTCGTCGGATCCTTCACCCACAAAGCCGTCAGCACGAGGCTCAAACCTGCAGGTAAAGACCATATGTAGTACGTCAATGTATATACGTTAAGCGTACCCGAGGCACTCTCAGCCGACCCCGGCCATCCGCGGGGTTTTCGCCTGAGTATTCCCTGTATTTCCACAGAGTTCCGGCAGAGTTTCGGCAAAGTCTCGACATAAAGAAGCCCCCGCCCACGGTGCATTACCGCAGGCGGGGGAGAAGCCTACCTCAAGCTGTTATGCCTGAACCGTTATGGTGGGGTCTAGACAGAAGACCTAGGCAGCAGAAGAGCTAGAAGAAGCGGAAGCCGACGAAGAAGAGCCCTCATTACCGGTAAGCATAAACCACTTACCGTCCTTATACTCCACAGCAGCCTTCATCAGCTTGCCGTTCGGGCTAGAAGCCGTCTTAAAAGGGTAGGTCAGACTTACCCTCACGATGAATCTTCGCATCTGCGCTGTAGTTCATGTAGCCCGGCCAGTAGTAACGGGTGCCGCTACCGGAAGGCTTCTGCGGTGCACTACTAATCAACTCCATAGTAACCGGGGTATCCGCACCGTACATCCAGCCCAGATCACTCTCGTACATCAACGTAAATTCCTGCAGGCTCTTCGCATACACATCTGCAGGGTCAGCCTTCTTCATCGGCTCAGCATCACCGGTCATCAGCACATAGTTGAAGCTCGCCAGCCAGTAGCCAATGAACGCATACATGCCATCAACACTCTGTTCGTTCATGTTCGCCGGAACGAGAGGTTTGGGCACGTTCTGTGCCTTCTTCTCAGCCGTGGCAGGAACGTACTCACCCTTCTTCTCGAAGTTATCGAACTTCACAAGGCCCTTATAGGACTTGTCAGAAGAGGAAGACGAAGCCGATGCCGAAGCGCTCGCGGATGCGCTTTCGGACGCACTCGCCGAAGCCTCACCGGAGGGGGAACTATCAGCAAGCGGACGGATATCGCTAGCGCACGCAGTCAATGCCGCCAGCACGCTGGCACTGGTAGCACCCAACGCCACGCGACGGCTCACACCAGCAGAGACGGGGGAAGGGCTCATCATTATCAGCCTTTCAAAAGAAGTCAGCAAAGGAAATTGAGTGAATTGACACCTCCATCATACCGGCAAACACGCAGATACCCGGCAGTAGCCGTCATCGAGTGCCGATGACAAAGCAACCTAATACCGCTGCAAAGCAATCTAAATGCCGCAGCAAAGCATCACCGAGTTCCGGCATAAAGAAACCCCCGCCCACGGTGCATTACCGCGGGGGGGGGAGGGGAGAGAGAGAGAGAGAGAAGCCTATCTTAAGCCGTTAGACCTTACCCATAGGATAGGTGCTTAGACAGAAGAAGAACTCGAAGAAGAATCGGAAGCCGCCGAAGAAGAGCTCTCATCGCCGGTGAGCATAATCCACTTACCGTCCTTGTACTCCACACCAACCTTCGTCAGTTCCCGCGAGCTATCCTCCATAAAGGGTTCATCAGGGCCCTGACCTTCAGCGTGAATCTTCATGTCCGCGCTGTAACTCATGTATCCCAACCAGTCATAGCGAATTCGGCTACCGGAAATTTTCTGCGGTGAATCAGAAAGCAACTCAAGAATAATAGGAGTATCCGCACCGTAGAGCCAGCCCGCATTATTTTCATAGGCAACCGTCAAATTCCGGTAATTCTCCAGCGCATCCGCAGATTCAATCTTCTGCAGCGGCTCAGTATCGCCGGTCATTAGCAGATAGTTGGAACTCGCCAACCAATAACTAACGAACGCGTAAATACCGTCAACGTTCTGCTCGTTCATGTTCGCCGGAACGAGAGGCTTCGGCACATTCTGCGCCTTATGAGTGGCGGTCGCCGGAACGTACTCGCCGTTCTTCTCGAAGTTATCGAACTTCACGAGGCCCTTATAATGCTTGCCGGAAGAAGCAGAAGGCGAAGCGCTAGCCGAGGCACTGGGTGAGGCACTAGCTGAAGCGCTCGCGGATGCACTAGCAGAACCGGAAGTAGAGTTAGACGCCGAGCCATCAGCCAGTGGACGAATATCGCTGGCACAAGCGGTCAACGCGGCAAGTGCACCAGCGGCGGTCGCACCCAGCGCCACGCGGCGGTTCACACGGGTAGATATGGGGGAAGGGCTCGTCATAATCAGCCTTTCAAAGGAAGTCAACAAAGGAAATAGAGTGAGTTGACAACCCCATCATACCCTAAAGTATGCAAATAGATATCAAACGTTTCCACTTGCATCCTTTTGTGAAGAAAGGTCTAAAAAGCTGCAATTAGTGGACTAGGATGCCGAGGGGCTCGCAGATTCCGTGCTCTTATCACCATCCTTATCTTTCTGAGTGCTCATAAACCAAGCACCCTCCTTATACTCCACAACAATCCTCATCGCCTGACCCTGAGAATCTTCAGCCCCCGTAAGGGCCTTATCGCGGTTATCGCCCTCCGTCAGATGCCTCTTCGCATTCTGATCAACCAGAGAACGAGCACGCCAGAAATAAAGAATACGGTCACCCTCAATCTGCGTGGGGGTATCCGTCAGCAGGTACACAGACATCGGCTCACTCGTGTCATAAATCCAGCCGCGCCCCGTCTCATAGAGCTTAATCATCGGCTCAAGCTCCTTGGTGTAGTCAGTGCTAAGATCCGTCTTCTTCATCGGCTCAATATCACCCGTCAACGCCAAATAATTAAAGCTAGAAATCCAATAGCCAATCAGCGCATAGATACCGTCAATACTCAGCTCCTGCACCTTCTCCGGCATGATCGGTTTGGGCACGTTCTGCGCCTTCTTCTCAGCCGTGGCAGGAACGTACTCGCCGTTCTTCTCAAAGTTATCGAACGTGACCTTACCCTTATACGACTTATTCGCAGACGGCAACGTCGGCGAAGCAGAGGCGCTCGCGCTCGCTGACTCAGAGGCGGCAGTATCAACCGGCGGATGCACCGTACGCGCACACGCAGACAACACAGCGGCAAGACCAACACCGCCCGCACCCAACACGGCGCGGCGGCTCAAGGCGACGGGCTTAGAAGAAGATCTAGTCATCAGCAGTCTTTCGGTGAGGTCAACGGACAAGGGGGAGTGAGTCGACACCCCCATCATACCGGGCGCACCTTATAGCAACCGTAAAGCACAGGAGAACAACAAATAGCCGGGCGCATACGAAGACACCCCGTAGCTGCCACACAACAAAAGACAGCTACGGGGTGAACAACGTAATACGCCTCGACTGAACCGGACGCACCGACTAACGGAGCAGATGCGCAAAATTACGGCGCGCATGAGCCACCTTCGGGCTCACCACAAACGCACAATAACCCTGCGCCGGATTCAACGCGTAATAGTTCTGGTGATACTCCTCAGCCTCATAGAACACGCCCAGCGGCTTAATCTCCGTAACAATGGGGGAGGAGTACAGCTGCTGAGCACGCGCCACCGCACGCTCAAACGCCTCACGCTGCTGCTCATCCGCGTAGAAAAGCACCGAACGGTACTGCGAACCGGTATCCGCGCCCTGACGATCCCAGCTGGTCGGGTCGTGGCTCGTGAAGAAAATATCCAACACCGTATCCAAATCGATGACCTGCGGGTCGAAGCTGAGCTTCAGCGCCTCCTGGTGACCGGTCGCACCCGAACACACCGAACGATAATCAGGGTCGGGAGTCTCGCCGCCCGTGTAGCCGCAGACGCTCGCCTCAACCCCGCGGAACTGGCGGTACACCGCATCCAGGCACCAGAAACAGCCGCCGGCAAGAACAACATCAGTCATGATTCCTCCTTGAACTATAAAACCACACTACCTAAAGAACACCGTAGGACCGCATAATATTCCTGCGCTACTGCAGGCTTTGGCGTAAACCGCCACCTGCCCCGCCGCGCCACCTGCCACAATAGAGATATGACTGAAAAACTAGAAACCCCCACCCTCGCAGAAGTCGTCGACGCCTTCCACACACTCTTCCCGCCGCAGCTCGCCGCCGGATGGGACGCCTCCGGCCTCGTCGCCGGACGTGGCGCCGCCAAAGTGAGCACCGTCCTCTTCGCAGTAGACGCCCTCACCGCCACCGCCGAAGAAGCCGTAGCCGAAGGCGCGCAGCTACTCATCACCCACCACCCGCTACTGCTACGCGGCGCAAAGTTCATCCCCGACAGCGACTACAAGGGCAATGTGCTGCACACCCTTATCGAAGGCGGATGTGGCCTGCTCGGCGCGCACACCAACGCAGATGCCGCCGTTGAAGGCGTGAACGAAGCACTCTGTGACGCTATCGGTCTGATTGACCGCGAACCGCTCACCGAAGCGCAAACCCAGGTACTCGACGAACAGGAACACGCAGTAGGCACCGGCCGCCTCGGCACCCTGCCCGAAGAAATCACCCTCAAGGAGCTTGCAGAACGCCTCGCTACGGCACTGCCCGCAACCGCCGGTGGCCTGCGCATCGCCGGACGCGCCGACCAGCCGATCCGCCGCGTCGCCCTCTGCGGTGGTGCCGGTGACTCCCTCTTTGACGCTGTGCGCGCCACCGACGCGCAGGTGTACATTACCGCCGACCTGCGCCACCACCCCGCCAGCGAATTCCGCGAAACCGCACGAGTTGACGGCAGCAACATCGCCCTGATTGACTGCTCCCACGCCGCCAGCGAATCGCTGTGGTTGCGTTCGGCGGCAAACCGCCTGCGCGCCCTGCTCGCTGAGCGCGGTTTCACCATCGAAACGAAGCTGTCTGCACTCAACAGTGACCCGTGGGACTTCACCGTCTCCACCGGCATGGCAACCGGTCAGGACGCGCACTCGGCAAGCACCGCCGCAGCCCCCGCGTGGGAACTCTAGGGCGAGAATTCTAGAAGAATCCGCGCGGATTCCCTCAGCGCGTAAGAGCCCGGGCACCCCGTCCGTTGTGACGAGGTGCCCGGGCTAGAACCGGCCGGCCTACTTAGTTACCTGGCCTACTTAGTTAGCAATGCGATATAGACCGGTAGTGATAGGGTTCATCACACGATGCCGGTAATAAAACAACATCCACTCCAACTCAATGCGGGTCACAGCATGATTCGGTTCAAACATGCCGGTCTCGGGAGTAATAACATTCTGCTGGGTAGCCCACAGAATCTCACGATAGAATGCGGAATCCGGCGTAACATCCGGGAATGACGAAACACCTGATACTTCCGGTGAACCAGACGCACGGTAAATCATTGCGGCAACGGTTGCATTCGTGAGACCGTCCTCCGCGTGGAACTTTCCGTCAGGTCCGCCGAAAGTAACGCCCTTTTCACGAGCCCAAATGTAGGCGGCGTAGTTCGGATTGTCCGTCTTCACATCCGGCCACGGAGAGACTTCAGGAAGGTCCACCTTGGGGCTGCCCTTCATCTCATAAAGGGCGGAAGCCAGCTCACCGCGGGTGGCAGGCTGCTTCTGTTCCTCGTCGTTCAGCGATGTCGAAAAGTACATACGTTCCTCTACGGGTACGTAAGCATTCGTGAACCGCTGGACACCCTCAAACTTCAAATCCTGGTGCGCCAAAAGAACGCCGCGGTGCTCCGGGGCAAAACCCACCATCGGGGTGATGAGAGTCTTATCCGTCTTGCTGGGGTAACCGTAGTCGCTCCACGCCTCAATGACGTACTGCTTGGACGGATCCAGCGTGTTCGCGGGAATCTTGAGATTGACGAAAGCGAAGCCTCCCTCCAGGCCCGTCTCGTATTCATCATCACCGTGGACATAATGCTTCATCTCGCTCATAACCAGGACGGGGGAACCCGTGCCCTTCTCACGAATGACGTACATCATGCCCTCAGCGCCGGGAATGTCATTCCCTACGAAGCCCTGACCCTGAATCAGCAGCTCCTGATCCTTCGTGGGGTCCTTCAAAGCGTCGTATTTCAACTTAGGTGCGAAGGTATCGAAGTGATAATCATTGGTGCTCAGACCGTGATGCGTCACAACGTTCTTGCGAGCCCAGATATCCTGAACGGTTGACTGCGGCTGGCCCTCGGGCTCGGCGAGGATGCCAACCTCGTAACGCACCTTGTCCAGAGTCATATCCGGGAAATACTCCGTGAGGGTGTAGTAACTCGGCAAAGTATTAGCCTCAACATTCAGAGGGGCGACAAAGGTGCCATCATCGTCAATGGTGAAGTCCTTGCCCTCTTCAAACCGCAAGAGGGTATCGGTCACCTGATGGGCGTTGTAGGGGACGTTCTCCTCGGGCGCGATGTAGATGACTACCTTGCCGTGCTGCTTGCGCCACTCCTTGGTGAAGCCGGTGCCCAGAACCGTAATTTTACTGTCCTCACCGGTGTACAGGCCGTCGCCCTCTTGCTTGAAGACGTCACGGCCGTCCTGGTAGTAGTAATCCTCATAGACAACGGTGAAAGACGGCTCATCCGCGACATCCTGAGTTGCAGGGGCGGGGGTATTGGCAGTCGGTGCGTTAGCAACGGGCGCGTTTGCGGTGGGCGCTGCGTCCCGGGCTAACGTCGGGGTCAGCGGCAGGATCATCACGCCCGCCAGTGCGAGCGCGCTATAATTCCGAGCCGCGCGGAGGAATGAAGACTTAGAGTTCGGAAGTGAGGACATAAGACATCCTTAAAGTTGTTTCTCGCAGGGCTCTGCGGGCTCAGCAGTGGGTAGGGAGCTCACCGTTGAATCCGCACACACCCTATGAGAAAAGTGGTTGAAAGCCCCGTCGGTTTCGGGGATATTCTCACCCTATCAAAGCGTTGAACGATTGTCAGGAAACACTCAAGGAGTACTTTAAGGTTTCGAGAAATCTCACACAGCGGTAGCTGTTAAAAGCTGAACCCCGTGCTCCCGAACAGAAAACCATTCGGGAGCACGGGGAACCAGAGAGTTATCCGACGCGCCGCACGCGCCCTCAAGGTAAAACCCGAGGGGATGCGGGCGGTCTAAACGACCTTACTTAGCGCGAGCCTGGAACGCCTCAATCAGAGTCTCCAACTCACCATGAGTCACCATGTACTGAGCATCGAAAGCGCCGTTAGCGTTCAGCACCACCTTGTTCTGCTGAGCCCACAGAATCTCACGGTAGAACGCCGAACCGGGAGCCACATCACTGTACGGGGAGTCGCCCTTAACCGCGGGCGAACCAGCCGCACGGTAGGTGAACGCCGCAACGGTAGCGTTCGAAATGCCTGCATCAGCATGGAACTTGCCGTCCGACCAGCCGAAGGTAATACCCTTCTGACGAGCCCACACGTACGCGGGGAAGTTCGGGTCGGTGGTCTTCACATCCGGCCAGGGAGAAGTCTCAGGCAGCTTCACCTCGGGGGTGCCCGCCTGAACGTACAGGGCAGCTGCGAGCTCACCGCGGGTAGCGAGGGTCTCCAGCTTCTCGTCGGAAGGATCAGGGCTCTGGTTATCGTTCTCATTGGGGTCCTGAGCGTTGGGCAGGTTAGCATCCCTATAACCGTTCGTGCCGTTCAGGTCCAGGTCCTGCCATGCGAGTAGGGTACCGCGGCCCTTGGTGGACCTGCCCACGACCGGAGCGATCAGCTTACCGTTATTGCCGTAACCGTCGTTAGCCCAGACCTCAATCACGTACTTCTTCGAAGCATTCAGAGTGTTTGCCGGAAGATTCACGGTACCGTTCAGGTTGCCATCACGGTACGCCGAAGACTGGGTGGGGTGGTCAAACTCGATAATGTCGCTGGTTGCCAGAACCGGGGTGTTCGAGCCCTTCTCACGAACCACGAGCTGAACGCCCCTAACGGAGTGAATATCGCCGTTAAACCCCTGGCCACCAACGTTCAGATCCTGTGATTTTGCGGGGTCAGTCACAGCGTTGTAACCCAGGCGCGGTGCGAACGGCGCCGGCTTCTCGCCCATAGTATTCAGCACCTGGGTGCTCACCACGTTCTTGCTGGTCCACAGCTCCTGAGCGGTCAGCGGCTTCTGATCCTTCTGTTCAGCAACCACGCGAATTTCGTAGAGGACATCGTACTTGGTGCCGCCGGTCGGGTCGTGGAAGTTGTCATCATCGATGAAGTAGTAGGCAGCAAGCTTGTACGCCTCAACCTTCAGATCAGCCTCAAAAGTGCCGTCATCGGTAATGGTGAAGTCCTGACCCTCCACGAAGCGCAGCATCTTCGAAGTCGGAATCTCGTAGCCGGAGGGCGCGTAGTTCGCGGGGGCAATGTACAGCGCCACGGTACCGTGCTGAGCATGCCACTCCTTGGTGTAACCCGCACCCTTCACATGGATGGTACCGCCCTCAGTCGTGACGAGGGAGGGGTTCACGCCGTCGTACTTGTAACCGTCAGGGATGGAAACCTCAAGGGTCGGGGTAGCCGCAGCGTCCTGGTCGGCTACCTGCGGGGTAGCGGCAGCAACAGCGGCATCAGCGGCAGGAGCTGCATTCTGAGCCAGTGCCGGGGCCAACGGCAGAACCATAGCACCAGCCAACGCCAGCGCGCTGCAACCCTGAGCGGCGCGGAGGAAAGAATATTTAGAATTCGGAAGCGAGGACATAAGACATCCTTAAAGTTGTTTCTCGCAGGGCTCTGCGGGCTCAACGGCGGGTAGGGAATTCGCCGTTGAATCTGCACACACCCTATGAGAAAAGTGGTTGAAAGCCCCGTCGGTTGCGGGGACATTTTCACCCTATCAAACCCTCAGGTAGATGTCAGAGAACACTCAAGGGAAGCTTGAAAGTTTTGAGGCGTTTCACAGGTTAATCAGCCGGTAAAAGCTGAACCCCGTGCACCCGGTGAGAAGAAGACTCTCAGGATGCACGGGGTTATGACTCAGACTAGAACCAGCCCACCATAGTCAGTGCGGTTCTGAAAAATGAACATCATCTGCTCCAGCTCACCACGATTTACCATCGTGGTCGCCTCAAAAATACCCCTCTGCGGGTTAATGACACCATGCTGAGCAGACCACAAAATCTCACGGTAGAAGGCGGAACTCGGATTCACATCCGTAAACGAAGAAACACCGGAAACAGCTGGGGAACCTGCTGCACGGTAGGTGAACGCCGCAACAGTAGCGCGTGAAATACCTGCATCCGCATGGAACTTACCATCAGACCAGCCGAAGCTGATGCCCTTCTCACGAACCCAAATGTACGCAGCGTAGTTCGGGTCGTCTGTCTTTACATCCGGCCACGGGGAGACTGCAGGGAGGTTCACCTTGGGGGCGCCAGCTTGAAGGTACAGTGCCGCAGCTAGCTCACCGCGAGTAGCGCGCTGCTGCTGTTCCTCATCGCTAAGCTTTGAGAAGAGGTGCTTATACTTGGGCTTGGGTAAAGATACATTCGTGAATTCCTTAAGACCTTCAAACTTCAGGTCCTGACGGCCCATAAGGACACCGCGGTGCTCCGGCGCCAAACCCACCAGCGGTGTAATCAGAGTCTTATCCGTCTGGCTGACATAGCCATAGTCGCTCCATGCTTCAAGGACGTACTGCTTAGACGGATCCAGAGTGTTCGCGGGAATTTTGATGGTTTTGTAAACAGCATTTCCCCACAGCTGAAGTGTGCCATTGCCACGATCGTAGTAGCGCTCCATCTCGCTCATGAGCAGGACGGGGGTGCCGGTGCCCTTCTCTCGAATCGTGTACATGACACCCTCACGGCCGGGGAGTTCATTCGCGCTGAAACCCTCACCCTCAATCATCACCTCCTGATCTTTCGCGGTGTCCTTCAGGGCATCGTACCTCCAATGGGTCCCGATAATTTTAGGATGGCGACGGGCATATATCGGCTGGTGGATAGCTACATTCTTACGAGCCCAAATATCCTCAATGGTCGGCCACGGCTGATCCTCGCCCACGGTAAGGATGCCAATCTCATAACGCACCTCTTCCCAGCGGAAATTCGGGGCATCATAACGGATGGGGTCGTAGAAAGTAGCCAAGTCGCCATATTTGATAGTCAGGGTGGCCTCAAAAGTGCCGTCATCGGCAATAGGGAAACGCCAACCTTCTTTAAAGAAAAGCACCGACGTTGAAGGCTCAGTGTTGCCGGGACGATCTTTTGTGGCGGCAATGTAAAGGACTGCCTTGCCGTGCTGCTCACGCCATTCCTTGGTGAGGCCGGTGCCCCTCACCGTAATTTCGTTGTACTTATCGGTGTACAAAGCCGCACCCTCCCCATAATCAATGGTGAAAGACGGGCCATCCGTGACGTCCTGAGAAACCGGGGAAGCGGTATTGGCAACCGGCGCGTTAGCGACAGAATTGTTAGTGACCGGTACTGTATCCTGAGCCAGCGCCGGAGTCATCGGCAGAACCATCGCGCCAGCCAACATGAGCGCGCAACAACCCTGCGTTGCACGGCGGAATGAAGACTTAGAACTCGGAAGTGAGGACATAAAGCATCCTTAGGGTACGTCCCATTGGATGTTTGCAATTCCTGCAGGATGATTTCCGGCCGATTCTTCACCGTCGAAGTTGCGCTGACCCAATAAGAAAGTCGTTGATTATCCCCGTCGGTTTTGGGGGTAGCCTCAGCATATCAAACCCTTAATGAGAAGTCGCAAGAAATCTCAAGGAATAGTTGAAAGTTTTGAATTTTTGTGTCGCAATGATTCCGCGAGCACCCAAAAATAGGTGCAGAAAAAAGCAGAGAAAACGGGCATAGAAAACCCCGTGTTCCCGAATAGAAAAACCATTCGGGAACACGGGGTATTCAGCTTAGAACTAGGCTGCCTTACTTAGCGCGGTTCTATCTGGCACCGTTCTACTGAGCGCGGTTCTGGAAATTGAACAGCATCTGCTCCAGCTGACCACGATTCACTAGGTCCGTCGCATTAAAAGCGCCGAAATCCGGAGTAATGACATACTGCTGAGTGGACCACAGAATCTCACGGTAGAAAGCGGAACTCGGATCAACATCCGTGAACGAAGAAACACCAGAAACAGCCGGGGAACCCGCTGCACGGTAGGTAAACGCCGCAACCGTAGCGTTCGAAATGCCGGCATCCGCGTGGAACTTACCATCAGACCAGCCGAAAGTAATGCCCTTCTGGCGAGCCCACACGTAAGCGGGGAAGTTCGGGTCGGTGGTCTTCACATCCGGCCACGGGGAGACCGCCGGGAGGTTCACCTTGGGGCTACCGGCCTGAGCGTACAGCGCCGCAGTCAACTCGCCGCGAGTAGCGCGCTGCTGCTGCTCCTGGGAGGTGAGCTTCGAGGTCAGGGTCTTGTATTCTCGCGTGGGCGCAGTAGCATCCGTGAAGTTCGGAACGCCCTCAAACTTCAGATCCTGACGAGCCATAAGAACACCGCGGTGCTCCGGCGCGTAACCCACAATCGGGGTGATGAGGGGCCTGTCCTTCTTGGTGAGGTCGTAGTCGTAGTCGCTCCACGCCTCAACGACGTACTGCTTAGAAGGATTCAGGGTGTTTGAGGGGATCTTGATGGTGCGGTAAAGAGTGCCTCCCTCCAGGCGGGTTACGCCATCGGGACTCTCATAGTAAGACTTCATATCGCTCATCGCCAGGACGGGCGTGCCGGTGCCCTTCTCACGAATCACGTACATGGCACCCTCGCGGCCAGGCAACTCCTCCCCAACGAAACCCTCACCCTGGACCAGTAGCTCCTGATCCTTCGTGGTGTCCTTCAGCGCATCGTACTTCAACTTAGGTGCCATGACCTCAGGATGGTAAGCGCGGGTGTACATCGGATTGTGGGCGATAACGTTCTTGCGAGCCCAAATATCCTCAATGCTCGACTGGGGCTGGCCCTTAGCCTCGGTCAAAATACCCGTCTCGTAACGCACCTCGTCCAGGGTGATACCCGGGAAATAATCGATGGGAGTGTAGAAACTCTCCAGAGCCTTGGCATTGATGGTCAGCTTTGCCTCAAAAGTGCCATCATCGGCAATGGTGAAGTCCTTACCCTCTTCAAAACGGAGCATTGACATGGAAGGCTCAGCGTTACCGGGGCGGTCCTTCGTAGCAGCAATGTAGAAGACAACGGTGCCGTGCTGCTCGCGCCACTGCTTGGTGAAACCGGTACCATTCAGAGTCACTGTGCCACTCTCGCCGGTGTACAGAATACCGTCATAATCAGCGGAGTACGTCGGCTGTGCCGCTGCGTCCTGAGCAGCCGGCTTGGGAGTTACAGCATTCGCCGCCGGTGCATTAGCCACAGGTGCCGCATCCTGGGCGAGTGCCGGAGTCATCGGCAGAACCATAGCTCCAGCCAGCACCAGTGCGCCGCAACCCTGCGCCGCACGGAGGAAAGAAGACTTAGAGTTCGGAAGCGAGGACATACATCATCCTTACGGGTCGTACCCATCGGGATGATGCGGTTTCATAGGGTTTCTGGGGTGAGAAATCTCCGTTGAATCTGCGCCAACCCAATGAGAAAAGTGGTCGAATATCCCCATCGGTTTCGGGGACATTTTCACCCTATCAAAGGGTTGAACAGATGTCAGGAAACACTCAAGAGAGGCTTGAAGGTTCTGATGGTTTTCACAGGTTGACCAGCCACTAAGAACTGAACCCAGCATGCTAAACTCAGCAAACTAAACCCCGAAAACAGAACCCCGCGCTCCCGAATAGAAAACCATTCGGGAACACGGGGTTATTCGTGCGACTAGTGTCGACAAGCAGAGCCAGTTTAGCGGGCCAGCTTATCGAGACTGGAAAGCAGTCAGAACAGTCTCCAGATGGCCGCGAGTCAGCAACTGCTTAGGAATGAAATAGTGACCACCGTACACAGTAGGCAAATTCTGGCTCGCCCACAGAATCTCACGATAGAACGGAGCACCAGGCTTAACATCCACATAGGGAGAATCGCCCTTCACCGCAGGAGAACCAGCCGCACGGTAGGTGAACGCCGCAACGGTAGCGTTCGAGATACCAGCGTCCGCATGGAACTTGCCGTCCGACCAGCCGTAGCTGATGCCCTTCTCACGAACCCAGATGTACGCCGCGTAGTTCGGGTCGTCAGTCTTCACATCCGGCCAGGGGGACGTCTCAGGCAGCTTCACCTCCGGCGCGCCAGCCTGAAGGTACAGAGCCACCGCCAGCTCGCCGCGGGTAGCGCGTTCCTTGCGCTGCTCATCGGTCAGACTAGGCTTCTTATCATCAGTGTTGGACGCATCAGAACCCTTAAAATTCAGGTCCTGAGAAGCCAGCAGAGTACCGCGGCCCTCGGGTGCCTTACCCACCACGGGAGCGACAAACTCGCCGTCCTCGTAACCGTTGTTACCCCACACCTCCACGACGTACTTCTTCGCCGGATCCAGAGTGTTCGCCGGGACCTTGACGCTACCGGACAGCTCACCGTTCACGAACTCAAAGGCTCGGTCGTGGTGGTTGTACTCAATAAGGTCACTGGTTGCCAAAACCGGGGTGTTCGAACCCTTCTCACGGATTACATACTGAACACCCTTGGGGGAAGCAATCTCACCGTAGAAGCCGGTACCCGAGAAGTAAATATCCTGATCTGCTGTGGTGTCACCCAGAGCCTTGTACTCCACCTTGGGAGCAAACTTCTCAGGGCGGTACGCTTGAGTCTGCACCGCAATACGTTGCACCACGTTCTTACCAGCCCACAGGTCCTTAACCGTCAGCTGGGAGTCGCCCTGCTTCTCAGCAACCAGGTCAACCTCGTAACGCACCTCGTAACGCGGGATACCGGGGAAGTAGTTGCGAGGCTCGTAGTAGTTCAGCAGCGCGCCCGGCTTGACGGTCAGCTGAGCATCCAGGGTGCCATCCTCGGCAATGGTGAAGTCCTTACCCTCCTCAAAACGGAGCGGCGTACCATCAGCGGGCAGAAGGCTACCATCGGGAACGCCCTGAGAAGCGGCAATATAAACTGCTACGTTGCCGTGCTTCTCACGCCATTCCTTCGTGAAACCCGAACCCTTCACGTGAACGGCGCCGCCCTCGGAGGTGTACAGCAGCTGAGCCTTGCCGTCGTACAGAACCTCAAACGTCGGGGTAGACTCCTGAATAGGCTTAGCTCCCGGAACATCCGCAGCCTGCGAACCATCAGAACCATTAAAGTTCAGCGCCTGGGAAGCGAGCAGGGTACCGCGGCCCTCGGGAGCTTGACCCACGACGGGAGTGACAAGCTTATCGCTACCCTCGTAGCCGTTATTGCCCCACACCTCGACGGTGTACTGCTTAGCTGAATCCAGGGTGTTAGCGGGAATCTTAACGTTACCGTTGAGGAGCCCATGCTGGTACTGGGACGAATACTCGGGGTCGTTGTACTCGATGATGTCGCTGATAGCCAGGACGGGGGTGTTCGAGCCCTTCTCACGCACAACAATCTGAACACCCTTCGGGGAGTTAATATCGCCGTTGAAGTCCCAACCTGAGAAGTTCAGAACCTGATCGTTACCGGTATCCTTCAAAGCGTTGTAGCTCCAATGAGGAGCGAACTCATCAGAAGTGGCAACAGGATTCTCGCGGACGCGATCATCCGGCAGGGAACCAGCAACAGCCGCCGCAGGAGCATCCGCAACAACATTCTGAGCAATCGCAGGAGACATCGGCAGAACCATCGCGCCAGCCAACGCCAATGCACCGCAACCCCGTGCTACACGGAAGAAGGACGAAGCCTTGAAATTCGGAAGAGCGGACATAATCATTCCTTATCGGTCGAACCCATCGCGCCAATGCAGTTTCTGAAAGGGAGTGAGAAATCTTCGTCGAATCTGCGCCAACCCAATGAGAAATGGTCGAATATCCCCGTCGATTTAGGGGACACTCTCACCCTAGCAAAGGGTTGAACAGATATCAGGAAACACTCAAGAGAGGCTTGAAGGTTCTGAGGGTTTTCCCAGGTTGACCAGCCGCTAAGAACCCAACATGCTGAACTTCGAAAAACAGAACCCCGTGCTCCCGAACAGAAAAACCATTCGGGAACACGGGGTTATTCAGATGGCTATGCTGAGCGAGCCTAGAAAGCCATCATCAGAATCTCCAGCTCACCGCGAGTCACCATATGCTTGGGGTCAAACGTGCCGCTGGTGCTTAGCGCAACCTTGTTCTGACCAGCCCACACAATCTCACGGAAGAACGCAGAATCCGGGGTCAGATCAGTGTACGAGTGCCAGTCATGATCAAGGGTAGGGGAACCCGCTGCACGGTAGGTGAATGCCGCAACCGTAGCGTTCGAGATGCTTGCCTCCGCGTGGAACTTACCGTCAGACCAGCCGAAAGTAATACCCTTCTGGCGAGCCCACACGTAGGCGGGGAAGTTCGGGTCGGTGGTCTTCACATCCGGCCAGGGGGAGACTACCGGGAGGTTCACCTTGGGGCTACCAGCCTGAGCGTACAGAGCCGCCGTCAGCTCGCCGCGGGTAGCGCGTTCCTTACGCTGCTCATCAGTCAGGCTGGGCTGCTTACCCTCATCAGCGTCAGACCCCTTGAAGTTCAGGTCCTGAGAAGCCAACAGCTCACTGCGACCCTCAGGTGCCTTGCCCACCACAGGGCCGGCATTCTCGCCGTTCTTGTAGCCGTTGTTAGTCCAAACCTCCACCACGTACTTTTTCGCCGGATCCAGAGTATTCGCCGGAACCTTCACGACGCCGCGTACCTTGCCGTTCTTGAACTCAGAAATATGGTTAGGGTGGTTATACTCAAAAATGTCGCTCGTCGCCAGAACCGGGGTGTTTGAGCCCTTCTCACGAATCACATACTGAACACCCCTGGAGAAGTTAAACTTGCCGTAGAAGCCGGTACCCAAGAAGTAAATGTTCTGATCAGCGGTAGTATCACCCAGAGCCTTGTACTCCACCTTGGGAGCAAACGGGCTGGGTCGGAACGCCTGAGTGTACAGCGCACTATGAAACAGCACGTTCTTGCCAGCCCGCAGATCATCAAGGGTCAGCGGGGGCTGACCCTGTTTCTCGGTAAACATACCAATCTCATAATTCACCTCGTAACGCTTCTCGTAACTCGGAGCACCGGGGAAGGGGACGCGAGGCTCGTAGTAGTTCTGCAGCTCACCGGGCTTGACCCTCAACTGAGCATTCAGGGTGCCGTTTTCAGCAATGGTGAAGTCTTTACCCTCCTCAAAACGGAGCAACACATCCTTAGCAGGCAGGAAATCACCGTCGTCAGGAACACCCCGAGAAGTAGCAATGTAAAACACTACTTTGCCGTGCTTCTCACGCCACTCCTTGGTGTAGCCCCAACCCTTCATGTGGATGGTGCCGCCCTCAGCGGTGTACAGGTACCAATCATCGCCGTCGTACCGGTACCTGAACGTAACCTTCTGCGGGGTCTTACCCGGAATATCCGATGCTGTCGTGCCGTCAGCGCCTTCGAAATTCAGCTCCTGGGTAGCAAGCAGAGTGCCGCGGCCCTCAGGCGCCTGACCCACGACAGGGGTAATGAGCTTGCCATCTTCATAGCCGTTGTTACCCCACACCTCGATAACATAATCCTTTTCCTTATCCAGGGTGTTTGCCGGAATCTTCGCCGTACCGTGGATGTAGCCGCTCTGGTAAGCGAAAGGCAGCTTCTCGTGGTTATATTCAACGATGTCGCTAACCACCAGAACCGGAGAGTTCAAACCCACCTCTCGCACAACAACCTGAACACCCTTCGGGGAGTTAAAATCACCCTCAAAACCCCAACCCCAGAAGTCCAGAACCTGATCCTCATCAGTGTTCTTCAATGCGTTGTAGCTCAAGTGAGGATCGAACTCATCAGAAGTAGCAACAGGGTTCTCATGGACGCGATCATTCGACTGGGAACCAGCCGCCGCAGGAGTATCTGCAGTAGCGTTCTGAGCAATCGCAGGAGACAGTGGCAGAATAATCGCACCCGCTAGTGCCAGTGCACTGCAGCTGCGGGTTGCATACAGGAGTGAAGCCTTAGAATTCGGAAGAGCGGACATACATCATCCTTAATGGTCGTACCCACCGGGATGATGCAGGTTCATAGGGTTTCTGGGGTGAGAAATCTCCGTGGAATCTGCACCAGCCCAACGAGAAGTGGTTGAGTGCCCCCGTCGGTTTCGGGGACACTCTCACCCTAACAAACCTTCAAGTAGAAATTAGTGCGTTGCTCACGAAAAACTTGAACCTTCCAAAATATTTCACTGCGTGCATGATGCCGCGCACGGATAGCCCCAAACCCAGGCGGCCCCAACCCCCAGGCAACCCCGCGCACAGTCCTCAAAACATAAGATGCCCCGCACTCCAAACAGGAAGTACGGGGCCGCTCGATACGATGAACAAAGCGCAAAAAACTAGGCGGTGTAAAAACTACGAAGTGCGGAAGTATAGGTACATCATCATCGCAACACGACCACGAGAGGTCTGAGCCGTCGGCTCAAAAGCATTACCCTCAGACACCGTCGACACACCATGGCGAGACGCCCACACAATCTGACGGTAGAACGGAGTCGCAGACGAAACATCGCTAAACGGGGAAGTACCCGACATCTGAATCTTCTGCGCACCATCAGCACGGTACAGAAGCGCCGCAGCGGAAGCATTCGACAAGCGCGCCTCCGCATGGAACTTACCATCAACCCAGCCGGGCGTAATACGCTCCTGACGCGCCCACAGGTACGCATCATAGTTCGGGTCAGATTCATCAACATCCGCATACGGCGAATGCTCCGGATGGGTCACCGCCGGCGAACCCGCCAGCTTATAGAACATGGTGATCAACTCGCCACGAGTCACCGGATCCTCAGCACCAAAATGGTCCTCAGAAACCGGCTCCATCGTCTGGGTACGAACAGCCCAACGGATACCCGCATAGTACGCAGAATCCTCAGGGGCATCAGCAAAAATAGTATTCGCATCCGGCGCGGTCACGGACGGACGCAGAATCTTCGGGCCCTGGGTCGAAGAACTCGACACCAGAGCAGAAGTAGAAATCGCCGAAGCGGTCGCCGGCGCAGCAGTATCCGCCGAAGAAAGACGCGCCTCCGACGGATCATAAAAAGAGAAAAGAGGTGAGAACGGCAGATACAAAACACCCGCCAGCGCCACAGTGCCAACAGCCAGCTCAATACGGCGGCGCTTACGCTTCTTCGACTCAGCCTGAGAAGAAGCCTCGGGGGTGCCCTCCGGTGCCAGCAGAGGTGCAGAAGAATTATGGGCAGTATCAGTCGACTGCTTAAAATCCTGGGACATAAATCCTCAATGTGGTTGATGTGTCGGTGTGTGATGGGCTCCCTCTAGTTCTACGCACCCAGCCGGATAAGGGCGCGCACCAAGGGGGCGCAACAGTCCTAAGCATAAACCACAGCTTGAAAAATATTAATTTACACTCCACAGAACATTCTTAAAAAAGGGGAGTAGAGCACCCCAAAAATCCGCCCAATAGCGGGTACCGCATGAGGTGCGCCCCACATGCGGTACAGCCCACATTAGCGTGTTAGCCGGCAAAAATACCTCGAAAAACCGCGGAACAGCACCGGGCGACAGTCCCGCACGCGCCCCTACAGATGCCCTGCAGACACCTCATAAACACCCCGCAAGAGCACAGAAAAGCCGGGCCGGCGGGACGAAACCAATGTTTCATCGCCGCCAGCCCGGCATAATCCATAGACTCTAGAGATTAGTCCTAGCGAAGCTTATAAAGCCCTAGTGAACCTTATAGAGCCCTAGCGGACCTTGTAGTTCATCAAGAAACCAGCCAGCTCACCACGGCTCACCAGCGCAGACGGGTGGTACTCAGAACCCGGGAAGACCTGCAGCTTCTGCTGCTTAGCCCAAGTAATCTCACGGTAGAACGCAGAACCGACCTTCACATCGGTGTACGGTGCCTCAGTCACAGCAACCGGCTTCTTACCATCGAAACGGTACAGGAACGCCGCAACAGTAGCGTTAGAAACAGACGCATTCGCGTGGAACTTACCATCAGACCAGCCGAAAGTAATGCCCTTCTGACGAGCCCAAATGTACGCAGCGTAGTTCGGGTCATCAGTCTTCACATCCGGGTACGGGCTAGTAGCCGGCAAATCAACCTTCGGGGAACCAGCCAGGCGGTACAGTGCAACAGTCAGCTCACCGCGGGTTGCATCATCATTAACGCCGAACCAATCCTTCTCACGAGAATCAATCAGCTTCTGATCAGCAGCCCACAGAACAGCCTTGTGGTTCGCGTGAGCAGCCGGAACATCAGCGAAACGCTCACGAGCCTTCTTGTTCGCAGACTCACCAGTCAGAGTCAGGTAATCAGCCGCGATGCGCTCGCTCTGACCATCTGCGTAGTTCACGGTCACGAAAATAGCGTAGTGGCTATCAGCATCCAGCTTGGTGCCGTCAACGTTAACGGTCGTCTCAAACGCGCCGGTCGCCACACGGTCAGCGCTCAGAGTGATGCTCTCCAGTGCCTCACCGGTCGGGTTGCCGTCAGCCTCAGCAGCCGAGAACAGCACGTTCACGGTAGCACCAGCGGGGACATCGAAATCCTTACCCTTCACACGGATAGTGGTCGAAGAGCTCAGATCCACCTTGTCAGTGCTCAAAGAAACCGAAGGAGACGCCTTCTTAACGTTCTCACCGTTCACCGGAACAAACGCCTGAGTGCTCAGCGCCTGGCTGTTCGCCTCATCGTTATCTTCCGGAACGTTGAACTCGAAAGTCTGCACAACATAGGAGCTACCAGACTTCAGGGTGTCCGCTGGGATGTCCAGAACACTCGAGAAACGGCCGTTGGTGTAACCCATGTACTGACCAAAGAAAGCAGAGTAGGAGGTGAACTTAGCCTCCGACTGAGCCAGCGCGGGGCCGGTCGCCTTACCGGTCGCCGGATCAACCGCACGAACCGCAACAATCAGCGACTCGCTACCGTTGTACGAAATGTTCTGGAAGCCAGCACCGTTCACGGTGACCTTAGCGTTCTCAGAAGCATTCACCGACGAAGCGCCGTACGACAGGGTCGGGGAATCAACGGTGGGAACATCCGCAACCTTCAGCTCAGCACGAACCTCATCCGCGGGAATCCAGCCGTCTTCAGCGTCATCGCGGTAACCGAGCACAACATCGAAGGACGAGCCATTGGCCTCCAGATAGTTAGCGCCGATAGAAGCGGTCAGGTTCACGGTGCCGTCAGCCGCAAAAGCGGACGCGGGAACATCCTGAACATAGAACGGGTAATCACGCGGGCGGTGCGGCGGGAAAGCAACGCTTTCACCCTTCGGAACAACGTACAGGCGGAACGACTTGCCTTCAACGAAGTCCTTGGAGAAACCAGAGCCGCTAACCGTCACGTTGCCACCCTTGAGAATATCAAAAGTGCCGGAGGTAACCTGCAGACGCTGAGCACCCTGAGCCTCGCCCTGTTCAACAGCCTGGGTTGCTACCGGAGTAGCAGGTGCGGCAAACGCGGGGGAGAGAGGCAAGAGCATAGCGCCAGCCAGGGTGATGGCGCAGCTGCTCTTGGCCACATTTTTGGGTAGCGCAAAGCGCATGTGGTTGGGAAGTGAGGACATTGTTATCCAATCAGTTTTTATCGGTGTCACGCATCGAGTGTGGTGCGCATAAACACCGTAGCAAATAGTTAAGACGTGCTGGAACCTGAAAGGTCATCAGTGCGAAAAATGCCTGTGTGTTTTATCGCATGTCTTAAGGTGAAGTATAGCTTTAAAAAGTATGTGCATGACGTGGAAAATATGCCTAAATAGTGTGCTGATAAGCACAAACACTGGTCACTGTACAAAAAAGAAAGCGTAAAAAACCCACCGCATTCGAAAAATTCGCACCTATGCAACCTCTGCAGGTTGAGAATATTCACAATGCGGTGGGTAAGGCAACATAAAAGTCACCCACAATAAAAATGGCACATAAACAGAGCCATAAAGTCGCCTATTTGACGAAAGCCAACCAGAATGGCTAACACCACGGAGAGGCGCTACCTGAGACGACTGCCGCCGTGCTCCATACGGTACAGCATCGTAGCGAGTTCTGTGTGCCCAATAAACGACAGCGCATACGACTCATAGGTAGACTGTTCGCTGACATAACCCCAAATGTGCTGATCAATCGCCCACTGGGACTCCTTATGGAACGAGTAATGCCAGCCAAGAACAGTATTCCACCCGCGTTCAGAAGAACCACCCGGCAGACTACTCTTCTTTGACGCCGAAGAAACAGGACGAGGCTTCGCCGCAGGAACCTTACCCTGCGCCCTCTGATACCTATACAGGAACGCCACCGCCGAAGAATTGTAAACCCTCGCCTCCGGGTGGAAATTACCATCAATCCAACCGAACGTAATGCTCTGCTGACGAGCCCACACAATCGCGGCATAGTCCGGGTCGTTGGGCTGAACATCCGGATACGGACTGGTTGCCGGAAGCTCAACCTTCGGCGAACCCGCCAACATATAGAGAGCCACCGTCAGATCACGGCGCGTCAAATTCTCAGAAGAATAGGAATCTGACTTGGGAAGCTGCTGAGCCTTGTACCACCTCTTCGCAGCCTCACGCTCCTCAAACGCGTTCACCACCAAACCAAGGTCAGTAGAAACAACCTGCTGCACAGAATCCGCGGCACCACCCTGACCGGGAAGAACCTTCTCCACCACCAGCTTGTAACCGCCCTGATAGTTCAGCGCCTCACCGGGAATAGTGAGCGTCGCCTCCGTGTAACCGCTCTGGATACGGTCAGCCGAAATATCCTGCTCCAGCGCCTTCTGGCCGGTCAGATTGCCAGAAGCATCCGTAGCCTGCAGCGAGAAGCGGTAATGGCCCTCAGTGAGGTTCGGCAGATTCACGGCACGCACCTGCAACGTGTTCTTCTCCCAATAGGGGCTCACCTGCGGTGAATCAGAACGATATTGGTCCATCTGCTGCGGCTCAACGCGCAGAACCGGGGCAGCATCCTTCATCTCGGTGTTCGAGTTGGGCGAGCGCACCGGAATAAACGGGGCAACATCCGTCAAAAGGCTACCGGGTACCTTCTCCTCATCCGGATTCGGGAAGAGGCCGCTGTAGACACCAATCATGTACGACTTACCCGGTCGCAGAGTACCCGCAGGAATTGTTACATCCGCAGAGAAATAGTTGTTCAGAAAACTCCAACAATAGTATTCACCGCAATCCGTATAACGAACTGCATGAGTGAAAACAGGCTTGCCCACCATCTTTCCCGTGGCAGGGTCAACCTCATACAGCATCAGATATGCCGGGGCACTCCCCGGCTCAACAAGCTGCTTAGAGAGAATATGGTAGCCCTCAATCGTCAGCTGCGTATCAACCCAGGGATTATCAATCGCCGGCATGCTGTACACGTAAGTAGTATGATCCGGCTCAGGGTCCTGAGTCAGGCTGAGCGGAGTGCGGGCAGTAAGGCGGGGGTCCTCATACTCATCGGCGTTCGGCTCGCGCTCACCCGCCGGATAGTAGGTCAGCACCCCGTCAAGGGCAGGCGAAGGGCTAGCCGGGATGGTCTGCTTCTTGACCTCAAAGGTGAAGGTGAGGCTCCCGTCCGGGTTGTCGTGGACGATACCGTCATCTCGAAGATGATCGACCTTGCCGCGGTGCAGCGGATATTGGGTTGCCTCGCCGGTGCGAGACCACTCGTAATCGGTACCACGGTTCACGAGGCCGAACTGGAAGAGTTTGTACTTCTTACGGAACTCGGGGCTCAACGGGGAAGTCGTCACGGACACCGTGCCGCCCTGAGAAATATTGATAGTGCCGGTGGTGACCTTCAAATCAATCTTGTCAGCATCGCTGGCGCCAGTGGCTGCGGCACCTGTACCTGAGGCGGCGGGGACGGCAGCTACGGGGGTTGCCTGCAACGATGCGGCAGGGGAGTCAGGGCTCGCCGGATTCGCTTGAGTAGTCTCCACCTGTGCGGGTTTCGCCTGCGCCGCATCAGCATGCACAGCAGGGGTGACCGCCAGAGCCGGGGTCAAGCCCAGCAACAGGGAGAGGCTGATCGCCTTCTTGCCCTGAGTCTTTAGAGTGCGGGCATTTTGGGTAGGGGCTTTTAGGCGGGCGTCTTAGCACCCTGAGTTGTGGTCGGTCGGAAGAAAGAAGACACGGTTATCCCATCTAATGTTCTGCACTGTGCTTTTTACATAGTTGCTTTCTGCACAGTGGTTTTCTGCGAGGCGATTGAAGCGAGTGAGGGAAAACGTTGAGTGGAAGGGGAGAAATGAACGGTGAAAGGAACGAAAAGTTGAGTAGAAAAAGGGATGCACCAGGCGCCTTAGCGAAAGTGCTGGCGGGCTGAAAAGCCGGGCAATCAGCCCGAAAATTTCAGCCCGCCATCACCGATTGTAAAGCAACACAGCATCAGGCTGCGTGGCCGCGGGAGGCGACTCTCAAATAACTACTTCAGGGTAACTACTTGAGACGACTGCCGCCGTGCGTCATACGGTACAGCATGACCGAGAACTCCGAAGAGGAAACAGTATCCGAGCTGAAATCCTCAGCGTAGCGGCGATCATAATCCTTATAACCCCAGATGAACTGCTGAGTAGCCCACAGCGACTCCCGCCAGAATGCAGTATCCGTACGCTCATAATCAGACCAATGCGAACGCGAAATCCGGACCGGAGAATCACCCGGCACGCTACTGTTCTTGGGCACAGACGAAGACGGCAAACTGCTCGACTCCGGCGCAGGAGCCGGAGCAATCATCCGCTGGTACCTGTACAGGAACGCCAACGTCGAACGCGCCGAAAGGTTCGCCTCCGGGTGGAACTTGCCGTCCGCCCAGCCGAACGTAATGCCCTTCTGACGAGCCCAAATGTACGCGGTGTAGTCCGGGTCGCTCGGTGCCACATCCGCGTAAGGACTGGTTGCAGGCAGCTCAACATGAGGCGCACCCGCCAGACGGTACAGCGCCACCGTGACATCGCGGCGACTCAAAACGGTCTTACTCTCGTCCAAAAGAGCCTGCTGCTTAACCCATTCAAGAGCGGCCTTCTGCTCCTCCGTAGTATTCGCCAAGAGGTCAAGATTCTCAGAAGCCACCGGCTCGACCGTATCTGCGGCACCGTTCTTGCCGGGGGTTACCTTCTCCACAAAAACCCTGTAAGACCCCTCATAATTCAGCGTGCTACCGGGGACGTTCAGCTTCTCCTCCGCGGCACCATCGTGGATGCGCTCAACGGGAATAACCTGTTCCAGGGCCTTCTCACCGGTCAGCTTGCCAAAATCATCCGTTGCCTGAACCGAGAAACGGTAATAGCCCTCGGTAAGTTTCGGAAGACCCGAGACACGGGCGGTGAGAGTATTCATCTCCTGATACGGGTTGATGCGCTTATACGGAATGTACAAATCCGGACGAGCTACAGGCTGGTCAGGGTTCGGCTGGTTATCGCTCGGCTGCCCCGACCGCACCGGAAGGAACTGCGCAACACTGGTCAGCAAGCTGCCGTTATAGTCCTCCTCGCCCGGGTGAGGAAGATTAGAACCGTAGATGCCAATCATGTAGAGCCTGCCCGGCTTCAACGTACCCGCCGGAATCGTCATCTTCGTGCCGAAATAGTTATTGCGGAAACCCGTACAGTGATGCAAGCAGTTGCCCGTCAACGGAACAACATGGGAGAAAACAGGGTGTCCCATAATCTTTCCCGTAGCCGGGTCTGCCTCATACAGAGTGACGTACGCCTGGCTGTCGTACCCGCCTACGATGTTCGGGGGAAGAATATGGTAGCCCTCAACCGTCAGAGTCGTATCTTGCCACGGCTTATCAACCGCTGAAATGCTGTAGCGGTACGTCGGCTGATCAGGCTCAGGGTCGCGCACCGTGGGCAAGGGAATTCGTGCCGTACTACGGGGATCATCATACGGAGAATAGGGGTCCGGCTCCGATTGATTAGACGGGTAGTAAGTCAGCACCACATCGAAGAGGGTACCCTCAGGAACCATCATCCACTGCTTCGGGATATCAAGAGTGAACGTGACGCTCCCATCAGGATTATCGTGGGCCTTACCCTCAGCACGGAGGCTGGCAACCTTGCTACCGTACTGCGCCTCAGGAAGGGGATCGCCGTAATGTGACTGAAGGTAATTCTTACCGCGCTCCACAATGCCGAACTCATAGAACGTGTACTTCGCGCGGAACTCGGCACTCAGCGGTGCAGTCGTCACAGAGACAGTGCCGCCTTCAGAAATATTGAGGGTGCCCGAGGTGAGCTTCATGCCAACCGGGTTGTCAGGTTTCTTATCCTCCGCAGGGGTGGGAGGGGCCAACGGGGTAGGGGAATCCGCCAGCCGAACTGGTGCAGCAACCGTAAAATTATGGTTCTCTGAACCGTAGTAAGGATTATCTGAGAAATAGACCCTTAGCTCCGCTTCGGAACCCAAATACACGCCCCGTAGCTCTTTAATATCCTCCGCATTAATTTCAAGTTCTACGGTTTGAGTGCCGTCGGGGTTACGAACCACAATTTTGTCACGTTCATAGTAATGGTCACTATTAACGCTGAGGTTGGCAATAGTTTTTTGAGCGGTTTTACTATAAACACTAATCGATCCAATATAGTATCCCAAATCAACTTCCGGGGAAATATTAGAAATAGTGACTTTATATTTCCCCTCATGGTATGGGTCAATCGTCTGAGGAGACAATGAAACCTTCGGAAGAGTATTGCGGTACGTATTGCTCTGGTAAGGCATTTTTATGGGGCTCTTGCCCACAGGAACGAAGGGGAAGGCACGCCTCATAGCAATCGGGCCTGAAGGAGAATCTCCCTGTACCGACAGGTAATAACCCTTGCCTGATTTCAAAAGACCGGCAGGAATCGTAATTTTATGCTGAAAATGACCGTTAGGAATTAAGCCATGAAAAACGCGCTTAAAGTACGGAGAATCTGAAGGGTCAAAAGACCCCAGCTCCTTGAGATATTTATGGGTAACATTTGCAGTCGGGTCGTATTCAACGAGAGTAAAACTTAGCTTATTCATCCCGTCAAAACCCGAACCCGTCATATTGATTTCAATTGGTTTTCCGGAATTAATCTGCTCCTCAGAAATAGAATCCACATCATAGGTAATAGAAGGCAGAACAGATGCCGGAAAATCATTTGTTACAGGGAGCACCGTACGAATACGGTCCTCAGTATTCCACTGATAGGGGTGTGCGTCATCTAGCGGGCGGTAGGTCAAAATAACTTCGTACTCCATGCCCGCAGGGATGTCGTTGGAGGATACTTCCAAGTCGGCGCTGAAAGTCCCGTCTGCGGCAGGCGTTGGAACGTCAAAACGCGGTCCCTGGTATGTTGGCTCTTGGTGAGGACCCACGTAGGTAGAGGAACCCTTGGGCGCAATAATGAGGCTACGTAGCTCATTGTGTGCCAAGAACTCGGGAGTGAAGCCGGTGCCCTCAACATGCACCGTGCCTCCAGCATAAATTCTTAGTGCTCCGCTAGTGACGCGCAGAGTCGGTAGCGAATTGGTCTGCTCGCCTTGAGCCGCAGGAATCTGCTGTTTGTCTGCTTGCTCCTGAACCAAAGCTGCAGCGGGGGAGGCGGGGGTCGCCTGTTTCGGGTCTGCCTGAGCGGGTGCAACCTGAGTTGGCTGGTCAGATGCCGTCTGAGTCGGTGTTGCCAGCGCCGCCGGGGTGATACCGGCAAGCGGGCTCAAACCCAGCAGCAACGACAGGCTGAGCGCGCGGGCGCTCGCCGGGTGGCGCGGGGCGCCTCGTGGTGTGAAGAATGAAGACATCATAATCCCATCTACAAAAAACTGTACGGTGAATGAAGCGAGTGAGTAGATGAAGCAAGTGAAAAAGTCGAGTGGATATAGTCTGAAAAGCCAAGGCTAGGGTAGAAGAAGCCCCGTAAAGCCTGGTATCAGGCAAGAGAAGTCGCTCGGGAGGGGGGAAAGAGGCTGCACCGGCGGGCTGAAAAGCCGAACTAATCCGAACATTCCAGCCCACAGGGTACCCCTCACCACGACCGGGTGCTACTTGAGGTGGCTACCGCCGTGCTCCATGCGGTACAGCATCAACGCCAAGTCATAGACGGATGTTGTCTCCATGAAAAAGCGTTCGTGTTCCCAATCCCCGGTGTAGCCCCAAATGCGTTGCTGAACAGCCCACCGAGATTCACGCCAGAAAGCGCTACCCTCCTCCAAATCCAGAACCCATGGGTTAGCGCTCACCTCAGATTCATCCGACCCCGGCAGGCTACCGTTACGAGACTGCGGTGCGGCAGTCGGCAAGCCGGGAGACACCATACCGCGCGAACGCTGATACCTATACAGGAACGCCGCCGTCGAATAATTGTGCATGTTCATCTCCGGGTGGAAATTCCCATCCGCCCAACCGAACGTAATGCCCTTCTGACGAGCCCAAATATACGCGGCGTAGTCCGGATCATCCGGAGCGATATCTCCATAAGGACTCGTCGCCGGAAGCTCCACCTTCGGCGAACCCGCAAGACGGTACAGCGCCACCGTCACATCGCGGCGCGTCATATCGCGTCCCTCACTCAAAGAAGAAAACTCAGGAAGAACCTGACGGCGCTTAAACCATGCCCAGGCGGCGTTGACCTCCTTATTCTTCGTAAACTGTAGCTGTAGATCCTTCGAAGTAAGCTGCTCAACCGACTCAACCGTACCGTCCTTGCCGGCAGTCACCTTTTCCAAGAAGAGCCTGTACGAGCCGTCATAATTCAGCGGCGCACCGGGGACGTTCAGCTTCTCATCCACCGTGCCGTCATGGATGTTCTCAGCAGCAATCTCCTGCACCAGCGTTTTCTGACCGGCCAGAAGTCCCTGCGCGTCAACATATTGCACCGAGAAACGGTAAGAGACCCCAGGCTGCTTCTTCAAACCGACGGCGCGCACCTGAAGGATATTTTCCTCATCATAGGGGCTCACCGTCGTAGCCTTCAGAAACATCTCAGGGCTCGCCGATTCCTTATTAAGCGAACGTACCGGAATGAAATCTGCAACATCATTCAGCAACTCACCGGGGTACTTCTCATCCTCCGGACGGTCTTTACCGTAGAAACCAATCTTATAGACCTTACCCGGCTTAAGCGTGCCCCCAGGAATCGTAATAGACGTCTTAAATTGCTCATTCAGGAAATAAACGCGCTCTCCACTACGGGAAGCCGGGTACGGAATCCGAGTGGTGAATTCGGGTTCGCCTACAATCTTTCCGGTCTTCGGGTCGACTTCATAAAAGGCCAGAAGCGCCGGACCGTCCTTGCCCTCTCGACTACCGCTCGTAGTAATATGGAACCCCTCAAGCGTCAGAGTCGTATCCTTCCACGGGTCATCAATCGCGGGCACACTGAAAATGTACGTCGTCTCAGTCGGCTTAGGGTCCTGCACAACATTAATAGGTGCACGCGCCACAAAACGGAATTCGGACGGCCAAAAATCCTTCCGGTGGCCCTTCTTGTGGTACGTCAGAATGACGTCGAAAAGAGTGCCTTCTTTAGCCTCAATAATGTACGGCCCAATATTGAGGAAGAAGGTGTAGCTCCCGTCTGGGTTTTCTACCATCTGCTTCGGGTTGGGGTCACGGTCAAAGAGGTAGCCAAAGTAGGCATATCCGTCAATGCGGGCATACGCGGCTTTGAAGTACGAAGAACCGCGATCAACCAGAGAAAATTCGTAGAATTCGTAATTCTGGCGGAATTCAGCACTGAGCGGAGGCGTCGTCAGCGTTACGGTGCCGCCTCGAGAAATGTTGAGAGTCTCAGGAGAGACTTTAAACCCTTCCATTTCAGGATGGCGAGAATCATTCACTTCAGGATAGCGAGAATCATCCGCCTCCGGAAGCGAAGACGTGGATTCGTCAGCATCTTCTTGAGCTGCGGCGGGGGAGGCGGGGGTCGCCTGTTCCGGGTCTGCCTGAGCGGGGGTCGCCTGTGCCGGTTGTGCCTGCTGCTCAGGTGCTGCCTGGGTCGGTGTTGCCAGCGCCGCCGGAGTGATACCTGCAAGCGGGCTCAAACCCAGCAGCAACGATAGGCTGAGCGCACGGGCGCTCGCCGGGTGGCGCGGGGTATCAGAATGGTGCGGGGCACCTCGTGGTGTGAAGAATGAAGACATCATTATCCCATCTACAAAAAACTGTACGGTGAATGAAGTGAGTGAGTAGATGAAGCAAGTGAAAAAGTTGAGCAAATAAAGCGTGAAAAGAAAACCCTCAACAGGGGAGAAGTAGCCCCATAAAGCCTGGTGCTGGGCAAAAGAACTCGCAGAGGCAAGGAAGAAAAACCGGGGCGGCACCGGTGGGCTGAAAAGCCGAACTACGTCGAACATCCCAGCCCACCGGTTACCTCACTCACCACAACCCGGCGCTACTTGAGGTGGCTACCGCCGTGCGCCAAGCGGTACAGCATCAACGCAAAATCACCAGAGGAAACGAAAGACCTATCAAAGTCCTCATAGACGTATTCCCCATCAACGCGGTAACCCCACATGCGGTAATCAACAGCCCACTGAGCCTCACGCCAGAAAGCGCTACCCTGACGAACCTTATGCTGCCAACCGCTAGCACTCCGAGGCGCACCCTGGTTGCCCGGCACAGACGAGCTACGCGGCAACGAGGCAGAGGTCGGCACCTTCGGCGTGACCTGACCCATCGCCTTCTGGTACCTGTACATGAACGCCACCGTCGACGGGGTCGAAAGCTTCGCCTCCGGGTGGAACTTGCCATCCGCCCAGCCGAACGTAATGCCCTTCTGACGAGCCCAAATGTACGCGGCGTAGTCCGGGTCGTTCGTTGCCACATCCGCGTACGGGCTAAAAGCAGGCAGCTCCACCTTCGGGGAACCCGCCAGGCGGTACAGCGACACCGTCACATCGTGGCGCGTCATACCGCTATGCCAGGACATCGGCGAAGGATTAGGCAAAATATCACGCTCAGCAAACCACTGCTCAGCAGCCTGCAACTCATCCTCACGCGTCAGCTTCAGAGGAATATCCTCGACAGCAAGCTGCTCCACCGACTCGCCAGCACCATCCTTACCGGGGGTGACCTTCTCCAAGACCAGACGATAAGCGCCCGAATAGCTCAGCTGCTGATCAATCGTCAGATTCAGCTCCACCCTGCCATCCTGGATGCGATCAGCGGGAATCGCCTGCTGGAACACCGTCTGACCGGTCAAACGCCCCTGCTCATCAACATGCTGCACCGAGAGACGGTACGATCCTTCACCCGGTGCAGAGAGCCCGGTAGCGCGCGCCGTAAACAAGTTCGTCCGCGCGTACGGGTTCAGCCCCACCGACCCAAGGTGCAGCGTGGGCCCCGCAGAGTCCTGCTCGGGAGAATGCACCGGCAGGAACTCCGCAACATCATTCAGCATAGAACCCGGAGAATCTTCCATGCCGGGGTAAGGCAACCCGTTCCCATACATACCAATAAAGTAGAGCTTGCCCGGCTTCAACGTACCCGCAGGAATCTTCAGCTCCGCACTGAAATAGTTATTGCGGAACCACCTGGTGTTAACCCCGTAGTACGTGTAGTCATCCCGCTGAGTGAACACAGGCTCACCCACCATCTTTCCCGTTGCAGGGTCAGCCTCATAGATAGCGATGACCGGCCAATCATTACCAACCATTTCACTAGCCTGGGAGAGGATATGGCGTCCCTCAACCCGCAGCGTCGTATCCTTCCACGGGTCATCGATAGCGGACTGACTGAAGGTGTAGGTCCCACGGGTCGGCTGCGCATCCTGAACCACATCAATATGGGCGCGAGCATACAAACGGTCCGCCAAACTCCAAGGTTCCAGCTCAGCTTCATCCGACGACCAGTAGTACGTCATCACCACATCGAAGAGCTCACCGTCGGCAGCCTCAATGTACTGCGGGGGAACCTCAAACGTGTAGGTGAGGCTACCGTCCGGGTTCTCCCGCACCTGGGGCTTCAAGTCCTTGAGAAACCCGCCGTACTCGTCGAGAGGCGCATAACTATTGTGTTCCGCATACGCGTACAACGATCCGCGCTGCACCAGAACCAGCTCGTAGAAAGTGTACTTCTTACGGAATTCAGCGCTCAACGGAGAAGTCGTCACCGACACCGTGCCACCCTGAGAAATATTGAGGGTTCCCGAATCGACCTTCAACTGAACATTTGCCGGGTTCACCCAATCAAAAGCATCAGCGGCAAGAGGCGCCATCGGAAGCTGGGTGCTCACCGTGAACTTATGGTGACCGTACAAATACTCATAGTCCGAGAACACCACACGCACTTCAGCCACTGAACCGCGAGAAGTCGGCCTATAGCTGGAATAACCGTCAACCTTATACTCAACCTCCACGGTCAGAGTACCGTCAGCATTGCGGGTTACCAGCTCGTCACGCTTATAGTATTGCTCCGCTACATTATTCACCGCAAAAGGTGCCTTCTCACCAGAGGTAGCGTTATAAATCGCCACAGACTCAAGGTAGTACCCCAGGTCCACCTCGGGGGAAATATTAGAAATAGTCACCTTATAGACGCGGTCCTGACCGGGATCAAAATCCTGCGCAGCAACAGATACCTTCGGCAGGGTATTCCTGAACGAATTATCCTGATATGCCATGCGCGCAGGGTTATTGCCCACAGGAACGAAGGGGAACTTACGCGACAACTTATCCCATTTATTCCATCCGTCGGTTTCTACACCGGAAACACCCAGGGAATACCCCTTACCGGACTTCAGGATTCCCGCAGGGATAGTGACCTTCTTCTGGAAATAGCCGTTAGGAATCAGACCCTTGAAAATGCGCTGATTCTCTTCCGTATCCGGTGCTTTCAGTTCACCAAGCGAAGCCACGTTATCGTTCGTGACCTTTCCCTGCTCGTCATGCTCGGCTAGGGTGAAGTCCACGGAGCTGACATCCTGAAAACCGGTACCCGTCAGCGTCACCTCAATCGGCTGGCCGGAAGCAATCTGCTCCTCAGAAATAGCCGAAACATCATAGGTGATGGAGGGGAGCACGGCCTCCGGGAGGTTGCGCTCCACCGGCAGCGCCGTACGGACGCGGTCCTCAGTGTTCCACGCATAGGGGTGCGCCTCATCTACGGGGCGGTAGGTCAGAATAACCTCGTACTCCAGGTTTGCCGGCAGACTATTCGCCGGAACCGTCAGGTCGGCACTGAAACTGCCGTCAGCAGCCGGTTTCGGGGCGTCAAAGACAAAGCCGGGGTAATCGACCTTCTGGTAGGGGTTAGCGTAGGTCGAAGAACCCTTCGGGGCAATCGTGAGGCTACGCAACTCATGGTGCGCCAAGAACTCCGGGCTCAGCCCGGTACCCTCCACGTGCACGGTACCGCCATGAAGAATGTCGAGGGAGCCGCTGGACACGCGCAGGGTCGGCAGGGAAGCATCCTGCTTATCACCCTGTGCAGGCTTGTTCTGGGCAGGTTTGTTCTGGGCAGGTTCGTTCTGCACGGGCGCGTTCTGCGTGGGTGTTTCTTGAGGCGCTGCCAGCGCCGCAGGAGCAATACCCGCAAGCGGGCTCAAACCCAGCAGCAGGGAAAGGCTGAGCGCGCGGGCGCTCGCCGGATGGCGCGGGGACTCAGAATGGTGCGGGGCACCTCGTGAGGCGAAGAATGAAGACATCATAATCCCATCTACAAAATTTATACGGTGATTGAAATGAGTGAGTAGATGAAGTGAGTGAAGAAGTTGAGCGGATAGAACCTGAAAAGCCAGACTAGGGAAGAAGAAGCCCCCGTAAAGCCTGGTATCAGGCAAGAGAAGTCGCTGGAGAGGGGGAAACCGAGGCGGTGCCGGCGGGCTGAAAAGCCGAACTACGTCGAGCATCCCAGCCCACCGGTTACCCCTCACCACGACCAGGCGTTACCTGAGGTGGCTGCCGCCGTGCTCCATACGGTACAGCATCACAGCCACCTGACGGTACGACATCTTGAAGCCGCCAAAGCTCTCATAGAAGTAACCTTGATCAGGCATGTAACCCCAGATACGTTGCTCAATAGCCCAGCGAGACTCACGTGAAAAAGCAGTCTCCGGGCTGATCCAAAGCCGCCAATGAGAGCTAAGCGGGAAATGCGTCTGTTTCTTCGGGTTAGAGTCCGGCAGTGAAGGAGACGTCGGTAAGCTTGGTGACGCCTCCCCCTGGAATCGCTGATACCTGTAGAGGAACGCAGCCGTGGAACGGTCCGAAAGTGGCTCATTCGGGTGGAAGCGACCATCAACCCAGCCGAACGTAATACCCCGCTGACGAGCCCAAATAATCGCGGTATAGTCAGGGTCATCCGGCGTAATATCCGTGTAAGGGCTGACTGCCGGAAGCTCAACCTGCGGCGCGCCCGCTAACCGGTGCAATGCCACCGTCACAGAACGGCGATTCACTGATGTCCAATCGCGATCAGTGGGGTAGCCTGGCAGAATTTGACGGTTCACAATCCACTTCCTGGCAGCCTCCATTTCCCGTTCCTGACTGATATCCAAGTCCAGATCTTTGGAAGCAACCTGCTCAACCGAATCGACAGCATCACCCTGATTCGGGGTTACCTTCTCCACAAAGAGCCTATAGGCCCCCTCAAAATTCAGGGCATAGCCGGGAAGAGAAAGCGTCTGCTCTGTACGACCCTTCTGAATGCTCTCGGCAGGAATCACTTTCTCCCAAGACTTCTGCCCGGTCGGACGGCCATGATCATCAATCGGCTGCAAGGAGAAACGGTAGTAGCCCTTGGACAGCGGCGGCAGACCCAAAACAGTCACCTTCAAAGTATTATTCTCGCGATAAGGGCTCATCTTATCTCCCGAGACATAGATGCTGGTGGGAGCTGCATCTTGCTCCGGGGTACCTACCGGGATGAAATCTGCTACATCGGTCATCCATGCACCAGGGTATTCCTCGGAACCCGGACCAGGATAACCACCGCCGTAGAAACCAATCCTGTACAGCCTGCCCGCTTTGAGAGTACCCCCGGGAATCGTGATATCCGTACTGAAATGGTCGTTCAAGAACGAATCACAGTACTGATTGCACCTGGTGTAATTCAGATTCTGAGTAAACACAGGCGAACCAATACCCTGTCCAGTCACCGGATCAACCTCATAGAGGGTCAGGACCGCCGGGCCTTCAGGACCCCAAAAGGTGCTTTTCGAGAGGATATGGAAACCCTCAACCGTCAGGGTTGTATCCTCTTCCGGATGCTCGATAGAAGGTGAACTGAAGAGGTAGGTGGTTTTCGTAGGTTTAGCGTCCTGCACTACCTCGGTAGGAGTGCGGATTACCCGGCGATTCGACCACGTCAACGGATCCGGCGCATACTCATTCGACGGGTAGTACGTCAGTACCGTATCGAAGAGAGTCCCCTCTTGAGCCTCAACAACTTGGGCGGGAACAACGAGTGTGAAAGTGAGGCTACCATCCGGGTTCTCTCGCACATTGCCCTGCTGCTTGAGGTCCCTAACCATACCACCGTACTGAGTGAGGGGAACATAATTATGATGCCCGACATGGACGTACGTGGAACCACGTTCCACCAACGCGAGCTCGTGGAACGTGTACTTCTGCCTAAACTCGGCGCTCAACGGAGAGGTTGTCACCGACACGATACCGCCCTGAGAAATATTGAGGGGACCCGTCGTGACCTTCAAATCAATGTTCTCCAGCTCAGAGGCGGGATCGCCACCCTGCACTTGAGGCACCTGACGGGCCGGTGTTTCTTGAGTAGTTGCCTGCTGGGCGGGGGAAGCGGGCGCCGGCTGAGCCGCCACCGGCGTCAAAGCCAGCAGCGGGCTCAAACCCAAAACCAGGGAAGCACCCGCAACTTTTCGGTGCGTGCTGCGAGCAGGCTTAAAGAACGAGGACATCATTATCCAATCTGAATTTTCTGCATGAAAGAGGACGAATGAGAAAAGAAGTTGAGAGGATAAATGAGTGACAGTCCACCGCACCGAATCCACACCGAATCCATATCGTAGAGAACCCGAAGCGGCAGCATGCTGAAGTGCAATCTCAGCCTACCAACCCCTGACTCGAACATTCAATGAAAACACGAGAAAAAACATGTCGAAGAGAGTTATAAGACAAAAAATTCAAAAATTACGCCCATGTTTTATACAAAGCCCAAACCCCAAAAAGACCACACAATAGAGAGACAAAAATGGAAGCATCACCAACGCTAAAAACGGCACCCAGCAGCGCCAGTACCAGAAAACGGGCACACAAAAAGGGACGGTGAGAGAAAAACTCTCACCGCCCCTTCTATAGCCACTATCTTCAGCTGCTGTTCTTAGAAGTCAACCCAAGCTAAAACACGCAGGGGCAACCGTACGGTTCAAGGCACCTGCCGAATCCTAATCATCGATATAGGGGCTGTTGGGGATGGTGTCAAGCATGTCGAGCATTGACAGGACACGAGCCAGCTCCTCGCGGGTAGCAGTCTTGGTCGGACGGAAATCCTTGCTCTTATAGTGATATCTCGTATCGATATTCACCGACGAGTGCAGCCACACCGACTCGGTGTAGAACGGGGCACCCGGCTTCATATCCTGCGGGGTAGTGGGACGGAACCAATAAGAACGACGACCGGGGGTAAGCATAAAGTAACGGTAGAAGAACGCAGCCATCGTAGCGCGGCTAGCCACCGCCTCCGGGTGCATCTTACCGTCAGACCAGCCGGAAGTCAGACCGTTCTGATACGCCCAAATATACGCCGGGTAACGCTCATCCTTCGGGGACAAATCCGGGAAAGGAGAACGCACAGGAAGCTTCACCTTCGGCGAGCGGGCGCCTCGGTAGATTGCATCCATCAGGTCGCCGCGGGTCACCGCACGCTTAGGGTAGAAGCAACGTTCCTTATCGAGCAGCAGAACCTTTGCCTTACATGACCTGTAGATATCGGGGGCGTACTCGCCATCCATATCAATGTCCACAATGAAAGGTGCCCACGCGAACTCCGTGTCAATCTTGGGGCGAACTTCAAGAGTGCGCAGAATGGTGTACTGCTCACGGCGCGGACGAAGAGACAGGCGAACACCAAAGTCTGCATTCGGGCCACCGGTGATCTCAGGATCAATGACGTGATGCCTAATGTAGACATCATTCTCGATGCGCTTCTTCGGCTCAAGAGAGAAGAAATAGAACTGGGTGAAGCCCTTCTCCTTGGTGTAGTAGCCAACCTCAATGTACGGGGTGTACAGGCCGCTATCAATCACGGCCTGCAGGCCGGTAATCTCGTAGCTGAGGTTGAAGCCGCTAATATCAAACGACGCCTCAGTAATCTTGAACGTCAGCGGAGTAGTCTTAACGTCCAAGGTGGCAGCCTGAGCGCCCTGCTCACCGGCATGGTGTGCGCCCAACGCGCCGGCGACTGTTAGCGCTGCCGCACCCTTAATGAGGGCGCGACGAGAGGAAAAAGTAGACATAACGTTGTCCCATCGATGTGTTTCTGAGTGGTTACTTCTACGCTAGCAAACCAATAACCATTGGGTAAGCCTCTAGTCGTTTGCTATACGTACGTGGCGTGACGTGTTTCCATGTGTGCTGAGTTGAGAATATGAGTGTTTGTGAGTGAAATACCCACCATCAATGGCGAGCCGTTTAATACTATAAACATTTTTACTCGCAAAAAGAAGGCGGATAGTTGGACACTAACCGCCTTCTCTGCTCATCAAAAGCTACCCCTAAAATGTGGGGAAATGTGGTTTTACAAGGGGTAATACAGATTTAAGCCACTAGAAAAATAGTTAAAAAATTTTCAATATGATGCAAAAAATAAGCGGAAACAAATAGTTGGGCAACCTACTGCTCATGCACCAGCAGCGTCAAAATACCCGCCTTACGCGCCGTCGGCAGGGTACACTCCACCGACCAATCCTCGCTGACCGCTTCCAAAAATTCGGCAATACCAGCCGTAGAGCCATCAATTGGACGAGCCGCCAAACCCGACTGAATCAGGTAGCGTGCAAACAGGCCGCGGTAATGCTTCGCCATGTGCGAGACGACCTTACGCGAACCATCAGCAGCCACACGCTCCACACGAACCGCCAGAGTCTGCGACGGGGGAGTCACCCACGACTTTGCGTAGGCGGCAGAACGGCAATCTAGAATCAGCTGGTCCCTCGCAGTCGCTTCCAGTGTGGTACCCAGCGCACCTTTCCAGAAGGAGGCGAGCGCACCCACCGATCCCAGCTTCACGCCCATCGAGAGGCGGTAGGCGGGGATTGCGTCTTCGGGGCGCAGAATACCCCACAGTGCCGAAGAAATCAGTAGCGACCAGTGCGCGGCATCGCGTTCGGCGGGGGAGAAGCTCGCATAATCCAGCGCCTCAAAGAGCACACCCGTGTAGGTGCGGATTGCGGGCTGTGCCGGTTCGGTCAGCAAGCGGGTATTGCGTTCCACCTCTGCTGCGAGGGATGCACCCACCTTGAGCTCCGTGAGAGCATCGGGGCCCGAGCTAACTGCCGCCAGCTCCTCCAGGACGCTCTCACGCTCGGCGGTCAGCTCAGGGAACGAGAGGTCAGCGAAGCATACGGGCGCGTTGCCAGCCGGGGCGGGGGTCTTACCTTCAGACGGGGGAAGAAGAATCAGCATCTCTCCAGTGTACCCGCGAGACGCAGTGTAGCTACGAGGCGCAGTGTAGTTGCGAGACGTCAGCGTGCCCGCGAGGTCGCTAGTGTACCCCCGTGTACCCGCGAAGCGAACCCGGGAAATAGCCACCTCCAAGGGTGTGCGTATAATGGGTTGGGTGAAACGGGCCGTCTGGGCAATCGCGAGGCACACGTGCTTCGAGGAAAGTCCGGGCTCCACAGCACAGGATGGTGGATAACATCCACTCGGGGTAACCCGCAGGCCAGTGCCACAGAAAGTAAACCGCCGCGGTTCGCCGCGGTAAGGGTGAAAGGGTGGTGTAAGAGACCACCAGCGGGCGCGGTGACGTGCCCGGCTAGGTAAACCCCATTCGGAGCAAGGTCAAACAGAATACGCCATGGTAGGGTAGTGCGCCCGATCCCCGTCAGCTTCCTTCACGGAGGTGGGGTGCGTATTCGGGTAGGCTGCTTGAGACGTGCGGCAACGTACGTTCTAGATAGATGATTGCCTCAAAACGCCCCTTCGGGCGGCGTTTTAGACAGAACCCGGCTCATAGGATGACCCGTTTCACGCTACCGTTAGCCGGTGAAAAATATCAGCGGCTGATGGAAAACGAAGACCGCGAATGCGCTTTTAGAGTGCATTCGCGGTCTTCGTTTTAAACTCCTCGAAAGGCCTCTGACCTTCAGAAGAGCTCGTAATTAGTGGCCGAAGGGATCCGGATCCACGCCGGGCATCCACGAGTTACCGTCGACGGTCCAGCCTTCCTTCTTCACGACCTTCTTCATCTTGCCGGTCCACTTCTTGTTCAGACGGTTCACGTACAGCTTGCCGTCCAGGTGGTCAGTCTCGTGCTGCATGCAGCGTGCGAACCAGCCGGTCGCCTCAAAGTGGACGGGGTTGCCGTGCTCGTCAAGACCATTCACGGTCACCCACTCGGCGCGCTTGAGGGGGAAGCCGTAACCAGGGAAGGACAGGCAGCCCTCTTCCTCCTCGTACGGGTCCGGGTCAGCGGTAGAAATCTTGCCCAGGGTCAGTACCGGGTTGATGATGCAGCCGCGCGGGGGAACGCCGTCCTCATTCTCCATCTTGTAGGTGAAGATGCGCAGGCCCACACCAATCTGCGGTGCCGCCAGGCCCACACCGTTGGATGCGTCCATGGTTTCGTACATGTCAGCCACGAGTTCCTTGAGCTCATCATTAAACTCGGTGACGGGTGCCGCGGGGCGGTGCAGAACGGGGTTGCCGTGAATAACGATGGGGCGAATAGCCACGGTTTCATCCTTTGCTTGTGTTGAACGGGAACTGTTGAACGGGAACTTGCAGGGTACACCGTGTGCGGGTGAACCGGATTGAGGGTAAGCGAAAGGGCCGTTACGGATAACCATAACGACCCTTTCCATCGGGGTGATCGACGGGGGTTGAACCCGCGACCTCCTGGACCACAACCAGGCGCTCTGCCAACTGAGCTACGACCACCATGTGCTTCGCTTGGTTTCCCTTGCGATATGCAACGGATACTACTGTACAGGAGATTCAGAAACCTGCCAAGTTGAAAAGCCGTGATGCTCGTTACATGTCGTGCTTACGCCTCGGATGCCTCAGCCGCCTCAGAAACGGAAGCCTCAGCCTCGCGCTCAGCAGCCTCGCGTGCGGCACGCTCAGCCTCCACCTCACGCGCAATCTGCGCCGACGCAATCGCATCCGGGCCCTGCTGCACAAAAATAGCGCGACGGTAATACTTCAACTCATCAATCGAGTCCTTGATATCACCCAGTGCGCGGTGGTTACCGGTCTTCGCCGGGGCGCTGTGACGAGCCGCCGGGTACCAGCGCGACGCCAGTTCCTTAATGGTGGACACGTCAATCACGCGGTAGTGAAGGTGCGCCATGACCTCGGGCATGTAGCGCTCCAAGAAACGCTTATCCATGCCCACCGAGTTGCCGCCCAGCTGCGCCTTGCCCGCCACCGGAACATACTTCTTGATGTAACGAAGCACCTGCTCCTGCGCGTAATCCATCGACACACCGTGCTCAATATCGGGTAGCAGACCCGACGCCTCATGCATCGACCGCACAAAGTCATTCATGTTCTCCAGCGCACCGGCAGGAGACTCATCACCGGGCTTGATGACGAACTCAACGCCAGAACCCAGAATGTTCAAATCGGCATCCGTGACCAGAACGCCCACCTCGACGAGAGCGTCATTCTCCACGTCCAGGCCGGTCATCTCGCAGTCAATCCATACAATACGTTCACTAGAAATACTCACCCTCCCACTCTACCCCCAAATGCCGCCGGCCCGGCGGGCAGCACGTCACAAAAGGGCACAAGATGGTGCAAGACGGCACAGGCGGATGCGCAAACAGCGGCAATGGGGGAGAACTGCACCCCTCTGCGTGCCCTTGAGGAACGTCCACGACCGCCTTCGCAACAGTGATTCTCGTAAGTGCATCCAAGGGCTCCGGTATGATAAAAACCAGAACGACGATGCAGACAGAAAGGGAGTTATGCGCGCACCAAAGGAGCTAGCACACCGGCTCACCACCCCCGGCGCACACGACGCACCTCTCTCACCCAAACTCTTGGACTACGTCAATAACCACCGTCTGCGCACGGTGATTATCGGCACCATCGGCTCCATCATGGTCACCCTCGGCTCCTACGCCGTCGGCTGGCTCGCCGACAGCTCCAGCTTCTGGCGCTACGACATTATTCGAGCCATCCGATTCGAAGCCGCATGGGTCATCACCGGCATTATTCTGCTCGCCCTCGGCGCTATGATCATGTGCCGTGAATGGCTGCGAATCTACCAGAAAATGGGCGACTGGAACGAACCCAACGCCATGCGGTGGATGATTGCCGTCACCGCCAGTTGGTCCCTGCCGCAGATTTTCGCGTTCACCATCTACAGCCGCGACATGTTCTCCTACTACGGTCAGGGCATGGTCATGGCGCACGGCCTCAACCCGTACAAGCATGGCGTTTCCGAAATCTCGAACTTCATGCAGAACGGTGCGGACCCCATGTGGGCGGAATCCCCGCCTCCGTACGGACCGGTCTCCCTCAAGCTCGAAGAGTGGATTGTGCGCCTGGCGGGGGAAAACATCGACCTCTCCCTCTTCTACTTCCGCCTGCTCTCCGTGCTCGCGGTCATCGGCATCCTCTTCTACGTGGCAAAACTCGCCAAGGCACACGGCTTCAACCAGGTCCGCGCCCTCTGGCAGATCGGCCCGAACCCGCTGTTCATCGCATCGTTCATCGCCAGCGGCCACAACGACTCGCTCATGACCATGTTCATGCTCGGCGGCCTCTACTACGCCAAGCGCTACCGCGACACCTGGTGGGGCGGCCCGCTCGGCGTGACCTTCGTAGCCCTCGGTGTTGCCGTCAAGCCGCTCGCCCTCGTGGTGCTGCCCTTCGTGGGCCTGCTCTGGGCGGGTAAGAACGCCTCCTGGCCGCGCAAGTTCATCTTCTGGGCGCTCTCCGGTGTGCTGCTGCTCGCCGAAATGGCGCTCATGGGCTGGGTGACCGGACTGGAATTCGGCTGGATTAAGGCACTGTCCACCACCGGCGGCCAGTACATCTGGTACACCCCCTTCGGCCTGGTCATTGGTGCAGCATCCCTGTTCGTTCAGGGCGACGCCTTCGAGGTCATCCGCAAGCTCATCGAAACCGTCGGCAAGGGCATCGGCATGCTCGGCGCAGTAGCCATGGCATTCGTTGGACGCGACCGCAACATCGTGCGCCACGCCGGCCTCGCGATCCTGTTCATGCTCCTGTGCAGCCCCATGATTCAGCCCTGGTACCTGCTCTGGGCGATCCCGATGCTCGCCGCAACCGGCCTGCGCTCGCACTTCCAGCTCATGTGGTACTTCATCACCACGCTGTTCTTCATGGCGTATGGTGTGAGCGACCAGCTGAACGTCTCACCCTACCTGCGCGATTTTAACCAGGACATGGGACGACTCATCGCGACGGTCATCTGCCTGGGCTACATCATCTACCTGGTCGCCCTCGACCTGGCAACCCGCCGCCTGGTGTACGTGAGCCTGCACCCCACGCAGATTCGCCGCACCACCATCCGTCTGTGGTGGCAGCTGTTCCCCGGCGCATCAAGCCGCCGTGCACGCCGCCGCGAGGTGAAGAAGGCAGAACGGGAAGCCGCCAAGGTAGGCTCCTAGCGCGAACTCATAGTTCGCCAGCCTGGCTGGGTAGCTCAGTGGAACAGCCCCCCCCCGCGTGAGATGTGCTGTGCATGAGAAGCATAAATTCTCATGTACCCTAGAGGAAGGCCTCAGTAGCTCAGAGGATAGAGCAGGAGCCTTCTAATCTCTTGGTCGGGGGTTCGATTCCCTCCTGGGGCGCCACATGTAAAAACCGCCCCGCACCCTAAACTCAGGGTGCGGGGCGGTTTTCTTTATGCTTTTTGCGTGCGTGCCGGGAAGCTACTTCTTGGTCGGGGCTACTTCTTAGTGGGGTTCGTGTCCTTGCAAGAGTTGAGGACGCGCTCCATAACCTTCTTCTCGTCCGCGGTCACCCACAGCATGTACTTCGCCTTCACGTGCACCTGGCGTGCCACGTAGGTGCAGCGGTAGGCGGTGTTGCTCGGCAGCCAGTCGGCGGCGTCCGCATCGGACTTCTGCTGGTTTGCCGGGCCGTCTGCAGCGAGCAGGTTCTCCGGGTCGTTCGCCAGCTGGCGGCGCTGCTCTGCGGTCAAATCCTGCGCGCCGGTCTGCCATGCGTTCGAAAGAGCCACCACGTGGTCAATCTGCACAGCCGAGGAGGTCTTCTTGCCGCGCTTGAACTCGATGGTCTTGCCGGTGTACGGGTCGTTCAGAGTGCCACTAATCACGGTGCATGCGTGGGTCCTGACCTTGAAACGAACATTGGTCAGGTCGCGGCGCAGAATGTCGTCACGGGTATTGCACTTGTTGCCGTCAACATCATCCCAGGCGGGACCGAACTGATCACGAGAGTAGCCAGCCTTCGATGCGCGTTCCTTCACCTGCAGGGACGCCAGCTCGCTCTTCGCGGTCGCCAGATCCGGTGCGAGCGCGGTCGCGGGATCAACCGCCTTGTACGGGTTCTTGACCTCGGCGAGGGTTTCCGTGGCAACGGTGGTTTCTTCCTCATCGGTGGCGGAGGTCGTCGTATCCGAACCGAGCAGCCCGTCCACACCGTTCTTACTCACGTAGACCAGACCAATAATCAGCACGATCACGGCGAACAGGGCGAGCAGGCCATAAATGAGGCGCTTCTTCTGCGGGTCCATCGAATCGGGCAGCTTGGGCAGGTTGCGCTGCATCTGCTGAAGTTCCTGCAGGGAGGGCAGGTTGTTGTTCGCGGGCTTTTTGCTCACGGGTTCTCCAAGGCGGGTAGACGGGACGGGGCTGAGTGCACCGCATCATCAAGGATAGAGGGCACGGGGCTGAAATAGTGAACTTGAAGGCAAAAATAGCCGCCCCGACGCTGAGATACCTATCACGACGTCGAATGGGGCGTAGCCGTCATATTTCTGCAGGAAGCATGTTGCCCGCGGGCGATTTTTGAAAAAACGGGGTGAAAAGTTCAAAAACTCTATCCACAGGCGGTGCCCAAAACCGCAAAACGCGAGGTTATCCACAGAAGCGGTAACCGCCGGATGCGGGGTCGGCTCAGCGCTGGCAAGGTGAAGGAACCCACCCACTAGTTTCTAAGGAGAAACCATGAGCGACACCATCCTGATCCGCGGATTCACCGCCTCCGACCCGGCACTGAGCACCCTGCCCAACGGGGTGCCCGTCGTGAACTTTCGCCTCGCCAGCACCCCGCGCTGGCAGGACGCCACCGGCACCTGGAAAGAAGGCACCACCAACTGGTACACCGTGAAAGCCTACCGCCGCCTCGCGCAGAACATCGCCACCTCCATTGAGAAGGGGCAGCCGCTGGTTGTGAGCGGCCGCCAGCGCATTAGCCGCTGGAACCGCGAAGACGGCACGCAGGGCACCACGGTAGAAGTGGACGCCCTCGGCATTGGCCACGACCTGAACTACGGTACGAGCATCTTTGCCCGCACCGTGGAGAAGCGTACGGTCAATGAAGGCTCCCTGCAAGGCGCACCCCAGCAGAACCCGGAGGCGCCGGGCATGACCGCTCCGGGTGCTCCGGTACAGGACGGCGCATCCCAGAGCGGGGGAGCGCAGAGTGACGAACCCCCCTTCTAAAAGTGCTCCCCGGATGCTTGCATAAACGCGGGCGCATTGGGATAATGGAGCATTGTGTTGACATCGGGCACGCCCCTGCCGCAGGGGGAAGAGCGACCAACGATGTCAACCTTCGGGTACCAATCCTGTCCGAAGCATCAAGTTTTCTGTCCCGCAGTGGGGCAGAGCAATCTGAGTCTATTTGACCTGCGGCAGATGACTCTGGAGATCTACAACTATGCAGACTCTTGACTTCCTCGACAAGAAGTCCCTCCGTGACGACGTCCCCGCATTCGGCCCCGGTGACACCCTGAACGTTCACGTTAAGATCGTTGAAGGTAAGAACCACCGTATCCAGGTCTTCAAGGGCTTCGTCGTTGGCCGCCAGGGTGCAGGCGTTCGCGAGACCTTCACCGTCCGCAAGGTTTCCTTCGGCGTTGGTGTTGAGCGTACCTTCCCCGTTCACTCTCCCTCCATCGAGAAGATCGAGGTTGTGACCCGCGGTGACGTCCGTCGTGCAAAGCTGTACTACATGCGCGACCGCCACGGTAAGGCTGCTCGTATCCGCGAGAAGCGCGAGTTCTAATCTTTATAGATACAGAATTCTGTTGCAAACCGCTCCCCAACCGCATTCCGCGGGAGAGGAGCGGTTTTTGCATATTCTGAGACCTCGCTTTCTGAGAACCTTGCCGCTCTCAGAAAATAAAAGCCCAAGAGCGCAAACACTCTCGATACAATAGCTAGGTACCGTTTCACTCGAGCTAGGTATCTCTCAAACGAAAGGCTCACTCCAGCATGGCAGACGACAAGAACACTGCGAACACCAGCCCCTTCCCTGAGGGATACCAGCCTCAAAGCCGCCGCGAGCGCCGCGAAATGGAAGAATACTTCGCGCGCCTCGCCGCCGAAAAGGCTGCTGCAGAAAAGAGCGCCGCAGAGAATGATGGTGCTGAAAAGGTTGCAACCGAGAAGGCTACCCCCTGGGTGGCATCCGCGGGCGCTACTGAGGCGACCGAAAGCGATACCAAGGGTGCATCTGAGCGTGATCACGAGGTGGTAGCTAGCGCCGAGGCGAGCGCCGCCTCCGCAGATGCCGCCGTTGCGACTTCTTCCGCTGAGAAGAACACTAAGCGCGAAGAAACCACCGATGAGGAGACTGCAGCAGACGTGGAAACCACCAAGGACTTCTCCGAAATGACCCCTAAGGAACGCCGCAAGGCAAAGCGCGCCGAACAGGCAGAGCTGACCTACTCCCAGGCGCAGAAAGAAGGCCGCCTCGGCGAATGGCTCTGGGTGCAGGCACGTGAGGGCGGCACCGTCATCCTCTACGCGCTGGTCATCGCATTCCTGGTCAAGACCTTCCTGCTGCGCGGCTTCTACATTCCCTCCGGCTCCATGGAGCAGACCCTGCAGGTCAACGACCGCGTGTTCATTAACGTGGCGGGCTCCTACTTTAGCGAGCCTAAGCGCGGCGACGTCATCGTCTTCAAGGACTCTCAGGGCTGGATTCCCTCCACCCAGAAGACCAGCAGCCCGCTCAAGGACGCCCTGTCCTTCGCGGGTATTCTGCCGGATACCTCCTCGAACTTCCTGGTCAAGCGCGTTATCGGCACCCCCGGTGACGTGGTCGAAAGCGACGGCAACGGCAAGATCAAGGTCAACGGCGTAGAGATTACCGAACCGTACCTGTACCCCGGCAACCCGCCCTCGGAGATGCCCTTCAAGGTGACCGTGCCCGCCGGCAAGTACTTCGTCATGGGTGACCACCGCAGCAACTCCGCCGACTCCCGCTACCACATTAGCGATGGCACCGCGTTCATCTCCAAGGACGACGTGCAGGGTAACGTGTTCGTGGTGGCGTGGCCGCTGAACCACTTCGGTCTGCTGCAGGATCAGAGCTCGGTGTTCTCCTCGATTCCCGCACCGACCTCCACCCCGAGCGAATAAGCGAGCGTGGCAATGATGGTGAGCGCCCAGAAGAGCACAACGAAACCCGCTCAAGCTAAGCCCGCGAAAGCAACCCCGCCAGCTGCCGACCTCGAGTATGAGCAGCAGCTCTTCGCCTCCGGCGCCCGCACGGTTGCCGGAATCGACGAGGTAGGCCGCGGCTCCATGGCGGGCCCGGTCACCGTGGGCGTCGCAATCCTCACCCCGGACGCCACCCTCGAGGTGGGCGGGCTGATCGACTCCAAGGCGCTCTCACCGGCACGCCGCGAATCCATGGTTCCCGAAATCCGCCAGTGGTGCGCCGTGGCGGTCGGGCACGTGGAACCGGCAGATATTGACCGGCTCGGCATGACCCTCTCGCTGAGGCTTGCCGCCCAGCGTGCGCTCGCCGAGCTGGCGCGCCGCGGATACCGTGCCGACGCCGCCCTGCTGGACGGTAAGCACGACTGGTTCACCCCTCCGCAAGAGGACCTGTTCAGTGCGCTGGCACCGGACCCGGCGCAGGCACACTACAACGCACTGCTCGCCCAGGCGTGGGAAGGCGCAGGCGGTGCAGGTGAGCCCGCGCAGATGCCGGTGACCATGGTCATTAAGGGCGACTACAAGTGCGCCTCCATCGCCGCCGCATCGGTGGTTGCGAAGGTGGAACGTGACGAGCTGATGGTTCAGCTGGATATCCGCTACCCGGGGTACGGCTGGGCAAAGAACAAGGGCTACGGATCTGCCGCGCACCGCGAAGCGATTAGCGTGCAGGGCCCCAGCCCGCAGCATCGACTGTCATGGTCGCTTCCGGCGACCGCCGAGCAGATTGAGGCGGCTGCGGCACAGCGCGGCTAGAGCGTGTGGTGTTCCTGAAAACCGCGCCTCGGAAGCCTGCGAAAGCCTAACGTGCCACCGCTGAATCAGTACTACAAAAGCCCAGGAAAGGAAGAGTAGTGAGCGCAGAAGACCTCGAAAACTACGAGACCGACGCCCAAATGGCGCTCTACCGCGAATACAAAGACGTCATGTCACTCTTTAGCTACGCGGTAGAAACCGACCGACGCTTCTACCTGGCGAACCAGGTGGACGTCACCCCGCACGTGCAGGACGGCACCCTCTACTTTGAGGTGAGCATGAGCGACGTGTGGGTGTGGGATGTATTCCGCTCCAACCGCTTTGTGAAGAAGGTGCACGCCTACTCGGTGCGTGACGTGAACGTGGAGGAGCGCCTGCCCAACCAGGAGTTCACCGTGCCGGAAATGCCGGACTTTAACGCCTAGCTCACGCCTGATTTACCGCCTTGCCGGGGGTAAGCACGGGTAGGCGCGCCGGTGCTGGGCGGCAGAGCTGGGTGTTGAAACCGCGTGATGAAGCTGCGTTATGAAACCGCGCGAATATGACGCGTCGAATCGGCACCCGAGCGGCGTTTTTAAAAAATATGCCCCAAAATTTCAAATAAATGGCTGTGGATAACCTCTAATTCCTTCTAGGAGCCGAGGTTATCCACAGTTTTTCGTTAACCGCGTTCGGGCACGCGCGCGGCGGGCACAGTAGAAGCACTACCGCTATCTACCGGGGGAGAGACCCATGACAACAGCCCGAATAACAGCCCGCGCCGCAACCCGAAGCGCACCCAACAGACCTCTGCTCCAGAGCACCCAGCCTCCGCGAACCCAGCTCCAGCGAACCCAGCCCCGCGCCCACAGCGTCGGCAGGTGGGGCGAGGAGCTGACCGCCCGCATCCTGGAAGCGAACGGCTACCGCATCCTGGAGAGGAATTGGCGACCGCCCGCCGGGCTGGAACACGAACAGATCCGTGGCGAGCTCGACCTGATCGCCATTGACCCCGAGGACGAACTGGTTTTCGTTGAGGTCAAGACCCGCAGCAGCGAAGACTTCGGGCACCCGTTCGCGTCCATTGACCGCGATAAGGCGCGCCGCACGCGCTCGCTGGCGATTCTCTGGTGCAGGCTGCGCGAGAACCTGGATTTTCCGCGCTTTCGCATTGATGCTATTGCGGTGACCGGAACCTGCGAAACCTTCACTTTTGAGCATCTGAAGGCGGTGGCGTAATGGGATTCGCACGCACCTATTCCGTGGCGCTGGTTGGCTTGCGCGGGCATATTGTTGACGTCGAGGCTGACATCTCGCAGGGCCTGCCCGGCTTCGTTCTGCTGGGTCTGCCCGATACCGCCCTCAACGAGTCTAAAGAGCGTGTGCGCTCCGCGGCGAAGAACACCGGCATCACCCTCACTCAGCACCGGCTCACCGTGAACCTGACCCCCGCGACCCTGCCCAAACGAGGCTCGGCGTTCGACCTTGCCATTGTGGTTGCGGCGTTGCAGGCGGAGAAGAAACTGCGCCCCAGCGGCGATAGCGTCTTCCTGGGCGAGCTGGGGCTAGACGGAACGCTACGCCCCGTGCCGGGCATCCTGCCTGCGGTCAAAGCCGCCGTGGACGCTGGACACCACCGCGTGATTGTGCCCGCCGAAAATGCTGAGGAGGCGGCGCTCATTCCCGGCGTGCAGGTGAGCGGTTTCCGCTGCCTGGCGGAGGTTTTTGCCGCTCTCGGCGCTGAGAGCCAGAAGCTGACCTACCCGCCCGCCCCGCAGACGGAGGCGAGTGCACCGGTGGCGAGACCGGCTGAAATTCCCTCGGATATGAGCGATGTTGCCGGTCAGTCGCAGGGCCGTTTCGCCCTGGAAATTGCCGCTGCGGGTAGTCACCACATGCTGCTGACAGGCCCGCCCGGTTCGGGTAAAACCATGCTGGCGGAGCGCCTGCCGAGCATCCTGCCGACCCTCGACAACGATGCCGCGATGGAGGTGACCGCGATCCGTTCCCTCTGCTCGGCGGGGGAGCACCTGAGCGAGCTGGTGCGTCAGCCGCCGTTTGAGGCGCCGCATCATAGCGCCTCCGCGCCGGCGATTCTGGGCGGCGGCAGCGGTATTCCCCGCCCGGGCTGCGTGTCTAAAGCGCACCGCGGCGTGCTCTTTCTGGACGAGGCGCCGGAGTTCAAACGCACGGTGCTCGATTCGCTCCGTCAGCCCCTGGAGTCGGGGACCGTGACCCTGGACCGTTCGAGCGCGTCGGCGACGTACCCGGCGCGTTTTCAGCTGATTCTGGCGGCGAACCCGTGCCCCTGCGGCATGAACGTGGGCACCGGTACGGAGTGCACGTGCGCCCCGCGTGAGCGTCGCGCCTATTTTGGGCGTCTGTCCGGCCCGCTGGTGGACCGCATTGATGTGAATGTGACGGTTCCGAAGGTGTCGTCCACGGAGCTTGCGGGCGGTCAGGTGAACGAGAGTTCGGCGCAGATTCGTGAGCGCGTCATGGCGGCGCGGCAGGCTCAGCGTGAGCGCCTGGAGCCGTACGGACTGAAGACGAATGCGGAGATGAACGGCAAGATTCTGCGCGGCCCGCTGCGTTTGGATGCGAAGCTCACCGGCGAACTGAACGCCGCCGTGGACCGCGGAACGCTGACGGCTCGCGGCTACGACCGGGTGCTGCGTATCGCCTGGACTCTCGCCGATTTGGAGGGTGCCGCCTACCCGAGCCGGGAGCACCTGGATGTGGCGCTTTTTCTGCGGCAGCAGGGGCAATTGAAATAATGTGCCAGCTGAAATAGGGGGCAGCGAACATAGCGTGCCGGTTTATAGAACGAATCACTCACGAGAGGAGAAGAACATCATGAGTGAGAAGAAGCTCAGAAAACGAGCTGATGAGGCCGAATTGAAAGACAATGGGCTGAGAGAAACAGCGCCGGAAGAGCATGTGCTTGAAGTGAGCATGCCTGAAGAGCTCGTGGCGGAGGATTTTGTGCAGGAGGAACTGCAGATCCGCCTGCCAGGCCGCACCCTGGATGCGCACGCCCTGGTGCGTGAGAGGGTGGCGCATATTCTGTCGCTGGGGCAGGAACCCTCGCCGAGCCCCTATAACGCGGCGCGGTTGCCGGGGTTCCTCGCCTCCTGCCTGAACCCGGTGTACTTAGAAGAGATGCGCCTGGAAGAGATGAACCAGCAGGAGCGTCAGGGCGAGCGCCCCGAACCTGCGGCGGGCACAGCCTCCAGCAGTTCTGACCCCGTGCCCCTGCTCAATCCAGCACCCCTGTTTAACCCCGCCCTCAGCGCTCAGGAGGTTGAGGCGGCGTGCCGCGAGTACATCCGCTGCTGCACTGCCCAGCTGATGCGCTACGCCGAACCTGCCGATGAGCTCGTGGTCGAGTCCCTCACCACCCTGGGCGCCCCGCTGACCCTGCACTACCTGCTGACCGGGCATATCCCGGATGAGCACACGTGGGAGCACGGCGAACCGGATACGCAGCTGAGCGATTTTCTGCGTTCGGTGGGCGCACCCGCGGAAGGGGAGTCCGCCCTGTTGTGTAGCGCGAATGGCTACTACACGCCGGGTGAGCATCAGATGAGCCACGATAAGTTCGGCAAGGCGCTCGCGACCCGCCGTCTGCGCTGGAACCGCCGCATGGAACGCACCCTGAACACGGAGGCGCACATGGCGGCAACCTGCGGGGCGTGGCTGGTCACTCCCGCCGATCCGCTGTGGCCGCGGCAGCTGAACGATTTGGGGCCCGCCCGACCGTACGGGCTGTGGTGCCGAGGCGATTCGCGGCACTTGCTGGATGTGGCGTCTGCCCCGAGCGTGGCGTTGGTCGGTTCGCGTGACCCGAGTATCTACGGTACGGAGGCGACGACCCACCTCGCCGCCGAGCTGGCGCGCCGCGGGTACACGGTGATTTCTGGCGGTGCGATGGGCATTGATATTGCGGCGCATCGGGCGGCGCTGACTCAGCAGGGTAGTGACCTGCCGACCATCGCCTTCATGGCGGGTGGGCTGGATCGGCTGTACCCGGCGCAGAACTCGGATGCGCTGAACATGATTGTCGATCGCGGGCTCATTATGAGCGAGGTGAGCGTGGGCAACACCCCGACGCGTTGGCGTTTTCTGGAGCGTAACCGCCTGATTGCAGCGTTGGCGCGGCACACCATTGTGGTGGAGGCGCGCTGGCGTTCCGGTGCCCTGAACACGGCCCGTCACGCGATGGAGATTGGGCGTACCCTCTGGGCGGTTCCGGGGCAGATTAATTCGCCGAACTCGGTGGGCACGAATCGTCTGCTACGCGATGGACTAGCGCAAACACTCACCGAGGCCGCCGACATTCTCGAATACGATGCCGCCGCGGGTTTCGAGCTGGGCACTGAGCACGAGAGCGAGTGGGATCGGGTTGCCTCCTCCAGCGCGCTGGATGAGCTGACCGAGCGACAGGGTAGGGTCTGGGATGATTTGAGCCCGCGTTCCTACCGCGGCGTGGATGAGATTGCCGCAGCCCTCGGGTTGAGCGCTCGCGACGTGATGGCTGACCTGTTCCACCTGGGTCGTTGCGGTCTGGCGGAGAGCAGCGGAACGAGCTGGAGGAAGGTCCGCCCGGCTGCCGCGGCGTAGAAGATCCCCCGTTGAACACTCCCGCTGAAAACCCTGGCTGAACGCCCGTAGTGAACACCCAGGCAGTAGCGGGTTGCGGCGGTGGGTCATGACGGGGCGGCCGGTCATGACAGGGCAGCACGTAGAGAGCGTGGAACCTCTCTACAATTGGGGGTAGGCTTGCGCGTACTGGTGCGGAGCCTACCCCCGCCGCCGCATTATCGACAGACGCGCGGAGAGAATGTCGAAAGACCGAAACCCGAAAGGAGGGACGCATGACCCCCGCCCGCCAGCACGAAAACCCAGCTGAAAGCCGGGAAGAATACCGGGACGAGGCTCCCTCCACGACCCTGCCGGTGACCTACACCCGCACGCTTGCGCCGGAGCAAGTAGAGAGCTCTGCTCTGCCCGAATCGGCACTGGGCGTTTCCGGCGAGGTGTTCCGCCCCGTCCTGGACCGTTTTGAGCGTTTTCTGCGCTACGAGAAGCACCGTTCCGAAGAGACGATCCGCTCGTATATCTCCGATTTGGAGGGCTTCTTCGGCTACATGGCGCGCCGCGGCGTGCGCCATCTGGACAGCATTGATGCGTCCCCGATTCGTGAGTGGTTGGGTTCGTTGCATCTGCGGCAGGCGGCTCGTTCTACGGTGGCGCGCCGTGGTTCGACCCTGCGCACGTTCTTCACCTGGGCTCAGGAGGAGGAGCTGGTGCACGCCAACCCGACCCGCGGTATGCGCACCCCCAAGCGGGAGAATCACCTGCCGCCGGTGCTGAGCCGTGAGCAGATGAACCAGCTGCTGACTACTCTGCAGGAGCGCCGGGCGCAGGATCCTCGTGATGCGCGCCTGCTACGTCTGGAAGCTGTGGTTGAGGTTCTGTACGCCTCGGGCATGCGTATTTCTGAGCTGACCGGCCTGGATTTGCAGAGTGTGGACCGGGCGAATAAGACGGTACGCGTGCTGGGTAAGGGCAATAAGGAGCGCGTGGTGCCGCTGGGTACCCCGGCGCTTAAGGCGTTGAATCGTTGGGTGTCCTATGGTCGTCCGCAGTGGATCCCGGAGGGCGCGCAGGGTGTGACGGCGCTGTTTATTGGCCCTCGGGGCGGGCGTGCGAATGCCCGTCAGATTCGTGAGGACCTGACCCGCCTGCTGCGCACGGTGGAGAATACTCAGGCGTCGGGTGCGCACGTTTTGCGTCATTCGGCGGCGACTCACCTGGTGGATGGTGGCGCCGATATTCGTTCGGTGCAGGAGCTGTTGGGACATTCGTCGTTGGCGACCACGCAGATTTACACGCACGTGTCGATGAAGCGTCTGGCGGAGACGTACGCGCGGGCGCATCCGCGGGCATAGGGCGTTCGGGGGCATAGGGTGTTCGTGTGCTTAAGGTCGTACATCGGTGCGGGGGAGCGTGTTGGGCCGTGCGGGGCTGGTTGGACTGTGCTTTGAATAGTGCGCTGAGCGCCGCCGTTTAATGTCTCTCTATTTGAACCTTGTGCGGCTGAACTGTACGAATGGGGGAAATCGTTCTAAGCTATACACTGTTCAACCTCTGTCTAAGCTCCCAGCGCAGCCCAAAGTTTCTGCACAGTGATGTTTATACAGGGCGGCTGAACAAGGTAGCATAGGTAACAGACTAACCGTGGTCTCCGTCTCTACGGAGGCGCCGCGTACGAGTACTAAAAACCAGAAAGGTCGCACCGCATGCGCGCACTCGTTTGCCCCGGACAGGGCTCCCAGAAGAAGGGCTTCCTGAGCCCCTGGCTCGAGATTGAAGGTGTGCGTGAGCACCTGGAACGACTCTCCGAAGCGGCGGGCATCGACCTGATTCACTACGGCACCGAAGCCGAAGAAGAAACCATCAAGGACACCGCAATCGCCCAGCCCCTCATCGTGGCTGCAGGCATCGTCACCGGCCGCCTCGCACTGCGCGAACTCGACGGTGAAGAACTTATCTTCGCGGGCCACTCCGTCGGCGAAATCACCGCAGCAGCCCTCGCGGGCGTACTCAGTGACGAAGACGCAATGCGTTTCGTGCGCGTGCGCGCCAACGGCATGGCGGAGGCGGCAGCCGCCTCCCCGACCGGCATGGCTGCAGTACTCGGCGGCGTTGAGGAAAACGTCCGCGAAGCCATCGACGCAGCAGGCCTCGTCGCAGCAAACTCCAACGGCGGCGGCCAGATCGTAGCCGCAGGCCCCATCCCCGCCATCGAGGCATTCGCCGCGAACCCGCCCGCACGCGCTCGCGTCATCCCCCTGAAGGTCGCTGGCGCATTCCACACCGAGGCAATGGCACCCGCCGTGCCCGCCCTGGAAGAGTTCGCCGCATCCCTGCAGGTCTCCGACCCGACCTCCGCACTGCTGACCAACCGCGACGGTTCCGCCGTGGCATCCGGTGAAGAGTTCGTCAAGACCCTCGTCTCCCAGGTCACCAGCCCCGTCCGCTGGGATCTGTGCATGGCAACCCTGCTCGAGCGTGAGGTCGCCGGCATTATCGAGGTCGCCCCCGCAGGCACTCTGGTCGGCCTGGCAAAGCGCGCGATGCGCGGCGTGCCCGGCACCTCCATCAACACTCCCGAGGACCTCGCCTCGCTGAAGGGCTAAACACCGGGGGAGAGCACCCCGCCCTCCCCGCACTGGGAACCCTTCATACTAGACATGCACTTTAGACCTGCGAGGCACACAGTGTCTTGCGAGCATCAGCACTAAGGATTGAATACGTGACTACCCTCAAGCAGTACGAAATCAACCGCTACTCCCGCATCCTCGGTTACGGCGCAGCCCGCGGCGAGGTCATCGTCCCCAACGACGACATCATTGAGGCAATCGACTCCTCCGACGAGTGGATCAAGCAGCGCACCGGTATCGCAACCCGCCACCGCGCCAGCGAAAACCAGTCGGTAGCAGACCTTGCCATCGGTGCCGCCAAGGATGCTCTCGAAGCGTCCGGTGTAGCCGGTGAGGACATTGAGGCGGTCATCATTTCGACCATTTCGCACCCCTACGCAACCCCCTCCCTGGCAACCTTGGTCGCCGACGCAATCGGCTCCAAGTGCCCCGCATATGACATCTCCGCAGCGTGTGCAGGTTTCTGCTACGGTATCGCCCAGGCAGACGCCCTCGTCCGCGCGGGTACCGCAAAGCACGTGCTGGTCATCGGCGTTGAGAAGCTCTCCGACTTCATCGACAACACCGAACGCACCATCTCCTTCCTGCTCGGCGACGGCGCAGGCGCAGCAGTCGTAGGCGTATCCGACGAACCCGGCATTGCCCCGACCGTATGGGGTTCGGACGGCTCCCGCTGGGGCACCGTCGGCATGACCCACTCCCTGCTGGACATCCGCAACCGCGACTTCGTCGCAAACCCCGTCGAAGAAGGCGAAAAGATTTGGCCCACCCTGCGTCAGGACGGCCCCTCCGTCTTCCGCTGGGCAGTATGGGAAATGGCGAAGGTCGCCAAGCAGGCACTCGAAACCGCCGGCATTACCCCCGACGAGCTCGGCGCGCTCATTCCGCACCAGGCAAACGCCCGCATCATTGACCAGATGGTCAAGACCCTCAAACTTCCCGACACGGTGGCAGTGGCACGCGACATCGTCGATGCCGGTAACACCTCCGCCGCATCGGTCCCCCTCGCCGCGCACCGCCTGCTCAAGGAGAACCCGGAACTCTCCGGCAAGCTCGCCCTGCAGATTGGTTTCGGTGCCGGCCTGGCATTCGCAGCTCAGGTAGTCGTCCTTCCCTAAGGAAAACCACCAGAGCCCGATGCTCCCCGCCCCTCACGACCGGCACAGCGCCGGTGCGCGAGAAAGAAAAGAAAGCGGGAAAGCATCCCCACAAACTCCGAGTTGACGCATGCGTACACCACGCAGACACGATAAACTCGGTAATGCACGCGTACCCCCACCCGGCGGGTGCGATGACCATCGAAAAAACAAAGGAGCCCCTGAATGGCTAACAAGGAAGAGATCCTCGCAGGTCTGGCAGAGATCGTTAACGAAGAGACCGGCGTTGAGGTTGAGGACGTTCAGCTGGACAAGTCCTTCACCGAGGACCTGGACATCGACTCCATCTCGATGATGACCATCGTCGTGAACGCTGAGGAGAAGTTCGAGGTGACCATCCCGGACGAAGAGGTCAAGAACCTCAAGACCGTTGGCGACGCAGTCGAGTTCATCGCGAACGCTGCCTAAGCTATAACCAATAACGAGGCGGCGCGGGCTCTCACCGGCCCGCGCCGCATCGCTATTCACTCAGCTTTCAATCCAACACACCCGCGGGAACACACAGGGTGCAATGACTGCACTCTCCACGGCGTGAAAACGCCCACTGTAAACCCCGGGCCCAACAGGTTTTTATCCACACACCACCGGATAAACCACCAAATCGACCACCGAAGAGAAAGTGCCACAATGTCTCGAAAAGTGCTGGTGACCGGCCTCGGCGCGACCACCCCCATTGGCGGCGACGTCCCCACCACCTGGGAAAACGCAACCAAGGGCGTATCTGGTGTATCCACCCTCGACCACCCCTGGGTCAAGGAATACGACCTGCCCGTATACATTGCAGGCCAGCTCGCCGTGCCCGCCCTCGAATCCGGCCGCCTCACCAAGGTAGAAGCAAAGCGCCTGGATCCCTCGGGCCAGCTCGCCCTCATCGCCGCACGCGAAGCATGGGAAGACGCAGGATTCTCCGGCCCCGACGCCGAATCCGCAGAAGAAGTCGACCCCGAGCGCACCGGCGTAGCTTTCGGCACCGGTATCGGCGGCGTGTGGACCCTCCTCGACGCATGGGACACCCTCCGCGAAAAGGGCCCCCGCCGCGTCCTCCCCATGACCGTTCCCATGCTCATGCCCAACGGCAACGCAGCAGCCGTCTCCATGAACCTCAAGGCACGCGCCGCAGCACAGACCGTCGTCTCCGCATGCGCATCCTCCACCGAAGCCATGCAGCTCGGTGCTGAAATGATCCGCAGCGGCAAGGCAGACGTCGTCATCGTCGGCGGCGCCGAAGCAGCAATCCACCCGCTTCCCATGGCAGCATTCGCCAAGATGCAGGCACTCTCCTCCCGCAACGACGAACCCGAAAAGGCATCCCGCCCCTACGACGTCGACCGCGACGGCTTCGTCATGGGTGAAGGCGCAGCAGCACTCATCCTCGAATCCGAAGAGCACGCCAAGGCACGCGGCGCACGCGTCTACGCGGAACTGGCAGGCACCGGCGTATCCGCCGACTCCTACCACATCACCGCACCGGACCCCGCAGCACTCGGCGCAACCCGCGCACTGCGCGAAGCCCTCGAAGACGGCAACATCGACCCGAAGACCGTCGTGCACATCAATGCGCACGCCACCAGCACCCCCGCCGGTGACCTGCCCGAAGCAACCGCAATGCACGAAACCTTCGGCGAGCACACCAAGAACATTGCTGTCTCCGCAACCAAGTCCATGACCGGCCACCTGCTCGGCGGCGCGGGCGCACTCGAAGCCGTACTCACCGTACTGGCACTGCACCACCGCACCGCACCCTGCACCATCAACCTGGACAACAAGGACCCCCAGATTGACCTGGATGTGGTGACCGAGGCACGCGAGCTGCCCGCCGGTGAGATTGTGGCGCTGTCGAACTCCTTCGGTTTCGGCGGCCACAACGCGGTTGTAGCATTCCGTTCCGTAGAGGACTAATCCCTCAGGGCTTCTAGCCTTATATAGATATAACGCTCCCTCAACTACCGCGTGTAGCTGGGGGAGCGTTACGTTTTCTGAATGCGTTTACGAGAGAGCGGCATACCGGACGCCGCTCGCGGGGGAGTAAGGTTTCCGGGGGTTAGTTGTTTGAGATGGCGTATCAGACAACGCTCGCGGGGGAGTGCCCCCTCTTCAGCGCCTGGGGGCGCTTCGAGGACGGAGCCCCCGCTTCGCGTGTCCGGTACGCCCTCTAGGTCGCCTATCCCTCGGGGGAGGAGATATAGATGCTTGGTACGGGGTTAGGGTATTCGGTCAGCTCGCCAAAATTTGGATTGAGTAGGGCTGGTCTGGGGCTGAGTTTCGTGCGCAGCTTGCCCGAGTTTGGGGTGGGCAGGGTTTAGACGTTAAAAACGGGTGGCGTATTCGCTCCGGCACTGCGAATACGCCACCCAAACACACCACACTCCACAAGACAATGCAGAGCGCGCGGGATCAACCATCCCGCAAGGTTCCCGTAACCTCCATCGCGCACCACGGTAGGCGACGACAGAAGAACGGGAGCTTATGACCGTTTGACACGCACAACGCCCCCTCGTACAGGTATACAAAGGCGCACGCCATGCGATCTTCCGGAAGTTTATTCGGAAGAGCTCCCACGCCGGTTCCGTTGAGAAAACAATTCGGTGTGGTTGCCTCCCGATGGTGAAGCACATCAACATCGTGTGCCGCAATACTGCGCAATCCAGTACGCGCAGATGTTGCGTGAAAACCATCCTTAGGAATGCAGTCCGTGGGCCAGTTTTCCAGCTTCAAATGGCAGAAGCTTAAGGGTTTGATGTGAGTGCTCGGATGGTCCGAATCATGTTGCTCTCAACGGAACCGGTTTATCGGTGATGGGAGCTCCTGTAGATAAGAATAACCTTAAATCACCCCTGGAGTAAACCTTAAACCAATAATTTAACCTTATTGTTATAATTCCTTGTCATAAAGGTATTGACGGGTGTTCAATGTGCTCTGAGTAGCCCCCTGGAGGCCCTCATAACTCTTTGGTCTGTTTGGCGCTCTCCACCGTTATGAAACCGTGATAAATCATTCCCGAAAATTGAAGAATCGGGTTCCAAAACGGTCCCGCAAGTGGCTGCCGCGAGGCTTGTTGAGAGGGTCTTGAAGACGCACTGAGAGTACAGTCATAAAACGTCATCTTGTCATGGAAGTTATCCCATAGAAAACAAATTAAACCCCCGGCGTGCGCTGTGGCATAATCAGTATCAACATCGTGCTCCGGGGTCGGTGAAATTCCGAACCGGCGGTCACAGCCCGCGAACCGCTCTCGCAAGCAGGTAAAAATCGTACGAATCTTCGCATCCGCACAGGACGCCAAGACTCCGCTAGAGAAGCCCGCCCGCAAGAGAGGCCGAACCGGTGAAAATCCGGTGCCGACAGTACAGTCTGGATGGAAGGTAGCACGAGCAGAAAAAGGCAGGAGCGCACTCTGCCGAGCCTCCCGAAAACCGGGATAGCATGCAGGGTGCACTGACGCGATTGCTTGAGAAAACTGTTGCTCACGAAAACTGTTGCTCGAAAAAGCTGTTACTCGAGAGCACAGCGGTTTTTTGCGAGACGGCTTTTTGCGAGACAGGGGAAAGGCACCTTTCGTAGGTGCCGGTACGTTATTCCCCTCGACCGCAGCCGGCTGATCTCAGCTGCGGTTTTCAGTCACGGTTGGCTGATTCGCCGCTCCCGCCTCACCGCGGATACCGGGCACTCCATAAGATGCCCGCGGTAGCCGCCCTTTTCTGTTCCTCTCCCCGGAGCCGCCGCAGATGCGCACACAGCGCATCCGACACACGGTCCAACTCAGAGAGGAAAGAAACATGGACATTTTGCGGTGGCTCTTCGACGCACAAATTCACGTGGGGGACCAGTCCCTCCTCGTGCGCGAAGTTCTCGGAAACGCATTCGGCCTGGCATCGGCGCTCGGCGGCATGCGACGCAAAGTATGGGCGTGGCCCGTCGGCATTCTCGGCAATCTACTGCTCCTCACCGTCTTCCTGGGCGCCCTCGTCGGCAGCCCGCACCCCGTGACCATGCTCGGCCAGGCAGGCCGCCAGATCATGTTCATTGCCGTGTCCATCTGGGGCTGGCATCGTTGGCGTGCAACCCGCGCCGCCGGTGGTGACGCCTCCGAAGGTGCCGCAGTGATTCCCAAGTGGGCTACCAACACCGAACGCGCAGGCCTGGTTGTCGCCATGGTTGCGGGCACCCTGCTGCTCACCCCCATCTTCCGTGCCCTCGGCTCCTATGAACCGGTCTGGTCCGACGCCTGGATCTTCACCGGCTCGCTACTCGCCACCTACGGCATGGCGCGCGGCTGGGTTGAATTCTGGCTCATCTGGGTTGCCGTCGACCTGGTCGGCGTGCCGCTGCTGTGGAGCGCAGGCTACTACGCGACCTCCCTCATGTACGTGTTCTACGGATGCTTCACCCTGGTCGGCTTCTTCGTCTGGTGGCGCACCCGCAACCTGGAGGCGCAGAAGACTCGGGTACAGACCCAGTTCCCCGACGTGACCGTTGAGGTAACCGACGTGAAGAAGGGTCGTGCATAAATGCCGCAGATCCCCTCGCTGCAGGTGCTGGCGAGCGCGCACCTGCCCGTAACTGCCGCCCCGAGCGTATCTTCGCCGCGCAACGATGTGGACTACTCCGCCGCGGAGTACGGTCACCTCGCCGGTCTGCCCGCCGCACGCACCCTCCAGCTGCCCGACCCCGAGCAGGAGCTCAGCCACGCGGAGGCCATGACCCTGGCACTGCAGGCGGCACGCCAGGGTATCCGCGGCGCGAACCCCCTCGTCGGCGCCGTCATCACTGACGCGCACGGGCACCTGCTGCACGTGGGCTACCACCGAGGCGCAGGCACCCCGCACGCCGAAGCCGACGCCCTCGCCGCCGCCCGAGCCGCGGGAACCGACCTCACCGGCGCCCGCATGTACGTGAGCCTCGAGCCCTGCAACCACACCGGACGCACCGGCCCCTGCTCCCACGCCGTCGCCGAGGCGGGCATCAACGAACTCTACTACGCCTACAGCGACGACACCGAAAACGCAGCCGGAGGCGCCGCCTACCTGCGCTCACAGGGCGTCACCGTGCACGCCATGGAGGAGTTCGCGAACGCATCCTACCTGCTGAACGAGCGCTGGTTCATTGCCGCCGCCGAACGCCGCCCCTTCATTACCGCAAAGAGCGCCTCCACCCTGGACGGGTTCATTGCGGCGGCTGACGGCACGAGCAAGTGGATTACCGGCCCCGCCGCGCGCATTGACGGGCACCTAATCCGTCACCGCGCCGACGCCGTCATGATCGGCACCCGAACCACCCTCATGGACGACCCGACCCTGGACGCGCGCGACGCCAACGGGGAACGCTTTGAGAAGCAGCCGCTGCGCGTGGTCATGGGCAAAACCGAGATTACCGAGAACTACCGCGTGCGCGGCCTCAACCCGCCCGAAGGCGTGGAGGCGGACCCGCAGAACTTCCTGCAGGTCTTCACCCACGACCCGCGTGAACTGCTCGACGAACTGTACGCCCGCGGGGTGCGGCACCTCATGATTGAGGGCGGACCCGGCATGGTCGGCCTCTTCGCCGGTGAAGACCTCATCGACGAGATGGTCTGGTACCGCGCCCCCATGATCATGGGGCAGGGCAAGAGCGCCGTGTACCGTCTGCTCGTGGACACCCTCGCGCAGGCGCCGCGCCTGCAACTGGACGACCTGGGCATGTTCCCGGCGGTGCGCGTGCTTGGCAATGACACCGCAACGCATCTGGTGCCGGCACCTCGCGGAACGGCGCAGGAACCGGGTGAGCGGCGTACCCTGCCGAAGCTGGACGCCTGCCACGCGCCCGAACCGAGATTAGATTAGCCGAGGCTGGACTAGTCGCGGCTGGACTAGCATCCGCCTGGGTTGAGTGCGGGCGGGGGGAGTAGTACCTCAAGGAACCCCCGCCGGCGCCCGGCTAGTTTGTGCCGGCTGGTTCGCATGCTGGCACAAAAGCTCCCCGTCACGGGGAATATTCGAAAAATACGTATAGTTATACCGACGAACAAACCATCGCCGCCCGTCGCCCTCAACGACGACGCCCCGGCGGACACGGCGAGAAAAGGAAAGCACACATGTTTACCGGAATCATTGGCGCCCTCGGCACCGTAGAATCCATCACCCCCATCGAAGGTAGCGACGCAGCCTACCTGACCCTCAACGCCGGTGACATCGTCGCCGACCTCGAACACGGCGGATCCCTCGCCGTCAACGGTGTATGCCTCACCGCTATCGACCTCGACCAGCTGCAGCCCGGCCAGTTCCGCGCCTACGCGATGGGTGAGACTCTGCGCCGCACCAACCTCGGCAACCTGAACCCCGGCGACACCGTCAACCTGGAGCGCTGCCTGCCTGCCGGTGGCCGCCTCGACGGTCACGTCGTGCAGGGCCACGTGGATGCGGTCGGTACCCTCGCATCCGTCACCGCGCACGAGGCGTGGAGCACCCTGCGTTTCAACCTGCCCACCGAACTGGCACCCCTGCTCGCTGAGAAGGGCTCCATCGCTGTTTCTGGCGTGTCCCTGACCGTCACTGCCGTTTCTGAGCCCGGCGAAACCCCCGCATGGTTCGAGGTCGGCCTGATCCCCGAAACCCTGAAGGCAACCAACCTCGGCGCCCTCAAGGTTGGCGACAGCGTGAACCTTGAGACCGATGCGCTCGCTAAGTACGTGCAGCGTCTGACCGCGTTCGCAGGCGTGCCCCAGACTGACTCTGCGCACTCCGGTGAGCAGGTTGCACCGCGTCGCGCCGACGCCGCAAGCGTCCTCGACAGCGTGCAGACCGCAGTGGACGCTATCGCAGCAGGTCGCGCCGTGGTCGTCGTCGACGACGAAGACCGCGAAAACGAAGGCGACATCATCTTCGCCGCCGAGCACGCAACCCCCGAGCTGATGGGCTTCATGATCCGCTACACCTCCGGCGTGGTCTGCGCACCCCTGAGCAACAAGCGTGCCGACGAGATGAACCTGCCGCCCATGGTCACCAACAACGAGGACCCCAAGGGCACTGCATACACCGTCTCCTGCGATGCGGCATCTGGTGTGAGCACCGGCATCTCCGCGGCAGATCGCGCACGCACCGTGCAGATCCTCGCGGATGCATCCTCGACCCCGGCGGACATCACCCGCCCCGGCCACATCTTCCCGCTGCGCGCTGTTGACGGCGGCGTGGCGGAGCGCCCCGGCCACACCGAAGCCGCAGTGGAACTCTCCCTCGCGGCGGGCCTGTCCGGCGTGGGCGTTATCGCCGAGGTCGTGCACGACGACGGCTCCATGATGCGTTTCGACGCACTGCGCGCCTTCGCCACCGAGCACGACCTGCCCATGATCTCTATCGAAGACCTCATCAAGTACGTAGCTAAGGCGTAGGAGAACGCATGAGCGAAACCCCTAACACCCAGGCAACGCCGGGCACCCCCGCAGCGGACACCTTGGTCGAGCCGGTTGAGGCGCAGGCTGAAGAGCTCAGCGCCGAATCCCTGCGCATCGCCTCCCAGCTCGCTGAAGGCTACCGAGTCAGCCCCCTCGACATGGTGCCCAACCCCAGCCCGCTGCTGGTCGAAAGCACCGAAGAGGTCGCCGTACCCACCCCGCAGGGTGTGTTCGGCCTGCGCGCCTGGCGATTCGCAGACGGTGCCGAGCACATCAGCGCCCGCGCCCTCGACCGTGACGGCACCCCCGTACCCGCCGAGGACGGGGGAGCGCCCGCGGTGCGCATCCACTCCGAATGCGCCACCGGCGATATCTTCGGTTCCTTCCGATGCGATTGCGGCCCCCAGCTGGAGAACGGCCTGCGCATCATTGGCCGCACCGGCGGGTACCTCATCTACGTGCGCAACCACGAAGGACGCGGCATCGGCCTTGTCAACAAGCTCCGCGCCTACGCGCTGCAGGATGCCGGGCTCGACACCCTCGACGCGAACCTGGCGCTCGGCCTGGACGGCGACATGCGCGACTACTCGCAGGCGGCACTGATCCTGCAGGAACTCGGTGTGAACGAGCTGAGGCTCGTGACCAACAACCCCGCCAAGCAGGAGGCGCTCGAAAGCCTCGGCCTGCAGGTCACCGAACTCATCCCGGATGAAATTCCCGCCCGAGTCGAGAACGCACACTACCTGCAGACTAAGCGTGAGCGCATGCGCCACGTGCTCAAAAGCGCGTAGCGGCACCCCTGCAAACCCCTAATTTTTCAAAACCCCAAAACCCACAAGGAGAACACAATGAGCGGCGTAGGCGCAGCAGACACCACCCTCAACCCCGAAGACTACAAGGGCTTCAAGCTCGCAATCGTAGCGGCAAGCTGGCACACCCAGGTCATGGACGGCCTCATCGACGGCGCGCAGCGTGCAGCACGCGACGCAGGCATCGAGCCGACCCTCGTGCGCGTACCCGGCACCTTCGAGCTGCCCGTCGTAGCAACCCGCCTCGCTGAGAAGTTCGACGCAATTGTCGCGCTCGGCGTGGTCATCCGCGGCGGCACCCCCCACTTCGACTACGTCTGCCAGGGCGCAACCAACGGCCTGACCGACGTGTCCGTGCTGACCGGCCGCCCCATCGGCTTCGGCGTGCTCACCTGCGACAACGAGCAGCAGGCACTCGACCGTGCAGGACTGGAAGGCTCTAACGAAGACAAGGGCTACGAGGCAACCGCAGCGGCACTGCAGACCGCAGCAACCCTCAAGCAGTTCAGCAACTAACGCGGCTGAACGGTACGCGGCTCAGTTTCACGAAGAGAACTATTGAATCTTCACCGTGGAACTGGGCCGCAGCACCGGTTAAACTGAAACAACCCGCGCACCGGGCTTACCGGGATTTATCAGGCATTATCGGGCGTCTATGGATCTGGCAGGTATACGCCAGAGAGATACACGCCGGCACATATGTCCCGGTACCCCCCCCATATACCGGTAAAAACCCCGCGCGGCAGCTAAGGGACACAGCGCACCGACGCGCTCCCAACCCAACACCAAGGAGTACAGCAATGCAGGATTTGGGCACCATCACCCCCAGCCTCGAAGAATTCCGCGCCCGCGCAGCCGGCACCCGCGTCATTCCCGTACACATCAAAATCCTCGCCGACTCACTCACCCCCATCGGCATCTACCGATCCCTCGTACTCCAAAACGACCAGGGCGAACCCGTCGAAGCGGCCCACGGCACCTTCCTGCTCGAATCCGCCAAAATCTCTGCAGAAGGCGAATCCGCAGCCTGGGACCGCTACTCCTTCATCGGTGCATCCTCCCGCTCCACCCTCACCACCGTTGACGGCGCAGTCTACTGGCAGGGCCGCACCCCCGCCGGCGCACCCGTCGACGGCGACCCCGTAGAAGCCATCGCAAAGACCCTGCAGATGCTCTACACCGAACCCGACCCGACCCTGCCGCCGCTCACCTCCGGCCTGGTTGGTTACCTCGGCTGGGACGTCGTGCGCCACTGGGAGCACCTGCCCTTCCCGCCCGCCGACGACGTGAACCTGCCCGAATTCGCGCTCAACATGGTCTCCGACATGGCAATCCACGACAACAAGGACGGCACCGTCCTGCTCGTCGCCAACGCCATCAACTTCAACGGCACCAGCGAAAACGTCGACGGCGCCTACGAGGATGCCATCGCGCGCCTGCACAGCATGCTCCGCCGCCTGCAGCGCGGCGCCACCGCAACCACCTCCACTCTCTCCGGCGTGGCAGACGTAGACCGTAAGGTCCGCGAAGACGTCACCCTCACCTGGAGCGAACAGGGCTTCAAGGACGCCATCGACCGCTCCAAGAAGAACATCATCGACGGCGACGTCTTCCAGATCGTGCTCTCACGCCGATTCGAAGCCGAAACCAACGCCAAGGCACTCGACGTGTACCGTGTACTGCGCCAGTCCAACCCCTCGCCGTACATGTACCTCTTCAACTTCGAAGACAGCAACGGCACCCCCTTCCACATTGTCGGCTCCTCCCCGGAGGCGCTCGTCACCCTCAAGGACGGCATCGCCAGCACCCACCCCATCGCCGGTTCCCGCCCGCGCGGCGCAACCCGCGAAGAAGACCTCGCACTCGCCGAGGAACTGCTCGCCGACGAAAAGGAACGCTCCGAACACCTCATGCTCGTCGACCTGGCACGCAACGACCTCTCACGCATCGCCAAGCCCGGCACCGTGTCCGTCGACCAGTTCATGATCATTGAGCGATTCAGCCACATCATGCACATTTCCTCCGCCGTCAGCGCCGAACTCGACCCGCAGTTCAGCGCCTACGACGTGCTGCGCGTCGCCTTCCCGGCAGGCACCCTCTCCGGTGCACCCAAGCCGCGCGCCATGCAGCTCATCGACGAATACGAACCCACCCGCCGCGGCGTCTACGGCGGCGTATGCGGCTACTTCGACTTCGCCGGCAACATGGACATGGCAATCGCCATCCGCACCGCCGTCCTCAAGGAAGGCACCGCCTACGTACAGGCAGGTGCAGGCCTCGTCATGGACTCCAACCCGGACTCCGAAACCCTCGAAACCGTCAACAAGTCCGCCGCCCCGTTGCGCGCCGTGCTGACCGCCTCCGGCCTGGCACCCCTGGACGCAGACGCAGCCGTCAACGCCACCAAGTAACCCAAGGAGACACCATGAGCACCGTTCTCGACGAGATCATCGTCGGCGTCCGCGAAGACCTCGCCGCCCGCGTACAGCAGGTTCCCCTCGAAGAAATGAAGAAGCGCGCCCTCGCAGCCGCACCCGCCCGCGACGCGCTCGCCTCCCTACGCGGTGAAGTGCCCGGCGGCGGCAACGGCACGACCGCACGCATCATCTCCGAGGTGAAGCGCTCCTCACCCTCCAAGGGTGCGCTCGGCGAAATCCCCGACCCCGCCGCGCTCGCCGCACGCTACGAAGCAGGCGGCGCCGCAGCAATCTCCGTACTCACCGAACAGCGCCGCTTCAACGGCTCCCTCGCCGACCTCGACGCAGTACGCGCCGCCGTGAACATCCCCGTACTCCGCAAGGACTTCACCGTCGACGAATACCAAATCTGGGAAGCACGCGCACACGGCGCCGACCTGGTCCTGCTGATTGTTGCAGCCCTCGACGAGCAGACCCTGCGCGAGTTCCTCGAACTCACCGAATCGCTCGGCATGAACGCCCTCGTCGAAACCCACACTCCCGAAGAAATCGAGGTCGCCCAGCGCATCGGCGCCAAGATCGTGGGCATCAACGTGCGTAACCTCAAGACCCTCGAAGTCAACAACGAGCACTACGCATCCCTCGCAGCGCACCTGCCCAACTCGGTTATTAAGGTTGCTGAGTCCGGTGTCGCCAGCATCGAGGACGTGCGCGCCTACGCCGGTGCCGGTGCGGATGCGGTACTCATCGGTGAAGCACTGGTACGCTCCGGCGACCCCGAAGGTACCGTGCGCGAATTCTCCAAGGTGCCGGTGACCCGCTAGCCTGTGGGTTAGTTGTTTGAGATGGCGTATCGGACGCCGCTCGCGGGGGAGTGAGGCTTCCGTGGGTTAGTTGTTTGAGATGGCGTATCGGACAACGCTCGCGGGGGAGTGCCCCCTCTGCGGCGCTGGGGCGCCTTGAGGACGGAGCCCCCGCTTCGCGTGTCCGGTACGCCCTCTAGGTCGCCTATCCCTCGGGTTTGTTGAGATAGGGGTTGGTAGGTGGGTTACCTTCTCCGGTTGGCTTGCCTTGGGTTGGTTGAAATAGATGCTTGGTGGGTGGGTGCCTTCTCCAGTTAGCTTGCCTAGGGTTGGGGTATATGAGGCTAGTCTGGGGTCGGGGTGTTGCTGTCAGCTCACCTGATTCTGGGGTTATTTATCCTGTCGGATTTTTATCTACTTCCCGGATACAGACCTGATACATAGAGATAAAGCCGGTGCTTGCTCCCTCGCAGGCACCGGCTTCACGCATCTCTTTCGTCATAATCAGCAGGAATAGCGCGTTCACATTGAGACGCAGTCAGTTCGTTGATAGTCTACACATGGATATTTCACCAAACTGCACCACCCGCCACATCTAATAGACACGATTCAACTGATACGGCGCCAGAATGTCCATCATGCGTCCACACTACACTCGCGAGAATACTTATGGCTCAATCCCCAGGAAAACCTGTGTCCTTTATCGAACGCGACCTCTCATCCGGCTCCTCTACCGGTCCCGTGCCTACCCTCGAAGCGCAGCGCCCCTCCACAAAAACTAAGATGAGTAATACCGAACCCGCCGCCAACCCCCAGAAACTGGCCGCTTGGCGCACCTGGGTCCCCGCCCTCATCATCTGGGCACTAGCCTGCGCAACCCACCTCGGCACCTTCGCATACTCGCTCGCCGAAGACCAGCGGAACCCCCTCAGCCACGAAAACAAAAACCACAACGGCCTCCTCTCCTACCTCAACATATGGACGCCGGCTGGTACCAGGGCATCTATAAAGAGTGGTACCCCACCGAACTACCCCTGCGCGCCGACGGGTCCGTATCCTTCAACTCCTGGGCCTTCATGCCCCTCCACTCAATAATCAGCGGCAAAGTCGCTGACATTTTCGGTATCGAATACCGCCTCGCCGCAGTCGGAGTCAGCCTCGCCGCAGGCCTCGCCCTGGCCGTTGTGCTCTACCGCCTCTTCATCGGTAGCCTGAACTGGCGTGACCGCGGTGTCTTCGATACTCGCGCCCTCGTCGGCGACGAAAGCCGAAACCGCATCGCCCTGTGGGCGCTCGCCGTGTACGCATTCAGCCCCGCGAGCCCCATCTTCGTCACCGGTTACGCCGAGGCTCTTTCCACTCTGCTCCTTGCCCTGAGCGTCTGGTGTGTGGCGCGTGAACGCTACATCCTGCTCCTACCCGTAGCTCTTCTGGCGGCGCTATCCCGTCCGCTGGGTGTGCCACTCGGCGCGTTTGTCGGCCTGTGGTGGCTGTGGTGCACTGTCTCTGACTATCTTGCCCGCCGCTCCGATGAACCCTCACAGTCTGTACTATCGGATGCATGGGCTGCGTTCCGCGGTCGTTTCGGTCAGCTCCTGGGCGCTCTGCTCGTCTGTTCCTTCGCGTTCGTACACCCCCTGCATGCCGCCCTATACACGGGTCGTATAGACGCCTACTTCGCAACAGAACTGGGCTGGTCTAAGCGTAAACCCAGTGAAGGACACCAATACATTATCCAGTGGATCAACCAGCATTATCACTACTTCGGCGGAATGATTCCTAAGATTGTTGTGGCAATCTTATTTGTGGTAGCAATGATGGGCTTCTACTACTGGATTTCCCGCAAATTCAGCCGCACCCTCATCCACCCCGCCCTCTGGCTGTGGACCGCTTGCTACATGGGATACCTCTTCGTCTTCTGGCTCCCGATTTCTTCTACGAATCGTATTCTGTTGCCACTGTTCCCTCTGGCGTTGCTGGTAGCGGCATATTTGCCGAAGAGCCGATGGTACCGCCCCTCGCTAGTGGCATTTGGGATTCTGATTTCTATTCCTTGGGTCCTACTACTCTGGGGAGACCCC
>NZ_ACVO01000004.1 GCF_000175615.1 Rothia mucilaginosa ATCC 25296 | reverse complement strand
GCGCTTTTGAATTTTTCGTTTGAAATCGCGCGGGGCAATTCATTCTGTATAACGGTAGGGCGCTACTTCCTAAACGCCGTCAGACGCATAGAATTCAGCACCACAAATACCGAACTAAACGCCATTGCCGCAGCCGCAATCATCGGGTTCAGCAGGCCCGCCACGGCAACCGGAATAGCCGCCGAATTGTAGGCGAACGCCCAGAACAGGTTCGACTTAATGGTGCGCAGCGTAGCCCGGGAGAGGCGCAGCGCCGTGACCACCGAGGCGACATCCGAGCGGGTCAGCACGATATCGGCTGCCTCCGCGGCAACGTCCGTGCCCGAACCCATCGCAATGCCCAGCTCAGCAAGAGCCAGCGCCGGGGCGTCATTCACGCCATCGCCGACCATCGCCACGCGGTGACCGGCAGCCTGCAACTTCTCAATCACCTGCGACTTACCCTCCGGGGTCACGCCGGCGTACACGTTCTCAGCCGAAATACCGACCTGCGAGGCGACCGCCTGCGCAACCTGCGGGGCGTCACCGGTGAGCAGGATCGGCTCCAGGCCGAGCTCACGCAGCTGCGCCATGGTCTCGGCGGCCTCCGGCTTGGGGGTGTCGGCAACCGAAATCATGCCGACCGGCTGCAGAGCGGAGGTGCTGCTCAGGGCCTCACCGTTCGGGGCATCATCAGGGGCCTCACCGCGGGCGACAACCACCGTCGTTAGACCCGCCCGGCGAGCCTGATCGAGCAGGGCCAACTGAGCCTCGCTCAGCTGCGCACCCGCCGCCTGCAGGTACTCGGGAGTACCCACAACAACCAGCTGGGAGGCGCCATTCTCGGTGCCTTCACCCGCGCCGCTCAGCACGCCGCGCACGCCTCCGGGGATACCCTCGAAGTCGCTCACGCTCGGTGCCGATGCGCCCTCCACCAGCACGCCCTGCTCACGGGCAAAACCGGCAATCGCGCGGGCAATCGGGTGCTCACTCAGCGCCTCCACGGCGGCAGCATCACGTAGAACAGACAGGGAACGCTCGTTCTTGGAACCGGTAGAATCCGGCGAAATACCGGACAAGTCACCCGCCGACTCATAGTCACCAAAGGTGCCGTAGAATGCCACAGACATCTCACCAGTCGTCACCGTACCGGTCTTATCCAGCACCACGCGATCAACCGTGCTCGTCGCCTCCAACACCTGCGCATTACGAATCAAAATGCCCAACTGCCAGCCGCGACCCGTACCCGCCAGCAGCGCCGTCGGAGTAGCCAAACCCAAAGCGCACGGGCACGCCACCACCAGTACCGTCACCGCCGCATTAAACGCCGCCGCACCGTCACCAGAAACCAGCCACCAACCGACCAAAGTCAGCGCCGAAATCACCAAAACCACCGGCACAAACACCGCAGAAACACGATCCGCCAAGCGAGCAATCGGAGCCTTCGTCTCCTGCGCACTCGCCACCAGCTCACCCATCTTCGCCAGAGTCGTCTCAGCGCCCACACGGGTCGCACGCACCGTCAACGAACCAGACGTATTCACCGTCGCACCCGTGACCGCATCACCCGGATGCACCTCCACCGGCACAGACTCACCCGTCAACAGGGACGCATCCACCGCCGATGAACCCTCAACCACCACACCATCCGTGGCAATCTTCTCGCCCGGGCGCACCAGGAACAGATCATCCGGCATGAGGTCCTCCACCGGAACCTGCACCTGCTTCGTCACGCCCTGCTTATCGGTGCGCAGCAGAGTCGCCTCCTTCGCACCCATACTCAGCAGGGTGCGCAGCGCCTCCGAAGAACGATTGCGAGTACGGTGCTCAATCGCGCGACCAATCAGCAGAAACAGCGTCACCATGGATGCCGAATCAAAATACAGCGGCGCATGGTTGCCGGTAAACATCGACCAGAAACTACCGCCCGCATGATGCACATGCGCCGTCAACGCCGGGTTCATGAGCAGCTGCGCCAGCGAATAGAAATACGCCAACACCACGCCGAGAGACACCAGCGTATCCATCGTGGACGAGCCATGACGCGCATTAATAAGCGCCGCCCGGTGGAACGGCGCAGCACACCAAAACGCAACCGGCGCCGTCAGAACCGCCACAACCCAACCCCAATTCGGGAACTGGAACGACGGGAACATCGAAATCAAGAAAATCGGCACACCCAAAATCGCCGCATAAATAATGCGGTCAGTGAAGCCGCCATTCATGCTCGGAGTGCTGTGATGGTTGCCGCCGCCGGATGCGTTCGTGTTCGTTCCAGCGCCCGCACGCGGCCCGTTCTTAAGGTGCGCCGTGTAGCCGGCATTGTTGATGGTCTCAACAATCTGTTCGTCGCTCACACCCTCAGGTACGATGACGCGCGCCGACTCCAGCGGCAGGTTCACTGCCGGGTCAACACCGGGGATTTTGCGGAGCTTACGCTCCACACGACCCACGCAGGATGCACAGGTCATACCCTGAATATCCACGTGGATGATTCGGGTTGACTCCGTTGATTTTACGGTCGTTCCGGTGGAATTAAAAAGAGAACGCTCACTCTGTGATGAGGGCTCACGGGTGCTTGTTGAAGGCTGTGTAGAAGACACAATACTTCCTCAAAACTCAAAAACGGGAGGGTAGAAAAAAGGTACACCAAGCCGGGGGAGGGGCCCCGAAGGACCCCGCCCCGGACGGTGTATGGTGCAGTATCGGGACGCGGCATCGAACGCGCGCGAGGGCGAAAGCTGCGGGTAAAACCGCGAGGCTGAAAACGTGGCGGCGGGAGTAATGCTACGGCGGCTTAGTGGTCGCCGGGCAACCCATCCGGCCTGCTCGTATGCGGACGAATACCGGTCACCTTCGCGCCACGATCAGACACACCGTAGGCACGTTTCACGGCAGCCCGCGGGAACGGCGAAGCGTTCGCCTTCTCACGCGCCTTCACGCCCTGCTCGTGCTCGGCGGAACGCTTATTCGCGCTCGTGCCGCTACGTCGCGCCGCACCGGGCGCATCCTCACGTGCCGTATATTCGGGGCTCTGCTTCACCCACGAATCGACCAGCGCCGCATCCAGATTCATCTGCCTGGCCACGCGAGTGATCGCGTCGCGCAGGTGCATGTTTTCGGCGCCGACAAGGGTGCGAACCGCGCCAACAACCATCGCAATGTACTGCGGAGGGTAAGCCATGATGACTCCTAATCGAGCCGGCTGCCGCGCTAGACGGCGGGGGTGAAGCCAGCCTCCACGATAGCGTCTGCAACAGCCTGGGTGTTAAGGGTGCCCTCGTGCTCGATGGTCACGGTGGAGACGCCGTCCTTGACGACGTCCACGTTCACGCCGGTCACGCCGGGAACTTCGCTGATCTCTTCGCTGACGCTCATAGCGCAGTGGTTGCAGGTCAGGCCGGTTGCCTTAACGGTGGTGGTGCTCATGATGATTTCCTTTCGGTAATGGGTTGAAAACTTGGGGTCGCCGAGTGGTTTGCGGCGCGTTTAGCTGCGCATGAGGCGGGAGATCGCGGCGGTTGCCTCTTTGACCTTGGCCTCTGCGATGGTCGGGTCGCCGGTGCGTTCGGATTCGATGGCGGCGCCGGTCACGCAGTGGCCGATGTGCTCTTCGAGCAGGTTCAGGGAGACGGCGTGGAGCGCCTTGGAGACCGCAGCAACCTGGGTGAGGATGTCGATGCAGTATTTATCTTCGTCGACCATGCGGGCGATGCCGCGGACCTGCCCTTCGATGCGGCGCAGGCGCTTGAGGTGCGCCTCTTTGTTGGAGGTGTAGCCGTGCTGGGTTTCGGGTGCCTCGCCGCTGCAGCATGCGCCGGTGTGCGCCTCGGTGGGCTCCTCAGTGGGGGCGCCGGATGCGGTGCTGACCTGGGTGGATGTGCTGTGGCAGCACTGATTGCTAGTGGTTTCCATGGCTTAAGTGTATACCCTATGGGGGTATACCGCAAGGGGGTGTTACGGGTTGTTACGCGGTATGGGGGCGGGGGTTTGTCGATAGGGGGATTCTTCGATAGGTTACGGCCCTGTCGATAGGTTAGTGTTTTCACTGCGGGTTAAAGACCCACGGCGAAGACACTAACCTATCGAAAACCTCTGTCTAAAAAGTAGGCGACCCCGAATACACCAGGTAGGCGGGTGCTGGTTATGGTTTAGGTTTTTCGGTAATGGGTTAGTGACTTCAGGCTGGGGTTTTAACCATTACCAAAGACGCTAAGTCATGACTGAAATTGCTAGGTCATTACCGAATTTTCACCTGTGTGGAGGTGGAGCCTTCGCAGAAATTTGGTCGTAGTTTAATGTCTTCGACCATGGTTTTTAACTACGACCAAAGACGCTAACCTATGGCACAAATCCGTAACCCATGACCGAATCTCCGGATGCACCAGGTAGGTGTGGGCCGGTTATGGTTTAGCTTTTTCGGTAATGGGTTAGTGACTTCAGGCTGGGGTTTTAACCATTACCAAAGACGCTAAGTCATGACTGAAATTGCTAGGTCATTACCGAATTTTCACCGGCACTGAGTAGTCCATATGAAACAGGCGGCCCTGAATGTTCAAACATCCGGGGCCGCCTGCTGCGGTTATTTACGACCTACGAGGCAATCTTCGCGATCTGGAACATGGACGCCGGCATCGGCCGGTCCAACGACCAGCGAATATGCATCGGCTTAGAACCCTCGTGAGAAATGTATTTCACGGTGCCCAGGCACATGTAGGGTTCGGGGCCGAGCCTATTCTCCCTGTGCTGGCGGGCGAAGAGCACGATGCGTCGGCCTCGCTCCTCGTGGTGTTGGAAGAGCTGACCCGTCGGACTTTCGGGGGTTGTCGCGCTCTGCGAATCCCATGCGAACTCGTCAGTGCTGATGGCGTAGTCCTTGTACATGGTGGCCGGGGAGAAGTGCTTCTCAGATTTCTCCAGCGTCACCAGTAGCGCGGTGGTGTTCGTCGGGTCGAAGGGTACAACACCGTTGACCACGCCGCCGGGTACTTTGAAGTTCTCCTCCTGGCCGCCCAGTCCGGCGAATAGTTCCTCGCGGGAGTAGAGGGCGTGAGTGCGCAGGGGGACGCCTTCACCCTCAAAGAGCGGCAGGGTGGAGGTGGTATCCGTACCGGCGTTGAAGTTCCATACGCTCTCCATCTCCTGCAGCATGCCGCGGTTCTTACGCAGAGTCGCCAGGCCTTCGTTGAGGCTAAACTTCTCAGAAGAACCGTCCCACTTGGCCTTCGGCCAGATGGAGAACAGGAGCATCCATGCGTGGCGGCGCTGTTCTTCGGTCATGTCCTGTTCCAGGATGTCCGTGTTCAGCAGCTCCAGGTATGCGTTAATGCGGAACGTATCGTGCACGTGTGTGAGTGCCTTGACGCGCTTATTCGTCTCGACGGCCACGTTGTCCTGGAAGGGAACCACCAGGTCGGGGTACAGTCCACTTGCGGCTTGGAGGCTGGTCCAGGTCGTTGCGACGGGCTTAGCGACACCGGGCAGGGTCACCTTGCTGCTACGGCCGTAAATCTGCGGCAGTCCCAATCCGTAGCGGTTGATGAAGTCAATGACGGTGGGGCGAATATCGGGTTCCGTGGAGTTTCGGCGTATATCTTCCAGGTAGCTCTTTGCGGTGTCGATGAGGGCGTTCTGGTTCATGCGTAGGGACTCGCGAATCTTCTTGATGACCTGCTTCTGAGTCAGCTCGTCCAGGTGGAAGTGGCAGCCGGCCGGCAGTTCAGGGCTCTCAATGTCCTGCTCGGTCAGGGTACCCTGTCGTGCAAAGGCGCGGTACTTGCTGTGAATCATGAAGTTCTTGTTCTGGTGTCCCACGAAGTCGAGGACCGTCAGAACAGACTTCAATGGTGCACGGCGCAGACCGCGGCCCAACTGCTGCAGGAAGAGGGTGAGCGACTGGGTGGGGCGTAGCATCAGGAGGGTGTCGACGCTCGGAATATCGACGCCCTCGTTGAACAGGTCCACGGTGAAGATCGTGGTCAGCTCGTGCGCTTCGTCTGCAAGGTTTTTCATGACCTCGGCGCGGCGCTCGGCGGAATCTGTACCGACCAAGAAGTCGGCGGGAATACCCACCTCGTTGAATTTCTGCGCCATGTATTCGGCGTGCTTCACGCTCACGCAGAAGCCGAGCGCCTTCATGCGCAGGGGGTTGTCGACCTTCTCGCGTAGCTCCTCCACGATGATGCGCAGGCGGCGTTCAGCCTCGTCCTTGGTGTACAGGTTCTCAAGGGCGTTTTCGTCGTATTTGCCGCCCCGAACGTTGATGCGGCGCAGGTCGGTGCCATCGGCAATACCGAAGTACTGGAAGGGTACGAGGAGGTGGTCTTCGAGTGCGTCCCACAGGCGGATTGAGGTCGCCACGTAGCCGTCAAAGTACTTGTCGGCGATGTTCACTCCGTCTTCTCGCTCGGGGGTTGCGGTCAGGCCAATAAATTCGCGGGGCTCAAAATAGTTGAAAACTTTGTCCCAGCTGGCGGCCTTAATGTGGTGGCATTCGTCCATGATGATGACGTCGAAATAGTCCGGTGCATAATTTTCGAGGGCGGCACCTGACAAGGTTTGAATGGTGGCAAAAACAGCCTCATTATATTCAGGCTTTTTACCGCCGGTCAGGAGCTCACCGAAATTACCTTTAAGCATGACGTCGCCGAAAGTGCGGCGCGCCTGGTCAAGAATTTCTTTGCGGTGCGCAATAAAAAGCAGCTTTAGCTTTTTGCCGGACTGCTCGCAGAGGCGCCTGTAATCGAGAGCCGAGAACACAGTTTTGCCGGTGCCGGTTGCAGCCACGGCGAGGTTGCGGTGACGACCCTTAGAACGAGCGTTCTGCATTTCTTCAAGCATGCGCACCTGATGCGGGAACGGGTGCACATCCAGTAGAGACGAGTCGATATCGTACTCCAGGCCCTTGCTTTTACGGCCGGTAATATCCGCCTTGGCCAGGGCAGTGTCGAGCTCCTGTTTCTCCTTGTCAGAGGCGGTGTAAGAGGTGAAATCACCGCTCTTCCAGTAGCTTTCAAACAGGCCTTCAAACTGGCGGATCAGGCCGGGTGTAATTGGGTTAGAGATGCGAACATTCCACTCCAGGCCGTCAGTGAGCGCGGCACTGGACAGGTTCGAGCTGCCCACATAGCCGGTGGACATGCCAGTATTGCGGTGGAACAGCCAGGCCTTCGCGTGCAGGCGGGTGCTGTCGCCCTGGTAGCTGATTTTCACCTCCGCGCCGTACTCTTCGACGAGGCGGTCGATAGCCTTGCGGTCGGTTGCGCCCATGTAGGTGGTGGTAATAATGCGGAAAGGGATACCGCGATTTTTAATAGCTTTAAGCTGCTCACTCAAACTATTAACGCCGGACATTTTAAGAAATGAGCAGAGCAAATCTACACGGTCTGCACTTTCTAATTCTTTCTGAATTTCAGTATTGAGATTCAGGTCTTTAGAAGTATTCGTCATCAGAGCAACGTCGCTCAGAGGAATATCGGGGCGCGTAGTTTTTGCGTCAGTGAGAGTGAGCTCGCGCATCTGAATTACGTTGCTATCGTCATCGGTCAGCAACGAATCGTTCTGCTCTTCGGCATCCTGCGGTAGGAGCTCCATCATGCGGTTGATGAGTTCCACCTGGTCTGCGGGGGTTTTGAGGCTTTCGAGGGCGGGGGCCAGCTGGGTGGCGAAGAACTGGGTGAGCAGTTCGGGGATGTTGTAGTCGTCTTTTTGGAGGATTTCTTCCTGCCATTGCGCGCCTTCGGGGATGGTACGGCCCATGAGTGAGGTGCTCTTGAGGTGTTCGTAGAGTCCCAGGGGGAGGGTTTCGTCAGTCGTGGTCATAGCAGCAGCCTAGCAGCCCGGGCGGTTTGCCGCTGCTTGGGTGGTCACCGGCTCACGGGGTAGGGGTGGTGGAATCCTGTAATTACAAAAATTCTCTACCCGTCTTCTCCTCGAAAAGCCACATGTGTTTCGAGAAGCCACCTAACATGTTGCTTTTCGAAACACATGTGGCTTCTCGGCGATTAAACTCGGCGCACCAAACACCCCGCCCCGCACGCAGAACACACCAGCCCAAACGCTATTGATTCACATCACACACCGGTGTTTTTAGGTATCCTTGGGGTAACACTCAGACAGAAGCCCGCCCTCCACCTCGAAAGGGGCCGCATGAAAACCTTCTGGACCAACCTACCCCTCACCATCCGCGCGGCAGTCATCTTCTGCTACGCCTACGCCGCGGTGCGCATCCTCAACCTCTTCTATGAGGCAGGCACCGCACCGTTGACCCCGCGCACGCTCCTCGACGGTGCCCTCACCGCCGCGGTCGTCGTCGGTGCTCTCGCCCTGTATCTGGGTAACGCGCTGGGTGCCGCCCTCCGTGCCCGGCGAGAAGGCTATGAGCCCCGCGCGGTCGGCATTATCGTCGCCTACGCGCTCTTCGTGGCGGCGTGTGCCTACCTTGTCTGCCGCCTCATCGCTTACACCGTGGAGGCGGGGCTCACCTGGCTTTTCCCGCCCGCCCTCGACTCGGTTCTGACCGCCGTGGGTATGGCTGTTCTTGGCGTGATTAACTATGTGCGCCTCGACCGAGCATATCCCGCCCGCCGCAAAGACTAACCGGGGGAGCGGCCCCCAAAAAAATCCCTGTAATTACAAAAAATCTCCCGCACCGGGTGGAGCACACCTCCAAGGCATGCCCCGCCCAGTGCGGGAGATTTCTATATCAACGGAATGCCGCAGCCTTCACGCTACAGCGCCGCGTGCACCCTACAGGCTCTGTGCCTGAATTGCGGTGATCGCAACGGTGTTGATGATGTCCTCAACGGTGGTACCGCGCGACAGGTCGTTCACGGGCTTACGCAGACCCTGCAGAACCGGGCCCACAGCGGCAGCACCCGAAGACTGCTGAACAGCCTTGTAGGTGTTGTTACCGGTGTTCAGGTCGGGGAAGACGAACACGGTAGCCTGACCAGCGACCTCGCTGCCGGGCAGCTTGGTCGACGCAATGGACATGTTCGAAGCAGCGTCGTACTGGATCGGGCCCTCAACCGCGAAGTCGGGGTTCGATGCGCGCACGAGCTCGGTTGCCTCACGCACAACGTCCACGTCTGCGCCAGCGCCGGAGGTGCCGGTCGAGTAGGACAGCATAGCAACCTTGGGGGTCACGCCGAACTGGCGTGCAGTCTCCGCGGATGCCTTCGCGATGTCGGCGAGCTGCTCTGCGTTGGGGTTCGGGTTCACTGCGCAGTCGCCGTAGACCAGAACGCGGTCTTCCATCAGCATCAGGAAGACGGAGGAGACGATCTTGGTGCCGGGGCGGGTCTTGATGAACTCGAGCGAGGGGCGGATGGTGTTCGCGGTGGTGTTCACTGCACCGGAAACCATGCCGTCGGCGATGCCCTTGTAAACCAGCATGGTGCCGAAGTACGAGGGGTCGGTCATGCGCTCGCGAGCAGCCTCAATGGTGACGCCCTTGTGTGCACGCAGCTCAGCGTAGGTTGCTGCGAAGTCCTCGGTGTACTCGTTGTTTTCGATGTCGATGATACGAACGGTGCTGGGCAGTTCGATACCTTCGGCCTGGCAAATCTCTGCGATCTTGGCGGGGTTGCCGAGCAGGATCAGGTCGCAGAAGTCGCGGCGAGCAATGATTTCGGATGCACGCAGGATTCGCACGTCGTAACCCTCGGGCAGGACCACGGAGCGGCGGTTTGCGCGTGCGGTCTCGATGAGGTTGTGCAGGAAGCGCAGCGGGGTCATGGATGCGGGGCGCTCAATTTCGAGGCGTGCGAGCAGTTCGTCCTTGTTGACGTGCTCGTCCCAGCCGCCCATTGCTGCTGCGAGCTTGCGCTGGTGGCCGCTTTCGAGGGCGCCGCGGACGCGGGAGACTGCGCGTGCGGACTTGAAGGTGTCCTTGGTGGTGGACAGCACGGGGAACGGTGCGTTGTCGATGAGGGAGCCGACTGCGGTGTTCTTGCCGGGCAGTGCGTCCAGACCGCCGGTGAGTAGCACGCCCGAGGGTGCCGGGAAGGTCGGTGCCAGTGCGGATGCGAGGGTTGCTGCAACGATGTCTGCACGGTCGCCGGGGACGATAACGAAGTCGCCGTCGACGAACTGGTTCAGGAAGTTGGAGACGTTCATTGCTGCGACCTTGATGCCGTGAATATCGCGGCTGAGGTCTTCTGCCTTGATGCCTTCGGTGTCGAGCTTGAGGGCTTCGGCAACTTCACCGACGGTGGGTGCGTTCAGCTCGGGGATTTCGGGCAGTACGTAGACGGGCAGGTTTGCGTCGCCGCGCTTGACGGAGTTCTCGATTTCTTCGCGCAGTTCGGGTTCTGCACGGCCGACGATGATTGCGAGCAGGTCTGCCTTGGAGGCGAGCAGTTCGGTGCGTGCCACGTCGACTGCGGTGACTGCTTCTTCGACGGTTGCTTCTTGTGCGCCGACGATTGCGATGACGGGCAGGCCGAGGTCACGGGCAATCTGGACGTTCAGGTCGAATTCGACTGAGAGCGCGTTGGCGGGCAGGTAGACGCCGTCGACGATTACGACGTCGCTGTTTGCTGCGACCTTTTCGTAGGCGGAGACTGCGCGTGCGGAGATTTCTTCGGTGTCGCCTTCTGCGATGAGTGCGAGTGCGTCGGTCATGGAGACTGCGCCGCCGACCTGCTCTTCGGTCAGGCCGAAGTGCTCACGGATGAGGCGTGCCATGGGGTCGTCGGCGATGGTTGCGCCGTCGAAGACGGGGCGGAAGAAGCCGACGCGGTCTGCGCGCTTGATGAGGGAGTCTACTAGGCCCAGGGCTGCGAGGGACTTGCCCGAGTTCTGGGACATAGCGGAGAGGTAAAGACCGGTGGTCATTGTTTTACTGTCCTTCTATGCGATGTTCGGCGCTGGGTCCCGCGGTTGCGCAGGGGTGTATGTGCTCCTGTGCGCGGGTGCGTCGAGCTTATAGGTCTCTTCTATCTTAAGGCGTTGTGGGGGTGGCGCCTAACAGGGTGTGCGGTGCGCTGCGTCATGTGGGCAGGCTATTTCCCTGTTGTGGTGTGCCGTTTAGGGGTTGAGGATGCGCGCGTACCGTACGCTGTGGCCGGGCGCCCAGATGCCGCGTGCCTCAAATTCGATGCTGTTGCGCTGGTAGCCGAGCCGCTCGTAGAAGGAGAGCGCTCGTTCGTTTTCAGCCATGACCCACAGGTAGGAGTTTTCGTCCGGGTAGATGACGGATTCGTAGAGTGCCTGACCGAGGCCGGTGCCGTGCGTGTGGTTGAGGGTGTACAGGTGTACGAGTTTGCGGGTGCCTGTGGGCAGTTCGGGGAGGTTGTCGGCACGTTCGAGTTCCCAGGAGGAGGGCTCACACAGGGAGAGCGCCAGGCCGACCGGCTTATCCCAGTCGATGCGTGCGCCGATGGAGCAGGAGAGCCCGCCGTCGGGGGTCCAGCCGGGCACCTCATAGGCGAAGAAGCCGCGCACGGTGGGGGAGGAGAGGTGGCGGTGGAAGTCTTCGAGGTATTCGTTGCGTTCGGCGCGGTGGCGGGCGGTGAAGCTTTCCCCGAGCGTGTCGAAGTAGATCGGGTCGTAGGTTTGCTCCATGCAGTCTAGCTGCAGGTTGACGTATTTTTCGGCGTCGGTCGGTTCAATTGGTGCGAGCGCGTAGCGGCCCTGACATACAAATCCCATGGGTTCTAGTCTACTCAGCCGGCCCCTGTGGAGGCGGTTCCTTGCGGGTGTGTACGCTAGGGGCGTGCGGGCTGTCGGCTAGTCTAGTGGGTATGGCGAAAAAGAGCAGGGCACCGAAGAAAACCCAGAAGACGCAGAAGACCCAGAAGAACCGCATCGACGATACCGAGAACACCCCCGTGCAGGGTGCCGCCGCTGGCGTGTACCCGATTTCTACGGGTGAGGCGGAGCTGGTCCCTGACGGCTACCATGCCGACGGTTGGCTGCTACTCATTAATGGTGTGCAGTCTTCCCACGTGATTGTGGGTGAGCCCCGCCAGCTGGATTTTGAGTACATGCGCTGGATCGCGGCGGTCGTCTCCTCGCACGTGGAGGAGCACCTGGACGCCGCAAAGCTGCGCATCACCCACCTGGGCGGCGGCGCGTGCTCCATGGCGCGCTATTTTGCCGACCTGTACCCGACCAGCCGCAACACCGTCGTTGAGCTGGATGCCAAGCTCGCCGAGTATGTGCGCGCCTGGTTCGACATTCCCAAGGCGCCGCGCGTGAAGATTCGCGTGGGCGAGGCGGGTGCCGTCACCGCGACCTTCGCGTCCGCATCCCGCGACGTGCTGATTCGTGACGTATTCGCCGGGGACACCACGCCCGAGGCGCTCACCACCGTCGAGTTCACCCGCACCGTCGCCGAGTCGCTGGCACCCGGTGGCCTGTACATCCTGAACTGCGGTGACGGGCCGGCGCTGACCGGTGCCCGCGCGGAGGCGTCCGCCCTGCTTGAGGTGTTTGAGTACGTGTGTATTGTGGCGGATTCGGCAATGTTGAAGGGCCGCCGCCGCGGCAACGTCATTATTGCCGGTTCGCACGCGCCCCTGCCGGAGGCTGGTTCCGTGCAGGCTGCCGCTATCGCCCGTGAGCTCATGGGTGGAGGCGTGCCCGCCCAGTACTGGGACACCGCGCGGGTGCGCCAGTTCGTGAGGTAGCGGTTTCAGCTGTTGCATGGGTTTTCAGTAATGACTTAAGTTTTTCGACCATAGGCTAGTGACTTTGGTGGGGGCTTTTAACTACCGCCAAAGACCGTAACCTATCACCGAATTCGGCGCCCCCATCCACGGCAGACGCTACTATAGTGGCATGCGATACACCTACCTTGGCCCCTCCGGCACCTTCACCGAATCCGCCCTGCTGAGCGTCCCCGGCGCATCCGACGCCGAACGCATCCCCGCTACCAGCGTGCCCGACGCGCTCGCACGCCTGAACGCGGGCGAGGTGGACGCCGCCATGGTGCCCATCGAAAACTCCGTGGAGGGCGGCGTGAGCGCCACCCTGGACGCTATCGCAGCCAGCGAGGGTGTACGCATCATCCGCGAGGTGCTCGTACCGATCCGCTTCGTGCTGGTCGCTGCAAAGCCCATCAGCATTGAAGACGTCAAGACCATCTCCACCCACTCGCACGCCTGGGCGCAGGTGCGCGGCTGGGCGCAGGAGAACGTACCCGCCGCCGCTTACCTGCCCGGCTCCTCCACCGCCGCGGCGGCTGTCGGCCTGCTCGAAGAGGGCTGCACCTACGATGCGGCAATCTGCTCCCCGGCGCTGCTGAACTACCACCCGGAACTGCACGTGTTGCAGGACAACATCGGCGATAACAAGAACGCCGTAACCCGCTTCGTGCTGCTCTCCCGCACCGCCGACATCCCCGAACCGACCGGCTCCGACAAGACCACCCTGACTGTGCCGCTGCCCACCAACCGCGCCGGCGCCCTGCTCGAACTGCTCGAACAGTTCTCCGTACGCGGCGTGAACCTTTCCCGCATCGAATCGCGCCCCACCGGCGAGGGTATGGGCTCCTACTCGTTCAGCATCGACGCCGACGGCCACGTCTACGAGGCACGCATGCGCGACGCCTTGCGCGGCCTGCACCGCGTCTCCCCGACGCTGAAATTCCTCGGCTCCTACCCGCGCGCCGACCACGAAAACACCGAAGTCGACAGCATCCACTCCGACGGCTCATTCGACGCCGCACACGAATGGGTCGAGTCGCTCTTCCCGAACGGCCGCCCCGCACAGCTGCAGCGCCACTAGATACCCTCCGTAGCTACCCGCGCCCCACCAGCGCAAACCCCGCCCACAACCCACCGCAAGATTAGGTAGGATAAAACAGTGATTGATATTAACCTCCTCCGCGAAAACCCCGACGTCTTCCGCGCCTCCCAGCGAGCACGCGGCAAGGACGAAACCCACGTCGACCGCATCCTCGAAGCCGACACCGCACGCCGCGCACTCATCGGTGAATACGAGACCCTGCGCGCCGAGCAGAATGCCTTCGGCAAGACCGTCGCAAAGGCACCCAAGGAAGAAAAGCCCGCCCTCGTCGCACAGGCGAAGGAACTTGCCGCCCGCGTCAACGAAGCAAAGACAGCCTCCGAAGCGAAAACCGCCGAATACGAGGAACTGATCAGCAGCATCGAAAACCTCATCATCGACGGCGTACCCGTCGGCGGTGAAGACGACTACGTAGTCGTCAAGGAAGTCGGCACCCCCCGCGACTTCACCACCGAAGGCTTCGAACCGCGCGACCACCTCGAAATCGGCGAACTCGTCGACGGCATCGACATGGCACGCGGCGCGAAGGTCTCCGGCGCACGCTTCTACTTCCTCAAGGGCCAGGTAGCACGCTTGGAGCAGGCACTCATGTGGATGGCGCTCGACCTCGCAACCGAGCACGGCTTCACCATGATGACCACCCCCACCCTGGTACGCCCCGAAATCATGAACGGCACCGGCTTCAACGTCAAGCACGACGACGAAATCTACCGCCTCGAACGCGACGACCTGTACCTGGTCGGCACCTCCGAGGTGGCGCTCGCCGGCTACCACACCGACGAAATTCTCGACTTCGAGAAGGGCGCGAAGAAGTACCTGGGCTGGTCCTCCTGCTACCGCCGCGAGGCAGGCTCCGCAGGTAAGGACACCCGCGGCATCATTCGCGTGCACCAGTTCAACAAGGCTGAAATGTTCGTGTACTGCCCCGTTGAGCAGGCAGAAGAAATGCACGAGAAGCTGCTGTCCCTCGAAGAGGAAATGCTGCAGCGCTGCGGCCTCGCATACCGCGTGATTGACACCGCCGCAGGCGACCTGGGCACCTCCGCAGCCCGCAAGTTCGACTGCGAGGCGTGGGTCCCCACCCAGGGCACCTACCGTGAGCTGACCTCCACCTCGAACTGCACCACCTACCAGGCGCGCCGCCTGAACATCCGCGAGCGCACCCCGGACACCGTGGACGAGGCAGGCAACGTGCGTAAGGGCCGCACCCGCTCCGTAGCGACCCTGAACGGCACCCTGGCGACGACTCGCTGGGTGGTTGCCATCCTGGAGACTCACCAGCAGGCTGACGGTTCTGTCCGTATTCCGGAGGCTCTTCGCCCGTACATGGGTGGCGCCGAGGTTATCCCCGCAGTAGCTGCTGAGTAATCTCACAACCAGCTGAAAAACCCGCTCACCGCGTAAACGGTGGGCGGGTTTTCGCGTATCCCGGTAGTCTAAGAACTATGCCTCTATACCGTAAACTTCTTGGTGTTTCCGCGGCGGCGGCGCTGACCGCCTCCGTCACTCGTGCCCGCCGTGAAGCACGCCGACGCGCTATCGAACTGGGTGCACCCTTCGGCGTTCTGCCGACCCTGCCCACCGGTGAGGCGCAGCGCGTGGGTGTGGTGTACAACCCCAGCAAGCCCGGCGCTGCGGCGGCCATCGAGATTCTGGAACGCACCCTCGCGGCGAACGGCCACTCGCAGCCGCTGGTGCGCACCACCCGCGTGGACGAGCCCGGTTCCGATGCCGCCCGCGAGCTGATCGCTGAGGGCGTTGACCTGCTCATCGCTGCCGGTGGTGACGGTACGGTGCGTGCTGTGGCGGCGGCGCTGGCGCATCATGAGGGGACCAAGCCGCGCCTGGGTATTCTGCCGATGGGCACCGGTAACTTGCTGGCGCGTAACCTGTATATTCCGGTCAGTGACGTGGCGGCGTGTGTGAATATTGCGCTCAACGGTGCAGGTCAGGCTGTTGATGCGATTGAGATGACGACGACGAGCACCCCCGGCGAAGAAACCGAACACACGTTCTTTGTGATGAGTGGTGCAGGCTTTGACGCGCTCGTCATGAACGACACGAACGAGGACATTAAGGCAAAGTTTGGGTGGGTGGCGTACGTGCAGTCCGGCATGAAGCATATGCTGGGCAGGTCGCACCCGGTGCGCATTAGCGTGGACGGTGGGGAGCCTCGTACTTTGCCGATGCGGTCGGTGCTGATCGCGAATTGTGGCCGCCTGCAGGGTGGTATTCGCCTGGCGGATATGACGGATGTGAATGACGGTAATCTTGAGGTGATTGTGGCGTCGCCGCGTGACCTGGTGGAGTGGGGGCTGCTGATGGCGAAGGTTACGCGCCGCACGATTTTGGGTTCGCCGCGTATTGAGCTACCGGTGATTCGCCACCTGGTGGGGTCTGAGGTGGTGTTGGAGTTCCCGGATGGTGCGCAGCCTGTTGAGGTGGATGGTGATCCGGCACCGTCGGCGTACCGCATTAGTGCGCGCGTGTTGCCTGCCGCCGTGGAGGTGGCGGTCCACCCCGAGGTGCTCTAAACGTATAAACGCGGTGGGGCGCGACCTGCTGAAAGGTCGTGCCCCACCGCGTTTTATTGCCCATACAGGCTGTTAGTTTTTAGGAGCCCCAGGTAATGAACTCGTCCGGGTCAGCCTTGCCAGCTTCAGTAGGAGTAGTAGGAGCCCAATAGTGCCAGTCACCATCGTGCCACTCCATCACAATATCGGCAGACCAGTACGTAGCCGACGGGGTCTTGATTAGCAGTCGCACCGTTGCGCGCTCCGGGGTGTAGGAGATGTAACGGTAGCCGGAAATGTGGAGAACCGGAGCGGTCGTAGTGTCCTTCTTGCGGAGTTCGCGGAGCGTATCGGCGCCGGGGCCAACAATAGTCGGCATATAGTCCTTCGGGGACTCTACCATCTGAATATATGCCCAGGTTGCGGCGTACAATCCGCCTTCAGCCGAGTGCTCGAAGCAGTTACGAATCGGCGAGTTTGCTACCGGGCCTGCGGTCTTCGATACCGGACCCATCCAACCCCCATCAGTGGTTACCCAGGTGGTGTCCTTGGGGGCTGCGTCCAGTACCGCCTGGTCGTCTGAGGCGCCAGCGCCGCAGGTTCCTGCCGCTACCGTTGAGGTGGCCTTCGACTGAGCTGCACCGTTCGAGCCGCCCGAAGCGGAGGTGTTGGAATTATCGCCGCCGCGCGGAATCAGCACGATGACCAGTACAACGAGGAGGGCGACGACAGCTGCTGCCAGTCCGAAAGCCCAGCGGGGGATAGTTACTCCGCCCTTGTTCTCCATAACAATCTCCAAAATACGTAGACCCCACAATTTCGGGGCGCGACAAACCCACCCCCAGCAGGAGGGCAGAGATTGAATGAGTGATGAGAAACTATGCGGTGCCGCAGGCAAAGCGTCTGAGCCAGAACACAACATCGAGGACTGCAAGACGCAAAAACACGGCGGCACGTATTTATCGGTGTCAAAAGATACCCTATCATGCCTACAGATATCCTGCAGGCGCTCGCACTGAGCTACCATGATATGAGCTGGACTGCACGAAAAACACCGAATTTCTACCGATAATCCGATGTCGAACCACGCACCCACTATGCGTCAACGCCCGACGCAGACACCAACCGCAGGCGGCCGCAACGCTACACTGCCCCGCCTAGACACATCACACCGATACATAGAACCGTTCATCAGAGAAAGCCCCTCTCCATGACCCGCAAAATCACCGCAGCCGCTGCTGTACTTGCCCTGCTCGCCACCGGCTGCTCCGCTAGCACCGATAGCTCCGCACCGGGCGGAACCCTCATCACCGGCAGAACCTCTACCGCCACCAGCACCCCCACCCCCACCTCTACTACTCCCGCACCCGCAACCACCACCGCAGGTCGCACCCCCACCGTCACCGAGGTGACCGCCTCCCCGAGTGCAGAGGCAAGCACCATCGCGGCATCCACCACTGCGGCAGCGACCCCGACCGTGAGCCTTGACCCCTCACCCCTGGCGGGAACCGGTGGTGGACCCCAGCAACCCTCCAGCGTTCCCACCCTCAATAGCATCACTGACGAAGACCGTGGTCGGGCTCTTGAAGCCGCGAAAGCAATTGTCGCCGCATACACCAGCGGCAAGCCGTACAAGGAATGGTCTGAAGAGCTCTACCCCATGATTGACCCCAAACTGCAAAACCACTACGGGCCTAACTCTCGTATTGATGTTTTCAAGGGAACCGTCACTAGTGCTGAACTGGTTGATGATCCGACCCTGAAAGTTCCTGGCGGTGACAACCCCTACTGGCTCACGGTTTGCGTGAAGGTCGAAGGAAGCATCAGCCCCGCCTACTATGTGCGTTTGCACCGTACCGCGGAGCGGCCCGACAAGTGGAAGGCGTCTCATATCCTTGAGCCGCAGGGCTTCAACAGCTTTGTGAAGGAACGAATGAAGGAACAGAACAAATAAGCGGTGGGTGCGGCTTCCCACTAGGATGCGCCCCTGCAGGGGTCTGAGTCGGGAGCCTGCCGGCACCCTAACTACCTATTTGTGACCTGGATTATGAAAGAAATCGCGGATTTTTTCACTATTTCCTGAAAATTGGGAGGATAATGAAAAAAACCGCGATTTTTTACACCATCAAGGAGGGCACACGTGAATACCACCGGCACAAGGTACCGCACCCTCAAAAGCATCTTCCACGAACGCGGCAAAGCCGCCGCACAAACCGAACTGCAGGCACGCCGCAACGGCCACTCCACCTACCTCCTCAACGAATTCACGGTGGGGGAGCACCCCCTGTTCTACCTGGCAGACCGCATCGCGCTCGCATCCTTCGAACGCATCATGCGCCGTGAACGGCACATTGAACAGCTGAGCTCCCAACTGCCCAGCATCGCCATGCAAAGCTACCTACTCGACCTGGCAGTACGCAGCATCGTGGCGTCCGACCGTATCGAAGGTGTGCACACCACACGGCAGCTCATCTCTGAGGCGCTCACCTCCGGCGACAGCGAGGACCCCCGCGCTAAGCGCGCCGTCGAATTCGTGAACCTCCTCAAAGACCTGGGGGCAGGCCGCCCACCCGCCACAGTCGAGCAGGTGCGCAGCCTCTACAACACGCTACTCGAGGGGCACCTCGCGGAAGAAGACCGCCCAGACGGGGCTCTATTCCGCACCAAACCCGTGGTTATTCACGACAACACACGCGAAATTCACCGCGCCCCTGACAGTGAAGCAACCATCATCGCCAACGTGCAGGCGGCACTCAACCATGCCCTCAACCCGAACGTGCCGGCGCTATTCTCCGCAATCGCCGCGCATTTCATGGTGGAATACACGCATCCTTTCTACGACGGCAACGGCCGCCTGGGCAGGTACCTGCTGGTAGCCCACCTGGGGCAGACACTCACCCGGCTGACGACCCTCACCCTGCCGAGCACGCTCAACATTCAGAAGAGCCGCTACTACAAGGCGTTTAGCACGGCGGAAGAACCCCTCAACTACGGTGAGGTGACCGGTTTTCTGCATGTTTTTCTGGGGCTGATCGAGCAGGCTCAGGAGCACCTGGTAGACGAACTGGAGTCACGCGACCGTGCGTGGCGTGGTCTTGGCAAGCGTATCGCTGAGCTGGAGGGCAGCCGCACCTGGACGGGTGGCACTCCCGGGCTGACTTCTAAGAAGCTCGATGATGTTCTGCGGCTACTGTACCTGCTGGGGCAGGTGCAGATTTTCCGTGCGCCGGTTGCGCCCACTTCGAGCGAGTTGCAGGAGGTGCTGGGGGTTACGGCGCCGACTCTGCGCGATAGGCTCAAACTGTTGCAGGGGCTTGGTTTTGTTGAGGGTATGAAGGCTGGCCGCACGATGCGCTGGTCCCTCACCGAGGCGGGAACCGTCCTGCTGGGCTTGCCCGCCGTTGATGACGACGAAGAATAGCCCGCAAACGTAGAAACAGGGGAGGGGCCGCACCGGAATGTATCCCGCCTATAACTGGCAGAATCGTGGAATCCATCTTTGCAGTAGCGGAACGGGCCGGTTGCAGACATAAGTATCGGTATGTGGTAATCCATCTGCTCACGCCACCATTGTGTAAGGCTCCTGTAGCCGCCGTGTGATTCATCCCATGTCTGCTACATTAGGGTCAGGCGACATAATGCTTCCGGGTGCTTCCACCACTCAGAACACCAGAAAGTATTCTGGCTATCTATTTTGCGGTTTAACGAGGCCGTACACCTGAACTCGAATACCGAATGACTGGAAACATAATGGTGATTAATCACAAGCGACGGGGCGAAGCACAGAGCGCTCCTAGCCTGCATCTGAGAGACATGCCCATCGAGCACTTGTATGTACGCTATCAAAGGATAGCGCGGAACCTGCCGAGACGGATCCGCTGGCTTGCTTTGATATTCGCGCCAACGAGCACGAGTTTCACCGTCTTCACCGCTGGCCTACTGAATGTTGCAGGGGCTCTGATGATTACGGCAGGTATCGGCCAGGTAACGTCAGGTGAGAGGACCCCAGGCAGTGCTATTTGGTTACTCATCTTCGCTTTCCTGGCTGAAAGCCTAGGGTACTGGGTGAAGGAACGCCAGGAGCTTATTCTCACGATCGCGGTTCGACAGCTCACATACCGCCGTTTCCGGGACATCTTTAGTAGGTCATCCCATCCGCCGGAAGCTCACGGACATGTTCTCACATACCCAGGACAGATCAGCCAGTTTGCCTTCGTTGTTGATTTCGCCGTTTCAACCGTTCAGATTATTGCCTTTCTCGCGGCTTCGCTCGCGCTATATGGTGCAAGCGGCGCAATCGCTGCGTTGCTCATCACTGGATTGGTATTCGTCAGCGTCCGTCTCATCAACTTGGTGGGCCGACTATGGGAACAGTACGTCGCTCTAGAGGGAGAGCGTAGGCAGTGGATTCAGCGTGTAGCAAACGCGCTGCCTCGAGGGCGAAGCATCCCCAGCTGGGGTACCGCCCTGGACAAGGTCGCTAGCATCCGAAACACCGAAGAGCAGCTTCTACGCAGACGGGTCCCGTTGCAGGTCCTGAATGGATTCCTTGAACGGGGAGCACTAACTGCGGTGCTCGCTGTGGTTGCGGTTCTCGGCGCGTGGCTCTGGCCATCCGCTCATTTCGGCGTTGGAATTATTTTGGCAGCCCGCTACCTGTACGCAGCGGTGCAGAACAACATCGTAAACTATCGGGTTATTCGGCTCGCTGTGCCAATGATGCGTGAGCTCGACAAGCTCGAGTCGTCTCCAAATTGCACGGTTAAACAGCAGGACTGGGTGGGGCAGCCTTCAAATTCTAGAGAGGTGCTTGCAGCTACGTCTGAGCGCGCTGAAGCATTGCGCACATCCGTGACCACCCCCGATTCTGCTTTCGTACCACGCAACCCGGAAGTGTCCCATTCGGTGTTGTCAGCGTGGCGAGCTTCTGCTTCGCCACATCAGGTATCCCGGTTCACTAGCCTCGCTTTAGATATGGGGCTCACTGAGGATGTGATCGGGCGGTTCTGGCAAGACGCAACAACCTTGTCGTCAGGAGAGAGACACCGTGCTGCTGTCGCTATCGTTTTGGCAGACAAACCGGACTGGCTAATTTTGGACGATACGTTCGCAGCGCTTGATCCTGTAACACGAGAAGTGGTTGCCGAGAGGATCTTAGAGTGCGTGCCAACGTGCACACTTCTGGCAAGCTCGGAGGAGTACGTACCGAGTGCCTTCACCCCCGGCAATGATGCGAGGGTAGACCCTCTTGAGTTGCAGGCTCATAGCCCCGGGGCAGTTAAGGAGGCAGATGCTGGTTCGATGGAGGTGAGCGAGGGACAGGACCTTCCTGACCCTGAGCCGAAGCGTGCCACATTCCGACGATCGGCCCTGTTGTTGTTTGGACCGCATTTGGTGTGGATTACGTGTGGCGCCCTACTCTTGAGCGGATCCGAAGTTGCTTTTGCATTGACGATTGCTCACAGTGATGGGCTGTCTGCTCAGGTTGCTGGAGTGTCAGCTGCTTGTGCACTGGCAGCAATTGTTGGGTCCGTCATGTTCTTTGGCCCGCTCTACTGGGCTCCCATCGCTAGGCTGAGCGATTTGCACGACCGGGTTATACGGAGGCTCGATCGATTCGCTAGTCCTAGAACAAGCGGTGCGGTCATGGGGCGGATGGGTGAAGACTTCTCCGACCTTCAGATGTCGGTGCCTAGCGCCCTGGGTTCGGTATTTATGGTCATTTTACAGACCTTTATGCTCATCGGAGGCGCAGTGGCTGGCGCCCCGCTGTTCATAATTGCTGTGTTGGCGGTAGCACCCCTAGCGATGCTTGCTATGCGTCAGGGTTCAAAGTGGATTCTCCCTGCCTCGACGACGGCTGCCAATCGCCGAGGTGACTTCATCGGGGTGGCTGGGGCCCAGGCTGGCTTACACGCTGCGCCCGTCAGTGCAGGGCTGCGTCGGGCTGGAGAAGAAGCCTACGCTCATTCGGAGGCTGCATACGTCAGCAGTTCGATTCAGTTGGCGAACGCCTACGCACTGCGTACGGGACTGATTCAGTTGCTTGTGTTGTCACTGAATGTTTCTGCAGTGGTATTGGCACTGATGGTCGAAGGATCGAACTCAGTGGTTGCTCCCGCGGTCGTAATATATTTTGCAGTGACTCTGTCATCTGGTACCCAATCTACGGTGGAGACGCTGCAACAGGTTGGTGTAGTCAGCTTGACTGCGGAGCGTGTTCGGATGCTTGAAGAGTACCGGGCCGACCGTTCTTATCCGCCCGTGCGGTCTGCTGACCTGGCTCTGCTTGAGAGCGTTCTTGACTCTGGGTGTTCTATGGTTGCCTTGATTGGACCAACTGGCGCGGGGAAGTCCGTCATGCTTGATGCTCTATACCGCCGGTATCCCCAAGGCGAAGTGGTAATCGTACCAGATATCGATCCGTTCGCATCTGAAGCATCGAATTCGAGCGGGCTCATGCTTGCGCGTTCCGTGTTACGTGAAGGCGCTGCCCGGCTTGTGTTGCTTGATGAGACCTTGAAGGGTCTCACTCCGTCAGAGGAGCGCACTGAGCTCGAATCGATGGCGTGCGCTATCGAGGGTAGTGACAAGCAGGTTGTGATTGTCCTTCACTCGCGCTCTAACCTTGATCGTTTCAAAGAAGTGGTGAATTTAGATGCGTGAGCTGACCCAAGTACTACGTTTTTCTCCAAGAACTATCGAGGACGAAATGCGAATCTATAGGGTCAAACCTATAGCCTGGACCGATTCGTCGGTGGCACTTCTGAACGAGTACGGCGCCACACTGTGCACACCCGCCCCTCCTGCCCCCGATAATGCCCTGATACCGCCCGCGATAAAAACCCCCGTTAAAAACACAGTCGGGGCCGTCTCGCACGCAGGCTCGAAAAGTGCGAGAATGGAGCAGAAAAGAAAACTACGAAAGAGATACTTTCATGCTTATTCTCGTTGTGAACGCTGGTTCTTCCTCCCTGAAGTACCAGGTGCGTGACACCTCCCTGCCCGAGGCAGAGCAGATGCTGACCTCCGGCCTCGTCGAAAACATCGGCACCGACGTGCCCAACCACGAAGTCGCATTCGACATCATGTCCGAGAAGCTTGAGCCCGTCCTGGCAGGCCGTGAGCTGCAGGCAGTCGGCCACCGCGTGGTGCAGGGTGCAGAGAAGTTCACCCACCCCGCCCTGCTCACCGAGGAAGTTGTCCAGCAGATCGACGACCTCTCCCCGCTGGCACCGCTGCACAACCCCGCACACGCTCAGGGCATGCGCGCAGCAATGCACAAGTGGCCCTCCCTGCCGCAGGTCGCTATCTTCGACACCGCGTTCCACTCCACCATGCCTGAAGAAGCATGGCGCTACGCGATCCCCTACGACCTGGCTGACAAGTACAGCATCCGCCGCTACGGCTTCCACGGCACCAGCCACGAGTACGTCTCCCACGTTGCAGCTGACATGCTCGGCATTGCACGCGACGAGTTCAACGGCATCGTTGCTCACCTCGGTAACGGCGCGTCCGTAACCGCTGTGAAGGGCGGCAAGTCCGTCGACACCTCCATGGGCTACACCCCGCTGGCTGGCCTGATCATGGGTACCCGCTCCGGCGACATCGACCCCTCGGCACTGACCACCATCCTGATTCGTGAGGGCATTGACGGTGCACGCCTGGACACCATCCTGAACAAGGAGTCCGGTCTGCTCGCACTGGCTGGCTCCAACGACATGCGTAAGGTCGTTGAGGCCGCACAGTCCGGCGACGAGCGTGCACAGCTCGCACTGGACATGACCTCCTACCGCCTGATGAAGTACATTGGCGGCTACAACCTGGTTGTTGGCGGCGCGCAGGCACTGATCTTCACCGCTGGTATCGGTGAGAACTCCGGCGACTTCCGCAAGCTGGTCCTGGACCGCCTCGGCGCTCTCGGTATCAAGTACAACGAGGAAGAGAACGCTAAGCGTTCCCCCGAGCCGCGCGTGATTTCCACCGAGGATTCCGCTATCAAGGTGCTGGTCATCCCCACCAACGAGGAGAAGGCTATCGCTGAGGCTACCGAGGAACTCGTCAAGAGCCTCTAAGCCCCACGCACCCCGCCGTATAGGCGGTTGAATATAGGCAGTCCGCTGCAGTTCCCGTTCCGTACGGGTGCTGCAGCGGACTTGTTTTTGAACATCCATTAGAGTAAATACATATGATTCAACTCACTTTACAATGCAATATTGTGGCAATGTGGCATGTATTGCATGTATGTCATCTGTCACTTAGAAAACAAGAATGAAATTTAGCTAAAAGTGTGGGTTTAGATGCTGCATAAAGTGTAAACTTATTGCTTGCTTGGGAAAGTTGTGCAAGGGGGGGGGGTTGAGTGCATTGATTCGCAACATTCCAACATTGATGGCAGTTAAGGTTGAGGGTGAAAAAAGATTGATAATCCTAGATTAATTCTGTTAGGAATTTTTTATCGATCCAAGTTGTTGCACAATATGAAACAATAAATACAAATTTTTGTGATTCCATATAAAGCGTGTTCATATAACGAGTGTTCATCGAAAAGAACTGAAGCGGACTTATAGCCGCAAAAGAATTCTGAGAGCACACTCTGAACTGTACGTTAAACACATACTGCGATAACTTTTATATCTGTATATTTTATGCAGAAATAAAGTGGATCAATGTGCAAAACTCATTCCAATTGAGAGAGACTTGGTAATGGATATTCACTCGACTAAGAGCCACTCCGAACAAAGTGGAAAGCTGATGGGCCGTCGTACCCTGGTCAAGGGTGCAGCATGGGCAACGCCCGTTGTGGCAGCAACCGCCGTAGTGCCCGCCTACGCCGCATCCAAGAACCCTTGCGAATACGGCACCATCGTATCCGTGCCCTGGGGTGAACGTGCCAACCGTCGCCGCTACAAGGGTACCGTGAATGAAGAATACGAATGGGCAGTAATGCCCACCTCCAACTGCAGCCCCCAGCCGCAGACCTACTTCATCGACAACACCACCCCCGAAAATAAGCTTGCTTACCCCTGGGGTCGTTACGAGGGTGTGAGCGACTTCCCGCCGATTTACCCCCCGAACGGCAAGGACACCCCTGACTACACCTCCAAGGACGGCGTTGGTGGCGTTGGTGGCGGCGTTATCATCAACGTTCGTGTTGAGAACGTTGCAGGTGACGTCTCCTATGCACCGACCCCCACCGGTGCGGACCGTTTCGCATTCGGTGAGTCTGACGCAAACCGCAAGAACAACATGTACTACGCCGAAGGCTACAAGGGCAAGGGCGCAAACCCCCCGGTTGTTCGCCTCAACGACAACTACAAGGGCAGCCGCTCTACCTACATCGCTCACGGTAAGTACAACTACCTGCACTTCCCGGATGGTCCCCGTCCTCCCAAGGAAAACAGCCCCCTGTGGACTTACGCATACGGTAAGCACTACACGACTGCTGAAGGCCGCGACGGCTGGTCCTGGGACATTCAGGTGATGGCTAACATTACCCACCCCAATGCTGGTCAAGACGTTGTGTCGTACATGACCTACCTGCGTAAGCACACCTACGGTGACCCCGCGCATCAGTCGGCAAAGGTCATTCCGGTGCAGTACCGCGTTATTGTGACTTCCCCCTGGGGTACTGTCACTTATCTTTCGGCAGCTGTTTAATATCAGCTTCCATTAGGTCTGAATGGAGTAGTGACCCATTCGACCTACTTCAATCTTGGATTGAGATTTATATATTGTGATGTTTATTTGAGTATAAAGTTGATGGATTTTTAGTGTATTAGGGAGTGGTGTCCCTAATAAGTAGACGCTATTCTTCTGTCAGCTTTTGGAGGGGCCGGTTCCGCACCACGTGTGCGGAACCGGCCCCTCTGCATGCATCAATAGGGAGAAAAGCTAAGCATTGTATCTCTTGGCGGGCTATTGCAGGGAAGATGAGAAGTGGTGAGCGTTCCGTGAGAAAAAGCGCATTCACATTCACTAGTAAGTGCCCAAAAACGATAGAGTGGAATCAGATAACACTCGATACGAAGCGGACGAGACATGACTCAACCCCCTGAAAACCACCAGCAGCCCGGTGGGCAGTTCAACGCCCAGCCCGGCCAGCAGGCATTCCGTGCCCCCGGTGAGCCCCTCCCGCAGGACCTCTCCGCAGGCTGGCTCCCCGAAGATGAGCGCCAGAAGCCGGTTAGCCCCCTGCCCCAGCCGAAGCTCTTCGCCTACCAGTCGATGCTGCCGCCGAAGGTGCTGCACGCGCTGCGTCACCCCTCCGAAATTCCGTGGCTGGTCGCCGCCTACGCCGTCACCGCGGTCGGCTACATTGTGCTGTTCATGGCGCTGGCTGACCTGTTCAGCTCGATGATGCGTTACGTCTTCAGCTCAACCGGTGAAGGCTCGGTTCGAGTACCTTCCGGCAGCACCTCCGCAAGCCTGGAAGACCTGATTTTCCAGACGGTTGGTCTGCTCATCCTGGGCCCGATTGCCATCTTCATTGTTCGTGCAATCTACTACGCGCAGCAGCGTGTTCGCGGTGTGCGCATCACCCCGACCCAGTTCCCTGAGGCGTACCAGATGCTCGCCGAAGCAGCGGAGGCGGCGGGTCTGCGCCGCGTGCCGGATGCGTACGTCGTCCTCGGTAACGGCGTGATGAACGCTTTCGCGGCAGGTCACGGCTTCCGCCGCTACATCTGCCTGTACTCTGACCTGTTCGAGATTGGCGGTAAGTCCCGTGATCCGGAGGCGCTGCGCTTCATCATTGGCCACGAGGTGGGCCACATCGCCGCAGGTCACGTCGGTTATTTCCGTCTGATTTTCACTACGCTGTTCAACCAGATTCCGGTGCTGTCGAGTGCGCTGTCCCGCTCGCAGGAATACACCGCCGACAACTTCGGCTACCGCTTCTGCCCCGAGGGCGCTGAGGGTGCCGTCAAGGTGCTTGCGGCAGGTAAGTACCTGAACAAGCAAGTTAACTTCGATGAGCTTGCCGACCGTGCGGTCACCGACCGCGGTCTTGCCGTCTGGTACGTGAACCTGCTGGCAAGCCACCCGATTCTCACCTGGCGTGCGCACGCGCTGCGTGACCGCACCCAGCCGGGCCGCCTGTTCTGGCGCCCGACTGAGAACCCGGTCAAGGACGCCGCACCGCGCGTTCCTGTCCTGATCCCGGCGGCGGAGCCGGTGCACATGTGGCCCGACCCGATTCAGTCCACCGAGTTCATGCGTGAACATCAGGACGTTTGGGCAGACCACACCCTGGAAACCGTGGACGTGTACTCCAAGCCCGAGAACGCCCCCAAGTTCGATGCGAATTCGACGCTGTTCGCTGGCTGGCTCACCGAGCAGGCTCGTGCCTTCCACGGCCAGCGTTGGGATGCGTACGCTGCCGCCGGTGGCGTGCCGGCACCGGGTGCTCCCGGTGGCCCGCAGATGCCCGCACCGGGTCAGCCTGCACCCAATCAGCCTGCCTACGGTCAGCAGCCCGGCTTCGGTCAGCAGCCCGGCTTCGGTCAGCCTGCCGCAGGCCAGCCTGCCGCAGGCCAGAACGGTGCAACCCAGAACGGTGCAGGCCAGTCCGCCCCTGAGCAGCCCTCTAATGGCCAGCCTGCTCCTGAGCAGTACGGTTACGGCCAGTACGGCAACAACTCCTCTGAGGGTGGCTCGTACGGTTACGGCTTCGACGGTGATAAGAAGTAGCCGCTGAGCCTACTCTGAACGTCTCATCTGAGCCGCACAGCTCAATAACCTTCACGAACCCGCCGGGGTGCTAACGCACTCCGGCGGGTTCGGCTGTTAACCGCCTCCTGCACACTCCTAAGCTCTCCCTGCGTGACCCCCAGGTGAGAAGGTGTGCCCTCCACGGCATCCGCTGCATGCCGCAGGCATAGAATGGACAGCATGCTTTCATCACTTCGCTCCATCAAACTCGACCCGCTGCTGACCATGCTCATTAGCGCGGTCATCCTCGCAATTATTGTGCCGGCGCGTGGCGACTTCGCCGAATGGTTCAGTACCGGAACGAAGTTCGCGGTCGCCCTGCTGTTCTACCTGTACGGCGCTCGCCTCTCCACCGCGGAGGCTATTCGCGGCCTGACCCACTGGCGTCTGCACCTGATGATTCTCAGCTGCACGTTCGTGCTGTTCCCGCTGGTCGGTTTGGCGCTTTCACCGCTGCGTTTTGTGCTCGGTGATGGGCTGTATATGGGCATTCTGTTCTTGACCTTTGTGCCCTCGACCGTGCAGGCGTCGATTGCGTTCACCTCGATTGCGGGCGGTAACGTGGCGGCGGCGATTGTGAGTGCTTCGCTCTCTTCGATTGTGGGTGTGGTGGCGACTCCGCTACTCGCCATGCTGCTGATGAATACGGGCCATATTGAGTTCTCTGGAACGGTCTTCCTGGATATCGCCATTCAGCTGTTTCTGCCGTTCGTGCTTGGCCAGCTGACGCGCCGCTGGGTGGGGGAGTTTGCTAAGAAGCCGACGACTAAGTGGCTGGATAAGTTCTCGGTCATGATGATTGTGTATTCGGCGTTCTCCGCCTCGGTGGTGCAGGGTGTGTGGACGCGCGTGGCGTGGTGGCAGATTGTGCTGCTGGTTGTGCTCATGGCGATTATTGTGGTGTTTATGCTGTGGCTGACTGATCAGCTGGCTAAGCGTCTGGGCTTCAACCGTGCTGACCGTATTACGATTCAGTTCTGCGGTTCGAAGAAGTCGCTGGCGGCTGGCCTGCCGATGGCGATCATTATTTTTGGTGCGGGCTCGCTGGGCCTGATGATGCTGCCGATCATGATTTTCCATCAGGTTCAGTTGATGATTTGTACCTGGCTTGCGGGCCGCTATGCGCGCCTGGATGTGGTGGGTGCCGCCTCCGCGAAGGAAGTTCAGTAGGGGCTTGAACCCTATCTGCCGGGGTTGTTTGCCGGGTGTCTGTTAGAAGTGTCTGCCGGGGTGCTCGTTGGACTCTCTGGTGGGCGCTATACCGGAGCCTCTGAACCTGTGAGATAAGCCTCTGATGAGGGGTTTTAATGGGGGACTTTGGGCCGTATCAATCGGTTTATGAAGTGATATGGCGCGCACTGCCAAAAATTCCCTGACTAGTGCATTTGTGTGCAAAATGTGGTATTTGTACTGGTCAGTTGGGTTTTTGTGGGGTATGTGCACTTCACTGCATAAAAGTGACCGAGGAGACAATCAACACTATCGGGCGTTGAGCGGCGAAAAAGCCCCAAATTTGCCCTAGAATGTTTTGTCGTGGGTTAGACAGATTCGCATCCTGTATGCAAGAATTTATGACTCACATGGGAACGGTTGAGATTCACTCCCTCACACCGCCCACGAGCGTTGATGCAGCGGATTCACTCCCCGCCCGCATCCCACACTGGAAGAGACTCACTCACTCAACCGGAAGGAAGCTCAAAACCACTTATTCACTCAAACACAACTGGATACACTCAGCTTAATGACGCGCTTAGATTTCATCTATGCGCTAATCGCTGTTTGTATCCGCCAAGAAAGAGGACACTCCATGGCTACCATCATGAGCGTGAACGTATGCGATTCCAAGTACAACGCTGACCCCACCGGCGTACGAGATTCCACTAGTGCTATCCAGAAGGCTATCGATGATGTTGCTGCGCAGGGCGGCGGCTCTGTGGAGATTCCCGGCGGTATGTACCGCGTCTCCTACCCCTTCATCGAAATGAAGCACCGCGTCGAGATCTTCGGCCACGGTCAGGCAACCCGAATCGTCGCTTTCACCGACAAGAGCATCCCGTCGTCTAAGAACGGTAGCTACGAATGCACCGGCGTTTTCCACACCGGTAGCTACACCACCCCCATGAGCGGTGGCACCAACCAGAACAAGCCCATGCGTATGGGCGTGCGTGACCTGTTCATCCGCACCAACAAGTACAACCTGCCGCTGGATTCTAAGAGCAACCAGATTTTCCTGGAGAAGCACACCCAGCCCGTCGACAACGTTGCGGGCGTCATCTTCCACACCCGCATTGCGGACGCTAACCCCGGTGAGCCGGACGCAGTGCCCACCCTGTCCAACATCGAAATCTGGGACACCGCCATTGGCGTTGCGATCCTGGGCCTGGACGATCAGGGCATGAAGATTGACAAGATCCGCATCCGCCAGACCCTGCGCCAGGGCCTGCTGGTCGGTAAGCCTGTCGGCCACCCGCTGCGCCGCCGTGAGGGTGACACCCCCGGCGCGGCAGATAACAAGTTCTCCATGATTGACGTCTCTGACGCAAACATGAGCTTCGGCACCTACGCGGGTATCGAGATTTACACTTCTCAGTCCAAGTTTGAGGCGTCCACCAGCTGGTTCAACAAGCGCAACCAGGGTAAGAACGCCCTGTACGAGGTGAAGACCCGCCATGTGGGTGCAGGCTGGTTCATTCAGGGCACCCGCAACATGTTCATTGGCTGCACCGCCCAGGAGAACGCCGGTCACGGCTGGCTCGTGGAGTGGGGCAACAACCAGTTCATTGGTTGCCTGGGTGAGTCTTCCAGCTTCCAGGACGCTGTTACCGGCGGTGCTCGAGGCGACGAGGCGGCGAACTGGTACATTGGCCGTAACGCACGCGGTAGCCGCTTCGTGGCTCCTCGTTCGCACAACCCTTACAGCTGGGCGAAGGCTTCCCTGTACGGTTTCTACATTGAGAACAACATTCGCGATATGCACATTACGACTGCGTCCGCGAAGGATGACCGTATTGGTGATAACAACATGATCGGCCGCCGTGTTCACGTGACCGGTGCGATGGGCGATAACGTGCTCATCGAGGTGGACCACATCCGCCACGCGACTTTCGCGCCGAAGCAGCTGGAGAAGCGCGGCAACGGCGTGTTCATGGGCTAACCCTCGCGGGTTAGGCTCTGCGGGCTGAGGCTCGTGATCACAAAATCTTAAAACGCATACGCTTGAGGGGCGGGGAGTAATCCCCGCCCCTCAAGCGTATGCATCATATTTTATTTGTGGGTTCCGACGACCTGGTACCCGGAAGTATGAAAATCTCGAATCATTGAATATACCGTCCTCTTATCAAGGATGGTGGTGGGTTTAGCGGTCTTGAGATTATCCGGTTCGTTTTCATTAACAGGCACCTTGGGGTACGGAGCGATAGCTACGGTGTACCAGGAAGTTTCTTTCCAGAAAGGTTTTCCGATGGGGGTAATATCTTTAGCTGCGTAGTTGTAATGTTCCCATGTGCGGTACCACAGCTTTTGTGGGCTACCGGCAGCACGGTAGAGGAAAGCGATAACGGTGCTGGTAGTTGCACGATCATCGGGATGGAACTTGCCATCAGACCAACCATTTGTAATTCCCTCACGTGATGCCCAGATAGCAAGAGGGTAGGTGGGCTCATAGGTCTCCACGTCTGCGTATGGGGATACTTCAGGTAGGTTTTTGACTTCAGGGTATCCTGCTAGACGGTATAAAGCAGCGATAACGTCCATTCTGCTGGCAGAACTATTGGGAAGTCCATAATTGTCTGCAAAAATCAAGCCATTACAATATGCCCAGATATCTGCTTCCTGGCCGCGTCCGTATTGCTTATCCAGGAGACAGTCACTAACTGCGCCAGTATAAAATTCACTGGGGTTGCGGTAGGGGTTGTTCCCTTCCGCATGTGCGGGGAGGGGTGCCAGCATCAAGGATGCGGCAATGCCTGCTACCCCCAATGCTTTGAGGGGTCGAGGGAGGGGGGTCATGTTACTCTCCAGAAATCGGTGATGTGAGAACGACATGTTGAGTGAATCAGCTAAATACTAGCACCACATCAAGGAATCTGAACCCCGCTGTATGTAGGCAATGTGTCACCTGTATCTTTGCTTATTGAAACGGCTGTCCGTCCCAGAAAAGCTACATTCGGCAACGGAAATATCTAAAGAAGTTACCCAGCAATCTTTGGAACTAAAAACTTAAACGCTTGAGGGGCGGGGAGTAATCCCCGCCCCTCAGTTGTTTAACCCGCCCACAAAACAGCCGAAAAACCTTAGAAAAACAGGGCAGGGGAGCAGGCATCACAGTGCCCGGTCGTCGCCTCCACACGCCCAATGCGGTACCCTTGAGCAGGAGGCAGGTCTGCCGGTGCACAGACCCGCACACGCCAAAACACCCGCAGAAATGCGCCCAACACACCGCACCACACAAACTCAACACTGCACCCACGCAGCACCGTATTCACCGCATACTGCCGTATTCACTCAATTCACTCACCACGCCGCCTTCAGCACCGAACGCGGTACCCATCGAAAGAATTGAGCCACTCATGCCCGATACGCCCATGAGCATCAACGCCATCAACTACGGCGCAGACCCCACCGGTGCCAAAGACTCCACCGCAGCCATCCAGCGCGCCGTTGACGCTGTCGCCGCACGCGGCGGCGGATCCGTAGAACTACCCCGCGGCATCTACCGCGTCTCCTACCCCTTCATCGATATCAAGCACCGTGTCGAAATCTTCGGCTACGGCTCCTCAACCGTCGTCATCGCGCACTCCGACCGCGCCATCCCCACCACCGCCAACGGCCACACCGAATACACCGGCGTGTTCCACGTCGGCAGCTACACCACCCCCGTCTACGGCAACTACAACGCCAACAAGCCCATGCGTATGGGCGTACGCAACCTGCACATCCGCACTAACGCCGCCAACACCCCCATCAGCAGCTACCCGCTCGATGCGCACACCACCCCGCTGAACAACGTTGCCGGCGTCATCTTCCACACCCACCTGACCGGCGACATGCTCAACGAACCGGACATCGTGCCCGTTATCGCCGGCGTGGAAGTCTGGGACACCGCCATCGGCGTTGCCGTGCTCGGCCTGGATGACCAGGGCATGAAAATTGACGACGTGACCATCCGCCGCACCCTCAACCAGGGCCTGCTGCTCGGCAAACCCGCCGGCCACCCCCGCCGCCCCAACGAAGGCCAGAACTCCGGCGCGGCAGACAACAAGCTGCGCGGTATCGACGTTGCCGAGGCGAATCTCAGCGGCGGCTCCTACGCCGGTATTGAGGTGTACGCGGCGCAGGCTAAGTTCGAGAACTGCTCCAGCAACAGCAACCACCGCACCAGCAACAAGAACGCCCTCTACGAGCCCGCCACCCGCCACGCTGGCGCAGGCTGGATCGTGCAGGGTGAACGCAACATGTTCATCGGCTGCACCGCACGCTCCAACGCGGGCCACGGCTGGCTCGTTGAGTGGGCGCACAACGTCTTCATCGGATGCGAAGCGGAAGGCTCCAGCTGGGCTGGCACCGTCAGCGGTGCCGCCGGTGCCGACGAGGCCGCTAACTGGTACATCAGCCGCAACGCGCGCGGTACCCGCATAGTCGCGCCTGTCTCCTATAATCCGCCGGAGAAGCCCGCCTCCCTGTACGGCTTCTACATTGAGAACAAGATTTACGACCTGCGCATCACCGAAGGTACCGCCAAGGATGATCGCATCGGCGATGGTAATATGCTCGGCCGCCGCGTGTACATCACCGGCGAGATTGGCGCGAATGTGGTTATTGAAATTGAGGAGTTGCGCCACTCCACCTCGCCCGCCGGTCAGCTCACCAAGGAAGCCTACAACGTGATGCGCGGTTAGTAGAGACTGACGGCAACTGACGGCAGCTAGTAGACACGCCCGAACCGGTCCAGGACTTTCCTGTGAATCGTGAGGGAGGCGCGTGTGCCCTAGTGGGCGCGTTATACCGCTATATATCAGCTAAAAATCAAAGCAGCTGTGAATGGAATACATACCATTCGCAGCTGCTTTGTCGTTTAGAACAATGTTTAATTTTTACTTGATAAAAGTCTCAATTAAATATTGAATAAAATATTAATATGTACTTTAAACTTTCTATGGCGGTGTAAAACAGTCCATTCACTGTGCACCGCCATAGCCGTGCGACAGCATGCGGAACACGCACATCATTGGTACACACCAAAACCGCGTATCGCCGCACGTCAGCCCCTATTCATTGCCGCTTCTCACTATTCCTCAACGCACTCCTTTCCCCTTTTCTTATTCGCTCCATTTGGCGACCCTGCAGTCGACCCAAAAATCGGTTCCTTCCGGCCGGTTCCCAACCACAATTACATAAGGACAAATCCATGCTTCCGGTTATCTCCCGAGCACTCACACCCGCTCCCCGCGCACGCCGCACTTTCGCCCTCACCCTCGCACTCGCCCTCGGTGCCGTACCCGTCACCTCCGCGGTGAGCGCACAACCTGCCGCCCACGCTGCAGAAGCCCACGCCGCAAAACCCGTCGCGAATCTGCAGCTCGTCATCAAGGCAGAGCAGCCCAAGGACGACCCCAGCTACGCCGAATGCGTCGCCAACTTCCTCGGCACCATGAGCGCCACCCCCGGCGTGTGGGCGGTCTGCCACGGCTACCTCGACAGCGAAGAATACACCGTCACCCGCCGCCATAGCGGCGCAAGCGTCACCCGCGGCCAGCTGGTGCGCATGCTCTACCGTATGGCAGGATCCCCGACCGTCAAGGACCTCCCGAAAACCTCGCCCTACAAGGACGTGCCCACCACCGACCCGGACTACCCCGCCTACATCTGGGCGGCGGATGCGGGCATCACCTCCGGCTGGGATGACGGGCTCTTCCACCCGGACGAGTACGCCACCCGCCACACCCTCGCCGCGTTCCTGTATCGTGCCGCGGGTAGCCCCGACGGTGCCGCACGCTTGCGCCAGATCCGCCGCCCGCTACGTGCCGAAGTCAAGAAGGCTGAACGGTTCAAGACCGAAAACCGCTGGGTAGCCCGCACGCTCGGCACCTACCCCGAAGTCGACCGCGACGGTGACGGCGCGGCAGACGTGGTGGACCCCGCCAGCCCCCTGTACTTCTCCGACGCCCTGTACATGCTCAAGGCGTACGGCGATAAGGGCCTGAAGGTTGTGGGCACTCCCGCCGTTGACTAGGAGGCCGTTGACTAGGAGTAATACCGACTAGATTCAGTGCTCTAACTAGATTCAGCGCTGACTAGCGCATATATTCACCGCCCGCCGGTGCGACCCGAAGGTTGCGCAGGCGGGCGGTGCTCTGTTCCGGGTGCTGTGCTGTTCTGGCAGGTTGCGAGCGCCCGTGCCGCCGCGCAATCGCTTCCGTGCAATGAAAGGTGCATGCTCTGCACCCGCTAAGCTAGAAGGCATGAAGATTGCCACCTGGAACATCAACTCAATCCGCGCTCGTGAGAACCGCGTCGAAGACTGGCTCGACGAACACGACGTTGACGTGCTCGCCCTGCAAGAAACCAAAACCAAGGACGAAACCTTCCCCTTCGACCTCTTCGAATTCATGGGCTACGAGGTTGCGCACTTTGGCCTGAATCAGTGGAATGGCGTGGCAATCGCCTCCCGAGTTGGCCTCGAAGACGTGCAGCGCGGCTTTGATAACCAGCCGCACTTCGGTAAGACCGGCGAGCCCGAGGTGCTGGAGGCGCGCGCGATCGGTGCGACCTGCGGCGGCGTGCGCGTCTGGAGCCTCTATGTGCCCAACGGCCGCGGCCTGACCGACCCGCACATGGACTACAAGCTCCGCTGGATGGAGGCGCTGCGCCAGAATGTGCACAACGAACTGGCGGATAACCCGCAGTCGCAGCTCGCCCTGGTTGGTGACTGGAATGTCGCCCCCGAAGACGCCGACGTGTGGGATATTGACTACTTCCTGCGCAACGAAATGACTCACGTTTCCGCACCCGAACGCCGCGCCTTCGCCGCCCTACTCGAAGAGGGCATGGTGGATGTAGTACGCCCGCACACTCCGGGCGAGTACACCTACTGGGACTACCAGGCGGGCCGCTTCACCAAGGATGAGGGCATGCGCATTGACTTCCAACTGTTCTCGCCCGCGCTCGCCGCGCGCGTGGAACGCGCCTGGATCGATAAGGTGGAACGCGCCGGTGAAGGCGCAAGCGACCACACGCCGGTCGTGGTTGAGATTGCCGACTAATCCGAGCGTATAGCTTGCCGTAGAACCGCGTGTAGTAAGGAGGCGGGGGAGGGGTCCCTCGCCTCCTTGCTGTATCTGCTGGTGCTTCTGTGTGCCTGTCTCTGGGCGGCTGTTCCTATGCCTGCCCCTGGGTTTCTGCCAATATTTCGGGGTTTTCTGTGTGGCTTAGTTGAAAAGTTCGGCTAGCCGAACTATTGTTAAATTCCGCCCGGGACGACAGGCAAAAGCGCATTATGATGCCTGCGCAGACACAACCGTGTCCCTAGCGTCCCGGCGCGGCAAATCCCATACATCAACCACATACTCAAACCCGTGACTTCCAATGAAGGATGCCTCATGAACGCTTTCACCCCCGCAGGCAGCAACGCACGCCGCCTCGTCCAGGCGCTCTGCGCCGCCCTCGCACTCACCCTGCTACTCGTGCTCACCGGCTGCGGTAGCACCTCCAGCACCACCGAAGGCGCTAAGAGCAGCAGCGGTAAGAAGACCGTGCTCACCACCTTCACCGTGCTCGCAGACATCGCCCGCAACGTGGCAGGCGACGACCTGAACGTCGAATCCCTCACCAAGCCCGGCGCAGAGATCCACGAGTACGAGCCCACTCCCTCCGACCTGAAGAAGGCGCACGCCGCTGACCTGGTGCTCGACAACGGCCTGAACCTCGAATCCTGGTTCGCGAAGTTCGTTGAAGAATCCCACGCTAAGCACGTGACCGTCTCCGAGGGGGTCACGCCCATCTCCATTACCGAGGACGCCTACGCGGGCAAGCCCAACCCCCACGCCTGGATGAGCCCCAGCAACGTGCAAAAGTACGTGGACGTGATGATTCGCGAATTTAGCGCCCTCGACCCGGCCCACGCCGCCGACTACAAGACCCGCGGCGAAGCCTACAAGAAGCAGCTACAGGGCGTGCGTGACGAGCTCGTCAAGGAAATCTCCACCCTGCCCGAGAACCAGCGCGCACTCGTCACCTGCGAAGGCGCCTTCTCCTACCTGGCGGCAGACGCGGGCCTGAAGGAAAAGTACATTTGGGCGGTCAACTCCGAACAGCAGGCGACCCCCTCGCAGATTTCCTCCGCGATCGATTACGTGCGCGAGAACCAGGTGCCCGCTGTGTTCTGCGAATCCACCGTCTCTGACAACCCGATGCGCCAGGTCGCAGACGCCACCGGCGCACGATTCGGCGGCGTGCTCTACGTGGACTCGCTCTCCGAAGCGAACGGCCCCGTGCCCACCTACCTGGACATGATCCGCTACGACGCACGCACCATCGTTGCGGGCCTCAAGGGCAACTCCTAAACCCGGCATAAACCCCGAATAAACCCGGTAGAAACCCGGGCCAAACCCGGCATCGAAAACCCCGGGTAAACCCTAAACCCCCGATAGGATAGGAGGGGCGGTCGCCTTCATGGCTCCACTCCTCCCAGCCGTTAACACCCGCCCACACGGCACCTACTCAGCAATACCCACTCAGCAACACGCAAGCAAGTACACCCGCCCCACGCATACGGTGACCACCAGAAAGAACACAAGGAATGAGCACTCTTCTCAGCTGCGAAAATGTGCACGTGAACTACGGGCCAGTCCGTGCCCTCACCGGCGCATCCTTCACCCTGGACACCGGGCGTATCTGCGGCCTGATTGGCATGAACGGCTCCGGCAAATCCACCCTCTTCAAAGCCATCATGGGGGTCGTGCCCATGCACGCCGGAAGCATCACCCTCGACGGGCAGCCCGTCGGCGGTAACCGTGGCAGCCGCGGCAAGAACGCGCACCACCACCGCGCCGGACTCGTCAGCTACGTGCCGCAGAGCGAAGAAATCGACTGGACCTTCCCCATCTCCGTGCGTGAGGTCGTCAGCATGGGACGCTACCGCAACCTCGGCATCACCCGCCGCCTGCGTGCCGCAGACCGTGCTGCCGTGGATGAGGCGCTCGCCCGCGTGGAACTGACCGACCTTGCCGACCGTCAGATTGGGGCGCTCTCGGGCGGTCAGCGTAAGCGCGCCTTCGTGGCACGCGCTATCGCCCAGGGCGCCCAGCTGCTGTTGCTGGATGAGCCTTTCGCCGGCGTGGACAAGCGCAGCGAGGCGATGCTCATTCAGGTCATCGAACAGCTGCGTGACGAGGGCGCGACCGTGCTGGTTTCCACGCACGACTTGGCGAGCCTGCGCCAGTTTGCCGACGAGGCGCTACTGCTGCGCGGCACAATTCTGATGCACGACACCCCCGAGAAGGTGCTCGCCCCCGAGAACCTGGTGCGTGCCTTCGGCATGGAGGTGGACGCCGGCGCGCCGGTCGCTGCTACCGGCACTACTGCAAACAGCTCTGCGGAAGGGAAGAACTAAATGGACATCCTCAACTTTCTGGTGGAGCCGCTGACCCTGCCCTTCATGCTCCGCGCGTTCGTGGTCACCGTCATAGCCGCCGCCGTCTGCGCCCTGCTCTCCTGCTGGCTCGTGCTGCTCGGTTGGTCGCTCATGGGTGACGCAATCTCGCATGCGGTGCTACCCGGCGTGGTGCTCGCCTACATTTTCGGTGCGCCCTTCGCAGTGGGCGCGGTCATTGCCGCACTCCTGGCTGTGGCGCTCATCGGCGGGGTGCGGCGTAGCGGCCGCGTGCGCGAAGACGCCGCGATCGGCATCGTGTTCACGACCATGTTCGCGTTCGGTCTGGTGCTGATTTCGGTCACGCCGTCGAATACCGACCTGAACCATATTCTCTTCGGTAACGTGCTGGGCGTGTCCTGGTCGGACGTCTGGCAGGTCGCTATCCTCGCGGTGGTGGTTGCCGCCGTGCTGCTGGTCAAGCGCCGCGACTTCGTACTGTACGCCTTCGACCCGGGCTTCGCGCAGGCGGTGGGGCTGCGTCCGCGTCTGCTCGGCGCGCTGCTACTCATTATGCTGGCGCTAACCTCCGTGGTGGCGCTGCAAATCGTGGGCGTGGTGCTGGTCGTGGCGATGCTCGTCATCCCCGGCTCCACCGCGCGCCTCATCACGGACCGGTTTGTGCCGATGCTCGCGGTGAGCGTGGGAGTCTCCCTGGCCGGCACGCTGACCGGCCTGTACGCCAGCTACCACGCGGATGTATCTCCCGGCGGTGCCGTGGTCGTCACGCAGGGCATACTGTTCGCCCTGGCGTACGTGTTCGCCCCGCGCTACGGTCTGCTGGGCAGGATGCGTGCCCGCCGACTCAGCACTGCTGCAACGAAAACTGAGCCCTCAGCTTCCTAAAACTAACTCAATACAGCGCTAGGCGGAGGCCCTTTACGGGACCTCCGCCTAGCGCTATTTTCTGAAATTCTAGGGTGCCTCTACCGCCCTGCGCCTAGCGCACCGTGCGGGACACGAACAGGGAGGCGGTCGCCTCCGCACCCAACGGAATAATGGTGCCGCCGGGCTTCACCGCGCCAGCCGCGTCCGTCTCGTGCAGGTTGCCGGAACCGGCACCGACCACGCTCACGTTCACCGCCTCCGAGAAGGGCGCACCCTCCTCAATGTGTAGGCGCACGCCGGGCACAAAACCGTGGCCCTGCAGGTAACGCAGCAGGCGCGGGTCATCATCGTTAATGCGTTCGAGCACGACTGTTTCGCCGGGTTCGCACTGGCTCAGCGGCACGGTCTGCGGAAAACTAATATGCCCCGAAGAATCCGGAATCGGGTCGCCGTGCGGGTCGCGGGTCGGGTGCCCCAGCAGGGTGTCGATGCGGTCCACCATGAAGTCGGATACCGCGTGCTCCAGAACCTCCGCCTCGTCGTGCACACGGTCCCAGGTGTAGCCGAGCGTCTCCACGAGGAACGTCTCAATGAGGCGGTGGCGGCGGATCATTGCCAGCGCGTAGGAGCGGCCGGTTTCAGTAAGCTCAATAGCGCCGTAGGGCTGATGCTCGATCAGGTCGGCGGCGGCGAGGCGCTTGAGGCCGTCAGATACCGAAGAAATGCGCAGGCCCATGCGTTCTGCCAGGGCGGATGCGGTGGCAGGGGTTTTGGTCCATTCTTCGAGGCTCCAGATTTCCTTGAGATAGTTCTGGGTGCTGACGGAAAGTTCTGAAAGAGGCATAAAGATAAGTCTACCTTTTCTCTGGTTTTGCCCGTCGAGCTACAGGGTATTCAGCGCGGGCTTAAAGAGCGTCCCGCCCGGACGGTTCACCCCTGGCAGGGGGTGACCATCACGGGCGGGATCAGGTGTTCGGTTCCGCGCTGGCAGGTACGAGAGGCTGGTAGGCACTATAGGCGGGCAAGCGCGAAAGAATGAGGGATGCGCGGCGGCGGTTAGGTGGCACGGCGGCGCGAACGGTCAATACGGGTCAGCAGTTCGATGAGCGCACCGCGTGCCGCCTGCTCCTCGTGCCAGAGGGAGCGGACGAGGGTGCGGCTGACTGCCTGGGTGGTGATGCCGAGCGCGGTTGCGGCGGCCTTCTGCTGGCCGCGTACGCCGGGTACGAGCAGGTTTACTACGCGCCATTCGGCGTCGGTGCGGTCGGCGCATACGCGGTAGAGCAGGCGTGCGGAGCCTGCGGCGAGGTCGGCGAGGTGGCGGTTGTCGGCGCTGACGCTGATGCAGCGTACGGGTGCGCCTCCTTGTGCTTCTTCGACGGCGAGGCGTGAGAATTCGAGGGCGTCGCCGGTGCAGTCGGTGGTGCTGACGGCGCCGAGTGCGCCTGCGAATCGGGGGATGTTGAGCTCGCCGATTCCGATGCCGACCCAGAAGCCGTTATCGCGCGCGGCAATGAGCGCCGCGTGGAGTGCGTCGCTGGCGCGGTCGAAGGCGCCCTGAATTTCATCAGGGTATGTCTGGGCGAAGGCAACACGCGGGTTGAGCTTTGCGAGTTCGTCCGACAGTGCAGTGAGTGAGTGCTGTGCGGAACGTTGAATAAAGGTTAGAACGAACACCTTCCTATTATGCCGTAAAACCTTCAACAAGCGGCGTAAGGTTCGCCGTAATACCGGCAACATTTAAACCCCTAAAAATGCGCATTGATAAGGGGAATTATCGTGAGAATGCACTGTGTGCAGAAATCCTCGAAAGGACGTAGAACACCCCCGAAAGGAAAATAATTTTCATGCAAGTGCACGTTGAATTATTCGCTTTCGGGGGCGTTGAGTGGAGTTGATAGACGGGGCTACCGCGGAACTACTGTGCGTTCGTTACCTGCGAGATATGCGGCAGCTGACGCAGCGGCTTCTGGAATACCATCACCACCAGCGACAGGAAAATGAACACCGCGTAGAACAGCGCCGTGTACGTAATACCCCAATCAACAATGAGGAAGCCTGCCAGCAGAACAGCCAGCGGGGTCAGTGCCATGTTCGGGATGCCCTGCACCGAATGCACGCGACCGATCATGTGCTCCGGGGTGGATGCGTTAATGTACGCAATGATGCTCGAATTGAAGGAGGGGAGCACAATACCCGCCAGCACAATCAGCAGGCACACCGTCCACAGCATCGAATGAACCACCGGCAGCAACAGGTAGCAGGCCGACATGATGGCCAGGGAGGTGATACCGAGCGGGCCGAGCGCAAACTTCTCGGTCAGCGGGCCGACCAGGAACGAACCGAGCAGCACGCCCACGCCGAAGGCGCTCGCAAAGATGCCGATGAAGAGCGGGTGTGCGCCCTCCAAGGTGTAGTAGTAGATGAAGGTGAGCGGAATGCCGACCGTTCCAAAGTTTGCAAGCGTTGAAACGAACGCGATGGACACCAGTACCTTGTTCTTCAGGATGTACTCGAAACCGGCTTTTGAGTCCTGCCAGAAGCTGGTTTTCTCGCCTTCCTCCTCTTCTGCGGGCTGCTGACTAGCGCCGTAGCTCTTGGGAGCGACGATGAACGCCAGCAGGTTAACGACCGCGTGAACGGCGGTCATGAGCACGGTCGAGAAGCCGATAATGATGCCGGCGACCGGGCCGCCCAGCAGGTTAGCGGTGGACTCGCGCGTCTCGCCCATACCGGAGGCGTAGCCCAGGTGTTCCTTGGGAACTACGCGGGTGATGATGGACTGCTCGCTCGGGTAGTCGAAGGTGGAAATGATGGCGGCTAGAGAAATCGTGATCACCAAAACGTAAATGTTGGTGACGTTGAAAACGAGGTAGAGAAGAATCGCTATCCAGGACAGTGACTGGCCGATACAGGACAGTGCCAGGCATTTTGAGGGGCCGATTCTGTCGACCCATGTTCCAGATACTGCTCCGGCGCAGGTGGCGAGAACACCCGCGACGAAGAGGGTGATACTCGCAGCTTCGGGGGAGCCGGTCAGCGCCAAAATAATGATGGGCGTGGTGATATAGCTCATCGAGTCTGAGAGCTGGTTGGCTCCAATGGCGAAGAGAGTATTTCGAAAATCTCTATTCTTGAGTAGCTCGGTGTTGACACTCATGGGGGACCTCCACGATGGGGTTTATGGTGTCGCGCGGCGTGCAATCCGTCGTGCGTAGTTCGTTGTGCGCAATTCGTAGCACGCAATCGTATGAGTGAATACCCCGACAGCCGGCTGTGCCTGCCTGTATTCGCTTGTTTTCGCTTGTTTTTGCCTGTGCCCGCCGGTCATGACGGGCCCGCCGGTTATCACGGGGTGGTTGAGGATGCACGGGGCGGCTCATCGGGAGCCACTCCCCGCACAAGAAGTGTGTCGCGCGATACTTTAGATTCTATAAGAGATGTGAATCATATACATGAACGCTAGTTGAAAAACTTTCCTCATTTTGAGTATTGACATTAGGGTTAGTTTGACTATAATTCATTTTTGGTGCTTCCACCCAACTAAACCTCAGCTGAACCTCAGCTAAACCCGATTCCGGGCACACCAAAGACGCCTGCAACGCAGCGGGCGGGGGAGTGTAGAAGAGCACAGAATAAGGGCTGCACTAGGTGCTACTCCACCAGGCCCGCGAAGCCCGACAGAGCCAGCACCTCCTCAACATCCTGCGGCACCGAACGCGCCACCCACGGCGAATGCACCAACACCGCCTGCCACTGACCGCGCGACACCGCCACATTCAAACGATTCGGCGACAGCACAAACCCGGCACCGCGCCCAGAATCAACCCGCGACGACGCCAACGACACCAACACCACCGCAGCCTCCTGACCCTGGAACTTATCCACCGTGCCCACACGCACACCAGCACCCGAAGAATCCGCCAAACCAGCAGCAATCAGCGCCTCACGCACACAATCAACCTGCGCGTTATACGCCGCCACCACAATGCAATCCTCCGCCGCCAACGGGCGCGGCTCAGCACCAGCCGCCGGAACCCACTCACGACCCAACAACTCGCGCACGCAATCCACCACCGCCTGCGCCTCCTGCACAGAACGCACCGAACAACCCGCATGCTCCACCGGATACGACACCACACCCGGTGCAACACCCTGCAAGGCGCGACCAGCCGTCGCCGCCGCGCTCGCCAACGCGCCGTCATACGACAGCCACGAAACCCGCTCGCACAACGCCGAATCCATGCGCCACGACTCGCCCAAGAAATAGCCAAAACGAGGGTCCAGCGCCGCCGCCCCATCAGACAACCAGCCCAGCGCCGAAACATCCACCGGGTACGGGTGCACACCCGTCGACACCTGCGGCAACTGCTGTGGATCACCCAACAGCAGCACCGAACGTGCCGCACGAGCCGCCGCCACCGTATTCGTCAGAGAGAACTGGCCCGCCTCATCAACCACCAGAACATCCAGCGACCCGGCAGGCACGCGACGCTCACTCACGTAATCCCACACCGTGCCGCCAAAGAGTAGACCGCCCTCACCGGAAATCAGCTCCACCAGCTCAGAATCAGACACCTCAGACCACGGGGCGTCCGGAGTCACTGACTTACCGCGCAGACGCACCGCACGCGAAACATCAAAACCATCACGGGCACAGCACGCCAACATGAGATTCTCAATCACCGCATGCGACTGAGCCACCACGCCCACTTTCGCGCCCTCAGCCACCAGGCGCGCAATCACGTGCGAGGCGAGGAAGGTCTTACCCGCACCCGGAGGGCCCTGAACCGCCACATAGGAATGGTCGAGAGCGCGAACCGCCGCGTGCACGGCATCCACTGCGGGCAGGTTAGAGGCGGAAAAATCAACCTCAAGAGGTAGATTTTCTACATTTTTGGTGTTCGAGGTGCTCCTCTTCATGCGCGGCGCGCGGCGGAACAGCAAATCCGCGGAGGCACTCTCCACCCCCGTCAGCGAAGCTGCTGCATCGAGCACGCTCGGCAGGGCGCGGGACGAGGAGGGAGCCTCGGAGGGCTCGGAATCTTCATCGGATACGGGGTCATTAAGCACGGAGTCGTTGGGCATGAGCGCGCCGCCGAAGAGCAACCCGTGCACATCAGACTGCAGAGCCGCCTCAATCGTCGCCGTAGACACCGGATCGCCAGGACCAATACCCGAAGGCAGGGCACCGTGCGGCTCATCCTTCACGCGGATGCGCTCCTGCAGAAGCACCTCCAAGAACTCGCCAGCCGACTCGCCGGACTCTGCGGCAGCCTCTTCGGGGTCCGCAGAACCCTCAGATCCGGCTCTGAAACCGCCCTGCGCCACCGCCAGCACACGCAAGCCAAAGAAACCCGTCGCCGCCAACTCGGCGGGCACACGCTCACCCGGATTCGACGCACGGAAATAATTCACCTGCGACTCCATACGGTCCAGCGCAATCTGCGGGCTCAACCCCGCTTCATACGCACAAAAAACCGCACGGTCAGAGGGCGCAATCACCAGGCTCGGGTCAGCATCAATTCGCGCACGCAACAGACGCACCTGCGCGCCGCGCACACGATACCAGCCGGGGGCGTCCTCAACCTCGGCGGGCTCCTTCATGGCGGCGGCAAGCGCCTCCAGGTCTGCGGGGGTGTTCAGAAGAGCATGCGCATGCTCCACCGAAAGCACCTGCACTCGATCAAGGTACGCGTAATCGCGGCTCGCTACCCACGCCGTCGGGCCGTCCTCCAGGCGGCGAATGTGCTCACGCCAGAACGGGGCACGCTCGCGGCGGTGATAGTTCGTCATGGACAGTAGCATCGCCGCCTCAAGTTCACCGGCACCCCAGCCGTGCTCTGCCGCGTGCTCCTCCAGGGACGCGAGCTGGGCATCTAGCAGGCACTGCAGGCGGTACTGTTCGCTGTCGTTCTCCACCGCGGCGGGCACCCGGTACATGACCGGGTGCTCCTCAGTTTCCGGATTCTCGGCGGTATCTTCGGCAGTGTCTTCGGTGACGAGCTCCGGGGCATCGGTCGCGAGGGCAAGAGATGCCGCCGCGTTCAGGCACGCCGGGCACTCGTCGCAGGTCAGAAAATAGGGGATGCGCTCGGCAAGTTTCGCCGGTTCTACACCCTCGTTCAGCGCCTCGGTGAGCAGCAGGAGGCGCTGCTCCTGCAGGCGAACCAGCGGCAGAATACGCGCCGAATCAACTCGGTGAGGTTGAGGAACGGGGGAGTGGTGCTCAGAGGGTTCCGATTCGGACCCCGCGCAGTACTCATTTGCGCCGTGCTCCAGATGAAGGTCGAGGCGCCTCACATTCTCGGCATTCTCGGTGCTCGCGGTTGCACTAGCGGTCAGCAGGTGAGCCGCCAGGGCACCGCGCAATAGCGCCCGATGCGCCGCCTCACTCAGATGCGGGGTGCAGACGATTCGGGCGGTATTGCTCTCGGCGGTGCTGTCCGCAACCGGGCAGTCGAGGCGGTCGAGCTCCACCGTGTAGGTCAGCCCCGCCGCGGAGGTCGCCACCAGGGGCACCGGGCGCGCCGTACCACCCGCATGCTCACCGCTGACTACTCCACTGCCGACCATGCCACCTTCGGTCAGCACTCGCAGGCACTCGCGGTACGCTTCGCGGGCGCGCTCGGACTTCTCGGGGGCTGGGCGTGCAGACTGCTTCTGCGCACGCTCTCGAAGCTCGGTGTAGAGCCGCAACTCGCAGGCGGAGGTGGCGGTCAAATCAGCGAGGGTGAAGGTGAGGTTCATGGCGACTTTTCTGCTGGAGGAGAGAGAAACAAGGCGGGTGTGAAACCCTGCCGGGTGAGCGGGCGCGAGCCCCGGTGGAGAGAGGTGTGAGTACCCTACGCCACCCCTCGCCCCGAGAGGTTGATTTTCAGGTTTCACGTGAAACACTACAGAAAATCAACCTGCACGGGGTGATTCAGGGGGCTTTCGGGGCTATCCGGGCATACACGCTAGGAGGCTGCACCCGCCGCAGCCGCGGTAGAAACTGCCGCCGAAGCAGCCGCAGAAGCCGGGGCGCTTGCCCCGTCCGAAGCGGGTGCCGAAGCACTCGCTGCTACCGCAGAGGGAGCAACAGAAGCACTCGGCGCGGTCGAACGGTTCGCAATCGCCGCCGCGGCAGCGTCCACGCGTTCCTTCGCGGCGGGCAGCGCATCCGAGCCGCCCAGATCGTTCAGAATAATCGCGAAAATCAGGCGGGTGCCGTCGGGTCGAATCGCCACACCGCACAGCGAAGACACCGTGTACAGGGTGCCGGTCTTCGCCTGCACAAAAGTGCGCGCGTGCACGGCATTCGCCGCACCAAAACGATCAGACAGGGTGCCGCTCACGCCCGCGACCGGGAACGTGCTCATCAGCTGCTCCGCATGCTCATCAGCATTCAGCAGAGCCACAACCTGCACGAGGGTTCGGGCGGTCACGCGGTCCGTCAGCGACATGCCGCACACGTCTGCCTGCGCCAGGTTTTCAATGTTCACGCCGGCATCCACGAGTGCCTGGCGCACGGTCTGCTGTGCCGCTTCGCCGCTGCCTTCCTTACCTGCGGCGATGGCGGCGCAACGGCCAAGCACCTCAGCGAGGGCGTTGTCGGATTCGAGCATCATGTGTTGTGCCTGCTCCAGCAGGGTTGCAGACTCGACCGCGGCGATTTCAACCGCTTCCGCGGGGGCGGTGCGGCGCTCCGCGAGGGTGAAGCTCATGCCGGACTCCTTGCCGGCGGTGTTGAGTGCATCCACGAACGCCTTCTGGGCGGCAACCGCCGCATCGTCCGGGCGTACCGGGTTGCTTGCGGTGGACTTGCCCGGCACCGTGTGCGATTCGAGCGCAATCGGGTGAATGGGCGTGATCTGGCCGGACGCCACGTCGGCGGCATCCCAGCCGGGGTTCACGCCGGGGCCGGTGAAGAAGGTGCCGTCAAGGTAGACGGGTAGCGCCGCGGTCGGCTTCTCGCCCTCGTTCAGCGCCTTCACGGTCAGCTCGGCGAGGGTGGTTAGGCCTGCGCGTCCGACAATCTGCTTCGGGTCAGAGGCGCCCGCGCCGAGCAGGGTGTCGCCGCCTGCCATGAGGTACAGTCCGGCGGAGTCGCGGGTGACGCGTGTGCGCAGGCGCGCCTGCAGGTTCGCGTAGTGGTTGAGTGCGAACAGGGTCAGCACCTTAAAAGTGGAGGCGGGTACGCGTGCGGTGTCGGCGTTGGCGGCGTAGAGGTCGGCGGGTGCGGTGGCCGCCTTGATGCTGGGCAGGTTCCCGTCCATGCCGGTGACGAGCAGGCTGTACTGCGGGTAGGTGTCGTCAGCGAAGAGCGCGGTAAGAGCGGCACGTAGCTGTTCCTGCTCCGCTTCGGGCAGTGCGGGGGCGAGGGTCGGGGTGGCGCTCGGGGTTGCGGAGGCGGTCGCCTCGGCGGTGCCGGTGGGGCTGCCGGTTGCGCTGCCGATGGGGCTTGCGGAACCTTCGGGGCGTTTCTGTTCGGTTGCGGCGGGTCCGCAGGCGGTGAGGAGGAACATGCCGCCGAGGGTGAGGGCGGCGCGGCGGGTGAGGGTGGTGGTCTGGGTGTTGTGCTTGTTGGAAGGCATCTTTTGAGCATAGCGGGCGGATGGGGTGCCTATCGAATTTACGCGCCGGTGCCCTGATGCTCATGCCGTGTTCCTGCTGCCCCTCACGAACCCTATCTGGGCTGCCCGGCATGGCGGCGGGGTGTGCTGGCGCGCGTGTTGGCGGGCGTGGGACTAGGCGGAATGTTAACTGTGGTATGAGCGTGGTAAATTACGCTGGTTTTGGCGCCGAATACACGGTTTCGGTGTGCGTGAACGGGTTACAATGGGTGAGTTCAACACCTAACTTTCGCACCTTGCGCGCCGAAGTCGCCGCGAAAGTGACTCTAACTCACGAGAAAGAAGGTTCCGATGGAACTCGACGTCACTATTGAAATTCCCCGCGGCTCCCGCGTGAAGTACGAAGTGGACCACGAGACCGGCCGCCTGCGCCTGGACCGTGTGCTGTTCACCTCCATGCAGTACCCCACCGCTTACGGCTACTTCGAGAACACCCTCGGTGAGGACGGCGACCCGCTGGACGCAATGCTGATCCTGGACGTTGACGTTGTTCCCGGCGTGCTGGTTGAGTCCCGCCCGGTCGCAGTGTTCAACATGACCGACGAGGCTGGCGGCGACGCTAAGGTTCTGTGCGTTCCCACCGACAAGCGCTACGACCACATCAAGTCCCTGGCTGATGTTCCCGAGCAGCTGAAGGCTGAGATTCAGCACTTCTTCGAGCGTTACAAGGACCTGGAGCCCGGCAAGTGGGTTAAGGGCGAGGGCTGGGAAGACCTGGCTGCTGCTGAGAAGATGGTCCAGGAGGCTATCGACCGTTTCGCAGCTGAGGGTCACTAAGCTGCCGCACCGTTAGGTGCACCCGGTTTTGTAGGGGGGCGTGTTCCCCGCTTTCGGTTCGTGCGAGTTTTCGTGCGTGCTGGAGGCGGTGGGCACGCCCCCTTTTGTTGTGCTCGGAGTTGTTGCCCAGGGCTTTGTTGAGGGGGATTTCAGCAAGTACTTTGCGCGGTGGGGCTTGTAATATTTCTGAAAGTTCAGATTTTTAAAGATATTTCTAAAGTTCTAGTTACATAAATATTCAAGTTTAAAGTGAGATTTTAATAAACTTCAAGTTTATATTGATATATATTTTTTCACGAGAATGAAATATTTGCTTGTGAATACTCGAAACGGTGAATTTTCAGAGTAGGGTTGAAGGAGTGTGGTGTATAGAGCGTCGACGAAGCGTAAACGCCACACACTATTGTCATCACTCAACTTAATTTAAGGACTATCATGTCTGAACTGTCACGCCGGCATGTGTGCCGGCTTTCGTCATTTGCCCTGGTAAGTTTCTTCGCAGCACCTCAGAGCACGGCATGGGGTATTCAGGGCTCTGTTGGGTCTCCCCAGCAAATAGATGGATGCACTGTTGCCCCGCTTCGTGAAGCATGGGTGCCGACTAATGGTGCAGATAATGTCATTCTGTGGTTTCAGCTTCTTCCCTTTTCGGGCCCTTTTGTAGGGGTGCATGCGCTTCCGTCGGTAGAACTGATGGGGAATCAAGAAGAGTCAGCCTTATATGAGGTAATTCGTCCCCATATTCACCGTGATACAGGGCAGTGGCTGTCTAAAATTCCTTCGGGTCAGCAGATTGTGGTTGAGCTTGAACAGCTGAGTGGATCGCAAGAATACATGGTGCAGATGAGCCGTTGGCAGCCGGGTTCTATGGGATTGACAAGCCATTCTCCTGAGGGGTACCCGGCTGCACCATCACTGACAGTGCGTGAAGACTCGGGTCTGAAGGTGGTTCGTGCGCGTGGTGCCTCAACGGAGAGCACTGAGTATTTTTGTGGTGTCTACCAAGGGGAGATGAAGGGAAACGCATCCCTTGGAGAAGATGACGGTGCGTTTATTCAAGCTCAGCGCTGGGAATGGGGTCTTGAGGTAGATAAAGATATTTCTCAGCCGGAAGAGTTGTTTCAACGAGGGTGCTTTGGCGTGTATTTCCCGGGTCGTAGCGAATACGGCGGATCTACTGTGTCGGCTTCCTATCGGATTAGTGTTAGGACGCCGGGAGGCGTGTTGACATGTACCACAATAGCTGCCCCATAAAACAATTATGGGGGTAATCGCAGGGTTGTGGATTCGGGAAATCTTGCTCTGCAAAAAGAGATGATTGATAGGGGGTTGGTACAGATTTAATAGAATTAAACATCAAATCATCTTTATGTATAGATATTCAGGGAAAATTGGTGGGTTGGCATTCAAACTATTTGAATGCGTTTGAACTACATGGCTTAAGAAAGGAATACAATATGGTTGATTATAGTAAATCAAAGCATGTGAATGTTTTGGATTTTGGTGCAGACCCAACCGGTACGAAGGATTCCGCACCAGCAATTCAAAATGCCATTAACTCGGTGGCCGCTGTTCCCGGTGGTGGTTCTGTCGAGATTCCTTCGGGAATCTATCTTGTGAGTAATGATTTTATTAATCTCAGGGATAGGGTAGAGGTGTATGGTCATGGATTCTCAACACAAATTATTGGGTTTAATAAAAACCCGAAGATTTTAAGAGATGTTGATGGTGACGATATGGAGTGTCAGGGGGTATTTCATATGGGGTCATACAATACCTTTGTGGGTGATATGGGAACAAATATACCAATGCGTTTTGGGGTACGGGATATGTTTATTCGTGCCGCCAATCTTAATCTTTTGAATCCTAATATTCGTAAAGGATTTTTTGAGTATCAAATTGCTCAGGGTAAGCACGTTGCTGATAATTATATACCGGATAATATTGCGGGCATTATTGTTCATACAAGATATGATATTTTTAATGAACCTGAAGCTGCCCCTATTATTTCAAATATTGAAATCTGGGATACGGCAATCGGAATTGCCATCCTGGGTGAACATGATCGTGCTATGAAGGTTGATAAGGTCCGCATTCGTAAAACTCGCAGACAAGGGCTCTTGGTGGGAAAGCCGGTGGGTCATGTTCAGCGTAGAACAGAGAGTTTGAACTCTGGAGCTGCGGATAATAAGTTTGTGATGGTTGAGGTCTCTGATGCCAATCTTGGTGGCGGATATCATGGGGCAATTGAGGTGTACGGAGCTCAATGTAAATTTGTGGCATGTACCGCCTGGTTTGCTATTCGCAATAAGCCAAATTCCGACCTTTATCACGATAGAGATCAGTACCGCAGAAAGTCTGGTGCCGGGTGGGCGATTTTTGGCGAACGGAATATGTTCATCGGATGTACCGCTCAGGAGAATGGCGGGCACGGGTGGGTCGTAGGTTTCAAGGATAATCAGTTTATGAATTGTCTAGGTGAGTCCTCGAGTCTCGAGAATTCACTTATTCTTAAGGGAACTGCACGCACTGATGAAGCAGCTAATTGGTATATTGGACGAAATGCTTCTGGAGCACGCCTAGTATCGCCGCGTTCGGCTAATCCGAAAGTTGGCCAGCGTTCCTCGCGTTACGGGTTTTATCTGGAGAATAAGCTGGATGATATTAGTATTGTGGCCGGTTCATCGCGTAATGCCCGTGATGGTAATAAATTGACTTCGAATGACGGTCGGCACCTTTTCTTTAGGAGAGATCGCAGTGTCCCCTGGGGCAATTTCTATATTGATATTAATTTTGTGGTCTATAGGACCTCGCAAGATAATGAGATTAATCGGAATAGTCAAAATGACGTAAAAGTTTAATCATTCTGAAATAATTGCGCGGAGAGTGAATCCTGAGTACCTTCAAAGGGATTCACTCTTCTTCTACCCTCACACCTTTCACCGAGGATAGAAAATGAAGAAAAACCTTTCGACCCGCGGCGCGGCGGCACTGTTGGCACTGGCTATGGGGTATATGGGCCAGGGTGTAGCCCAGGCGGCATACATTCAGCCGAAATCTGCACAGCCTGTAGAAGAGCTGGAATTTGATGTTAATTGTTTTGACATGCACTTCTATTACGGCAAGAACACTATGGGCAGTTTGGATTGGGCGGAGTGTACCGGCCTGATTACGAAGAAGCAGGTTGTTGGGCTGGCTACAACCCGTGAAGATAAGTTGCCGAACGGGGTCATGACCATTTCGCGTGGCCGCTTGCTGGAGTACCTGTACCATCTGGCGGGTTCACCCGAGGTGAAGAACCTGCCGGAGAAGTCTCCGTACACCGACCTGACTCCGGGCGATGCGCGCTATAAGGTTGCTATCTGGGCGACCCGGGTGGGCTTGACTACTGGTTGGTCTGATGGTTCCTTCCACTACGATACTCCGGCGAGCCGTGGTGCCTACTTTACTTTCCTTTATCGTGCTGCGGGTAGCCCCAAGGTAACTCTGGAATCCCTGGATGCGGCGAATGCTGTGCGTACGGAAAAGGGTGCTGCTCCCATTAAGGAAGGGAGCGAGTTGCATCGAGCAATGAGTTGGGTTTATCAGCATGCTTTAAGGAGGCCCGATGATAACCTTGATAGTGTCTGGTTGAGTGTTAGCTACACCGAGTACAACACCTGGGAAATCAATAAAATACCGGATTTCTATTACGCTTCGTACCCTACTATTTTCACCCCTCTCGCGATTCTTGATTACCATGAAGAGCTGACGCCGATTGTGGCTCGTCTGCAGTCGCTGTCCTAGCGGCAGGTGAGCGGGAGGGCTTGCTGGGGGCGTGTTCCCTGCATCTGGTTCGTGCGATTTTTCGTGCGTGCTGGAGGCGGTGGGCACGCCCCCTTTTACTGCATCTTTCGCCTTTGTTGTGTTTTTCGCCGCATCCGCCTGCACGCCGGGTGTAGTTGATTGTGCAGGGTGCAGATTCCGAGTATGTTCAAAGAAATTCACTCTTCTTCCGTTCTCACACCTTTCACCGAGGATAGAAAATGAAGAAACCCCTTTCAACCCGCGGCGCGGCGGCACTGTTGGCACTGACTATGGGCTTCATGGGTCAGAGCGTGGCCCAGGCTACGCATATTGATCCGAAACCTGCACAGCCTACTGAAGACCCCAAGGCTAATGTCGACTGTTTCGAAATGTACGGCGAATACGGCAGGAACGCTATGAACAGTTGGCAGTGGGCGGAGTGCACCGGCCTGATTACGAAGGATCAGATTGCTGAGCTGTATAACATCGATGAGTGGTCCCTGCCGAATGAGGTCATGACCATTTCGCGTGGCCGCTTGCTGGAGTACCTGTACCAGCTGGCTGGCTCACCCGAGGTGAAGAACCTGCCGGCAAAGTCTCCGTACACCGACCTGACCCCGGACGATGCGCGCTATAAGGTTGCTATTTGGGCGACCCGCGTGGGTTTGACCACCGGTTGGTCTGATGGTTCCTTCCACTACGATACTCCGGCGAGCCGTGGCGCCTACTTTACCTTCCTTTATCGTGCCGCGGGTAGCCCCAAGGTAACTCTGGAGCCCCTGGGTAAGGCGAATGCTGCACGATATAAGAAGCGTTTTGCCCCCATTAAGCGGGGTAGTGAGTTGCACCGAGCAATGAGCTGGGCGTACCAGCATGCAATGGCGAAGCGGGAGGATTATGACCTGCCTATGAACTTCAACTACCCCAGCGCCGATTACGTGACATGGGACGCCTACAGGGTGCCGGATTTCTACTTCGCTTCGCACCGCACTATTTTTATTCCTCTTATGATTCTGGACAGTCATGAGGAGCTGGCACCGATTGTGGCTCGTCTGCAGTCGCTGTCATAGCGGTAGGTGAGCGGGAGGGCTTGCTGGGGGCGTGTTCTCCGCGTCTGGTTCGTGCGATTTTTTGTGCGTGCTGGAGGCGGTGGGCACGCCCCCTTTTGATGTGCTCCTTGATTGTGTTCGGAGGTTCCGGGAATGGTGTGTGCGACCGAACTATTCTTCGGAAAACAGCCCCAGGGCACCCCTGGGAGTGCTAATATGGGCATATTACGAAGAATAGTTCGTATAACCTGAGGTTCTGCAGCGGTGAGGAGGAAACCCCATGGCATTCGACGCAACGGGGTTCGCGCAAGAATTTGGTGCGCAGGTTCGTGCCGTCCGCAAGTACGAAAAAATCACCCAAATGGAGTTGGCGTGGATGGTCGGGCTCAGCGATAAAACAATCCGCGATATTGAGCGTGGGCTACCCGGCCCATCAATTGGTGCGGTCCTCAAGGTCGCCCAAGAGCTCGGCATCGAGCTGGCCATCACCAACCCCCTCACCTAACCCCTCCCGCACGCCTATATAAAGGAACCACCATGCAGAATGGACGCGCAGGACGCCTGCACCCCGCCGTTGGCACTGCCCGCCGCCACCTCGCCGCCGCCCTCGAAAAGCTCCTCGGCGCCGGAAGCATCAAAGCCACCGGACGCTCCCGCACCGCCTCCACCGCGGACGCCGCCGACCTGCCCCTGCTCCTGGTCGCCTGCAGCGGCGGCCCCGACTCCCTCGCGCTGGCAGCCATTGCCGCACACTTCGCTCGCCGCGGCGACGTACGCGTAGGTGCCATCATCGTCGACCACGACCTACAAGAAGACTCCGCCGCGGTTGCCGCGCAGACCGCGCAGACCCTCACCGAACTGGGGCTTCACCCCGTCATCATCGAAAAAGTGCAGGTTCCCGTCGGCAACATGGGCCCCGAAATGGCGGCACGCACCGCCCGCTACGCCGCTTTCACGAAAGCCGTTGAAGCCACCGGCGCCCGCGCCGTACTACTCGGCCACACCCTCGACGACCAGGCAGAAACCGTGCTACTCGGCCTAAGCCGCGGCTCCGGCACCCGCTCCCTGGCGGGCATGCCGCCCGTACGCGTCGAAGGGGGTGTCACCTACCTGCGTCCCTTCCTTGGCCTGCGCCGCACCGACATGCTCGACATCTGCGATGCCGAAACCCTCACCCCCTGGATCGACCCGACCAACACCGACGAAACCCTCATGCGTGCCCGCATCCGCCACAGCGTGCTGCCCTACCTGGAGGAGCACCTCGGCGGGGACGTCGCCCGCTCCCTGGCGCGCACCGCCGCGGTGGCTGGCCCCGACGCCGAATACCTCGACGAGCAAGCACATGCCGCCTACGAGCAGGCGCTCCTACCCGCCGGAACCGCCGTACGCGGCATCGAACGTGAGGACGCCGTGCTACTGGACCGGGCGCAGGTGGCGGCGCTACACCCGGCGCTTCGATTGCGTGTGCTTGCGACCGCCTGCAAGGCCGCCGGGGGAGAGAACCCCGGCTTCGAGCGACTGCAGGCGCTGGACTCTTTCACCGCCGAATACGCGGTAGCTGGGCCCGTTCAGATGCCCGGTCACGTGAGCGCGTACCGTCGCCGCAAAATTGTGCATCCGGCAACCGGTGAACGCCTGGACGTGCTCGTATTAGTGCCAACCCGACCCTAACTAGGTGCCCAGCTAGGTGCCTGTGGAGCCCCCTCAGCACACACTATCTGCGTGGTGAGGTGCGCCGCGGCGCCGTTTTAAGCCATACTTAAGGCGAACACCATCCACATTATCCGCCGTGGGAAGGCATGAAACCCCGCACCCGGGGCCCCGGCGGAGGCGCAGAGCGTCTAAAAGAATACGAAGGAATACATCGTGCAGGCTATCGACGTGCAGGACGATATTAAGAACGTTCTCTTCAGCAAGGAAGAGATTAACGCGAAGGTCGCCGAACTGGCGGCGCGCATCGACGAAGACTACGCCGGTAAGGACGTGCTGTTGGTGGGTGTTCTCAAGGGCGCCATCATGATCATGGCTGACCTTTCCCGCGCTCTCAAGGGCCACTACACCATGGACTGGATGGCTGTTTCCTCGTACGGTTCCGGCACCAAGTCCTCCGGCGTTGTGCGTATCCTCAAGGACCTGGACACCGACCTGGTGGGCCGCAACGTCCTGATCGTTGAAGACATCATTGACTCCGGCCTGACCCTGGCATGGCTGCAGCAGAACCTGATTTCTCGCGGCGCAGCTTCCGTTGAGATTTGCACCCTGCTGCGCAAGCCCAAGGTCGTCAAGGCTGACGTTGAGGTCAAGTACGTCGGCTGGGACATCGAGCCCGAGTTCGTCGTTGGTTACGGCCTGGACTTCGCTGAGAAGTACCGCAACCTGGACTGCGTCGCAACCCTGCACCCGCACGTTTACTCCTAAGCCTTCACCTCAGCAACCATGCTGTAGGTGGTTACGCCCCGCCTCCTCACGCTTGTGGGGGAGCGGGGCGTTGCTGTACCCGCCGGTGGATGTACGTGGAGGCGGAGGCGGGAGGCGCATCCGCCAAGACGGGCTGCCGCCGGTGTACCAGCCGCCGCAGATACCCGCCGCAGAAGATGCACTTTCACCCCCGCCGAGTGCTACAACCCTTTAGCCCGCAGGTGAAATAGAGAAGCCAGGTACCTAGCCGCTCGCCGGGGTAGGGTACATTTAAGGTTGCACCGTTGGGTGTTCCGGCAGGCATGCCGCACCCCAACGGGTCACAGCCGCAACGTAAGGACAAAGCATTGGCGCAAAACCCCAATACTCCGCAGAAAGGCTCGGAGGGCTTCCTGAAGAAGCTGATTAACGGCCCCTGGTTCTGGCCGGGTGCAGCTCTCGTAATCATGCTGGCTTTCCTCATGGCCTCCTTCTTCACCCAGCCCTCGCGTCAGGTGGACACCAACGTGGGTCTTCAGATGCTCAACGACCACCAGGTCAAGAGCGCAAAGATCTACGACGGCGACCAGCGCGTCGAGCTGCAGCTTAAGGACGACTACAAGAAGGGCAACGACAACTACGGTAAGTCGGTGCGCTTCTACTACGTGCAGCCCCGCGGCGACGAAGTTGCTAAGGCAATGGAATCCGCCGAGCTGGAAAGCTACACGGACCAGCCGGTTGAGCACAGCTTCCTGGGCTCCCTGGTGTCCCTGCTCCTGCCGATTCTGCTCTTTGGTGTGCTCTTCTGGTTCCTGATGGGACGCGTCGGAGGCGGCTCCTCCGTCATGAGCTTCTCCAAGTCCCGCGCGAAGAAGTTCACCAAGGACAAGCCGGAAGTCCGCTTCAGCGACGTCGCTGGCGTGGACGAGGCGCTCGCCGAACTGGAAGAGGTCCGCGAGTTCCTGGCTGAACCCGAAAAGTTCACCCGCCTGGGTGCAAAGATCCCCAAGGGCGTGCTGCTGTACGGCCCTCCCGGCACCGGTAAGACCCTGCTCGCCAAGGCTGTGGCGGGCGAGGCTGGCGTGCCGTTCTACTCGATTTCTGGCTCTGACTTCGTTGAAATGTTCGTGGGTGTGGGTGCGTCCCGCGTGCGCGACCTGTTCAAGGAAGCGAAGAGCGACCCCGCCGCCATCGTCTTCGTCGACGAGATTGACGCTGTTGGCCGCCGCCGCGGCGTCGGCATGGGCGGCGGTAATGACGAGCGTGAGCAGACCCTGAACCAGCTGCTGGTTGAGATGGACGGCTTCGACGGCAACTCGAACGTCATCGTCATTGCGGCAACGAACCGACCCGACGTTCTGGACCCGGCGCTGCTGCGTCCCGGCCGTTTTGACCGTCAGATTGGTGTGGATGCCCCCGATATGCAGGGCCGCGAACACATCCTGCGCGTGCACGCCGCAGGCAAGCCGATCGCTAACACTGTTGACCTGGCTCAGGTTGCTAAGCGCACCCCCGGCTTTACCGGTGCTGACCTGGCGAACGTCATGAACGAGGCGGCTCTGCTGACCGCCCGCGATAACGGCAACGTGATTGACGACCGCGCTATCGACGAGGCGATTGACCGCGTCATGGCTGGTCCGCAGCGTTCCTCGCGCATCATGAACGAGCACGAGCGTAAGGTCACCGCATACCACGAGGGTGGTCACGCCCTGGTCGCGGCGGCACTGCGTAACTCCGCACCGGTCACCAAGATTACGATTCTTCCGCGTGGTCGTGCCCTGGGTTACACCATGGTCATGCCGCAGGACGACAAGTACTCCACGACCCGTCACGAACTGCTCGACCAGATGGCGTACGCGATGGGTGGCCGTGCGGCTGAGGAGATCGTCTTCCACGACCCGTCCACCGGTGCATCTAACGACATTCAGAAGGCAACCGACACCGCCCGCAAGATGGTCACCGACTACGGCATGAGCGCCGTGATTGGTTCCGTGAAGCTCGGCGGCGAAGACACCGAACCGTTCCTCGGTGGCGGCGGCGCCTCGGCACGCAACTACTCCGACGAGACCGCGGCAAAGGTCGACGCTGAGATTCGCGCCCTGCTGGAGCAGGCACACGATGAGGCATTCCAGATTCTGCTGGAAAACCGCGATATTCTGGACCGCCTGGCGTTCGCCCTGCTCGAGAAGGAAACCCTGCTCGAGAACGAGATTGCCGAAATCTTCAAGGATGTTCGCAAGCGCCCCGAGCGTGAGCACTGGTACTCCAAGCCGACCCGCGAGCGTACCGACATCCCGCCGGTGAAGGCACCGAGCGAGCTGGCTCAGGAGGCGCAGAAGGCTGAGGAAGCACCTGCCGAGGCGCCGACTGTTCCGGTAGCACCTACGCAGCCGTTGCCGCCTCAGGCGCCCCTCACCAACCCGGACGCCGACCCGACCGTCGCAATGCCCACCCAGCAGTACCCGAACTACCCCGCCCCTCCGGCGCAGCGCCCGGAGAGCGGCACCCCGAACCAGAATGGAGCAGAGAATGAGCGAGGCTAAGAACGCCGTCGACCAGCCGCGTATTGAGGCTGCCGTCCGTGAGATTCTGCTCGCGATTGGTGAGGACCCGGACCGTGACGGCCTGCAACAGACCCCGGCACGTGTGGCGCGTGCCTACGCGGAGTTCTTCTCGGGCCTGCACCAGGACGCCGGCGAGATTCTGGGTACGACCTTCGACATCGCCCACTCTGAGATGGTGCTGGTGAAGGACATCCCGTTCTACTCGACCTGTGAGCACCACCTGGTGCCGTTCCACGGCGTGGCGCATGTGGGTTACATTCCGGGCCCGGACGGTAAGGTGACCGGCCTGAGCAAGCTCGCCCGCGTGGTGGATTTGTACGCTCGCCGCCCGCAGGTGCAGGAGCGTCTGACTACGCAGGTGGTGGAGGCTCTGGAGGAGCATCTGAACCCGCGCGGCGCGATTGTGGTGATTGAGGCTGAGCACATGTGCATGTCGATGCGCGGTGTGCGTAAGCCGGGCGCGAAGACCGTGACCAGCGCGGTGCGCGGTGCGCTGATGAACGGCGCAACCCGTGCGGAGGCGATGAGCCTGATCTTCTCGCAGCGCTAAGCGCATGCAATGAGCATATAGCTATACGCCAGGGGGCAGGATTCTAAGGAATCCTGCCCCCTTGCGCTATACCCCTGCGCTGTGCGGTCGCATGTGTTGGGCCGCATGACGAGTGCCCTTGCGTAGAGGGCGTCATCAGCTGTAGAGTAGTACCACTAGTACCGGCACCACTCCTTCGGGAGTACAGGACCGGTCTTCTTTTTGTTAACGCTACGTACAGTGCTCTTCACGTACCGTTGTTGATGAATATATGACTGTTCCTCTCCTCATCAGGAGCGAAAATAACCGTGGCCGGTTCCGCCCATCAGGGGTCTGGAGCCGGTCATCGTTTTTAAACGATGACCTTAACAAGACAGAGATGACTTACATGCCGTGTAGTTATACCCTTAATATCCTTATATTGATATTATTAAAGAGTTCCGATGATGAAATGATATCAAGCGATGGATAGTGCATGTCTTCAATCGTAAAGCCATTTAAAACATATGAACAGCAGGTTGGAATCTTGCGGCAGCGAGGTATGCTCGTAGGTTCTCAGGAACATGCCGTTCACGTCCTTGAGCGTGTTAGTTACTACCGTCTGAGTGGTTACTACTATTCGTTCCGGCGACCGGCAGGAAGTGGGCGGCGCTCGGATACTTTCATGCCCGGAACTGTCTTTGAAGATATCGTGGCCCTGTATGAATATGACCGTAATCTTCGGTCCATTGCGTTTTCGTATTTCTCGCAGTTTGAGGTGTATTTGCGGTCCCGCCTAGGGAATTTACTGGGGGAAGTGGATCCACTCATATACGAGGATGAAACCCGGTGCGACCTTCAAGGCAGTAAAAGGCGCACTGCGTGGAGCAGATTTACGAGAAAAAGCGAACAGCTTATTCGTACATCTGAAGAAGAATTCGTGAAGCATCACCGTGAACAATACGGCGGGAAGTTGCCCGTGTGGGTCGTGGTGGAAGTTCTAGATTTGGGGGCTCTACAGAATCTGTATTTGGTCTCTCCGCCAAATATTCGACGAGATATCGCGAAAGCCTTGGGGTGTACTGACCCTCAGTTGGAAACTTGGATTAATTCGCTGCGGGTAATGCGCAATATTTGTGCGCATCAAAGTAGGTTCTACAATAAGCTGCACCCAGAACCTCGTTTGCCACGTGTGTTGAGAGGTGGAAGAGTTGAGAGTCCTGAAATCCGTGAGGTTGTTGATCTATTTGGTGTGCCGCAGGCTGAAGAGAACCATAAGATGTGCAAGACTTTCGGAATGCTCACTCTCCTCAAATATCTGATGAATCAGGGTGGAATTGGGGATACGGAATCTCTGACGCAGATTCTGAAGGAACGTCCTGATATTTCCGTTCCTGGGGTTGATGTATCGCGGGCTATGGGCATACCCCAAGGTTGGGAAGAAACCCGTTTGTGGAGCTAAAATCTTCACAGCTTATAGACACGCTGAAAGGGGCGGAGGTGAAAACCTCCGCCCCTTTTCGCATCGCCAAAGTGCTCTGAGAATGTGTTCTGAGCCGGATGCCTTCCGCGGCCGCGGCGGCGCCGATCATGCCGCACCGCAGAAGCTAGAAGAGCCCCGCTGCTAACGCTGCAAGCTACCCTTCGACTCGCTCGGATTATCCCAACCCAGGGCAAGAGTCACGATCAAGCCCACGGCAATGAAACCGCAACCGGTCGCGGTGCCGAAAGCAATCCAACGCACGGCAGGAACACCTTCAGCGAGCACAATAGTCACCAGCGCGGCAAGAGCTACCAGGGAGAGGATCCAAGCTCCAGTCTTCATATTCACAATGAGTCACTTCCTAGAGTATGTATGTGTGGGTGCGCGCCGCCGACCGGGAATGCGCCCGGTGCGGTATGCGTGCCCTCTCAGCATACCTTTAAATAAGTATCTGTAATGCAAGTATTGCATGCCGTGTCCCCAGAATCGACCCCACAGCTGCCCCAATCACTGTGTCAATCACTGCGGCAAACATGGGAGCACCGCAGATTCGGTACGATAAACCCATGACTGAATCCACACACACCACCCGTGTAGCCCCCCTGCCCTGCGACGCGCTCGCCGCCGAACGCACCCTCGTGATGGGCATCCTCAATGTCACCCCCGACTCCTTCAGCGACGGCGGCCAGCACTACGCCGCCACCGACGCCATCGCCCGCGCCGCCCGCATGATCGCCGAGGGCGCCTCCATTATCGACATTGGCGGCGAATCCACCCGCCCCGGTGCCGTGCGCATCAGCGTGGAGGAGGAGCAGCGCCGCATCCTGCCTGTCATCGAGGCAGTCGCGCAGATGGGCACCACCATCAGCGTTGACACCATGAACCCGCAGACCGCCCGCGCCGCCATTGCCGCCGGTGCGCACATCATCAACGATGTGTCCGGTCTGAACGTGAGCGATGAAATGATTGAAACCGCCGCTGAACTGCAGGTGCCGTACATCCTCATGCACGCCCGCGGCACCTCCCAGACCATGAACAGCCTGGCGGAGTACCCGCGCGGCGTGGTCACCGAGGTTGTGGAGGAGCTGACCGGCCTGCGTGAGCGTTTCCTCGCCGCCGGTGTGCTGCCGCAGAACCTGATTCTTGACCCGGGTCTGGGCTTCGCGAAGGGCGGCATGCAGGATTGGGAGCTGCTCGCCGCCATTGACGAGCTACAGGGTCTGGGGCACCGCCTGCTCATTGCCGGTTCCCGCAAGCGTTTTATCGCCAACGCCCTGACTGCGGCGGATATGGCGCTGGCTGAGCGCCTGAACGCGAGCGGTTTCACCGCAACCGATGCGGGTGAGGCTGAACGCGAACTGTGGCAGTCGCTGTCGGAGCCGCGCCCGGCTCAGCATCGTGCGGCAGCCTCTGCGGCGGTGACCGCCCTGGTGGCGGCGCGCGGCGTGTGGGCGGTGCGCGTGCATGACGTGCCCGCCAGCGTGGATGCGGTGACGGTCGCCTCCGCGCTGCGCTCCGTAAGCTAAGGCTCTGTCAGCTAGAACCACCAACCCCGCCCACAACCTCCGATTACCCGAATACCCTCTAGGAGACCCCCAATGACCCAGGCAGATTACGCCCGCCACGACCGCATCACCCTCACCGGCATTACCGCCAAGGGCTACCACGGCGTGCTCGACTTTGAGAAGCGCGACGGCCAGCCCTTCGTCGTGGACGCGACCCTGTACAGCGATTTTTCCGCCGCAGCCGCCACGGATGACCTGACGAAGACCACGAACTACGCGCTCGTGGTTGACCTGATTCACCGCCACGTGACGAACGGTTCCCTGGACCTGATTGAGACCCTTGCGGTGAACATTGCCGAGGGTATCCTTGCGATGTTTGAGCTTGTGGAGGCGGTGGAGATTACCCTATCGAAGCCGCAGGCGCCGATTGAGTTGCCGTTCGGTAACGTTGCGGTGAGCGTGTTCCGTGAGCGTGCCGCGGAGCGCGCGGCTGAGGGCGGCCGCTAGTGGCGGGCACCCAGAAAACCGATACGCAGAAGCCCAACACCCTGAAACACCGCGCGGTGTTGGCGTTGGGCTCGAACCTGGGCGAAAGCGAAGACACCCTGGAACGTGCCGTCGCCGACCTGGTGGCGGGCGGCGTGCAGCTGGTGCGTGCCTCCGGGTTGTACCGTACCGCCCCGGTGGGTGGCCCGGCGGGTCAGCCGGATTTCGTGAACGCGGTCATTGAGGTGACCACTGACCTGGGCGCCTACGAGCTGCTGAAGCTGTGTAACGCAGTGGAGGCGGCGCATCACCGTGAGCGCCTGGTGCGTTGGGGCCCGCGCACCCTCGATATTGACGTGATTGACTATGGCGGCGTGATCTCTGAGGATCCGGTGCTGACTTTGCCGCATCCGCGGGCGCAGGAGCGTGCTTTTGTGCTGGTGCCGTGGGCGCAGATGGACCCGCAGGCGTACCTGACGGTGACCCGGCGTGCGGAGCCTTCGGGGGAGCGGCCGGATGAGGTTCCTGCGCCGCTGAGCCGCGAGGTCGTGAACGTTGCGGAGCTGTCCCGCACGCTGCTTGGGGCGGATGAAGACGCTATTAGCTATATGCGTGAGATGCAGGTACCTGATCAGCCTTAAATGTGGCACTCTGGAAGGTAGAAGAACCTACCGAAAGGAAACACCATGAAGCCCCTGAGTTATCGGGCGATTATTGTGGCGGCTGTGTGCGGTGCCGCTGCCGCTCTTATGGTGAATTCCGTGATGATTGGCGCCGGTTTTGGTGAGCTGAATTTTTCGTGGATGCTCGGCGCGGTGTGCCTGCTGGTTGCGGCGGGTGCCGTGTGGCTGGGTGTGCAGGTGGCTCGTTATCGTCGTATTCAGACGCGTGAGAAGGTACCCCATATGGGCCCGATTCTTGCGGCGCGTGCGGTGGCGTATGCGCAGGGTTCTATCATGACCGGTGCCCTGTTGACGGGCTGGTGCGCTGCGATTCTTGGCTACCATGTGGCGATGGTGTCTGTGCGCGGTTTTTCGGTGGTCTTTTGGGAGGTTCTTGTTAATTGTGTGGGCAGTGTTGCCCTGCTGATTGCTGGCCTGTGGGCTCAGCATTGTTGTCGTATTCCGCCGGAGGATGATGAGGATGCGGCCTCCTCTTCCGGTGCTGTAAAGCCGCGAGAGGGAGGAACCTATGTCGGCTCCTAACCAGAATAGTTATTCGCCGAATGGTCAGTACGGGCAGGACGCCCAACAGGGTCAGTATGGTCAGTACGGCCAGGGTCAGCCTGCTCAGCAGAACCAGTACGGACAGTACCAGCAACCCTACGGTCAGGCTGGTGCCCCGTATGGACAGCAGAGCCAGTATGACCAGCAGACGCAGTACGGTCAGCAGGCTCCGCCCGCTGCCGCGTACCCGAACGCGCCTCAGCCGGTTCCCTCGCAGCCCGTGCCGGAGCCGCAGTGGGTGCCCGCCGCCTCCGGCTACCTGACGGTTCGTTTTGTTCACACTATTTCTGCTTTGGCGCTCCCGATTCTTGCGGGTGTTGCCGTGTATTGTGCGGGCGCGTTCTTCGGCGGCCCGGAGGTGCTACGCATCGTCGGCCTAGTGGTGGTCGCGGTGTTTGGTTTGTGGGGTCTGTGGTGGATTCTGACCACGCCGCGCCGTACTCGCGCGCTCGGCTACGCGCTGGAGTCGAATCATCTGATGGCTCGCCGCGGTATCGTGTTCCGTTCGATGAGCTCCATGCCGTACGGCCGCATCCAGTATGTTGATGTGGATTCGGGCCCTCTGGAGCGCATGTGCGGTGTTGCCCGCCTGACGGTGCGCACCGCGGGTACGACTACCGGCACGATGGTGCTGTTCGGTATTCCGCTGAACGTGGCGGAGGAGCTGCGCGCGGATCTGGTGCGCCGCGCCGATGAGCGAATGGCGGCACTCTAATGAGTACCCCGGTCCCGCCCAACCCCGCGCCGCAGGCACCGCAGCCTCCTGCCTCCCAGACACCGCAGGAGCAGAAGTGGTGGCGTGCCGATATTCGCACGTTCATCATGAACCTCTGGTTCATTATTCTGTTGGCGTTTGGTTTCTTCCAGAGCATTATCCTGAATATTTTGACCACCCCGCCGAACGAGTGGGGCGCGCGCCTGACGCAGGCATTTGATGAGAACAACAGCTACTTCAGCGCAACGTACTCGCAGCTTATCGGCTTCGCCGTGCTCGTGCTGATTCTGGTTGGCGGCTCGATTGACTGGTGGTTTACCCGCTATAGCCTGGACGATTTGGCGATTCACCGCCGTAGCGGTTTTCTGTTCAAGAAGAACCGCACGATCCGTCTGGAGAGCGTGCAGAGCGTGGATATTTCGCGTCCTCTGGTGGCGCGCCTGCTGGGTCTGTCGGAGCTTCGTTTTGAGGTGGCTGACGGCTCGTCGGAGGCGCTGCACATCAAGTACGTTTCTGCCCGCAAGGCAGAGGTTCTGCGCCGCACCGCGATGGCGAGTATTAACCTGCTGCGTTCGGAGGCGACTGGCCGCCCGGTCGACGTGCTGCCCGATAGCATGCAGATTTCGGCGGAGCGCATGCCGGATGCGGATCAGCTGCATCAGCCGTTTGAGGCATCTTACGAGGCGTCCTATGGTGCGCCCGCGCAGGACGGCGCCCAGCCCGCTAATCAGCAGGCAACGCCCCAGCAGGGCGGATACTCGCAGCCCGCACCCGAGCAGTCTGCACCCCAGCACCCCGGTACTCAGCAGCCCGCTGTATCCCGCCGCGGCGCTCGCGGTCGTATGCCGATGCCGGTCGCGGCCGATCCCTCGCAGCCGCCGATTTTCCGCATCTCGAATGTGCGTCTGATTGCCTCCATCATGCTGGAGCACCTGGTGTGGCTGGTTCCCGCCGTGACCCTCATGGTCGGTGCCGCCGTCTTCGCCGCGATGATGGGCGGCGAGAGCCCGTTCCTCATTTTCATGGCGATGCTACCCGGTATGTTCGCGCCCATGGTCGGTTATGTGGTTGCCCTCTGGACGCGTTTTGATGGTGCCGCAAACTTCAAAATCACCCCCAGCGGTCAGGGCGGCGTGACCCTGCGCTACGGTTTCACCGGCACGCACACCCAGAACGTGATGGTTGAGCGTATTCAGGCACTCGCCGTGGAGCAGTCCATCCTGTGGCGTGCGTTCGGCTGGTACCGCATCAAGATGACCATTGCCGGTATCGGTATTGAGAAGAACGACAACCAGAAGGTTGTAACCCGCAATGTTGCCCTCCCGGTTGGCAACAAGCAGGAGACGCTGATGGTGTTGCGTCTGCTGTTGCCCGCCCTGGATGAGGGGCAGGCGCAGGTGCTGCTGGATACCGCCAACGGCTCGCTGAAGAGTCAGAAGCCGCAGGTTCCGGCAATGATTGTGACCCCCTCTTCGGCGCGCTGGATGGACCTGCTCACCTGGAAGCGTAACGGCGTGACCACGGTCGGTTACACTGCCGGTTCGGTGCAGGCGACCACCCGCATTGATTCTGATGCGGCGCGTTCGAGCGTTGGTGAGCATACGCGCGGTGACCTGCTGCTGATTCGTGGCGGCTACTTTATCCGCACGCTGTCGATTGTGCCGGTCAGCCGTGTGCTGAGCGTGAGCCGAGGCCAGGGCCCGCTGCAGCGTGCCTTCGGATGCGCGAGCGTGCATTTCGGTACGGTGCCCGGCCCGGTGCGCACGCTCATGATGCACTTGCCGCCGCGCGTCTGCGAGGACCTGGTGTGGCTGATGACGGTTCGGTTGGAGGGTATTGAGCCTTACTACCGCGTACCGGTGATGAGTGGGCGTCCCTAAGCCAGCCCGTCAGCTGAGCTTCCCCGCCGGGTTAGCGGGCAGCAAAACTACAGATCACACCCTGCCGTCGGTGTTCTTCGTGACACCGACGGCAGGGCCTGCGTGAAAGGGAGAATATACTTAAAGCCGTGATACAGCATTCAAAACCTGCGCGTTTGGGCATTGGAATTATTTCCGCCGGGAGGGTCGGAGCCGTCCTCGGTGCGGCTTTGCGCGCCTGCGAGCACACTATTGTGGGTGTTCACGCGGTGTCTGAGGCTTCCCAGGAGCGCGCCGCGATGCTGCTTCCCGATGTGCCGCTGCTGCCGGTGGAGCAGATTGCTGAGCGTAGCGAATTGCTGATTCTTGCGGTTCCCGATGATGAGTTGCCGGGCCTTATCACCTACCTGGCGTCCTCGGGAAGTATTACCGCCGGTCAGATTCTGGTGCATACCTCCGGTCGTCACGGCACCGAGGTTCTCGCACCGGCGACCGCGCTGGGCGCTATCGGTTTGGCGATTCACCCCGCCATGACGTTTACCGGCATGTCCGTGGACCTGCAGCGCCTGAACGGCACCTGCTTCGCAGTGACCGGGCCTGCACCGTTCATCCCGATTGCTCAGGCACTCGTGGTGGAGATGGGCGGCGAACCCGTGCACGTTGCCGAGGCCGACCGAGCGCTCTACCACGCCGCCTTAGCGCACGCCGCGAACCACCTCGTGACCATCCTGGGTCAGTCCCAGCAGATGCTCGCCTCCATCGGTATTGAGGACCCGGCACGCTACATGGGGCCGCTCGTGCGAGCCGCCGTGGACAATGCGCTCGCCAGCGGTGAGGGTGCTCTCACCGGGCCCGTGGCACGCGGAGACGCAGGCACCGTGAAGGCTCACCTTCAGGCTCTGAATGAGTACTCAGAGCATGAGAAAACAGGTGATATTACAGACTCTTATGCCGCTCTGGCACACGCAACCGCAAAAAGAGCGCATAATAGAGGTTTGTTAAACGATGAACAACTGGGACGAATTGAAAATCTGCTGGGTGAGTCTTCGGACCGCAACCACCCCGGCGATATTGATGATTCAGCCCCCGAAAACAAGGAGTTCTCGTCATGACTGAGACTTCGATGCCCCGAGTCGTGACCACCATTGCGGATTTCCGCACGGCAATCACCGAATCCCTTGCCGCAGCGCAGGAAGAACTGGACCGGGCAGCCCGCCAGGAGGCGGAGCAGAACGGCACCGCAGTTCAGTACACGAACGCATCCCTGGGCTACGTGCCCACCATGGGCGCCCTGCACGACGGCCACGCAACCCTGTTGCGTCGCGCCGCTGAACAGAATGATGTAGTGGTCGCCTCCATTTTTGTGAACCCGCTGCAGTTTGGCCCCGGCGAGGATTACGAAGCATACCCGCGCACCCTGGAGGCAGACGCTGCCCTGGCTGGTGCCGCCGGTGTTGACATTATTTTTGCCCCCGAGGTTGAAGAGATGTACCCCGACGGTGACCCGCTCATCCGCATTTCGAGCGGCGAGCTGGGCACTAAGTTTGAGGGTGCGACCCGTCCGGGCCACTTTGATGGCGTGCTGGCCGTGGTCAATAAGTTCTTCAACATTATTCGCCCCGCAGCCGGTAACCACCCGGTGAATGCGTACTTCGGTCAGAAGGACGCTCAGCAGTACATCCTGATTCAGCGTATGGTGCACGATTTCAACCACGACGTGACCATGCGCCCTGTGGCGATTGTTCGCGACGATAACGGTCTGGCGCTGTCTTCGCGTAATAGTTACCTGTCGGATGAGGAGCGCGAGTCTGCCCTGGTGCTGTCCCGCACCCTGGCGATGCTTCGTGAGAATTCGCTGAACCGTGGCTTCCACGAGATTGATTTGGACGGTGCGCGTGAGCGTATCAACTCCACTCCGGGTGTACGCCTTGACTACCTGGAACTGGTCGACCCGATGACTTTCGGTGAGCCGACTGAGGAGTCGGAGCGAGTGCTGGCACTGGTTGCTGCGTTCGTTGGCCCGACCCGCCTGATTGACAACATGGACCTGCGCTAAGCGTTTGCGCGTTTAGAAGAGTCCCCAACACACTACACAGATAGGTATCACTGTGAGCACTGAGCACACTGCCGCACCGGCGATTGCTGATATGTCCGAGCAGATGCAGATTCGCCTGGAGAAGCGTGCGAAGCTGATCGAGTCGGGTCGCGAGGCATACCCGGTGGGTCTGCTGGATTCTGAGGGTAACCGCGTGGAGCCCAACCACATTGAGGATCTGCGCGCCGAGTACGATCCGAAGCTGGCTGCTGAGGAGCTGAAGGCTGGCGACGAGACTGACCGTGTGGTGCATGTTGGTGGCCGCGTGGTGTTCGTCCGTAACACCGGTAAGCTGTGCTTTGCGACCCTGCAGGGTGGCACCGAGGGTAAGCGCATCCAGGCGATGCTGTCGCTGGCTGAGGTTGGCGAGGAGTCCCTGTCTGAGTGGAAGTCCCTGGTTGACCTGGGCGACCACGTGTTCGTGACCGGCCGCGTGATTGTTTCTCGCCGCGGTGAGCTGTCCATCATGGTGACCGACTGGAAGATGGCGTCGAAGGCGCTACGCCCCATGCCGGTTCTGCACAAGGACCTGAACGAGGAAACCCGCGTTCGCCAGCGTTACCTGGACCTGATGGTTCGCGAGGAGGCTCGCGAGCTGGTGAAGAAGCGCGCCCTGATTACCCGCACCGTCCGCCGCGTGCTGGAGGATCACGGCTACATTGAGGTTGAGACCCCCGTTCTGCAGCTGGTGCACGGTGGCGCGACGGCTCGCCCGTTCCGCACCCACCTGAACGCTTTTGACCAGCCGATGACCATGCGTATTGCGACCGAGCTGCCGCTTAAGCGTGCAGTGGTTGGTGGTATTGAGCGCGTGTACGAGATTGGCCGCGTGTTCCGTAACGAGGGTGTGGATTCGACCCACAGCCCCGAGTTCACCACCCTGGAGTGCTACGAAACCTACGCTGACCAGTTTGTGATGGCTGAGCGCATGAAGGAGATTATCCAGAGCTGCGCGAAGGCTGTCGGTACCGAGCGTATTGAGACTGAGAACGGCACCATTGACCTGTTCGGTGAGTGGAAGTGGGTTGGCGTGTACCCGGGCCTGTCTGAGGCTGTGGGCGTTGAAATCACCCCCGAGACTGACGCTTCGGTTCTGCGTGAGATCGCTGAAAAGCATGAGGTTGACATCGACCCGAAGTGGGACGCTGAGAAGCTGGTGACCGAGCTCTTCGGTGAGATTGTTGAGCCGACCCTGGTGAACCCGACCTTCGTGTACGACTACCCGCCGAGCGCTCAGCCGCTGGCGCGTCCGCACCGTTCCGGTGAGCCTCTGATTGAGGCATGGGACCTGATTATTGGCGGCATGGAGCGCGGTACCGCGTTCTCCGAGCTGATTGACCCGGTCATTCAGCGTGAGCGCCTGACCGCTCAGTCGCTGCTGGCTGCTGCCGGTGACGATGAGGCGATGGAGCTGGATGAGGACTTCCTGCGCGCCCTGGAGCACGGTGCACCCCCGATGGGTGGTCTGGGCCTGGGCATTGACCGTCTGATTATGCTGCTGGCGGGCGATCAGGATCCGGAGCGTCCGGGTACCGTGGTGCGTCAGCCCGGTATTCGTGAGACCATTCTCTTCCCCCTGATGAAGCCGGAAGCCTAAGCTTTAGCTTCACCTCGAGGGTTGCTTATACTTCGCCTTGAGAGGCGATAATGCGGCGGGTGCCGCGGATACGGTTGTATCTGCGGCACCCGCCGTTTTTGCATGCACTCTTTTGCACGGTGTATAGCGTGTGGTGTGGGCTTGGATTGGTATTTGCACAGGTCAGGGGCGTTTTCCGGTGCTTTTTTGCTCTATTCTGGTGCTGATTTATGCTGCTCTATTCGTTCTGGCGGGTGTTTCTGTTCTTATACACGAATGTGTTGTGTAGAAAAGAATGAGGTGCCGGGATAGGGGTAGAATTTCGCTTTTGAATATCGTAGGAATGCCTGGAGCGAATAGCGTATTGAGGTGCCCGTGTGGGTGGTGTAATTCCTGTGGATTGTTGGTAGCGCCGGGTTGTGTATTGTTCGATATTGTCCCAGAGTGAGTGCTGGAAGAATCCAAAGTATTTGCACCCTGAACTTCACTTTAATGTTCTTGTAGTGGATGCAGATTTAACGGGATGCACAGAAGCGATATATCGCTGTGGGTGATTGGTGCATTGTTTCAATGCTTAGATATTTTCGGAATTTTTAATATATTTCTGTTACTATATGAAAGAAAATTAGTACATAAATATATCCGGCACACTATTTTCTCAATCTCCGATAGAGGCTTTTGGGTTTACTCCACAGGATATATGCAACAGATGAGGAGGTGCCTCAATGGCACAGAAGGTTCGCATCATCCTTGAAGACGATCTCGATGGTGGCCCCGCAGACGAAACTATCCGTTTCGGTCTGGACGGCGCTCACTACGAAATCGATCTGTCCTCCGCAAACGCAGCTCGCCTGCGTGACGCTATCCGCCCCTTCGTAGCGAAGTCCCGCCGCGTGCAGGGTACCGCTACCCAGCGCACCCGTGCACCCCGCGGTACTGCTGCTCCGGTTAAGCGCAACCCCGAGACCGCAGCAATTCGCGAGTGGGCTAAGGCTAACGGCCACAAAGTTTCTGACCGCGGTCGTATCCACCAGGACATTCAGGACGCATACTACGCAGCAATGAAGGCTCAGGACTAAAGGTTCTAAGTTATTGCGTGTAACCGGAGGTGCTGGTTCTTTAGGGCTCTAAACCTCCGGGTGCTCAAGGCGGGCGGTGTTATCACCGCCCGCCTTTTGTTGTGCCCCCTTATGCGTTGTGTGTTTTGTGTATCTAATGGGGCGTGTTTTGTGCCTAATTCCAATTAACTATTTACATGTAAAATATATTGATCCTTTGCTGATGCCCGCTTCTGAATTATTAGGAGGAAGAGTGGGGAATCGGATACGCAATCTGGTGTCGAGGTTGGGTTCCTCATTTAGGTTTCATGCATTGGCAGGAAGGCTAAAGGTGTTGTTGCATTAATCTCTTCGGTGCGGTTGTTATGCGCCGTTGTTGTGCGCCGAGATATTCCCCTTGTAAGAGGTACAGAGCGTACCCTGAATAGAGTCGAAAATAATAAGCGCCCTACCTATGTATCGACGTGGGGATTTCCTCTGATGTCGAGATGATTATCGGATGGAATTCTGATGCAGATTGTCTGAAGATTATGCAGAAATATATACCGGAAATGGTGCCGTTATATATTTTTGCGAATTATTGAAATTTCTCACGCAAACATATAAATTTTTAAAAATTTCTGCATTATATTCACGCGCGTGCAGAAAACATGCGGTTTAGGTGTTGGTCTATGTGGCTTCTTTTGGGTTCTTCTCTTCCGTAAACCCGCGTATCGGCACTGTAGACCCTCGGAACCCACTTGTAGCACCTGCCCGTGGTACATCCGACGGTAATATGCGCATACTCTGCACAGGCAACCCCGGGAAAAGTAGCCAGTCCCGGCAAAAACAGCTGGCCCCGGCAAAAGCAGCCAGCACCGGCAAAAGCAGTCAGCACCGACCGGGCGGCACCCATCCACCTTCAGGTAGGCTCACTTGCGTGAGCTAGACCCCTCAAAACTGCTCCTGAGCCCCGCCAGAAGCCCCGAAACTGCGCCTAAACCGCCCCGAACAGCCTATCTGTTCTCTTGATGGCGAACAGACGCCCATCAGCCCGCCCTTTCAGCCGCGCTCAACGTACTCTTGTATCAATAGGAAAATGCAAGGAGTGCGTAAATGTTTGAACGCTTTACCGATCGAGCTCGGCGCGTTGTGGTGCTTGCCCAGGAAGAGGCACGCATGCTCAACCACAACTACATCGGTACCGAACACCTTCTGCTCGGTCTGATTCACGAGGGCGAAGGCATCGGTGCCCGCGCCCTGGAATCATTGGGCGTTACCCTGAACGCAGTACGTGAACAGGTTCAGGACATCGTCGGCCCCGGCCCCCAGGCGCCTAACGGTCACATCCCCTTCACCCCGCGCGCGAAGAAGGTTCTCGAACTGTCCATGCGCGAGGCTATTCAGCTGAACCACGGCTACATCGGCACCGAACACATCCTGCTGGGCATGGTTCGTGCAAACGAGGGCGTAGCAAACCAGGTGCTGGTCAAGCTGGGCGCTGAGCCCGCTGCCGTGCGCCAGGCCGTTATGGACCTGATTTCTGGTTACCCCGGCAACAACTCCGGCGATAAGGAAACCGCTGGTGTGGGTGCGGGTAACTCTCGCGAAGGCACTCCCGCGGGTTCGACCATCCTGGATCAGTTCGGCCGCAACCTCACCGCAGCAGCACGTGAGGGCGAGCTGGACCCGGTCATCGGCCGCCACAAGGAGATGGAACGCGTCATGCAGGTCCTCTCCCGCCGTACCAAGAACAACCCCGTGCTGATTGGTGAGCCCGGCGTCGGTAAGACCGCCGTCGTGGAGGGCCTGGCACAGGCTATCGTGCACGGTGACGTCCCTGAGACCCTCAAGGATAAGCACCTGTACACCCTGGATCTGGGCTCCCTGGTCGCAGGTTCGCGCTACCGCGGTGACTTTGAAGAGCGCCTGAAGAAGGTTCTGAAGGAAATTCGCTCCCGCGGCGACATCATCCTGTTCATTGATGAGATTCACACCCTCGTCGGTGCAGGTGCCGCAGAGGGCGCAATTGACGCTGCCTCCATCCTCAAGCCCATGCTGGCTCGAGGCGAACTGCAGACCATCGGTGCAACCACCCTGGACGAGTACCGCAAGCACATTGAGAAGGACGCCGCCCTGGAGCGCCGCTTCCAGCCGATTCAGGTTGAGGAGCCCTCTCAGGAGCTCGCCGTGCAGATTCTCAAGGGTGTGCGCGATAAGTACGAGGCACACCACCGCGTCACCATTACCGACGAGGCTATCGAGACTGCCGTGAACCTTGCGGCACGCTACATCTCTGACCGCTTCCTGCCAGATAAGGCTGTCGACCTGATTGATGAGGCGGGCGCACGCCTGCGCATCAAGCGCATGACCGCACCCCCGGAAATCAAGCTGCTCGACGAGAAGGCAGCCAAGCTGCGCCAGCAGAAGGAAGACGCCATCAACTCCCAGGATTACGAGAAGGCCGCAGGCCTGCGTGATCAGGAGCAGAAGGTTCTGGCTGAGAAGGAAGAAGCCGAGAAGGCATGGCGCGAAGGCGGCGACGCATTCGGCACCGTGACCCCCGAGGTTATTTCTGAGGTTCTTGCCGCTTCCACCGGTGTTCCGGTCTACAAGATCACCGAGGAAGAGTCCAGCCGCCTGCTGACCATGGAGCAGGAGCTCCACAAGCGCGTCATCGGTCAGGAGCACGCTATTGCGGCACTGTCCCGTGCTATCCGCCGTACCCGCGCAGGTCTGAAGGACCCGCGCCGCCCCGGTGGTTCGTTCATCTTCGCCGGCCCGACCGGTGTGGGTAAGACCGAGCTTGCCAAGGCTCTGGCGGAGTTCCTGTTCGGCGATGAGGATTCGCTCATCACCCTGGATATGTCCGAGTACCAGGAGAAGCACACCGTCTCCCGTCTGTTCGGTGCGCCTCCCGGCTACGTTGGTTACGATGAGGGCGGCCAGCTGACCGAGAAGGTCCGCCGCAAGCCCTTCTCCGTGGTCCTGTTCGACGAGGTTGAGAAGGCTCATGCCGACCTGTTCAACTCGCTGCTGCAGATCCTGGAAGACGGTCGCCTGACCGACTCGCAGGGTCGCGTGGTGGACTTCAAGAACACCGTCATCATCATGACCACCAACCTGGGCTCGCGTGACGTGAACCGCCGCATCCCGGTTGGTTTCCAGGCGATGGATGACACCGCAGCCGACTACGAGCGCATGCAGGCACGCGTGATGGAGAACCTCAAGGAGCACTTCCGCCCCGAGTTCCTGAACCGTGTGGATGACATCATTGTCTTCCCGCAGCTCTCCGAGTCTGAGATTCTGCAGATCGTGGACCTGTTCGTGGGTCGCCTGGCTAAGCGTCTGGCGGAGCAGGATATGTCCATTGAGCTGACCAACGCTGCGAAGGTTCTCATGGCAGCTAAGGGTTACGACCCGTCCATGGGTGCTCGTCCGCTGCGCCGCGAGATGCAGCGCAACATTGAGGACGCCCTGTCCGAGAAGATCCTCTTCGGCGACATCAAGCCCGGTGAGAAGATCACCGTGGACGTTGAGGGCGAGGGCGACTCCGCGAAGTTCGTCTTCTCTTCTCAGCCGATGAAGGAGCTGGCTCTGGACTCGGTGCAGGAGCTGAACGAGGGCGAGTCTTCCGAGGCACCTGCCGCTGAGGGTCAGGGCAACGACTAAGCTCTGGAATAAGTCCTAGGTAGCTAGGCTTAGCGCACTAAACGCCTGAGGGGCGGTACCGGAATTATCCGGTACCGCCCCTCAGGCGTTTCTATTATAAGCCCCAGGAGCCTCTAGGAGCCTGTCTGCGGCGGGTACTAGAGCGAGACGAGCACAGTACCGCCCTGCGTGACTTCGCGGGCGAGAGAGTCCGCCAGCAGCCCCGCGTAGCAGCGCTGCAACTGCTCGGCAGCGGGGGAGAGATCGTACAGCGCCTTCAGTGGACGATGCACCGCGGCGGGTGCATCCGCCGGGAAGGCCAAGTCAGGCGAAGCTGATGCACCAGTGGCCGCAGTGGTGCCTGCACCCAGGATGAGGTCGCGTTCCACCGGCTCATGCGCCGCACGCAACACCGCCATGACTGCGCCGCGCACCTGGCGGTCCGTGCCGTGCCAGCTCTGACCCTTGGGGGTGTAGTCCGCCTCCGGCTTACCTGCCGCAACCCAGGCACACAGATCCTCCACCGGGCACAGCTGACAGGTTGGGGACTTTGCCGTGCAGACCAGCGCACCGAGCTCCATGGTCGCCGCGTTCCACAGGCAGGAGGTGGGGGTGTCGGCGGGCATGAGCGCCTCCGCCAGGCGAGTCTCAGCCGCCGTCAACGAGCGGGAGGGCAGAGCCTTGCCAGACACAGCGCGCGCGTGCACGCGGCGGATATTCGTATCAATCACCGTGGCGCGCAGACCAAACGCAAACACGCTAATCGCCGCCGCAGTGTAGGAACCCACGCCCGGCAGAGCCAGCAGCGCATCATACTCGGCGGGAACCTCACCGCCGTGCTGCTCCACAATCGCTACAGCGGCACCGTGCAGACGCTGCGCGCGGCGCGGGTAACCCAGGCGGCCCCAGGCGCGCACTGCCTCCGAGGCGGGCTCGGCGGCAAGGTCGGCGGGGGTGGGCCAGCGGCGCATCCACTCCTCCCACACGGGAAGCACGCGCTTGACGGGGGTCTGCTGCAGCATGAACTCGCTGACCATCACGCCCCAGGGGGTGCACTCGTCACGACGCCACGGTAAATCGCGTGCCTGGTCAAGGAACCACTGGTTAATGCGTTGGTGAAGCGCTTCAACATTGGTTCCTTCGGGGAGGTGCTGAGTAGGGGTGGATGCTTCTGTGGTCATCCGAAAAGCCTACGCCACGAGGCATATATTCCCAAAACTGCATGAACAGAGTTCACTGTGAATCTCAGGGTTAAACCCGGTATCCTTGAGGTATGTCTGAAAATGGTCCCGTTCTGCCTCCCGAAGTGTACCGCCGCCGTCGCATCGTGGCGGTTATTGCTCTGCTCGCTATTATTCTGCTGCTGGTTGCCGGCGTGACCTCCATGGTCGGCATGATTAACGGCAAGAAGGAGGCTACCGTAGCCTCCACCGCGACGGCTTCCGGCGCGCCCTTCCAGAGCTTCAGTGCTCGCCCCTCCGAAACTGCTTCGGCTACCCCGTCCGCTAGTGCGACTGCCTCGGCTACCGCAACTGCCTCGGCTAGCGCTTCGGTAACCCCTTCGGTGACTGCATCTGCAGCACCCACTGCAAGCGCGACCACCGCTACCCCCGTAGCAACCCCGACCACGCCCGCGCCGACTCCGAGCGTGACCACTGCGGCTGTTGTTGCGGCGTGCACCGCGAACGACCTGAAGGTGACCGTCACCCCCGCGAAGCGTACCTTCGCAGCCGGTGAGCAGGTGTCCTTCCACGTGACCTACACGAATTCCTCGAAGACCCCCTGCGCTGTGGGCGGCGAGGGTGCAAACACCGGCGTGGATCTGAACATTACTTCCGGTGCAGCTCAGGTGTACACCCGTAGCCTGTGCGCGGCGACCGCCGTTCAGAAGTCTGAGGTAGCCGCAGGTGCTGAGGGTGCAACCGACCTGGCGTGGGATCGTAAGATCAACGTCCTGGGTTGCTCCTCCGCTTCGACCGCTCAGAAGGGATCTTACTGGGCGACTGCCACGGTGAATGGTGTGACTTCGGCTCAGGTGAACTTTGTGATTCAGTAGTTCACTTCTATAGTTTTCGCCCGTGAATGGGCACGCAAAAGCCCCCGTGCTGGATATTCTCCGGCACGGGGGCTTTTTGTATAGGTCTATTGCGTGGCACTATTTGGAGGCGCGCGGCTTGGCGAAGCGGCGCTCACCCAGGTACCCGAGCAGGCTACCGAATGCGGTCCACTGCAGTGCCGCCAACAGCAGGGTGGACAGGTCGGTCACCTCAAAGGAATTGGGGATGACCTTGAACCACAGCAGCGGCAGGTAAATCAGGAACAGAATGGGGGACGCCCACACGAAGAACGGGACGGGGCGCTTAGCCGACGGATACTTAGCTCGTGAGTACGACATTGTGACCTCCAAGGGGTGTCATGATGCTTGAGGCACCAGGGTGCGGAGGGAACTCCGCTGTCACTACATCATAATGCAAAAGGTTCTTGTGAGGCAGGAAAAGGCCGCCGTGCCAGATAGTCTCCGGCGCGGGGGCTTCTCGTATGGGTCTTGGGTTAGAGGTACTTCTCCAGGCTGCTCTCCGCCATGCGGGACAGCTGCTCACGCACCGTGCGGGCACGAGCCTCACCCACACCGTCCACGGCACGCAAATCCTCGAGGGACGCTGCCATCAGGGCCTGCAGGCTGCCGAAGCGCTCCACCAGACGCTCAGAAATAGCGTTCGGGATGCTCGGAATACCGGCGAGCAGACGGAAACCGCGAGGCTGCAGGGGGAACTCCAGGTCGGGGTTCTCGCCAAAGCCGACAGTGCGGGCAATCGTGCGCAGATCCACGATAGCCATATCGTCCAGGTTCTGAAGCGCCTCAACGCCGGCGGCGATCAGCTCGTCATTCGTCTCGGGCAGATAGTCGCGCAGAATCAGATCGCTGGCGGTCATCTCGGGGGCGCGCAGCTCCTCCAGCTGCAGGGCAATGAGGCGGCCGTGCACGCCGAGCTCCAGCACGTAGTGGCTGACCTCGCGGATAATGCGGTTCACCATCTCCATACGCTGAAGGGTCATTGTCACATCCGCCAGGGAAACGTTCGACTCAATCTCCAGGGCAGACAGGCTGGAGAGCACCGAACGCAGACGCTTCTTATAGCTTTCAAGGGTCTGAATCGCCTGGTTTGCGCGGGCCATCAGGTACTGGCTGTCCTCAACCATGTAGCGGGTGCCGTCAACGTACACCGAAATCACGGACATCGAGGCACTCACCGAAATCACCGGGAAACCGGTCTGAATCGCGGTGCGTTCGGCGGTGCGGTGGCGGGTGCCGGATTCGTTTGTCTCAATGGAGGCGTCCGGCATGAGCTGCACGCCGGCGTGCAGTAGGCGGGTGGCGTCACGGTCGCAGATGATAGCGCCATCCATCTTCGCCAGCTCGCGCAGGCGGGTTGCCGAGAACTCGGTGTCGATGTTGAAACCACCCGAAGACAGGGAGGATACGGTGCGGTCGGATCCGAGTACGATGAGCGCGCCCGTACGGCCACGCATGATGCGTTCCAGGCCCTCGCGGAGCTCGGTGCCGGGGGCGATTCGGGCGATAGTTTTAAGCAATAGGTCACTATAATTCATCTGCACAAAAAACATTGTACCCGTAAGGGCGGTTATTGAGCCAGGTCAGGGGCGGAACGGCGGGCTAAAGTGCCTTAAAAGCGAACGGATATTCTCGATATTTATACGGGAGTGCACGAAGCGAAACTATCTACATTTAAGAGTAAAAATGCGTTCTGCGGTACCCCATTTCGCCGTGACCAAACACCGCGCACCATATCGCCCCAGACCCTAAAATAGACCCATGACCGCGCGCACGAAAAACACCAAAACCGCACCCGCCTACCGCTGTACCGAATGCGGCTGGACCACCGCCAAATGGGTAGGCCGCTGCGGCGAATGCCAAACCTGGGGCACTGTCGAAGAAGCCGCCGGGGGCACCCGTGCGCGCACCCGCGCCGCATCCAGCGTGCAGAAACCCGCCCAGCCCATCGCAGAAGTCGACTCGCGCGTAGCCGCCTACATGAGCACCGGAAACCCCGAATTTGACCGCGTGCTCGGCGGCGGACTTGTACCCGGCGCGGTCATCCTCATGGCGGGCGAACCCGGCGTGGGCAAATCCACCCTGCTGCTGGATGTCGCCGCCACCTTCGCGCGCGGCACCGCCGGGAGTGCGGGACAGCAGGGGGTGCAGAATATCGCACCCCAGCCGCCGCGCCCGGTCCTGTACATTACCGGCGAGGAATCCGCCGCGCAGGTCAAGCTCCGCGCCGACCGCATCCGCGCCATCGCGGACACCCTCTACCTGACCAGCGAAACCGACCTCGGCACCGCCCTGGCGCATATTGAGCAGGTCAACCCCTCCCTGCTGGTCATTGACTCCGTGCAGACCCTCGCCTCCGCGGAAGTTGAGGGTAGCGCCGGCGGCGTGACCCAGGTGCGTGAGGTTGCTGCCTCCGTGATTGCCGCGGCTAAGGAACGCAACATGTGTACCCTGCTCGTGGGTCACGTGACTAAGGAAGGCACCATCGCGGGCCCGCGCCTGCTTGAGCACCTGGTGGACGTGGTCTGCCAGTTCGAGGGCGATAAGCACTCGAATATCCGCATGCTCCGCGCGATTAAGAACCGCTTTGGACCCACCGACGAGGTGGGCTGCTTCGACATGCACGAGGACGGCATCGCACCGGTGCTGGACCCCTCCGGCATGTTCGTTTCAAGTACCCCGCACCCTGTGGCGGGCACCTGCGTGACCGTCACGATGGAGGGCCGCCGACCCCTGCTCGCGGAGGTGCAGGCGCTGCTGGATCAGGCGGTGGCACCCGCCCCGCGCCGTACCGTTTCGGGCCTGGATTCGGCGCGTATCCAGATGCTGTTGGCGGTACTGCAGCGCCGCGCCGGGCTGAACGTGGGCAAGCTCGACTGCTACGTATCCACGGTGGGTGGCGCGAAGATTGCCGAGCCCGCCGCCGACCTGGCGTGCGTTATGGCGCTTGCCTCGGCGGCGCAAAATAAGCCGCTACCGCGCAAGCTCGCGGTCTTCGGCGAGGTTGGCTTGGCGGGTGAGGTGCGCGCCGTTCCGGGCATCCGCCAGCGCATTGCGGAGGTGGGCCGCCTGGGCTTCACGCACGTGCTGGTGCCCGCCTCCCCGACTGGCGTGGGGGACGTGCCCGAGGGCGTGACCGTGCGTGAGGTAACCACCCTGGGTGAGGCGCTCGCGCTGCTCTTCCCGCAGAAGTAGCCGCCCGCGCATCAACAGCATGGAGATAGCGGAGGAGGGGGCTCCCGGCTGGCGTGAATACCGGCTGGGAGCCCCCTCCGCTGTGTCTTGGCGGTTGCCACTGACTCCGCTAGAACCCCGCTAGGAGGAGCGGCTCTCTTCCTCGTTCTCGTGCAACATGATGTTGATCGAGCGGGTGTTGAGCTTGTTCGTGCGGTGGGTGTTCACTGCGCTATCGGTCACGTCGTCAACCACCATGGAGTCATCCATGTCAGCGTCAACAATCGGGATTGCCGAGGTACGCGGTGCGTGTTTGGTGACCGCCTCACCCAGGGGCACCAGAACCGCCACGGCGTCCTTGTGGGACATACCGGTTGCCTCCATAAAGTCCACCACAATCAGGCGGAGCATCAGCACGAGTGACTCGCCCTCAAAGGTTGCCACACCCATCGTGCGCGGCTCGAGGGTGCCGGCAAGCTTAATCATGCGCTCGCGTGCCTCCATCATGTAGTGCTCGCGTTCGCCCTCCGTTGGGGCAGACATGCCCAAGCCGAGGCTCTGTGCCGACACCGACAGCTCGGTCAGCGCGTCACTGAGCGAGAGCTGCGCGGCAGTGCGTAGCTGCACGTGGTGAATCGTGGACGCCATGCGGCGGTTGAGCACACGGTCGTTACGAATCGCCAAATCTACCGCGGCGAGGGTCTTTGCCATGCGCGCCAGCTCGCCCTTGCTCTTGCGGCTATTCCAGGACAGCTCATTCATACCCTGCGCGGTGATTAGGTCGCCTCGGCACGCATCATACAGCGGTTGCAGGGCGCGTGCATCAAGCAGGCTCTGGTACGCCTTGTTGTAGTCGTAGTAGCGGATTGCTTCGGAGGAATGCTGGAAAACCTTCGCGAACGCATCCATGAGAGCCTGCGCGCGGGCACGCGGGTTCTTACGCGGGTCGCGCGGCATCAGGTACATGGCGAGGAACGCAAAGGCGCCACCAACGATACCGTCGAAACTGCGGGTGAACGCATCGTCAGGTACGGGCAGCAACAACGTGAAACAGGCCTGGAAGCTGAGCTGAATCGTAAAAATAATGCCCTTATCAATAAATCGGGCAATAATCACGGTCAAGAAAAGCACCACTGCCGCCTGCCAGGTGCCGTGACCGAGCAGAATCAGCAGAAGGTCGCCAATGAGAATGCCGAGGGTCACGCCGAAGGAGACCTCAAGGATTCGGCGGGAATGCTTAGCACCGCTTACATAGCCGAGGGATACGAGGGCAGCGACCGGTGCGAAAATGGGCTCGTGGTGGCCCAGGATGTGCTCAGCGAAAAGCCAAGCGCCCATAGACGCCGCAACAATCTGCACAGACTGAAAGAAGTCTGCTCGGACTCGGTGAATACCCTCATGAATGAACTGTCGGGTGTTCTGTTCAGTAGTGCGTAGAATCTCTGCGAAGCGTGCCATGGGAACCATCATACCGGCGCGTGTGCCGTGTACAAGGGGGTAGGGGAGTGTTGGGTTGAAGTGTGAGAGACCCCGCGCCCCGTACCCGCCCCCTACCCGCTCCAAAGCCGCGTTTTTCGCGGAAACCTAGCTCCAAAACCGCTGCTCTAGCCCCGTTACGCAGCCTTGCCCCCGTTCCGCAACCTAGCCGCGGAGGCGGTGCGCCACCCTCGCCAGCAGGCCCGGCTTCGTCTCGGCGGGCGCTTCAGAAGATGACTCAGGCTCAACGGTGACAGGATGCGTTTCTTCGGCGCCGTGCGCACTGTACGCACCACCGATAGCGCGGGCACGTTCGAGCTGCCGACGATGCTCGGCATCCCAGGAGTGCGCCCGGTCAGACATCGCCCACTCGAAACCCGCGGTGAGGGAGGTTTCGGTAAAGAGATCGCGTGCGGCGCGGACGGTTGCGCCCAGCGGCTCGGGGAGAGCCGGAACCTGTTCTACAGCGGGGAAGGGCGCGGGGGCCGCACATTTCCCAGAGCCAAGAATCTGCGCGAGCAGGTAGGAACGCTCTGCGCGCAGCACCTCCAGCAGCTCGGTGCGGCGTGCATCCGATGCCACCGCCGCGTGCCGCAGGGCGGCGGCAACCATCAGCTCGGGAACGCCACCGGCGAGCATGCCCAGCGGCAGGGTGAACTCGCCCAGCCCGTACTGACGCAGGGCACCGCCTACGCGCATCTGCGTGAAGGCGTCCGGCACGAGGGCGAGCACGGGAATACCCGCCGCGGCAGAGAATACCGCCGGGTGGTAGCGGCTGGTCAGCGTGAACGCCGCGCCACAGTGCACGGTGATGCTCTGGTCCGCGTGCAGAATTGGCAGCAGGGCTGCCGGGGTGGAGGGGCTGAGCTGCTCAGCGATACGCTGGTGCACCTGAATATCGCCGCTTTCGGGGTTCTGCGGGTCGCCAAAATGGCTCAGGAATACGGGCGCGTAGCCGTGCTCACGCCACATGCCATCGAGTAGACGCGCAATCTGCTGTGCCTGCTGGTCGGTGCACCCGTTGACGGTCACGCACACGTAGCGTTCGGGCAGCTCATCCAGTGCCTGACCTGCGGAAACGCCTTCCGCATAGTGCAGGGTACGCGCGGGGGAAGCTGGCAGGTAGTCGGTGGCATCGTCCACGCTCAGGCGCGCGTCAATACCCCGCTCACGGCACCAGGCGAGGGAAGAATGTTCGCGCACCGTCACCGAACGGGCGGTGCGCAGCATACGCTCCAGAACCTGCGCGTCCTCGGGGTTGAGCACCGGGCCCAGGGACTGGCCGGTCACATACACGGGCACGCCCGCATGCTCGGCGGCACGCACCGCGGCGGCGCGTTCGTAGAGCAGCCAGCCGTAGCGGGAGTTGAGGTTGCCGCCGCCGGAGACCACAACTGCGTCCATGGTGGCGATAGCGTCCGCGAATTCCACCATGCGCTCAACGGTCTGCGCCAGGGGATGTAGCACATCCGGCAGCGCCTGCACCTGCGGCAACACCGACAGCTCAGAGGGGGAGGGGCGCTCCCGGTCGGCGTGCAGCTGCGCCAGGATGCACTCAAACGCCGCGAGGGTTAGCTCGCGTTCAGCCGGCGCCCAGGGGAAGAGGAAAAACGGCAGGTACTCGTAGGGCGTGCCCGCCTCATGGTTTACCGCCGCGCCAATATAGCGCGCCGAATGGCCCACATCGCGGGTCATGAGGGTGACCGCCGCGCCGCCTTCGGAAAGCGCCTGAGCGCTCGCAATGGTCATGGCTTCGTCGCCTACGTGGTAGGTGTGCTGGCCGATATCGCCAATGACGAGCACACGCGGTGCTTCAGTAACGGGCAGTGCTGTAGAAGAATGATTGTTTTCTGTCATGGCTACGCGCCCTTCTCGCCGGTAGAACCATCCTCAGCACCGCGACGAACCAGGGAACGCTTCGCCAAGGAACGCAGCGCGCGGCCCGGGGTGCGCAGGTGCTTGAGAACCCGCAGACGCTCCTCAATAGCCTGCTGGCGGTTCTCAATAGCCTGCTGACGGGCCTCGATACGTTCCAGGCGGCTCTCAATAGAGCGCAGAATGTCCAGGGATTCGCGGGTCAGATCGTGCCCGTCAATGACGCGGCGCTCCAGGTCAGCCGCCAAATGTGCCTGGTACAGGTACGCGCCCGGTCGGGCACCCGCCTGCAGATCCTCGCGGATAGCGCGGGCACGCACCATCGAATCGAAGCGGGCGTGATCAGCCTGGCGCTTCACGCTATTCGCCTCGGAGCCCTCCGCGTCGGGGCGTAGCGACCAGTACGCCAGCGGCTCATCCACCAGCAGAATATCGGCGACTGCGGCGGCACGCATGTTGAACTCCCAGTCGCCGACCACCGGCAGGGACTCGTCATAGAAACCGACCAGCTCGTGCAAGCTGCGGCGGTAGAGAATACCGATCGGCACGGCACGGTTCGTGCGGAACAGGAACTGCAAACCCATGCCGGGCAGGCCGTCGTGGAAAATACGTTCCTCGTACACCTCGAACTTGCCTTCGGCGTTCTCGCGTTCGTACCGCTCCACAATGCGGGTGGTGCACATGAGCGCGCCGCTCTCTTCCAGTGCCGCGACGGTGCGCTCCAGGAACTCGGGTGCCCACAGGTCGTCGTCATCGTGAATCGCCACGTATTCGGAGGTGGTCGCCGCCAAACCGGCGTTGGATGCCGCCTCCATGTTGCCGCCGGCGGTGGTCAGCAACTGTACGCGGCTGGAATCCTGCGCGTTAGAACCCAGCAAACCCAGCGGGGATGCCTCAATGACGGCGCGGGTTGCCTGTTCGTCGCCTCCGTCGTTAATCACGCAGACCGTGTAGTCGGTGAAGGTCTGCTGCGCAATATTCTCCAGGGCGCGGCTCAAGAAGCGGGGGCGGCCCTTCGTGCGGACCAGAATAGCTACGGTAGGAGAAGACATAACCACAATCAGTCGAGGGTGAATGGGCCCGTGCCAGCCCAGGAACTCAACCCATTATGAAGGTGTGCACTGTTCAGACTCAACCCGCCGCCCGGCTATCCCGCGGCAGTGAGCATGCAGGGGCATGCACCGCCCCTAAAATCTAGTGGATGGACTGTAGAGCCACCATCGCCAGCACACCGAGCACAAAGCACGCCGGAATGGTTACCAGCCACACCAGAAGAATCTGCAGAACAATCCTGGATTTCAACGCGTTAAAACGCTGGTTCACTCCCGCGCCGAGCGCCGATGCAGTCGCCAGGTGCGATGAGGAGAACGGCACTTGCAGCAGGAAGTAGCCGAGCACCTGCACCACCGCGGTCGTGCCCTGAGCGACCGCGCCACGGAACGGGTCCAGGCGCACCATCTTGTAGGCGAAGGTGTAGCCGATGCGGCGGCCACCGGTCAGCGTACCGGCACCCAGGCTGAGGGCAATGATGATGGTGCCCAGTAGCATTCCGCCCCAGGTGAGGGACTGAATCAGCGCCGGATCCATGATGCGTTCGCTCAGTAGCGCCCACAGCAGCAGGTACAGGTAGCCGGTCTGCAGGCCGTGTAGCAGCGAAATCGCGGAGGCAGACACCGCCAGCACCTCGCGGGCATGCTGATTCACCAGGCGCGGGTTGTGGCCGACCACCAGCCGGTAGAACGGCACCACCATCAGCCAGGACAGCAGAAAAATGAGCGGTGGCAGGTAGAAGAGCGGCAGCAGGGTCGCCCCAAAAATATGCGGTAGGAAGGCGAGAGAACCGAAGCCTTCAGCGGCGCTGTCACTCCTCGTCTGGGTCCACCAGCTCACGCCGGCAAGGGCACCGACCAGCGCGTGAGTTGAGGAGGAAGGCAACCGCAGGAACCAGGTGAGCACACCCCAAATAGCGCAGACGAGCAGCGCCGCAACAATGCCGTTCAGGCCGGTGGTACCCTCCGGGGCACTCACCCACGAGGCGGAATACTCACCGAGTAGCAGGAATGCACCAACCACACCGAGCACGTTGAAGAGCGCGGCAAGGTACAGGGCGGAGCGCTCGCCAAGGGCGCGGGTACGCACCGGAACAGCGACGGAGTTGGAGGCGTCGTGCACACCGGTAACGTAGACCGCGGCAATGAAGGCGCAGCAGGCTAGAAGACCCAGGAGCATTAGGATTCCTGAACGATAATGCGGCCGATCTCGGCGGACACATCACGCATAGCGTTGGAGGCGGCGGTCAGCTGCGCCAGGAAGGTGGCGTAGCGGCGGTACCGTTCGGGGGTGTAGCGTTCGGCAATGTACGCGTCGTATTCTTCGGCGGTGCGTAGCGCCTGGCGGGAGATGCGCAGCATGTCCATCCAATAGTTGTCGAGGCCGCGAATATCGGCGAGTTTGGGGATGACGGCGGCGGTCAGCACCGCCTGACGCTGAATGATGTCCAGGATTGAGGTGATGTGCGTGGCGAAGCCGTCAATGCTATGCAGGGACAGCACGTGCGCGGCGCTGGTAAGCTTCTCAACGGCGTTGGTGAGCTTGCGTGCCAGCGTGTACAGGTCTTCACGCGGAATCGGCGGGGAGAACGAGCTACGCACCTCGGTGAGGGTGCGGAACAGCAGGTTCGTGGAGTCCGCCTCGTGGGTGAGCATGCGTTCGAAGAGTTCGGGGTACTCCGCGACGGGGGAGCCGACCATTTCAGAGAGCAATGCCGCCGCCTCACCGACCTGCGCTGAAATTTCAGCGAGGGAGGCGAGGGATTCGTTGGCGTGGGGGAAAAGTCGGTGCAGCATAGTTCCCAGTCTAACCAGTATTGGGTGCTGCGGGTGCGCATAGCCCGCGCGTATCTCATGAGCGCTCGAGTTTCAGACGCAACCACATCGGGCTGACGGCGGCCTTCTAGACGGGGTTTTAAACAAAAAACGGTGGGGGTCAATTTCTCGACCCCCACCGGAACGTTTAGGGATGTCGGGTTGGGAGCGCCTCTCGGCGGAAGGCCGCTCGAAGCGGCTAAAGATTTGGAGCCCGGGGCTACCTATTAGCAACCCGACATCTTGTAATTATTATCCACCCGCACCCGGCGCAGAGTCAATCGGAAACAGGCTTTTCAGGCCTTTGCGGCCCAATGTGGAACCTGTGCCAATTCGCGGCACGAACCCGCATTTTTAGGCGCTCAAACGATGCAGAAGATTAGAATGCTTCGAGGCTGGTCTGCGATTTTTCCTGCGCAGAATCAGCCTCTGAACCCCTGTTAGCCTGCTGACCAGCCTCAACGGCGCGCAGCTGGGCGGCGACCGCCTCCAAATCGTGCGCGATCTGCTCCATCTGCTGAGCCTGACGCGGCAGGCGAGCACGACGCTCCACCGCCTCACGCTTCACCTCGTGGCTGCCCGGAACCGCACCATCCTGCCCGGCAGAGCGCGCATAATCGGTGCGAATACCCAACGCCACCACGTGCGCAAACGCGGCGCAACGTTCCATCGCAATGTCCATATCGCCGGTGTACAGGCCCGCCAGAATCTCATCAATCGTGCGGACCACCTCGTCGGCACTCGGCGGGTCGGGAACACCCGCCACCACGTGCGAACGGTAATCCTCCGCCATGCCCAGCTCAAAAGCACGGCTCACCCCGCGCGGCGAACGATGCACCACGTCCCGCAGCCAGTACATGCGCCACAGCGCCCCCGGCAGGGAGTGGGCGCTCGCGTGCGACCAGAGTTCGGCGAGCATCTCAATACCGTAGTCGTCGGTGAAGCTGACGAGCCGCTCGGTCATCTGCTCGTCGGTACCGCGTCCGCGCATCAGCAGGATTCGTGCGGAGGCGTGCGCCGCCTCTTCGCGTGCGGCGGGGTCCATGCCGCCTTCATGGCGTTCAAATTTCTCGGCGGAGTAGAGGACGGGGCGGTGGTGGGTGCGGTGTCGGGTACGCCCGGAGGCGCCGGTTGATGATGCGGGTGTAGACATAGGATTTCCCAGTGTACCGTTCATTGGCTGGGGGCCGGTAGTGTATAGTATTTCTATCTGCACACTTTCAGCTTTGTGTGGATAGGAGCGCCTTTAGCTCAGTCGGTAGAGCTACGGACTTTTAATCCGCAGGTCGTGGGTTCGAGCCCCACAGGGCGCACTAGCCGACCCGTCGCCTCCCGCTTTGCGGGGGTCGGCGGGTTTTTGCGTCTTCACCCTAGTGTGCGGGGTTTTACCCCGTGTTGATTCCGTGTGGTGGGGCGTGTCCTGCCGGGTTGGTCTGGCAGTTTTTGATTTGTGTACGTTGACCCGAAAAGATGAGGAAACCCGTGAGCGTCACCATTAAGAACCCTGAAGAAATCACGATTCTTGCCACTGGCGGCACGATCGATAAGTTCTATTCGGTGGCGGGCACCATGGATATTGGTGAGCCTGCCGCTAAGGACCTGCTGGACCGCGTCATCACTGACGTGCGCTTCGATATTCGTCCGCTGATTGGCAAGGACAGCCTGGACATGACCGATGAGGATCGTGCCGAGCTGACCGAGGCGCTGAACGCTGTCACTAACGACCAGGTACTCATCACCCACGGCACCGACACCATGCCGGAGACCGCCCGCTACCTGCTGGAGCACGCCGACCTGGGCAATAAGGTCGTGGTGCTGACCGGTGCGATGCAGCCCGCCGTGATGGCTCGTTCGGATGCAGGCTTCAACCTGGGTGCCGCTATTGCCGCCCTGAATCTGCTGGAGCCGGGTGTGTACATCAGCATGAGCGGTCGTATTTTCCCTGCTGAGAGCGTGCGTAAGGACCGTTCGCGCGGCATTTTTGAGGGCTAGGATGGCTGATTCCGCTCGTATGCGGCGGGGTGAACCGGTTTCTGCCGCTGAGCTTGCGCCGGTTGAGGGCTCCTCGGATCTTGTGCCGCAGGAGCATATGTCGCAGGCGCAGCTTATGCAGCTGCAGGCTATGGATGAGCTGGAGCAGCAGGCTGATGAGTTCTGGAATGTCACCAGTGATTACCCGCTGCCGGCTAAGAACCTGTACCTGGTGCGTGTGCTGCTGCTGGTCGTACCCTCGCTGATTACTGTTTATTACTTCATTCGCGTCACGCTTTTCCCGATTGGTGCGGTGCCGCTGGTCTATCTGGTGATGCACATGTGGCTTGCCATGATTTACCGGGCGAACCGTTCGGTGAAGCTGGTGTTGCTGGCGAATACGGCATCCGGGGTCGCGGCGGCGATTATGACGGCGTTCTTTGCCTATGCGCTTGTGACGGTGCACGGCCCGCAGACGCTGCTGGACCGTGTGGGCGTGTTCTATACGGTGAGCCTGCTGACGGTCATGGCGTCGTTTGCGTTGGAGGTCCTGTTCTCGCTGTTTTATAGTTTGGCGGTTCGTAGGAGCTTGCGTTTGACGCGGCAGAAGCAAAAGGAAGAGGAACCTAATGCGGAGGCTTCGCGTGTAGCGGAGCAGAACTAACGCGCCCCGACGGGCAGGGATTTCCCTGCGCATCCGCGCCTCTGCCTGGTGATGCCTGACGGGTGTTGACGGGGCGATAAGAGGCGGTGTGACACGCTCTCAGTGATGCCCCGCCACTGCTCAGATTCCCTTAAAGTACGCGTGATACGGTAGAGACAGAAACACGACCAGCACCTGCCAGGAGGTCACCCATGGGCGCTACACACCTGAACACAGATGCCGCTTCATCCGCAGAACACCCGGATGAAGATATCAGTATGCAGACCCGCTTTCAGGCGCCTATCCGTCACGTGACTCCTGCTACGCCGGAGGTGTCCGTTCCGCTGAACGTGCCGCCGGTGGTGACTGGTTCGCATCCGGTTATTTCGGCGACTTCTACCGTCATCATTCAGGACGGTACGAACCCGCCGATTGTGGTGCGTACGCATCCGACGGGTCCTCTACCGCCGTTCCCGGGGCAGGGTCAGTTGCCCGCTTTTCTGCGCACTTACACCGCTGATGAGGTGAAGGAGCGCAAGCAGAAGCTCAAGAAGAACCTCCTAGTCCGCGCCGTTATTTTGAGTATTTTGACCCTGGTCGAAGGGCTCATTATTTCTCAGTACACGCAGCCGTTGGCGATTTGCTTTGGTTTTGTGGCGGCGCTTTACCTGGTGGTTCAGATGTGGCCGCTGATGCGCCCTCCGAATGATTCGACGGACGCCTCCGTGTATAGCGTTTGGGCTATCTGCTCCCTGATCGGGTATGTTGCCGTGGGGCTGGTGCTTTCACCGATTACGTTCCTGCTGCTGATGCTCGACTGGGCTGGAGTTTCGATGGGGCTTGACCCCCTGCTGATACTTGTTGTCTTGGGCTTGGTCTGGTTGAGCGAGGTCGGTTTATCGTTGCTGACCATTTACCGCTTCAACAACTTGCGAATTGCGATGGCGAACCGGGCAGATTCTCCGTTGCTACCTGACAGTATTTCTGCGACGGTTGACCCGTCCACTTCTGCCTAAAGTTTTGAGGCGGCGCGGTAGACGAACGCCGCGCCGCCGCCCACACTCACATCACACACTCGCTCATACGTTTTCCGCACACTATCAGCCGATATCCGAAAGATTCAGCTATGTCCGCCGTCGAGTCCTCTCCGCCATCCGCTCCGAACACCACGCATCCTACGAAGCCCGCCACCCCCACTCTCGTGTCTGTGGCGGGTTGGGTTCTGCTTGTTATTGCTGTGGGCTGGCTGGCGCTGATTGCGTACACCGGCGTCTCCTATGCGACTACCCATTTGTCGCATTTTTCGACCTGGCGCGCCCAGTCGCTGGTGGAGGCGCAGGCGTACTACCCGGTGATGTTCTTGCTGGTCAGCGCGTTCGGTAACGTGACCCTGCATGCTTTCTGCACGGTGGCGTACCTGCGTGGCTACCGTTGGGCGGCGCTGGTGCTGTCGGTGGCGTTGGCGTTGGGCGTTTTGGCTTCTTTGCTGATTATGCTGACTGTGGCGGCTCTTCTGGGCACGTTGAATGGTGCGCCGAGCCAGGATGTTGAGTTGCTGCTCAGTAGCGCTTCGCCGCTGTACACTCCGGTGTATATTGCTGGCCCGTACATGCTGGTGTGCGTGGTAGCGTTGGCGTTGGTGTGGTCGCGTCAGTCGCGTTCGTACATGCAGGCGCGCCGTGATTGGCGTTTGCGCCGTAGCGAGGACTACCTGATTTAGCCTCGTAGATTCTAGCCGCGGGTCCCGGGTCTGCGGCTCACCGATAATTTTATTCACCCAACCACAGTTAGGATGACTCGTGCACCCTACTTCCGAACCTGCGCACGAATCCTCATCGCAGACTAGCCCCGGCGCCGCCAAGCGCACATATGATGAGCGGGCGGCGTTTGAAGAGGCGAAAAGAAACCTTGGCATAGTTGGCGATAGGGAACAGGAATTTAACCGGGGACTGGCGATTCTTGGTAAAGCCTATTCCATCGGTATGACGCTCATCCTGGTGTATTTCCTCCTGGATGCGTACCAGATTCTTGTTACTGCGGGTCGTAGTGTGAACATTGGCTCTTTCCTTAGCTATGCCCTGCCGAAGGTTCTGCCTGACGCCATCTTGGTGGTGCCGTTCCTCTGGATTGTTCTGGATTGGGTCAAGGACGGGTACATTAATCCGCGCCGTCTGATGATGCTGTACCTTCTGCTGTGCTCCTTGAGCGGTGTGCTTTCTTTCGCCGGTGTTTTTGGTATGGCGCAGGTACTTTTCCCTGCATTCACTGCTTTGGATCCGGCGTCGCATCCTGCCGCCGCTTCGTCTATCGTGACGCAGGCTCTGGTCGCGGTCATTACGGCGGGTAGCGCTGTTCTGATGTTTCTGCTGACCCGCCCGGCTGTGGGCGCGGTTCCGAGCTTTGCGGTGATTCGGAAACAGATGAGGGCTATCGAGGAAAGCACCTCGGGTGCTGAGGATGAAGAAGAGCTGACTCGTGAGGATGTTCTTCGTCAGCTTGAGAAGGAAGAAGGCCCGGTCAAGGACTCTACCGAGCAGCTGTTGCGTGAGCTTTCTGCCGATTATGCGCTCTCGAATGATCCGGCGGAGAAGAACCGCCTGCTGGATGAGATACAGCAGGTTCAGCGCGCCCAGAAGGCGGGTGTAAAGCCCAATCTTGGTGGCGCCTCCGCTGGTGAGTCGGGTAAGCCCCACGAGCAAGCACACGGGGGCGAGAAGGCTACTGCTGGCTCTACCGCGCCTGCCGTGCCTAAGGTGGTGCTCCCGCCGCGCCCGAAGGCGTTACGCGGCGTCATGTGGTGCGCTACAGCGATTATTATTCTGTCCGCAATCCAACGTATCTATGTATCTATCCATAACGAGGTGCCAGACCGCGTTATGGAAAATATGCCGGGCATCATCATTTCAGGCATATTTGCTACCTTCATTTTCTCTCTCATACCCATTTTTGTCCTCCGCCGATTGTGGAAGGGCCGTAGATGGGCGTACTTCCTCACCCTCTTCGGTAGCGCTTTTGCGGTTTTTGTTGGGGCGCTAAGTTTGCAATCTTTCATCTCGGCTGATTATTTCTCCAGACTGGCGGATGAATCGTTGACTTCAAGGCCCCGAGACTACGTAGTTTCCATCGTGGTGAGTGACATTATGGGAGCTTTTCTTACGGCCTTCTACCTGCTGATAGTTGTGCTGCTCATTAGCCGTCCCACCAGGTCGTTTATGGCTACCGCGAGGTTGGCATGGATAGAAGCACGTGAACAGGTGAACGCCGGTGACGGTTGGATTGTTGCGCATCAGGATGCAGAAACGCGTACTCACCTGGAAGAAGAACAGACACGCAGGGAAGAAAAGGAAGCTAACCGACGCGCTGAAGAAGCGGTCGCTCAACAGTACAAGAGGACCCGCCGCACGGATGCACGGAGGAACTCCCGCAGCGAACAGCGCGGCTACAAGGACACTTCCGTGTACACCGAAGAAGGCTACCGCCTCAACTAGGGCAAGATGCCCCTCCTCATGGGGAAACTCTCTTCTGCACCCGCCCTGCGCTATAGCGTGCGGGGCGGGGCGCGAAGAGTAGAAAGGAACAATGATGTCAGAACGCACCCCAAAGCAACCGTTGAATGACCCGGAGTACACGGTTCCCGAGTACAGCGTGCTGTTGCCCTCCGACGAGGCTGAAAATAGCACTGCAGGAGGCGATGCCGCCTTCAATAACGTAACTTCCGGTAGCGCCGCAGATAACAGCGCAGCGGAGGGCAACGCACCCGGCGGCAGCGCCTCCGAGCACGACGCTAGCACCCCCGAGCAAACCACTACCGGCTACACCGCGACTGTCTCCGCCGAGCAGGTAATTCCGAAGCGCCCGCAGGCTATGCGCAGCGTCATGTGGTGCGCTGCCGCCATTATCGTGCTGGGACCCCTGAGTAACTTTCTGCCGATTCTAAGCCGGTCGTATATCGATTTTGAGATGGTGGTGAGTGTTCTCTTCTCTGCCTTGGTGGTTACCCTCATCATCTCCGCCATCCCGATTTTTGTTCTCTGGAAGATCTGGGATGGCCGCGAGTGGGCGCGCATTCTTACCATCATCTACTGCGCTCTCGCGGCTGCTAGCGGTGTGCTTATTCTTGCGGATAATTTCTCGGGGTTAAGCTCTAGAGCGGCTGCGGCGTCCAGCCTGGTGCGTATCGCGAGCGGCGTTTTTACTCTCGTTCTTTACATCCTGATGATTGTCCTACTGACTCGTGCTCCTATTAGGATGTACACACAAATCGTTAGCGGGGCACGTGCACTAGAACATCAGCAGATGATGTCTGAGACGAGACAGGCTGCCGGTCAGGTACCGGCGGAACTTCGAGAGCTTTTCGCTGATGATGAGGACGGCGAACGCACATCATCAGGGGAGAACACCCCTCGACCCCCGCACCGTAGCGCGGGATGGGGAACATAGAAAGGAACAATGATGTCAGAATATGGATCTCCGGGGCTAGCCCCGCACTATCAGCAGAACCAGCCGTATCAGCCGCATTCTAACGGCCGCCCCGCTGCTCTGATATGGGTAACGGTGCTTACCGTGCTAGTTATTCTGATTGGGGCAACCCAGTCTACTGTGAGTGCTTTGGAGTCGAACCACACCTCCATGAATTCAGAGGCGCTGGTGCAAGTAACGATCCCTGCACTGGTCAAAATTATCCTGATGGATGCGGTGACCCTCATTGCCCTGTTGTTCCTCTGGCTGAGGCGTAACTGGGCGCGTATCGTCAGTATTATTTTGAGTGTTCTCGGTGCGCTGGGCGGTCTTTTTTCTATTTTTGGTTCCGTCATACTCTTCAACTCTGTTGATGTGCAGGCGCTGAGCGGCGCCGAGCTGGCGCACTTCATCTTTGTCCTTGTGTTGGTGAATATTCCTGCCGTCTGCCAGGCGGTGATAGCGGTATTGCTGTTCACTCCAGGTATGCGCCGGTACACGTACGCGGCTGGCCCATACTGAGGGGTTACCGGCGTGGGTAGGGCGTGATAGAGCCTGATGCATGAGCGTAAAGTAACCTCGCGGAGGTGTAGCTGGCTTCCGGGGTGTCACCTCCACCGGGTTTGAGAGAACGTAAAAAGGTGGGGATGCCAAACGGTATCCCCACCCTTTCGCGTTAAATATCGAAATCTTCTAGCTGGTAAAACCCTTTGAGTTACCTAAAAGGTTCGAGGCTTCGTATAAAAACTCTACAAGGCTCGAAGAGCTTACCCTATACTGAAAAAGTATTATTCTCTCAGCTAACTACATCAAATAACTCTTTTAGGTACGTTTAAGACAAATCTACCTATACGAGCACAACAATCACCGACTGACGCACCACAGTGCGAGCATACGAGAGAAAGAACAATGATGTTTAACAATACTTCCGGTGCCTCCGCGGGCACGCTGGCACCGCAGGCAGCTCAACCTAACGCCGCAGCAGCGAACTTTCCGGCACCGAACTTCGCGGCACCCGCCGCAACGGCATCCAATCTTCCGGTTCCTGCAGATGCCCGCCCCGTGTATGGTGTTCCGGGTGTCCAGCGCGCTATCAATCTTCCCCCGCGCCCTATTGCTATTTGGATGGTAAGCATTTGCGTGGTCTTGCTTCTGGCTACGTACCCCTTGCAGCCTCTTGTGGGTCTAGAGTTTATGTTTGCGTATGTACTGGCAGGCGCAACCATGGGGCTTACGATGATTCTCCCTATTGTGCTTGGAGTAGTCTCTGCCTGGTACCTCAATGAGGGTTATGAGTGGGCGCGAGTGGTGATTATTATCGAGGGCGCACTGCGTATGCTTCTGGATATTTTGGTTGTAGCTGGCTCTTCCCGATTCTTCCTGAGCAATGACTATAATTCGCAAGCGTTCAGGTTTATGTTTTTTGGTCCGTTTATGACCCTTGAGGGTATGTATGTGAAGCTCGCCTTTGATTTCATCATCCGTATCTTCTTTATTGTTCTTCTCTGCCAGCCGCAGGTGGGGCGGTACATCCATATACGTGGAGACCTGCGACGTATGGGCGTGCGTTAAACATAACTAACCGGGGCGCAACCCCGCCCGCCTCTTGAGGCAGGTTTCGCATGAGCCTGCCAAGTTTGAACAATCACCTGAACAATCACCGGCTTACGCATCAGCGTAGGGCACATACAAGAAAGAAAAACGATGTTAAACAATGCCCCCAACTCGTCGACTGTTGACCCGGCACCTCAGCCTAACGCCGCAGCACCGAACTTTCCGGTTCCGGGCGCACCCGCTCCTTCATACAGCATGCCGGGCTCCTACGGAGTCGTTTACGTCCCTTCGCAGCCTGTCGCCCTGCGTGCGGCGATGGGCTGCGCAATCGCTGTGATGGTATTGGGCGCCCTATCATCCCTGTACGTGATGGCCTGGCGTGGTGTGGAATTCGCCGGTCTTTCATGGATTGGCTTTACCGCTATCGGCGGGCTCGTCATCTGGCAGCTCTGGCAAGGAGCCCGTTGGGCGCACATACTGGTCATCGTTGACTGTGCGCTATACCTTGTCCTTAACCTATTGGGCTTGCTATTACTTCCTCTTTTGCGTCAGATTGGTGTACCCGTCCTAGAAGTGATTGGGCTAGCAGGCGCATACCACTATGGAGATCCTAATGTCTTCTTTGTGCTGGCTCTAGGCAGGACCGCACTTGATGTTGTCTTGCATATTGCCATCATTATTCTTCTGGCTCAACCGCAGGTATTGCAGTACTTCAAAGCTCACGAGGACCTTCGAAGCATGTGCGTAAAGTAACCTCGCGGAGGTGTAGCTGGCTTCCGGGGCATCACCTCCACCGGGCTTGAGAGAACGCAAAAAGGTGGGGATACCAAACGGTATCCCCACCTTTTCTCATCCCCGGCTCAGGAGCCGAGAAGGACTCACGTATTACTCAGCAGATTCCTGCTTCGCCTTCGAACGGCCACGCAGGTACTCGATAATAACCGGTACCACAGAAACCGCCACAATAATCACAGCAATGTACTCAATGTTGTTGTGCACGAACGGGATACCGCCCAGCAGCACACCCGCCAGACCAATCAAACCAATCCACGCAACCGCACCAACGATATTCCACAGGTGGAACTTCTTACGGTCGTACGAAGAAATACCAGCCGCAAGAGACACAAAAGTACGAACAATCGGCACGAAACGACCCAGAACCAGAGCCAAGCTACCGCGCTTCTGGAAGAACTCCTCAGTAGTGTGCAGGTTCTTGGTGCTCAGAATCTTCGCGTCATCCTTGAAGATCTTACGGCCGTAACGGGCACCAATCTGGTAGCCAACCTCAGCGCCAGCAATGGCAACCAGCACCAGGACCGGGAATGCAACCCACAGGGACAGGCCCATCTGCTCATGCAGCATACCCAGAGCAAAAATCAGGGAGTCACCCGGAAGAACCGGGAAAAGAACACCGGACTCAATAAATACGATAATTGCCGAAACAACCAGAACCCAGGGGCCGGTATCGAGCAGGAACTGCTCAAGGTCGAGGCCCAAGAGCGCAACCGGAAGATGCGCCAAAGCGGTGGCAAGAAAAGTCATGAAAAATCCTGAACTGTGAGTGGACCGCACACACGGATCGGCGGCGGAGTAACACCAGCATAGAAAGCGTACCTATGGTGAACATTGTGCAAAACTATGCGGAGGCTGTGTATTACTGGCACAATTCTACCGGCATTTACGCCGGATGCACGGGTGAGCGAGGCGTAAATCTCCTCGCCCGCATGGCGAAACAGCCGGAGGTGACGCGGCGCTCGCGTGCCTCTCCAAGAAATGACCATCCGCAGAGCCGGAGGATACGGGGTGTGACATGATGGAAAGAGAGCACGGCGCGTCGCGGCGTAGCGATTGCCCCAACCACCCACCGTTGGAGAGAACCATGAACCCCGAACAGCCAGCGTCCAGCCCCGCCGATCTCCTGCATGCTGAAGCCCGTGAAGTGTTGCGCCGCCTCACCGGCGTCGCTGATGCCGAGTTCCACGACGGCCAGTACGAGGCGATTAGCGCCCTCGTAGCCGACCGCGCCCGCACCCTCGTCGTGCAGCGTACCGGCTGGGGTAAGTCCGCAGTCTATTTCATTTCTTCCCTGCTGTTGCGTGCCCGCGGTATGGGCCCGGCTCTTATTGTCTCCCCGTTGCTTTCCCTCATGCGTGATCAGGTCAAGGCGGCATCCCGCGCGGGAGTGCGCGCCGCCATGGTGAACTCTGCGAACGTCACCGAATGGGATGAAATCCGCACCCGCCTCGAAGCTAACGAGCTCGACGTGCTCCTGGTGGGCCCCGAACGCCTCAATAACCCGGCGTTCCGTGAGCAGTGGCTGCCGTACCTGCTGCCGCGCCTGGGGCTACTCGTTATTGATGAGGCGCACTGTATTTCTGACTGGGGCCATGACTTCCGCCCCGACTACCGCCGTATTGGTCCGCTCATTAAGTCTCTGCCGGTGGGTGTGCCGGTGTTGGCGACTACCGCAACCGCGAATGACCGTGTTAGCCGCGATATCGCCGAACAGCTCAGCACTGATACCACCGCACCCGTGCATGTGCTACGCGGTCCGCTGTCCCGCGAGTCCCTGCGCCTGGGCGTTCTGACCCTGCCTCATGAGGCGCAGCGCATCGGCTGGTTGCTCACGCACCTGAATAGCCTGCCCGGTTCGGGCATTATCTACACGTTGACTGTCTCCGCGGCAGAAGATACCGCAAACGCTCTGCGTGCCAGCGGCTACGAGGTGCTCGCCTACACCGGTAAAACTGACTCGGATGAGCGGCTGGTTGCAGAGCAAGCACTCAAGGAAAACAGGGTGAAGGCTCTTGTTGCGACGAGTGCCCTCGGTATGGGTTTTGATAAGCCTGATTTAGGTTTTGTTGTGCACCTAGGTGCGCCGTCGTCTGCGGTGAGCTACTACCAGCAGATTGGCCGCGCCGGACGAGGCGCCGTTAATGCTGATGTTCTGCTCCTGCCCGGTCGTGAAGACCGCGCTATTTGGGAGTATTTTGCGACCGCCTCCATGCCCAATGAGGAGCAGGCGCTGGCGGTGCTGGATGCCCTCGCCCAGTCCCCGGATGGGTTGAGTATTACCGCGTTGGAGGCGCGCGTTCAGTTGCGCCGCTCCACCCGGGAGCTTCTGCTGAAGGTGCTGGACGTTGAGGGTGCCGCCGTGAAGGAAGGTAACTATTGGCGTCGCACCTCTTCGCCGTGGCAGTACGATAACGCCCGTTATGCGGCGGTGGCGCAGGCGCGTGTGATGGAGCAGAACGCCATGCTCGAGTATGAACGCACTAGTCAGTGCCGGATGCTTTTCCTGGCTCAGCAGCTTGATGATGCTTCCGCGACTGCTTGCGGCCGTTGCGATGTATGTGCGGGTCCCTGGTACCCGGTTGAAGTCTCCGCTGAGGCGCAACAGGCGGCACAGAGTAGCTTCAATACGGTGGGCGTGCCCCTGCAACCGCGCCGCATGTGGCCGAGCGGGCTGGACCAGCTGATGGGTGCGGATGCGCCGCGCGGTCGTTTGTCTAAGGACGAGCAGGCTGAATCCGGTTACGCTTTGGCGCGTCTGAGCGACATGGGGTACGGTACTCGTCTGCGTGAGCTTCTGGCGACGAATGAGCTGGGCGAGCCGGTTGATTCTGAGGTTCCTGCCGAGCTGGGTCGCGCTTGCGTGAAGGTGCTTGCTGCTTGGGAGTGGGCTGAGGCGGGTCGTCCGGTGGCGGTGTTGACTCTGCCTTCGCCGGTGCGTCCTCGTTTAGCTCAGTCCCTTGGTAGGGGGCTTGCGTCGGTGGGCCGTCTGGTGGATTTGGGTCAGGTGTCTCTGGTGGGGGAGCCGCGTTTCTTTGGTGGTAATAGCGCATTCCGTTGTGCGGATGTGCTGCGCTCGTACCGGGTGCCTGCAGAGGTTCTGGACTATGTGAGTGAGCATCGGTGCCCTGTTCTGCTGGTGTCTGATGTGGTTGATTCGCGGTGGGCATTTACGGTTGTGGCGCGTGAGCTGCGGCTGGCGGGTGCTTCTGCGGTGTATCCTTTCTCTTTGGCTACTACCCACTAGTTGCGCCTATTAACGTTTATTTATTCCCCTGACGAGGTTGTATGTCATATTCGGAATATTCAAAATTGACGGTCACAGACGGTTCTTCCGCTGTGCTCAGCGATATTCCCGCTCGCCCCGAACACAGCGAGTGGATGGTCCGCGCCCTCGCCGAGGGTGCCGCTGCAGGTGAGCGTGGCGAGATTCCTATCGGTGCTGTGGTGGTGGATGAGCAGGGTGCCATTATTGGTTCGGCAGGCAATACCCGCGAGCGGGAGCATGATCCCAGTGCCCATGCGGAGGTGAACGCGATTCGTCAGGCGGCGGCGCATCGTGGTCAGTGGCGCCTGGACGGGTGCACGCTCGTGGTGACGGTTGAGCCGTGCCTGATGTGTGCCGGCACAATCCTGGCGTCGCGCGTTTCGACGGTGGTTTTTGGTGCTTGGGAGGAGAAGACGGGGGCTGCTGGCAGTCGTTACGATGTACTGCGTGACGGTAGGGTTGCTCCCGCTCCCGAGGTGTATGCGGGGGTGCGTGCTGATGAGTGTGCGCAGCTGATGGTGGACTTCTTTAAGGAACGCCGCCTCTGACCTGCCCTAGGCCTCACCCCTAAAAGATAGTTTGTATAACGTGAAAAGCCGCGCAGGGAATGCGTGGCTTTTCGCGTTATTTGTACGAAAAACCCCATTTATTTGAAAAATACTTCAAAAATTTCAAAAATGGCCCATGTTTTTCAAGAAAAGCCCACCACATCACACATAACCGGGTCTACCATATATAGGCATTGGAGCCTCCGCCTGCCCGCGCCTGACGTTCAACACCCCGCGCGGTGCCCGCGGATGACTCCCAGAAACTCACCCGAACCATCCATTCTCTGAGGGGATCTAACCGTGTTAAGCGTTGACAATATTTGGGCAAAAGGGCGCCACACTCCGCTTTTTGACCGCACCACCTTCTCAGTGGGCGAGGGTGAAGTCATTATTGTTCAGGCGGATAGCCAGTTGGAGCGTACCTCTCTGGCGTTGGCGCTGACTGGCCGCCTTCCCCTGTCCGGCGGAACGATTAGATGGAGTGAGGGTGATGATGAGCCTCGCCGTATTTCGATGAAGCGTCTGCGTGCTCTCAGTAGCGTTGTGGACTCTCCTGATGTGACCGCTCCCGAGCAGCATATGCGCGTGCACGATTATGTGTCGGAGATGCTTTCCTATAACCTGCCGATTTTTGGTCGTTCCCGCGCGAGCCGCTGGTTGGCCGAGCGCGGTCTTGAGGAGCTGGACGGTCTGTGGATGGATGAGATTAGCGGCGAGATGAATATGGAGCTGATGGCTGCTTTGGCGCAGCATAGCCCCTCTGACCTGCTGGTTTTCGATACTCCCTCCCGCCACCTGAATCACACGTACATGTGGCTTCCGTACCTGGAGGAGCTTGCCGCCGATGAGGACCACCCGCGCACGGTGGTGGCTGTTGTTCCGCATATTTCTGAGTCCTGGCATGGTGCGCGTGCGGTGGTCGGTCGTGCCCCTGAGGAAAACGTGCCGGCTCCTGTTGAGGGCGAGATTGAACCCTCCAATGAATCCCCCGAACATGGCGAAAACGCTGAGAAGGAGTAAGAATGACTGTTCTGCGTGTTGCACTCGTTGAGCTGAAGCGCCTGACCAGCGGTGTTTTGCCGGTTCTGGTGCTCATCGCGATGTCCTGCATTCCGCTGCTGTACGGCGCCCTGTACCTGTACGGCAACTGGGATGCTTACGGCCATGTGAATGGCATTGTGGGTGCCTTGGTGGTTGAGGATGAAGGCGCGACGGATTCTGAGGGTCAGCAGGTGAATACCGGTGCGGACGTGAAGAAGAACCTTCTAGACGCTGGCACGTTTGATTGGCGTCAGGTGCAGACTCGCACTGAGGCTGTTGAGGGCGTGGAGAACGGCACCTATGACTTTGCGATGGTGATTCCGAAGGACTTCTCCCGTAATTTGCAGAGTGCCGGTTCGTTCAAGCCTGATGCTGACGGTAAGACGGGCACTATTGATGCGCGTTCGGCGGGCATTGAGGTCATTACGAATGACGCGAACAACTATGTGCTGACGAATATTGTCACGAAGGCGGGCACTGCGGTGCGTGATTCGGTGGCGGAGAAGGTCGGTAATTCTACGGCGAATTCGCTGTTGGCTAGCTTCACAACGATTCATTCGAAGATGGGTGAGGCTGCTGATGGTGCGTCGAAGGTGAATAACGGCACGGTGAAGCTGGCGGATGCTATCACTCAGCTGAAGGACGGCACTGCCACGGTGAATGATGGTGCCGTGAAGCTGAAGGACGGCACCTCCTCCTTGGCTGATGGTCAGTCCCAGTTGTTGGATGGTCAGAAGCAGTTGGCGGAGGGTGCCGCGAAGCTTGCTGATGGTGTGTCGACTTTGGATTCTGGCGCGGCGAAGCTGGATTCTGGTGCGTCGAAGCTTGCCGATGGTGCTTCGAGCTTGAAGGATGGTTCGTCGACGTTGGCTTCGGCGGCTGCTTCTGCTTCTGATGGTGCGTCGAAGCTGAAGGATGGTTCGGCGACTCTGGCTGAGGGTACTGCGAGCTTGAAGAGTGGTTCGGCGGCGGTTGCGAAGGGCGCTAATGATTTGGCGTCTGGTATCCATCAGTTGCGTGAAGGTATGGATCAGGCGGGTATTCGTGAGTTGCCGGCCGAGTTGAACGCGATGTGCAAGCGCCTGCATGAGACGGATACGTCTGCCGGTAGCGGTGATTTTGGTCGTGATCTGTCGAATACCGTGGTGTCTGCGAGTGCGCAGAAGGTGCGTGCTCAGGTGACTCCGCTGGTTGAGGCGGGTACGTTGACTCAGGAGCAGGCTGATCAGCTGGTGGCTGCTGTTGATTCTGAGGAGACGAAGAATGAGGTTGCTGAGCTGAATCAGAAGGCTCTGCAGTCGCACCTGGCTACTCGTGATGCTGCCGCTGCTGATGCCCTGTCGAAGCTGAGCGCATTGAAGTCGAGCCATTGTATTTCTGATGGTTCGTCGTCGACTGCGGTGAAGATTCAGACTTTGGTGACTGGCGTGGATTCGCTGGATTCTGGTGCTTCGTCGTTGGCGAAGGGCGCTTCGTCGGTAGCTGATGGCGCCGCTCGTGTGGATGCTGGCGCGTCCTCGTTGGCGTCAGGTTCGGCGACCCTGGCTGATGGTAATTCCAAGATTGCTTCGGGTGCTTCGAGCCTTGCGAGTGGTTCTGCGACTTTGTCTGGTGGTGCTTCTGAGCTGAAGGAGGGTACTGATTCTTTGAAGAGCGGTACTGCCGAGCTGAAGGATGGCAGCGGTACTTTGGCGGAGAAGGAGCAGTCTGCGGTTGAGGGTCAGCAGAAGCTGGCTGATGGCGCGAATGAGCTGAAGGATGGCGCGTCGCAGTTGTCTGATGGTACGGCGAAGCTGTCTGATGGTTCTACTCAGCTGAATGATGGTGCTTCCGAGTTGAAGGATGGTACTTCGTCGCTGGAGAGCGGCCTGGCTTCTGGTGTTAAGCAGGTTCCGAGCCTTGCTCCGACTGATCAGGCGAAGGTTGCGGATACGATGTCGAACCCGGTGACTTTGTCGCATGATTCCTTGGCGTCGGGCCGTAACTATGGTGAGGGCATGGGTCCGTTCTTCATGTGCTTGGCGTTGTGGATTGGCGGCTTGATGCTGGTTCAGACGTTGCGCGTGATGAACAACCGTGCGTTGGCTTCGCATGCTCCGTCGATTCGTGTGATGCTCGGTAGCTGGATGCCGTTCGGCCTGGTGGGTATTGCTCAGGCGACTTTGATGTTTGCCGCAATCAAGTTTGGTTTGGGCTTTGAGATGGCTCATCCGTGGCTGGTGTGGCTGTTCCTCTGCTATGTGGCTTTGGTCTTTACCGGTTTCATTCATGGTTTGACGGTGATTTTGGGTGCGCCGGGTAAGCTTGTTGCTTTGGTCATTCTGATTCTGCAGCTGATTACTGCGGGCGGCACGATGCCGTATGAGACTTTGCCTGAGTCGATTCGTTGGATGCATGATTTCTTCCCGATGGGTTATGCGGTGGCGGGTACGCGTCGTTTGGCGTATGGCATTAATGAGTCGAGCCTGTGGGGCATCATGCTGGTTTTGACTCTGTGGGGTCTGGCTGGTCTGATGTTGGGTTACATTGGCACGCGTCGTGATCGTACGTGGTCGCTGAAGAAGCTGGCTCCGGAGATTACGGTGTAACAAACCCTGTTTAGTCGCACCGGGGGAAAACTGTCTAATAAAATAGAGATATATCTGCAAAAAGGGAGGGAGGACTGCTGATGTTGCAGCGCCCAGTCGCTGAAGCTTCAAGTCGTCGTCCCGGCCGTACAGGTAGAACTCAGTTGAAGTTGTTCAACGCTGCTATGGAAATCATGACCGAAAAGGGGCTTGAGTACGCCACCGTTGAAGAGGTGGCTGCCCGGGCGGGTGTTTCTAAGGGAACCGTGTATTACAACTTCGGTTCTAAGAAGACCATGGTGGATCAGCTGGTTCAGTACGGCACGCAGTTGCTGCTGAGCGATGCGCGTCGCGCGGCGTCGGTTCATTCTGATCCGCGTGAGGCGTTGCGGAGTGCTGTTCGCGCCGCGTTCCAGTATCTTGAGGACCGTCCGGGTTTTACTCGGATGTGGCTTTCGGAGGCGTGGAAGGGTGCGGATGGTTGGACTGAGGCGATGAGCGATAACCGTCTGAATCTTCTGGATTTTTTGGAGGAGATGACGGAGGCTGTGGCTCGCCGCTATACGGTTGATACCGCTCAGAATCCTCGTGCGATTGCGATCTCTATGTTCGGCGCGATTTACATGTTTGCTATGGATCGTGAAGTGCATCAGGCGGAGCGCAATGCTGAGGATGCAACACGTGCTGTCATGCTGGTTGTAGATGGGTATATCCGTCATTAGGCGGACCTGTTGGGGTCTGTAGACGTAGCCGGGACTTCGGTGTCGGGTGTCGAAAAGGGCACGGTGAAAGGGGCCGTGAAAGGGGCGACACCCGGCTGCCGTACGCGCACGATATGTAGGCTCATTCTTGCCCTCCTGTTGGGGGTGTGCTATAGTTTTCCACTGTTGGTGGTGTGTCCGAGCGGCCGAAGGTGCATCACTCGAAATGATGTTTGGTGTAAAAGCCAACGGGGGTTCAAATCCCTCCACCACCGCACCAACGAAAACCCGTCGAGATTCGTCTCGGCGGGTTTTTGCATGCCCGGATTGTTCTGGGGTGGTGCTGGCGGGTGTGCTGGTGGGCGTTTGCGCGGGGGTGTTTCGCCTCGTTTTATAGGTTGTGTGCCACTTCCGGGGCTTTGCCGGTGCTTGCTGATTTGGGGGTGGGTAAAATCGTATTATGCGTATTAAGATTCTTGACCACCCGCTGGTCTCTCACAAGATTAGTGTTCTGCGTGATAAGAACACCCCGTCCCCGATTTTCCGTCAGCTGGTTGATGAGCTGGTGACCCTTCTTGCCTATGAGGCGACTCGCGAGATTCGTGTGGAAGAGGTTGAGGTTGTGACTCCGGTGGCGACTACTACCGGTGTTCGTATTGCTGATCCGAAGCCGCTGGTTGTTCCGATTCTGCGTGCTGGCCTGGGCATGCTGGAGGGTATGACTCGTCTGGTTCCGACCGCTGAGGTGGGCTTCCTGGGTATGGCTCGTAATGAGGAGACCCTGGATATTGTGACTTATGCTGAGCGTCTGCCGGAGGACCTGACTGGTCGTCAGGTGTACCTGCTGGATCCGATGCTGGCTACCGGTGGCACTCTGATTGAGGCCATTAAGTTCCTGCGTGAGCGTGGTGCTGAGTCTGTGACTTGCGTGTGCCTGATTGCTGCTCCTGAGGGCATTGCTGCTCTGGAGAAGGGTATTGAGGGTATGGAGAATGTTGACCTGTTCCTGGCTGCTCGTGATGAGCGTCTGAACGAGAAGGCGTACATTATTCCGGGTCTGGGCGATGCTGGTGACCGCCTGTACGGTCTGGCTGAGTAGTTTTTCAGTGTTATTCACGTGATGTGAGTGGGGCGCCTCTGCATATGTTTAAGCATGTGCGGGGGCGCTTTGTTGTGTCTGCTGGAGGCTGTGCGCAGGTTATATGGTGTGGTGTTGGGGGATGTGTGTCTAACGGTCTGCTGTCTTGGGTGTTTATGGTGTTGTTGGGCGCTTGTGTGGGTTTATGAAACACCCTCGATAGTATGTGATGAGGAACACTATAGTGTCTTGAGGGGTTCAAAATATATTGAGCATATTCACAGCTTCACATGAAAATACAGGGTGAAACCAGTAAATAAAAGAAGCTATGAATATTTATAAGGGAAAAAATGCTGAAAGCTTCAGGTGGTCCCTGAAACCCTAAAACATGAGAGGGGGCATTGTACTCCTCTCGCCCATAAAGATGAATCCACTATGCTGAATCCGCTTGATTTATCCGTCAAATAGGAGAAATATTAAGTAAGAGGATTGAAGCTCGAACAGGTATTGGGGACTGTTTTAGCTCCGCGTCACTTCCGGCGCACCCCACACTACGTACGACAGGGATCCCGTACACAGACTTTGAGAGAAGGTTGAATCATGTCAGGCGCTGTACCTGGATATGTGCACATCTCCCAGCGCGGCCGCGCCGCTAAGCGCCAGGTCGTGCAGCCTCAGCGTCCCGTTGCGCAGGCCGCAACGTTGCGTCCGATGACTTTCTCAGCCGGTGACCCTGCCCATAAGCAGGCTCAGGAAAATGAGGCACGCGGCTTTGTGCTCTATGTTGGTTTGAACGAGGAACTTGCTGCAGCGAACGGTACCTCCCTGGTGCGTATCGTTCAGGATCTGCGCACTTACGCACACCACCTGGCTCCCGAGTCGGAGTCGTACGCCGCTGTGGCGTTGGCTCCGGTGAACGCTGAGGGTAGCGACCTTGAGGTGGTACGTAATGCGCTCGGCGACCCAACCGCAATGTACATGCACCCGGAGGCGAATGTCGCCCGCGAAGCAGAGACCACGAATAGCCACTCTTCGGGTGTGCTGATTGATTTGGCACGCCGCGAGGTGTTCCTGGATGGTGAGCCGCTCATGCTGACCTTCAAGGAATTCGAACTGCTGGCACACCTGGTGGAGAATTCTTCCCGCACCGTGGGTCGTGAGGAGCTGCTGAAGGCGCTGTGGAGCTCCGGTGACGAGCATCCGCATGAGCGTACGATTGACGTGCATATTCGTCGTCTGCGTTCGAAGCTGGGTCGCCTGTCGGGTACCGTGCGTACGGTGCGCGGTCAGGGTTACCGCTTCTTTGAGCACCCCGAGGTTGTTGTCTGGGCTGCTCCGGAATACTCGATTTAGCGTGTACAGAATTTAGCTTCTGTAGAGTGCACCCCGGTGTGCTGGCGTGATGCCGGTGCGCCGGGGTTTACTTGTGCCCGCCTGGGGGTGTTAGTGTGCGTGCTGTGGCGGCGTGCGGCACGTTCCGGCGCCCTCTAGATAGAATGGGTGTATGGCTGAAAATTCTTCCAACACTGCAGCTGGCTCGCACCGCAGCGGGGTCAAGCGTCTGATTATTATGCGCCATGCGGAGGCTGATTGGGGTCTGAATGATTTTGATCGTCCGCTGACGAAGCGCGGCCATGAGCAGGCTGCCGCTGCTGGCGCCTGGCTGGCGGCTCGCGGTTATATTCCGGAGCAGATTATGTCGTCGTCGGCTTTGCGTACTCGTCAGACGACGACTTGGGTTTCGGATGGTTTGGGGGCGAAGGCGCCTACCGCTCATCTGGATGAGGGGCTGTACGAGGTGTCTGCGTCCCGCATTATTGCGCGCATCAACAGCGTTTCGGAGAATGTTCATTCTCTGATGGTGGTGTCGCATCTGCCCGGCGTGCAGGATGCCGCGCAGCGCCTGATGAGCCCGGATTCTGACCCGAACGCGTCCATGGATGTGTACTACGGTTTCCCGCCCTCTTCCATTGCGGTGTTTGAGGTGCTGGGGGAGTGGGCTCTGCTGGATGGTGCGGATGCGCGCCTCGTGGACTTCAAGAGCTTCTAGACCAGAAGTTTCTAAACCAGGAGTTTCTAGGCTTTGTGCCTGAATGAAATGGGTAAAGCAAAAGCCCCGTACCAACCGGTACGGGGCTTTTTGTGGCGGAGACGGGGGGATTTGAACCCCCGGTCGAGTTTAACCCCGACCCTTCATTAGCAGTGAAGTCCATTCGGCCGCTCTGGCACGTCTCCACGGTGCGCTCGTGAGCGCATCCCTATAAGAATATAGGCTGTTTTGCACTTGGTCAATTCGACCTGTGAGGCGCGAGAGATATATGCGGGTGGGGTGGTGTTAGTTTCTTCGCGATCGTGATTTCTTTACCTGCGAGAAACGTGTGAATAGAGCCGTTTAATCTTTAAATACCCTGAATTTATGTGTTTGAGGTATTTAGGTGATGTAGTTTTGAGGGTAGAAGCGACATTGCGGTCCAGATAGAAAGGCTCCCTCCCGTGACGACCACCGTTCCTCAGTTGCCCCAGGTTCCTCAGAAGACTCAGCCTCCTCAGGGTGCTCCCTCCTCTGTGAATAACCCGGCTTTCAACAACCAACAGCTTATGGTGCATCCTGCGCAGTTTGCGCAGCCGGTGTATGTTCTTCCCGAACAGGAGAACACACACACGCAGGGCTGGATTATTGCGATGGCCTCGGTCATTATCGGTGTTCTTGGACTGATTAGTGTTTTTGTGCTGAATTATTTGACGGGCGGAGGCGCTTCCCTTCTTCTGGGTCTTACGGGCTGGGTTCTAGCGATTGCTTCACGCCACCGCGGTCATATGCGTGTGGCTGGTGTTGCGTTGGGGGGTTATGAATATGTTGCTTGGTGTCCTGACTGTGCCTTTCGAGATGCTGCTATTGATTCTGGTTATGATGCATGTTTAGACAATATCGTTCATAGCTACTGGTCAGAGAAAGCCCGCGAGCGCCCCGTGTGTCCGCGGGCTTTTGCGTGTCCGCCTGCTTAGCTGTACCAGTTTTTATGGTCACCTGACGCGGGTTTTTCGTCGTGGACTATGGGGTTCAGGCTTTGAGGCTCATACGCATTTTCGATACACTGCATGTGTCCAACCGATAAATAGAGGGCATCTCTGACGTTTTATCTTCCGATACAGCACATCAGAGGCACCTCATCACTCAGCAAAGCGAGAAATCATGTCTGAAAACCCCAACAACCCCCAGCCCCAGTTCAACCAGGACCCCCAGTTCAGCCAGCAGGCATCCCAGTATGGTCAGCAGGCTCCGTACGGTCAGCCGGTCCCGACCCCCGAGCAGCAGGCTCAGATGAAGAGGGCGAAGATTCTGTCGATTCTCGCTATTGTATTTGGCGCTATTGGTCTGGTCCTTCTAAGCCCGCTTTTCAGCGCACTGGGCCTGGCTTTTGGTTTGGCGTCTCTGCGTGTCCCTGAGCTGCAGTCCCGTGGTCTGGCACTGACTGGTTCCATTATCGGTGGTACTGCTCTGGTCCTGAGCATTATTGTTGTCGCGCTGGGTGCTCTCAAGAACCTGGGCTAGGACCTTATAGCGTTTTAGCCAGCATCCTCCATGGAGATTGGCTACAGAAAGCCCGCGAGCGCCCTGTGTGTCCGCGGGCTTTTGCATATCCGTTAGAGCGGCTAGCTAATGCATTGCGGTGCATTGTGGGGGCTTGGATAGCGGATGTAGTTGTACCCGTTCCATTCATGGGTTAGGGTGAATTAGGTTTAACGCACACCAGCCGTACGAAAGTGAGATGCCGTGTCTCAGAATCCTCGGGGTTCAGACCCCTACGACTACAACCCGGACTACAACCGTCTGAACGAGCAGTACAACCAGAACACTCAGTACGGGCAGAACACTCAGTACGGTCAGTATGGCCAGTACGGGCAGAGCTCCTACGATCAGTATTCTTATGACCAGTACGGTCAGAATTCGTACGGTCAAGACTCGTATGGTCAGAATCAGTATGACCCGTACGGTCAGCAGTACCAGCAGCCCGACCAGTACGGTCAGCCCATGATGGTTCCTGTGGGCTTTTTGCAGAAGACCCCCGAGCAGCTTGCCGGTGAGAAGGCAGCTCAGACTTCCACGGTGCTGGGTATTATCAGCTTGGCGTGTATAGTGACTCTCAGCTGGTGGCTGTTTGGTCTGCCTTCCCTGATTCTGGGTGTTATCGGTATTCTCAAGGCTAATGAGGCAGAGCGTTATGGTGTGGCTGCTTCAGCTGGTCGTATCTTGAACTGGATTAGCGTAGCCATTGGTGGCATGTTCCTGGTGCTTTTCGGCGGAGGTCTTCTGCTGGCGATTATGCTGGCTCTTTCTGATTCTGCCGCAAATTCTAGTCTCGTGGAGACTGTGCAGATACTGGCATTCTTCTAAACACTTTCACCCTCATTGGAGGGTACGCAAAAGCCCCGCTCCTCAATTACGAGGAACGGGGCTTTGCTGTGTATATGCCGTATATCTCGTGGATTGGTCCTGACATGCTTGTTCCCGCGCGGGGGAAGGTCTAGGGTGGGTTTAGCATCTGTGTCGGTACGTGAAAGGTTGTGGATGCGATGTCGCAGCTACCCCAAAATAATGAAGTTTTTGATGACAATCCCGAATACGCCAAGCTCCACCCGGGAAATAACAATGGGCAATCCGCCCCGGGTAACCAACCACTACCTACACGTCAGTTTTACCCGAGCTACCCGAGGAATATTGTCGGACCTGTGGGCATCCTGGAAGAAGGGCGTAAGTTGGCTCAACGGTCATTGACCTTTGGCATCATCAGCGTGGTGCTTATCCTCTTGACGTTCTTGCTGCCCTACACCCTCCTCGGATCTTTTATTCTGGGCATCCTGGGAATCTTGTCTGCACGAGACGCGGAATGTCACGGCGTACCGGCAAAGGCGGGGCATATCCTCAGCTGGATTGGTGTGATTCTGCCCATCGCCCTATCAGTCCTGGCGGCTATTGCCCTGTTAATGCTTGTTTTCACCTTGAAAGGATAGTGTCGTAACCGGCTTAGGAAGTTTGGATAGCCGAGAGTCGAATTCATGGTCTTTCGTATGTGATATGTAAAGAGCCCTGTTCCTCAATGCGAGGAGCGGGGCTTTGCTGTGTGTATGCCGTATGTTTTGTGGAATCGGCTCGACATGCTTGTTCCCTCGGCGGGGAAAGCATAGGGTGGGCTTAACACCCGGTATTGAAAGGTTATGATGCAACGATGCAGGATCCAATCCTAGGCCCGTATTCCGACCCAGCAGCTGGTCTGCGCTCGAAACCTCATCGCCACAAACAGGGTGCTGATATTGAAGAGCCCCCTATGATGCAGGGCGGTGGGAAAACAGCGACTAATCTAGGGGAGCGAGCCTCCCAACTTTCACTCACTTTTGGTGTGCTCAGCCTCATCAACATCTTGGTGTTGGGTTCGTGGTTTTTCGGTATCCCCACTGTCATCTTGAGTGTCCTTGGTCTACAGAAAGCTAAGGAAGCGGATAGTTACGGCGTAGTTTCTCTTGCGGGTCGAATCCTGAGCTGGATAGCTATCGCTGTGCTTGTCCTTGGGTACGTACTGATTGTGTGGGCGTGGTTCAATGCCGAATAGGTTTTTGCGAAGCACCAGGCTGAGGTATTCAACTAACGCGTGTAGATTCTGAAAGGTTGTGGATGCGATGTCGCAGCTACCCCAAAACAATGAAGCCTTCGATTACAACCCCGAATACGCCAAGCTCTACCAGGAAGATAACAACGAGCTGCCTAGCCCGGATACATCTGACGAGCAGCTACTGCCCGCAAATGAGTCTCTGGATGAGTTCTCAGATCAAGCGGCGGGTAAAAGAGCAGCGAACCTCTCCCTACTTTTTGGCTTCCTCAGCCCGCTGTCTTTCTTTCTAGGGTTCTGGTGTCTTGTCCAAGGTCTTGAAGAAAGTGCTCTGCAGGTAGCTATCCTTGCCCCAATCCTGAACATCCTGGGTATCTGGCAGGGGTTCGCGGCGAGGCGGCGCGGTACGCGTGCCAGCGGTGGCCTGATTCTCAACGGGCTGGGGCTATGCATTTTCATCGGTATCGCCGCCCTCATCATGCTGATTGTAAACGCCTTGTCAGGCATCAACTAACGACGCCGGCTCGATAGTGAGCCCAGATGCTCTCTCGAGTCGCTAGACACTTAACACCCGGTATTGAAAGGTTGTGGATGCGATGTCGCAGCTACCCCAAAACAACGAAGATTTTGATAACAACCCCGAGTACGCCAAGCTCTACCAGGCGAACAACAGCGTGCAACCCAGTGCTGACGATACGGACGACTGGGAGCAACATGCGAGCGAGCAACCTCCTGACGTGCAAGGGGCACAAGACGGTAAAAGGGTAGCGACCTTCTCCCTGCTTTTCGGCGCTCTCGGCCCGCTGACGTTCTTTCTAGGGTGCTGGTTGATTTTCCATGATCTTGGAGAAAGCGGTCTGCGGGTAGTGTTCGTTGCGCCGGTGCTGAATGTCCTGGGTATCTGGCTGGGGTTCGCGGCAAGGCGGCGTGGTACGCGTGCCATCGGTGGTCTGATTCTTAACGGGCTGGAGCTATGCATCTTCATCGGTATCGTAGTCCTCGTCACGTCGCTTCTAAACGCCTTGTCAGGCATACACTAACGACGCCCCCGGTAACTCGAAACGGCATATGTGAAGAGCCCCGTTCCTCAATACGAGGAACGGGGCTCTTTGCGCTCCACACGTGGAGCAGAAGCTAAAACGCGGATGGTAAGGGATTTGAACCCTTGAGACGGGGTTACCGCCTACTGGTTTTCAAGACCAGCTCCTTCGGCCGCTCGGACAACCATCCATACGCACCAGAGACCGGCATTTTATGGCAATACCGTGCCGCAGGGCACTACGAGATTATCTCATGCGATAAGCTTTCTGTAAATCGCGCACCAACGATGGTGCTTCCGGCAATGAGGAGGACTCATGAGAGCAATTATTGAGAACAGTCACGGTGGACCTGAGGCTCTGACAATCAGCGAAGTCCCCGCCCCCGTACCCCGATCCCACGAAGTTCTCATCCGTGTTCACGCCGCCGGAATCAACCGCGCCGACGCCCTGCAGCGCCGCGGATTCTACCCGCCGCCCGCCGGCGCGAGCGCCATCTACGGCCTCGAAGTAGCCGGCATTATCGAAGCGGTCGGCGAAGGCGCCTCCGTAGAGAACCGCGGCACCCCCGTCATGGCGCTCCTGCCTGGAGGCGGCTACGCCGACTACGTGACCGTACCGGTCGACCACGTGCTACCCGTACCCGAACAGCTGAGCTTCGCCGAAGCCGCCGGTATTCCCGAAGTCGCGGCAACCGTCTACTCGAACCTGGTGCTCACCTGCGGCATGAGCATGAACCCCGCCGAAAACCTCAAGGAAGACGGCGAACCCGCGGTGGTGCTCATTCACGGTGGTACCGGCGGTATCGGTGTGCACGCCATCCAGCTGGCGCTCGCCGTAGGTACCCGCGTGTTTGCAACCGTGGGCACCGAGGAAAAAGCAGAATATGTGTGCTCACTAGGTGCGGAACCCATTATTTATACCGAACATTCGTTCCGTGAAGTTCTGCTGGCTGAAACTGGCGGACGCGGCGCCGACTACATCCTCGACGTTGTGGGCGGAAAGTACCTGGACGACAATCTGCACACCCTCGCCGATGGCGGGCACCTGTGCATTATCGGTCTGATGGGCGGCGCCAAAGCAGAAGTGAACCTGGGGTATATGCTCTCCCGCCGCCTGTCGGTGCACGCCACGAGCCTGCGCACCCGTTCGGATCAGCAGAAGGCTGAGATTTTGCGCGGTGTACGTGAACACGTGCTGCCGCTGATTGAATCCGGCAGGATTGGCGTGGGTCTGGACCGTATCTTCGACATGGAGGAGGCGGCTGCCGCCCACGAATACTTCGACTCCGGTCAGCATCGCGGCAAGATTGTGCTGCGCATGGTCTAGAAATCGCTGTGCCCTCGCGGTGCCTTTTTAGGCTGGCGTCGCGGGGAATGTTGCGTGAGCGGCGTAATGAGAATCTGGGCTTGAAATAAACAGCTGACTGCTGACATCTCGTCACTAAAAGAAATTTAGGGTAACCTAAGCATAGGGAGGTTTGCGGGTCGCCGCAGAGCCCATCACCGGCAGCCTCCACCGACCAACAAACACGGCACACACACCACGCAGAGGAGGGCATATGGGACTTAAAAGCTACCTGCAATCGCGCCGCGACGACGCCGAACTCGGCAAAGGCATCTGGCGCCGATCCCACGACCGGTTTATTCGCGGCATTGACCGCTTCCACCAGGTCCTCGAACGCCTAGCGGCAACCGATTCGTCCACCTCCATGATTGAGCTCATCGTGCCGGACGCAAACGCGCTCGCCGACCTGATTCCGCGCGTGCGTGCAGTCGCTATGGAAGCGCACCGCCTCGCCCCCAGCGACGGCGATATTCCCGCCTCCCCGTTCGGCACCTACTCCGACCTGAACCGCGCCCTCTCCAAAGCGGGTAACGCCGTGGCACTCTGCGCCGAAGCGCTCGCCATGGCACGCTGCTTCGGCAACTGTGCCACCGGATGCGACCGCCAGGTGAGCGTGCACCGTCGCGTGGAAACCGTTATCCAGCACATTGAAGACGCCGAACGTCTGATTCAGCGCGCCCAGAAGGAAGCCACCGGCGAGCTAACCTTCGACGACGGTATTCCGGTGGGTCGCACCCAACTGGTGGAAGCCTAATCGTAAACTTCTGAACTGCCCGCAGTATCCGCACCGGATGCTGCGGGCAGGTTCGTTGACAATGCAACCCAACCCGCACCCTGACCCGCGTCCGCCACGTGAGCAGGGCAAAGTCGAACGGTGACTAACAGGCGAGCTAGTTTGATGTGCACCTCAACAGGCGATACGCTTAAAGAAGAGGTGTAGGACACTTCTTATGCGGTTCCGTCACAATGGAGGTGACGACACAATGCGATGGTACGCGCGGAAGAACCGCAGGCTTTTTCCTGCCCCTCTACGGCACAACCCACTGCATATACAATTCACGGAAGAAGTCACACACCATGTTTGAATTCCACCGCAATGAGCGTGCGCGTCAGCTGCGCCCCAGCCTCTCACGCTCCTGGCTCCTCGTGCGCGCCAACTCCTCCGAAGAAGTTTTTGAAGAGGCCTTCGAATCCGAGGCTGACTCCATCATCATCGACCTCGAAGACGGCTGCCCCCCCGAAGAGAAGGACGCCGCCCGCGAACAGGTCGTCCGTATGCTCAACTCCGGCGTCGTCGCATGGGTGCGAATCAACGCCATCACCACCGAACACTGGTGGAAGGACGTCAAGGCCCTCAAGAACGTGAAGGGCCTGCGAGGCGTCATGCTCGCCACCGCAGAGCACGCCACCGACATTGACCGCACCGCAGCCGAGCTGCCCCCCGGAACCCCCATCATCGCGCTGATCGAGTCCGCACTCGGCGTGCACCACTCCATCGAAATTGCGCGCGCAATCGGCACTTTCCGCCTCGCATTCGGCGCAGGCGACTACCGCCGCGACACCGGCTCCTCCGCAACCCCCATGGCGCTCGCCTACGTGCGTTCGCAGCTGGTCATCGCCTCCACCCTGGGTGGTCTGCCCGGCCCCATCGACGGCCCGACTCTCGGCGCATACGGTGCTGACCTCTCCAAGGCATGCGGCTACGCGAACGACCACGGCATGACCGGTAAGATTACCCTCGACATCCGCCAGACCGAGACTATCAACGCGGCATTCTCCCCGAGCGAGATCGAAATCGAAGAAGCACACCAGATGCTCGACGTGCCCCTCGACGGCCCCCGCGACGGCTCCTACCTGCCGCGTTACCTGCGTGCAAAGAAGGTCAAGGAACTCGCCAAGGTTTACGGCCTGTGGGGCAAGACCGACAGCGACTTCCAGCGCGCCTCCAAGTAAGGTGCTCGCCTAAGGTACACGCGCAAAAAGCCGCGCATCCGACCCCTGAACGGGGGAACCGGATGCGCGGCTTTTATCTGCCTGAAACCTCTGGCGCGCTACAACTTAGCTACTAGTTGCGGGGCGATTTGCCGCCCGTCAACGCATGAGCGCACACGTACGAAGTCACCAAAGAAATCACAATCGGCACCAGGAACGAGGTGTCATCCTCATACACGGAACGGTAGAAGAACCACACCGCCAGGGAAACCACCAGCGCCAGCACGTACACCAGAGCAAAACGCATCGTGGGGCTCATCGGACGCGAAGAACCCGCGGAGGGGCGACCACCCTGCGAACGGTTCTGCAGACGCTGAGTATTTGAGGAATGAGAAGACACGAGAATCTCCTAAAAATCGATGGTGACATCCTGCGAGATACGTGACGTCTCTCAGATGCTAAAAACCGCCGCAACACACCGGAAACCGGCACGCGTTACGGCGGATGTGGAGCCCCCAGTGGGATTCGAACCCACGACCTTTTCTTTACGAGGGAAATGCTCTACCCCTGAGCTATAGAGGCGCATATACGTTTGTTCCCAGCCGCCCGAAAGCAGCCGACGAACAGTGCATACCCCGCAATAGTACCAAAAAGGCGGGGGAGAGGCTAATTACTTTCAGCACCGTGACCGCTACCGAGAGCAGACGGCAGAGAGCCTATGGTGTGCACTGCATTCACCCCGTAAACCCGCCCGAAGATAGGGAATGTTCAGGGCAGAGGCATACAATAAACCCTATATACCCACGGCGGCTAATCGCGCCTCACCGCGCCCAACAACCACTGACACATCAACCACAGACAGCCGCCCCCATAGAGAGGAACCACCATGACTTCACCCCTCAACCGCCGCACCCTGCTACTGGGCGTAGTGCCCGCCGCCGCCCTGGGACTGAGCGCATGCGGTTCCAGCTCCTCCCAGCCCTCCGCATCGGCATCTGCGAGCGGTTCGGCAAGCACCGCCGCAACCTCGGCAAGCGCATCCGCGAGCGCCACTGTGAGCGCTTCGGCATCCGCTAACTCCTTGGCTTCGGCAAGCGCGTCGGCAACCGCCGATGACGGCTACGTCGGCTACCGCCTCAACCGCGAAGTACCCGGTGCAGGCACCGCAACCCTGTACACCGACTACCAGTGCCCCTACTGCGCCAAGGCAGAACCCAAGTTCGAAGAAGCCGCCAAGAAGCTTGACGGCATCATGAACGTGACCGTGCGCCACATGCCGCTGAACATGCACGCCAATGCCGTACCCGCCGCACTCGCCGTAGAAGCCGCAACAGCTCAGGGTAAGCACCTCGAAATGGCGAACAAGCTCTTCAACACCCAGAACGACTGGAAGAACATCAAAGAGCGCGACAAGCTGCGTACCCTCTTCAACGACTACGCCAAGGAACTGGGCCTGAACGTCGAAGAGTTCGACAAGACCTTGGTTGCCTCCGACACCGTCAAGCCCATTCAGCGCGACTACGAGCACGCCGTGAAGATTGGCGTGAAGGGCACCCCCACTTTCGTCGTGAACGACAAGGTCGTTGAGGGCCTGGATTCCTCCTCCTCGGTGGATGACCTGGTCAGCACCTTCAAGCGTGAAGCTGGCGTGAAGTAGTGGCGCACATTCAGCTCTCCGGCGGGCAGCGCGCCGAAATTCACCCCGACGGGTTCAGCGACCACGGCTACGTTCTCGAAATCGGTGGCGCCGAGCAGTCCCACGTGGACGTGCAGAACCCCGACTACGTGTTCTACGAGTACCTGCGCCGCATCGCAAACGCGGTGGATGCGCTTGCACCCGCCGGCGAACCCATCACCGCAGCACACCTGGGCGCCGGTGCGCTCACCCTCGTGCGCTATATTCAGGCGACCCGCCCCGGCTCCCGCCAGGTTGCCGTGGATATTGAACCCGAGCTCATGGGCTTCGTAACGGACCGCCTGCCGCTACCCGCCGGAACCAACTGCCAGCTGGTGGTCGGTGACGCTCGCGAGCAGCTGGCGAACCTGCCCGAACTGCTGGGCGTGCCCGGCTTCGACGCAATCATTCTCGACATCTTCACCGGCATGGACGCGCCCGCCCACCTGGCGAACCGCGACTTCTACCGCGAACTCAAGGACGCCCTGAGCGAGCGCGGCATGGTCGCCATAAACGTGGGTGACGACGCGGGTCTGCCCTTCTTCCAGCTGCAGGCAACCGCCATGCTGGAAGTCTTCGACCACGTGTGGTGCCTGTGCGAAAGTTCCATGATTAGCGGGCAGAACGAGGGCAACCTCGTGCTGGTTGGTACCGCCCGTGAGCTGGACGAGGACACCCAGGACTGGCTGTACGCCCTGGGCCCGCATCCGGCGGATGTGCTCACCACCGATGAGCTGCGCGACCTGCTGGACGAGCTGGCTGAGAGCTAAACCTGACATACAAAACCGTTGAGGCGGGTACCAACCAGGTACCCGCCTCAACGGTTTTCTATAGGGGTTTTCTATACGCCGCGCGCCGTACACCGGCAGAATTTGGATTTTTACTCAGGACATTGGCTTTACTCGGGTAGCGGCATGGGAACGGGGTCCTCGCTGTCATCCTTCTGCTTGTGGGAACCACCCTTCGTGGTGGTCAGCGTAATGCCCACACTCGCGGTCATCAGCAGGAAAATCGCCACCCAACGAATCGGGCCGGTCTCCTGATTCAGCAGCGCCCAACCGGCAATCGCCGCAATAGCGGGCTCCATGCTCATCAGTACGCTAAACACCTGCTGCGGCAGGTTACGCAGAGCCATCAGCTCCGCGCTATAGGGAATCACCGAAGCGAACATGGCGGTACCAAAAATCATGAGGAGCAGCATCGGATCCTGCGCCACGTTCCAAATCGGCTGAGGCGCCGGAACAACCGCCGCCACCGGGGCAATAAACGCAGCACCAACAAGCATCGCCACCGCCAGGCCGCTCGCACCCGGAACCAGGGCACCCACCTTCGCGCTAGAGCGAATATACAGCGCCCAGAACACGCCAGCGATCAGCGCGAACGTCAGACCCAGGTAGTCGGTATCCTTGCCGACCGCCGCCTCGTAGCCGAGCACCAGCATGCCCGCCAGGGCGCAGAGCACCCACACCGCGTCGCGGAGCCTGCGCGTCAGCATGGACGCCAACGCCAGCGGGCCCAAGAACTCCACCGCAACCGCCAAACCAATCGGGATGCGGTCAATCGCGCAATAGAAGAAGCCGTTCATCAGACCGAAAGTCATACCGAAAATGATGACGGCACGCCACTGCTCCTTCGACCAGGACAGCGCACCCGGCGGCATTTTGCCGCCGCGGCGGGTACGCCAACGCGCCGCCAACCACACGGCGCTACCCACCACCATGGAAGCAATTGCCAGACGGCTGACGCTAATAGCCAGAGCACCAAACAACGGGAAGAGCGTCACCGCGAACGCGGCACCGAACTGCAACGACGAGCAGGATATCAGCACAAACATAATGCCCAGCGCGGGGCGTTGAGATGAAGTATGCGGCATGATTCTCCTTCCTGCGCCTCACAAGGAGGCGGTGCATCTCTCACGGTGTACAGGTGACGTATCGATTCGGGCGGGAGCAAGAACCTGACCAGCGCAGTTAAAGGCAGTTAAAGAGCGCACCCCCGGGCAACACGAGATACTATCCTACTCGTCACCCGGGGGTGCTAGAAACCGTTGATACGGCTACCGTTCAGCAGATTAGAGGCCCTTCGCCTCACGGTCAGCCTTGATCTGCGTAGCCGACGGAAGTGTAATGGAGCTGGTTGCCATCTGCGCAATATCAACCGCGTGGGCATCCACCGCGCCGGGCAGGTAGCGATCGGGATCCTCCAAAGTGCCGTCTTCCTGCGCCTTCTTCTGTGCGCGAGCGTGAGAAATTGAAATGCCGATACTCGCAGCCACCAGCAGAGCAATAGCAACCCAGCGGACCAGGCCGGTAGCCTCACCAAGCATCACAATACCCACAGCCGCCGCAATCGCAGGCTCCAGGGACAGCACCACGCTATAAATATGCGCGGGCAACAGACGCAGCGAAGAAACCTCACCCAGTGCCGGCAGAGCAGAAGCCAGCAGACCCATCAGGCAACCAATAGCCAGCAGGTTCACATCCTGAGTGACCTTCAGCAGATTATTGCCGCTAATAAGGAACGGGAACGGCAGAACCAGCAGGGTAGAGACAACGTTACCCATGACCATGCCGCCCATGCCCGGGATGAGTGCGCCCACCTTCTCAGTCGCCAGAATATAGGCGGCACGAGAAACAGCGGTCAGGACCGAGAAAATCACACCCATCAGGGCGAAATCTTCAGGCTTCGCCTGGGACTCAGCCGTCAGAATCGCCATACCAGTAAAGGACAGCGCAATCCACACCAGATCCAGCTTGCGGCGCGACATAACCGTCGCCAGCACCAGTGGACCCATAAACTCAATAGCCACCGCAATCGCTAGTGGAACCTGCTCAATCGCCACATAGAAGAACGCATTCGCACCGGTCAGGGCGATACCAAGGACAATGACCGTCATCCATTGTTGACGGGTCCACGAACGAATCTGCGGACGGAAGAACGCCCACAGCAGGACAGAAGAAGTCAACAGGCGCAGAGTCACCACGCCCCAAGGGCCCAAATCGCCCATCAGCTGCTTAGCAAGAGCCGCACCGAACTGCGCCGAAATAATCGCGCCGGTCGCGTACGCAACACCCAGCCCCTGAGTCGCCAGGGGAGAACGCGCAGCATTGGGCGTATGGGTGGAAGAAGTCATAGCAATCCTTATTAGTCCAGAAGAGGTGTCAGCCGCTATCTGTCATCAGGCGCAACCCGAATCGTCGTGAAACAGGTCACGCACTATGCAAACAATGAATAGTGTGTAATCTACGACAATTTTACGCGCTTTAAAATCCGGCGCAAATAGAGACCAAAACACCCTAACAACCCCTCAAAAACCTCCACGCCCTCGGTGAAATTTCACCCCCACACCCCACCACAACCCCTCATATCCAGGAAATATTCACCCAGCCGTGATTTACTGAGAGCATGCTTGACCCGAAGAAGTCTCTATTCGATGAAGACGGCAACCCCCGTCCCGCGCTAACCACCACCCTCGACAACGTACTGCGCATGCAACGACCGCTCGCGCTGTCCATCGTCAAAAAACTCCGTGAAGCGCACCCCGACGAAACCCCCGAACAAATCCACAAGCGCCTCGACCGCACCTACCTGCGCGACATCACCGCCATCGGCGGCGTCACCGGCGCATCCGCATTCGTGCCCGGCGTCGGTACCGTCACCTCCATGAGCCTGTCCGCGCTCGCAGTCGGCGGCTACCTCGAACGCACCGCACTCTACGCCCAGGCAGTCGCAGAACTGCACGGCGTGCACGTACACGACGCCGAAACCGCCCGCTCCATGGTCATGGCAATCATGCTCGGCGAAGAAGGCTCCCAGCTCATGAACACCGTGCTGCTGCAGACCGGCAAGGCAGGCGGCGTCTCTAACAAGTGGGGCATGCTGCTCGGCAACTCCTCCAGCGGCAAGATGTTCAGCGTCGAACGCACCATCCGCAACCTGTTTATCCGCCGATTCCTCACCCGCCAGACCGGCGCGCTGCTCGGCCGTGCACTGCCCTTCGGCGTAGGCGCAGTCGTTGGCGGCGGCGCAAACCTGACCCTCGGTAAGGACGTCGTGCGCAACACCCGCCGTGCCTTTGGCGACGCACCCGCATACTTCCCCGCAGAGCTCATGATCACCCCGCGTGCACCGCGCGTACAGGGCGGCGAAGGCTCGGAAGGCCCCTCCGGCGTGGCTGGTGCCCTCCTCAAGGGCGTCAAGGACGCAGGTAAGGCGGCAGGCAAGGTCTTCACCCGCGGCAAGGGCCACGACACCGAAACCGGCCACCGCCGCATGCTCGGCCGCTAAACCAGCTGGCTAACAGAACCTGGCTAACCGAACACAGCAAAGACCCAACACACTAAAGACCCCAGCTCCCTAAACACAGGGAACCGGGGTCTTTAGTTTTTAATCCTTTGCTACAGACTAAGCGTTCTTCGCGTGATCGAGCAGCTGAGCCGCAATACCGTTATAGGTGTGCGGAGTCAGAGCCGACAGACGCTTCTCAGCCTCGGGGGAGAGACCCAGAGTAGCCACGAACTCCTTCAGACGAGCAGCGTCCACGCGGTGACCGCGAGTCAGCTCCTTCAGACGCTCGTACGGGTTCTCCATGCCGGGAACACCCGCGATAGCCTCCGCACGCATCACCATCTGGATCGCCTCAGCCAGAACCTCCCAGTTGGAATCCAGATCAGCAGAAATAACGTCGGTCGCAATATCCAGACGCTGCAGACCCTTCACCACATTGGAGATAGCCAGCACCGAGTGACCAAACGCCACACCGATATTGCGCTGCGCCGACGAGTCAGTCAGGTCACGCTGCCAACGAGAAGTCACCAGGGTCGAACCCAGCGAATCCAGCAGAGCGTTGGACAGCTCCAGGTTAGCCTCCGCATTCTCAAAGCGAATCGGATTCACCTTGTGCGGCATGGTCGACGAACCGGTCGCACCAGCCACCGGAATCTGACGGAAGAAACCAATCGAAATGTAGCTCCACACATCGGTGCAGAGGTTGTGCAGCACGCGGTTGAAATGAGCGATATCCGAGTACAGCTCAGCCTGCCAGTCGTGCGACTCAATCTGAGTGGTCAGCGGGTTCCAAGTCAGGCCCAGGTGCTCCACAAAACCACGAGAAATCTTCTGCCAATCAGTGCTCGGCACCGAGGCGTAGTGCGCGGCGTAAGTACCGGTCGCACCATTAATCTTGCCGAGGAACTCGGTCGCCTTCACGTGCTTGACCTGGCGCTTCAGGCGGTAGGCGAGCACGCCCATCTCCTTGCCCAAAGTGGAGGGGGTCGCCGGCTGACCGTGAGTGCGGCACAGCATCGGCACGTCGCGGCCGTCCTCAGCCAGCTTCAGCAGAACATCAATCAGCTCCTCCGCGGCGGGGATCCACACGTTCTCAACGGCGTCCTTGATGCCCAGCGCGTAGGAGAGGTTGTTAATGTCCTCAGAAGTGCAGCCGAAGTGAACCAACGGCACCAGGTGACCCAGGCCCAGGCCCTCCAGGCGGCGACCAATGTAGTACTCGACCGCCTTCACATCGTGAACGGTGACAGCCTCAATCTCAGCCAGCTCCGCCACAGAATCAGCGTTGAAATCGGTAACGATGGCGCGCAGGCCCTTCTTCTGCTCCTCGCTCAGCGGGGACAGACCCGGCAGCACCTCGTGCTCGCACAGGTAAATGAACCACTCAACCTCAACATGGATGCGGTCGCGGTTCAGAGCCGCCTCAGAGAGGTAGTTGGTCAGGGGCGCGGTTACGGATGCGTAGCGTCCGTCGAGGGGGCCCAGCGCAAGTTCGCCGGTGCCCAGGTCAATACGGCCAGAAGGCAAGAAGGTGTTATTGGTGTGAGACATAGCTCTATTTTTGCATGAATTCGCTGAAAAAAAGAGGCGGGAAGAGCATATGGACGTGACGGGCGGCTTGGTTAGTTACAGAAATATGACAAAACGAGGGGACGCGGAGGGGGCATTTTTTGGGTTTTGAGGACGCAAAACGTGCGAATTTTTCGAAACAAGCCTGAGTTATCCACAGGTTGGCGCACTCCACCTGCACGGTCACCGAGGCAGATTTAGCCTAAAACAAACCCAAACACAGGACAGAAACAGGCGCACAAACAACCTGTCCAACCATCGAAAGGACGCCCCATGAACACGATCGTCGACACCGCACCACCTCCCGCACCCCAGATGCCCCACATCGAACCAACCGATATCCTCCGCGCAGCAGGACACATGGGCATCGGCACCGCGGCCGGCCACGCCCTCGCCGAGCAGCTCATGGCAGTCGCCGTGCTCGCCCGCGCCAAAGGCGCAGAACTCGCCCACAGGATGCGCACCGAAGCCCAAGAAATCCGCACCGCACACCAACGCGCCAACGAACTCAACGGCGACCGCTGGGCATCCGAAGCCGGACGCGCCTACCGGCGACAACTCGAAGAACACCGCGAAAAAATCCGCAACCAAGCCGAACAAGCCGAAGGCACGGCCGCCATGATCGCCGCCGCCGGTGAAGAACTCGCCAACGACCTCACCGGCAAAGCGCAGGCTATCAAAGCCGCCGCCTCCGCCGTAGATAACCTACTCGGCAAACTCGCCGACGGTGCCGCCGACGCCCTCGAAAAACTTAACCCCGGCGAAATCATCGCCCGCTCAGGCGTGCAAAAAGCCCAGTCAACGCTCGATTCACTCATGCACGTGAACCTACCCGACGGGCTGAGCTCGCTCATCCGAACCCACTAACCTCACCCCAGGAGACACCATGATTACCGGACCCACCGTTGCGCCCATCGGTGACCTCAGCAACTCCGCAAGGCCCACCGCAGGCACTATCAGCGTTGAGCTTGAAGAAATGCCCGCCATCGCCGACGGGCTCGACACCGTCAGCCGCACCTGCGCCGACCGCACCATGCCCATTCTCGGTATCGCCGCTGAAACTCGTCTCTTCCTCGGCATTAACGGACGTGCCCAGCAGGCTGCTGGCCTCTGTACCGGCCTCGCTGCAGACCTCGGTATGAGTGCCGCAAAGTTCGGCGCCACCGCAGCCGCCGTCCGCGCCGCCCACAGCTCCTACCTGCAGACCGAAAATATCGTCGCAGGCTGGTTCGACTCCATGGGCATCGCAAAGGACGGCAAGCTACCCGACGGACGCAGCACCCGAGACCACCTGCGCGGACTCATTGCTGGAGAACCCGGCGAAGCCGACTACCTCTTGAAGCTCACCATTCCCGAGCTCGGGTACTTCTCGGCCTATTGGGTATTGCCTCATTCACCTGTAGTGGCAGCCATTATCTTCGGCTTCACTGCCTACATGGATGCCAAATGGAATCCCGAAATTGCTCGTCAGCGTATTGCTGGGCGACTCTCCGCTGTAACAAAAATACCCCAGGGAATCATTGAAAAAGTCTTGGCCGTAGGCGGAGTTGGAATCGTTGGCCCCCTCCGTGATCCGGATTCTGATAAGAAAGCGCATAACATGCGCACTGCCTCAGCCGACGATTACGGGGTCAGCGCACATTCCGGTGAGAAGGACCGTCTCACGGTGGACGCTAGCGCTGAACGTCTGCAAGCGGCTGCCAAGGCACAGGATCAGGAGTTTGAACGCTCTCAACAGGACCCGACTAAGGGCGAACGCGGTGCCGTGCTCGTCACCGTCATGTACGAAGCAGGACACGAAGGTGACCCCACCCATGCCCTGTATGTGGTGAGCATTCCGGGTACTAACTTCTCTTCCTTTGGTGGGTCTCCTATGGATGTCCCTGGGGCTCTTCGCGAAGCACTGGGTAATGATACTCTGGAGAACCCCGCCTATCAGATGGTTCTGCAGGCTCTACGTGATGCCGGAGCACCTCAGGGTGCCCGAGTGTACTTGGAAGGCTTTAGCCAGGGAGGCATGATTGCCTACAACATGGCGAATAGTACTGAAGTCGCCAAAGAAATCAACATTGTGGGTGTCTACGCTCAAGCCTCCCCGCTACGAGGTCTACCGGCTAAACGCCGCGACTTTGGAGTGGACTACGTGGAAGGAGATGGAGACTGGGTTCCTGACTCTGCGTTGAGGCCTGAGGGAGGGTGGCGGCCCGATGAACGTGATACCGCAATTACGGTCTCAAATTTCAAACATGACGGCGGGGCATATAGGGAAACCCTGCAACGTGAAGGATACGGAAACCAGACTCTGGGTGCCCTCAGCGCGGCCATGGGCAACAAAGGTTATGTGCAAGGGGAACAAAAGGTTACCTCGGGCTCCGCTATGCCAGATGGTTACAAGCCTGAAGAACGTCTGAACGAGTATGGATTGCGTGGGGCTAGGTATGGTAAACAGGCTCTTGAAGCTGGGGTGCAGCTTGATCCTCGAGTTTTATATGAGGGTATAGACCAACTAACAGATGGAGAACTGCACCGAGTAGATAGTGCAGTGCGTGGCAACGTCGAAAATACTCGGCAGAAAATCGAAGCCACCGTCTCAGACATCCAGCAGGGCATGGAGATTGCCAAGCAGAAGGCCGAGGGTCTTCAGCGAGAAGCTGGAGAAACCGTACAGGCGGTTGCTGGGCAAATCCCCGCCGTTATCGAGGGCGTCCAAAAGACCATCCCTCACCCCGAGCCGACTCCGCAGGAATCTCAGAACCCGCAGCCTGCATGGCCCGAAATGCCTGTGCCGCAGATGCCCAAGGTGCCCCTCCTACAGGGATATAACCCGCAGAATATTCCGCCCGCCATCAAGATGCCGAGCGACCTGAGCCGCCCCGAGCCTGCCCCCATCAAGATGCCGGTGGACCTGAGCCGTCCGGAGCCTGCCCCCATCAAGATGCCCGCTCGAATCGAGGCAGAGGGGCAGCTACCCCCTGCAGGTCTGATCCCGCCGGACATTCTGCCCAAACCTGCAGATTTGCATACGCACATCGAAAAGGTTGTTACTCAGCCAATCATCGATCAGCTGCAACTCCCTAACGCGGGTTCTGCGCTCAAGAATCCTCCAATCTTCGGACCTCGGCAAGGCGGAGACTACGACGGCGTTGAGTCGCTCATTCCCATCCTGCCAGGCCAGAAGCCGGCGCCTATGCTCCCGCCCAAGAGCATTGACCCCGGGTTCTTCGCACCAACTCCACCCGAGAACATCGATCCCGGGTTCCGCGCACCAGGCCCTCCCGAGGACCTGACTCCCCTCGAGGAGAGTGAACCCCTGATGGTCTAAACACCGAGTCTAAAAGCACCAATCTCAAGGACTCGGTATCTCAAAGACTCGGTGGAGGGTGGAGGGGACGAGTAGAGTAGAGAAGAGAAAAGGAGGGGCGCCACCGGGAACAACCCCGGCGGCACCCCTCCATCTTTGCGTACAGCTTTTACACACAGCCTTTTGCGTACAGCGCTCGCGGCCAGTATCTGCTGCCTGCACAGCTACAGCTTGCTCGCGACCTGCTCTCCAGGTGAGAAGCGTTAGCCTCCGAGCCGCCCGCAGGCACATACTGGAACCATGAGCCAGTCAGCTGAACACGCCAACATCCCGGTCCGCCCCGTCTTCAACACCCTGCCCAGCTACGCGGCAGGCAAGCCGCCCGCACCCGTTGAAGGCCTCACCCAGTACAAGCTCTCCTCGAACGAGAACCCGCTGGGCCCCGTACCCGAGGTTACGCGCGTCCTCGCAGAATTTGCGACCGTGCACCGCTACCCCGACCCGCTCTCCACCGCCCTGCGCCACAAGCTTTCCGCACGACTCGGCGTGGACGCTGACGACATCGTTACCGGTGCTGGAAGCCTCGGCGCGCTCAACCAAATTCTCAAAACCTTCGCCGGCATAAACGCCGACGGCGTGCAGGACGAAGTCATCTACGCCTGGCGCTCCTTCGAGGCATACCCGATCCTCGTCGGCATTATGGGCGCTCGCAGCGTGCAGGTGCCGAACCTGCCCGACGGCTCACACGACCTGGACGCCATGGCGGCAGCTATCACCGACCGCACCCGCCTGATCCTGGTCTGCACCCCCAACAACCCGACCGGCCCCGCCGTCACCGAAAGTCAGATTCGTGCGTTCCTGGCGAAGGTGCCTGCCCACATCCCCGTGGTGATTGATGAGGCGTACTTCGAGTTCTGCGCTGCCTCCACCGTGCCGGAAGGTGAAGAAGCCCCGCTGAACGGTATGGACATCTACCGCGACTATGAGAACGTCATTATTCTGCGCACTTTCTCCAAGGCACAGGGCCTGGCGGGTCTGCGCGTGGGCTACTCAATTTCGCACCCGCAGATTACGCAGTACCTGCGGGTGGCGGCAACCCCGTTCGCCGTGACGGCGCTGGCTGAGGCGGCGGCTATCGCCTCCATCGAGCATGAGGATGCGGTCATAGAGCGTGTGAGCCACCTGGTCGCTGAGCGTGAGCGCGTGACCGCTCGACTGCGGGAGCTGGGCTACGATTTCCCGAGCACTTACGCGAACTTTGTGTGGCTGCCCCTGGGGGAGCGCACGGGTGAGTTTGTGCAGCTGATGTCTGAGCATGCGCTGTCGGTGCGTGCGTTCGGCACCGAGGGTGTTCGCGTGAGCATTGGCGAGGTGGAGGCGAATGACCGTTTCCTCTCGCTCTGTGAGGTCTTCGCGAAGGGGCTCTAGGGCGTCTTATGAAGGGGTGGGAGTACCTACTCGACCCTAATTGAACAATGTACTATTTTCCCTTGTCGAGGTTTGTTTGGGCTTTTCAGATGGTTCTCATGCGGGAAAAATGATGGCTCGAAAAGCTCTCAGTAGTTAAATTAAACCTCCCATATATTCTCAAAAAAGAATATATGGGAGGTTTAATTTAATGATGTTCAAATAGTGAATGACAGGGCATAATACACTGCGTTATCAGCGTAACTGCCGCGAGATAAAGCCGAAAAGAGTAGACTGGTAACTATATATGCCCAGACCCTCACAGGCTTACCGGAACACCTCAAACCCTGCACCATCAGGTGAAAGTTGAGACTAAAACCCAAGCCGCTGAGGGCCAAGCCCTCGTCACGTGTGGAGGTTAGATGCACGAGAACGACAAGTACCCCGGAGTGCCCGAACGCATCCAGCTCATGGATGAAAACGGCACCGTACACGAACACCCCACCTACAGCCGGTACATCGAAGACGTCAACGCAGACACCCTGCGCGAGGCATACCGCCTCATGTACACCACCCGCCGATTCGACGACGAGGCAACCGCCCTGCAGCGCCAGGGCCAGCTCGCCCTCTGGGTGCCCAGCCGAGGCCAGGAAGCCGCACAGGTCGGCTCCGCACTCGCCTACGCACCCAACGACTACATCTTCCCCTCCTACCGCGAGCACGCCGTCGCCCTGACGCGTGGCGTGGACTTCCGCGACCTGATCACCATCTTCCGCGGCTCCACCACCCACGGCTGGGACATGAAGGCACACAACTTCCACACCTACACCAAGGTGCTTGCCGCCCAGACCCTGCACGCAGTCGGCTACGCCATGGGTCTGAACTTCGACGCCGACATCGAGGCTGAAACCGGCGCCCGCCGCACCGGTCAGGGTCAGGCAACCGACCCCGCCGAGGACACCCAGAAGCCCGCCGTGGCGGTCTACTTCGGTGACGGCTCCTCCACCGAGGGTGACGCACACGAGTCCATGGTTTTCGCCGCCTCCTATAACGCGCCGGTGCTCTTCTTCGTGCAGAACAACCGCTGGGCTATCTCCGTGCCCTTCGAGGTGCAGTCCCGCGTGCCGGTGTCCACTCGCGCCGCAGGCTACGGCTTCGAGGGTATTCGCGTGGACGGCAACGACGTTCTCGCCGTGCTGGCTGCAACCCGCTACGCCATGGAAAAGATTCGCGCCGGCGAAGGCCCCGTGCTGATTGAGGCTGAAACCTACCGCCTCGGCCCGCACACCACCGCGGATGACCCCACCAAGTACCGCACCGATGCCGACCTGGAAGGCCCCCTGCGCCGTGACCCCATGTTGCGCCTTGAGAAGCACCTGCGTGAGCAGGGCTACGCCGACGATGCCTTCTTTGCTGAGGTTGCAGAAGCAGCCCAGCAGATTGCATCCGGTGTGCGTGAGGCTGTTCTCAACTCGGAACCTGCCGACTTTGAGCGTTTCTTCGACCGCGTCTACGTGCAGGAACACCAGCAGGTGGAAGACGACCGCGAGTTCTATCGTAACTACGTTGCAGGCTTTGAAGAGGAGTAAGCATGAGCGAGAAAATTGAACGTTTGACCCTCGCCAAGGCGATTACCCGCGGCCTGGAAGACGCCATGGAAGCCGACCGCACCGTCGTCATGCTCGGTGAGGATATCGGCAAGCTCGGCGGCGTGTACCGTGTGACCGAGGGCCTGCAGGCGTGCTTCGGCAACCGCCGCGTCATGGATGCGCCCCTGGGCGAGTCCGGCATTATCGGCACCTCTATTGGTATGGCGCTACGTGGCTACCGCCCCGTGCCGGAGATCCAGTTCGACGGCTTCGTGTTCCCCGCCTACAACCAGATCACGAGCCAGCTGGCGAAGATCCACAACCGCACCGATAAGCAATACACGGTGCCCGTGACCATCCGCATTCCGTACGGTGGCGTGATTGGTTCGGTGGAGCACCACTCCGAGTCCCCGGAGGCGCTGTTCGCTCACACCGCGGGTCTGCGTATTGTGACCCCCTCGACCCCGCACGAGGCGTACTGGATGACCCGCAAGGCGATTGAGTGCCCCGACCCGGTCATTATTTTTGAGCCGAAGCGCCGCTACTGGCTCAAGGGTGAAGTGGACTTTAGCGACACTTCCTTTGATCCGTTTAGCGCCCAGGTGGTGCGTGAGGGTACGGACGCGACCATCGTTGCGTACGGTCCGCTGGTGCCGGTTGCTCTGGCTGCGGCAGAGGCTGCGGTGGAGGATGGCCGTTCGATTGAGGTTATTGACCTGCGCTCGATTTCACCGCTGGACGTGCCGACCGTTGCTGCTTCGGTGGCGAAGACTGGCCGCCTGATTATTGCGCACGAGGCGCCGACCTTCGGTGGTATGGGCGGTGAGTTGGCTGCGGCGATTACGGAGCGTTGCTTCTACAGCCTGCAGGCGCCAGTGATTCGCGTTGGCGGCTACTACATGCCGTACCCGATTTCCCGTGTTGAGGAAGAGTACGTGCCCGATATTGACCGTATTCTTGAGGCGGTTGACCGCGCTTTTGACTACTAGGCATTCCCTGATCTGACGTATCAGCGTGTTGCGCTATGGCGGGTTGCGAACCCGCACAGAATATTCCATATAGGGTATATGCCCTAGTGAGAGGTAAAAATGTCCCAGATTTTCCCGCTCCCTGACGTGGGTGAAGGCCTGACCGAAGCAGAAATCCTCAGCTGGAAGGTGGCAGTCGGCACCGAGGTCGCCATCAACGACGTCCTCGTCGAAATTGAAACCGCGAAGAGTGTTGTTGAACTGCCCTCGCCCTTCGCCGGCACCGTCGAGGCGCTGCTCGTTGCCGAAGGCGAAACCGTTGAGGTGGGCACCCCGATTATCAGCATCTCCGGAGGCGACAACGCACCCGCAACCCCGGCGGCACCCGCCGCAGCAGAGGCTGAGTCCGGCACCGCACTGGTCGGTTCCGGCCCCAAGGCGGACGCTGTGAAGCGTCGCGCCCGCAAGCGCCCCGCCTCCGCAACCCAGCCCGCACAGGCTGCCGCGGCACCGGTAGCACCGGCTGTTCAGGCACCCGTGGCACACACCCCCGCCGACCCGGTGAACCGCAACCAAGGTCTGCTGAGCGAGCTGGCTGAGCGCGCCTCTCGCTTTGTGGAGAACACCCCGCTGAACTCGGTGGTGCAGCGTCTGGCACCCGAGCCCGCAGCGGCTCCCGCGCCGACTTTGGCTCCCGAGCAGGTTCCGCACCGCCCGACCCTCGCGCCGCCTCCGGTGCGTCTTGCCGCAAAGGAGCTGGGTGTTGATCTGGCGAATGTGACCGCTACCGGTGCGCGCGGCCAGGTGACCAAGCAGGACCTCATGAACTATGTGGCGCACCTGAGCGATGTGCAGCATAGTGGCGCCCGCCAGCCGTTCTGGCAGCCCGCAGCCACCCCCGGTGACCGCATTGAGCGCATCCCGGTGCGTGGCGTGCGTAAGGCAACCGCGAAGGCGATGGTTTCTTCGGCGTTTAGCGCCCCGCACGTATCCATCTTCGTGGACGTTGACGCCTCCCGCACCATGGAGTTCGTGAAGCGCTTGAAGAAGTCTCGCCACTTTGAGGGTGTGAAGGTCACCCCGTTGCTGGTTCTGGCCGCCGCGGTCATTTGGGCTGCTGAGCGTAACCCGCAGGTCAATGCGACCTGGACCGACAGCGAGATCCAGATTAAGCACTTCATGAACCTGGGTATCGCTGCGGCGACCCCGCGCGGCCTGATGGTTCCGAACATTAAGGACGCTCAGGAGCTGTCCCTGCGTGAGCTGGCTATCGCGCTGAACAACCTGACCACTCGCGCCCGTGAGGGTAAGACTCAGCCCGCTGAGATGGCGAACGGTACCCTGACCATTACGAACATCGGTTCGCTGGGTATTGATACGGGTACCCCGATTATTAACCCCGGTGAGGTGGCGATTGTTGCCTTCGGTACGATCAAGCAGAAGCCGTGGGTGGTTGATGGTGAGGTTATTCCTCGCTGGGTGACGACCCTGGGCGGCTCCTTCGATCACCGTGTGGTGGATGGCGACCTGTCGGCTCGCTTCATGGCTGATGTGGCTGCGATTCTTGAGGAGCCTGCATTGCTGCTGGACCACTAGGCGGCATATTTTGGCTAGTCAGTGTCGTATTGCTGGGTAGCTGAGGCCGTTTAGGATACAGATACTTAGATACAGAAAACCTCCGGTACCTTACGTAAGGTACCGGAGGTTTTCTGCACGTTTTATCCCTATCGCAACGAGGCGCAGATGCTTAGAAGCCTATGCGTCTTCGCGTGCCACCTGGTCGCTCGGGTACTTGTCTACGCGGCGGTGGTACAGGCGTCCCAATAGGCCGCCGAGGATAGCGCCGAGGAAGCTCAACGATAGAACCAGCAGAACCGCGAGCAGACCGTTCGCGAAATCGCCCGCAATCAGCTTCTGCAGGGACAGGGACGCGACACCGTTCTGGAACAGCTGAGGCGTGAGGAAGGTCGCCAGGGACCCGAGGATGAGCGCCATAATCTGCCAGAGCCACACGGCAATGCCCTGCTTAGCGCCGGCGAATCGTGCCATGCGTCCTGCCGCGTAGCCGCCCACCAGGTAGGCGAAGAAGATGAGCACACTCAGCGCGACCGCTACCGGTACGGCGTTCGACGCGCCGCTGAAGAGTCGGGAGACCACCGAGGCGTACTCGATGGACTCGCTCTGACCGGTCAGGGCCAGCCACGACTGGATAGCCCACAGGCCACCGTCCATGAGGGAGATGGTGATTAGCCAGCCGAGCAGGCCGGGCAACAGGTGCATGCGGGAGTAGCGGCTCTTCTGCATGGACAGCGCGGTTGCGGCGGTGAGGATGGGTTCCGAGCCAGCGGCATCACCTGCGGGGGTGGGGATGACGAAGTGGTCATCAGCCGCGGGGTCAGCCTGCGGGGCGTTCGATGCCGCATGTGCGTTGCCGGGTGCGGGTACTTCGTAGCTTGCCGCCGCAGTCGGCGCAGTAGCGGGGGCAGGTGGGGTAGCGGGGGCAGAGGTTGCGCCGCCGCGCACATTATCCGCGCTGGGGGTTGCGGGCTTGTCGAGCCAGCTGAGGTTATCGGTAGCGGGTTCGCCCAAGTCAGCACCGGAGTCTGTACTTTGAGCGGCGCTGTTTGCGGAGAGGAGCGGCTGGGTTGCGGTAGCCGCCTCGGTGAGGGGGCGGGTCGCATCCTGCGAGGACTGTGCCGAAGAGCTCGACTCGCGCGCCTTTTCGTGGGCGCGGCGTGCGGCGTTCAGGTCCTCATCGGTCAGAACCACGGTGGGGTCGTCGGAGGAGAATGCCGCCTCCCACAGGTCACTTTCGGTGGGGGTGGACGCCGCGTCGGCCGGATGCTGCTGCGGGTTGTTGTTCTGTGCGTTCATTAAATCCTTTGGATTCTAGTCCTGGGTGCTGATTTAGCGGTTGCGGTCAGCGTAGAAGGCGCGTGCTTCTTCCAGGGCTTCTGCGGAGTAGGTGTGCGGGTATGCCGGGCGTTCGTTCTCGTCCAGGGTACGGACCACACGGCCGGGGTTGCCGACCACGAGGGAGTTTTCGGGGACATCCTTGGTGACGACGGTGCCCGCGCCAATCACGGAGTTCTTGCCGATGGTCACACCGCCCAGGATAATAGCGCCGCCACCGATCCAGACGTTGTCTTCAACGGTGATGGGCTCGCCACCTTCCCAGTATGCGGCGCGGTCGACCGGGTTGAGCGGGTGGGTGGGGGTGAGGAACTGTACGTTGTTGCCAACAAGCACGGTGGAGCCGATGCGGATCGGGCAGACGTCCAGGAAGACGCAGCCAAAGTTGAAGAAGGAGCCGTCACCAATATAGGTGTTCACGCCGTAGTCGAAGCGTGCACCGGGGCGGATGTGCGAGTGCTCGCCCAGGTGGCCGAGGTGTTCACGGTAGACGTGCATTGCCTGGGCCTGCTCGCCGCGTGCGTAGTGTTCTTCGGCGAGGACGGTTGCAGCGTGGATGCGCTTAGTCTGCGCGGCGCATTCGGCGTCGGGCATGTAGGCGGCGCCGGAGATCATGCGGTTGAAGATGTCGCCGTTGGGGCGCTGCGGGGTGTGCATTAGTGGGCTCCTCCCAGAAGGTAAGCAAGTGCGATGATGGCCATTCCGAACAGGATGACGACTCCTCCGGCGATAGCGAATCGTTTGGAAATTTCGCGGAGGAGCTTCTTGAACTGTTCGTCAGTGATGTCTTGCTGTCGTTTACTCATGCTTTAAGTATCCCAGAGTTGCGGGGCTCTGCCTTAGTGTTTCGGTATTTATTGCGGTATCTGGGGCGGGTGTACCGTGTGATTTTCAGCGTGGAAAGAAGCGCTGCTGAGTTGAAGCGTGAGGGTGTGGGAAGGCACAATCAATGCATGACTGAGGCTCAGAAGAACACGAATCTGCAGGATGCGGCGGCACCTGCATCCCCCGCTGGCGTATCGGCTGGTGCGCATCCGTTGGCGCATCGCCCCTGGTTGAAGAATTATTCTTCGTGGACTGCCCGTGATATTGAGCTGCCCGAGACCTCGCTGAGCCACCTCATTGACGAGGCGGTCCGCACCGTACCCCACAAGGTGGCGCTGGAGTTCTTTGGCGCGACCACGACCTATGCCGAGTTGGGGGATCAGATTGAGCGTGCTGCGGAGGGTCTGCGTGTGGCGGGTGTGCAGGCGGGTGACCGTGTGGCGCTGATTTTGCCGAACTGCCCTCAGCATATTGCGGCGTTCTATGCGATTTTGCGCCTGGGCGCGATTGTGGTGGAGCATAACCCTCTGTACACGGGCGCGGAGTTGCGCCACATGTTTGAGGATCACGGCGCGAAGGTCGCGATTGTGTGGGATAAGATCGCCTCGCATATTACGGGTCTTCCGGCGGATATCCGTCCGAACCATATTTATTCGGTGAACATGATTTCTGCGATGCCCGCGCTGATGCGTACCGCGCTGAAGCTGCCGTTGAAGAGTGCGCGTGCTTCGCGTGAGAAGCTGACCGGTCCTGCGCCGGGTACGGTGTCGTGGGCTCAGCTGGTGAAGAGCGAGCGTATTGACCCATCGCATCGCCGCCCGACCGCGCATGATATTGCGCTGCTGCAGTACACCTCGGGCACGACCGGCCTGCCGAAGGGTGTGATGCTCACGCACCGCAACCTGGAGTCTAACGGCCGCATGGGTGAGGCATGGATTAACCCGGGCGATGACGAGGTGATTTACTCGGTTCTGCCGCTGTTCCACGCCTACGGTATGACCCTGGGCGTGACGATTGCGTCGTTGTGCCGTGCCCGCCTGGTGCTGTTCCCGACCGTGGACATGGACCTGATTTTGAAGGCGATGAAGAAGACCCGCCCGACCATTCTTCCTGCGGTTCCGCCGGTGTATCGCCGCCTGATGGATGAGGCGAAGAAGCGCGGCGTGTCCCTGGAGGGTATCCGTTACGCGGTTTCTGGTGCGATGAACCTGCCGCCTGAGCTGGTTGCCGAGTGGGAGGAAGCGTCCGGCGGTTTCATGGTGGAAGGCTACGGCCTGACCGAGTGCGCGCCGCTGGTGTCCTGCAACCCGCTCAATGACACTCGCCGTGCCGGTTTTATTGGTGTTCCGTTCCCCTCCACCGATATTCGTGTGGTGGACCCGGAAACTGGCGAGGACGTGCCTGATGGTGAAGAGGGCGAGCTGTGGGTGAAGGGCCCTCAGCGTTTTGCTGGTTACTGGAAGCGTGAGGACGAGACGGCGAAGACCATCACCCCCGAGGGTTGGCTGCGTACCGGCGATATTGTGCGCCTGGATGAGGACTACTTCATTCAGATTGTCGACCGTATTAAGGAAGTTATTATTACCGGCGGTTTCAACGTCTCCCCGACGGAGGTTGAGGTCGCCCTCAAGCAGCACGACATGGTCGCGGATGCGGCGGTAGTCGGTATTCCGCTGCCCGCCGGTGGCGAGATGGTGGTTGCCGCTGTGGTTCCCGCCCCGGGTCGAGTGGTGCAGGAACATACTCTGCGTGAGCACTGCTATTCGAAGGTGACTCGTTATAAGGTTCCGCGCCGCATCGTGGTGGTGGATGATCTGCCCCGTTCGATGCTGGGTAAGGTTCTGCGCCGTAAGGTGCGTGAGCAGCTGATTGCTTCGGGCGAGTTCGATCAGTAGGTTGATTCCCCGCCCGCCCGTAATGGGTGGACACTATGGACGCCGGCTTGGGTTTTCGTACCCGGGCCGGCGTTTTGTGTGCGCCTGAATACACCGTCAATGACGCTTTGTGACCTGGCAAATAATCACTGCATGACGAATTATGACAAAATATGACGACCTTGACGTTCTGTGTCTCATGAATAGCCATTAACTTCCACACCCGCCCTTGTGCGTGCTGTAATTGTCCCATCATCATTCCCATCGGATGTGCTAGTACCAACGTGAGCACCCGGTGGAACGCATCATCATTCAACAGAAAGATTCATAGCCGTGAAGAAGTTTGCTGCTGCACTCGCAGTTGTCCCCATGGTCTTTGGCCTGGCAGCCTGCGGTTCCACCAACTCCTCCTCTTCCTCCTCTTCCGCATCCAAGAAGGTCACCATCGGTGTGGTTGGCTCTGAGAAGTTCAACAAGACCCTGAAGGAAGAAGCTAAGAAGCAGGGTATCGACATTGAGTTCAAGGAGTTCAGCGCGTACACCGAGCCGAACCCCGCACTGGACGCCGGTGACATCGATATGAACCGCTTCCAGCACATCGCGTACCTGTCCAACTACAACGTGAGCGCTAAGAAGGACCTGCAGATTGTTGGCCCGACCGTCATCTACCCGATGGCTCTGTTCTCCAAGAAGCACTCCAAGTTGGCTGACATCCCCCAGGGCGGCGAGATCGTTATCCCGAACGACACCGTGAACGAAGCGCGCGCTCTGAAGCTGCTGAAGACCAACGGTCTGGTTACCTTCAAGAACGCTGATGTTGACGCACCCACCATCGACGATGTGGACACCGCTAACTCCAAGGTGAAGGTCACTCCCGTCGACGCAACCCAGACCGTGGTTGGCATGGAGTCCGCTGACGGCGCAGTCGTCAACAACGACTTCCTCAAGGATGCAGGCCTGAAGCCCGCAGACGCCCTGGCTCAGGACGACCCCAAGACCGACCCCTCGGCAATCAAGTACGTGAACCTCTTCGTTGCTCAGAAGGACAAGGCTGACGACGAGACCTACAAGAAGATTGTTGAAATCTTCCACACTAAGCCCGTCATGGATGTTGTTCAGGAAGAGACCCGCGGCACCGCTGTTGAGGTCAACGTGAGCACCGATGAGCTGCGTCAGTCCCTGGCTAACGAAGAAGCCAAGCTGCGCGCCAAGAAGTAATCTTCTAAATACACGCCTCCTCTAGGCATACGCAAAGGCGGTAAGTCTAAGCACCCGATGCGGGTCACGACAGGCTTACCGTCCTTTGCGTAACGGCGTTAATGCCCTTTAGCGCCCCAACCACGACATTTACGGATACATATTTATGAGTGAACTGGTACAGAGCTTCGGTGACAGCACCGAGCCCATGGTGGTTCTGGACGGAGTCTCCAAGGTCTTCGGCAACGGCCCCAAGGCAGTAGTTGCTGTGGACAACGTCTCCCTCAGCATTAACCGCGGCGAAATCTTTGCAATCATCGGCTACTCCGGCGCCGGTAAGTCTACCCTGGTCCGCCTCATCAACGGCCTGGAAACCACCACCAGCGGCACCCTGACCGTCGGTGGCTTCCAGATTTCCGGTAAGCGCGACTCCGAACTGCGTGAAGCACGCACCAACATCGGTATGATCTTCCAGCAGTTCAACCTGATGAACTCCCGCACCGTGCTCGGTAACGTCGAGTTCCCGCTGAAGATTGCCGGCTGGTCTAAGAAGGACCGCCGCGAACGCGCCCTGGAAATGCTGGAGTTCGTGGGTCTTGCCGACCGTGCAGGTCACTACCCGAACCAGCTTTCGGGTGGTCAGAAGCAGCGCGTGGGTATTGCTCGTGCGCTCGCGACCAACCCTGCCCTGCTGCTGGCTGATGAGTCCACCAGCGCGCTGGACCCGGAAACCACTCATGAAGTTCTTGCGCTTCTTAAGCGTGTGAACCGTGAACTGGGTGTGACCGTCGTGGTGATTACCCACGAGATGGACGTGGTCTCCAGCATCGCTGACCGTGTGGCTGTCATGGAGTCCGGCCGCGTGGTGGAGCAGGGCAACGTCTACGACGTCTTCTCCAACCCGCAGACCGATGTGGCAAAGCTGTTCGTGGCAACCACCGTCAAGCTCGCCCCCACCGGCAAGGAAGCAGCCGAGCTGCGCGCAAACCACAAGGGTTACCTCATCAACGTTGAAATCGTGGAGGGTAACCAGGAGCTTGGTAAGGTGCTGTCCTACCTGGGCGCCCGTAACGTCCGCTTCAACATTGTGGGCGGCGGTATTGAGACTCTGCAGGGTAAGGCGTACGGTACCCTCACCCTGGAACTTCTCGGCGAAATCACCAGCATTGATGCCGCCGTTGCCGAACTGAAGACCGTTGCCCGCGTGCAGGAGGTGCGCTAAATGTTTGCTACTACTCTTCCGCTGGCTGCGTCTAAGACGGACTGGTCCGAGTTCCTGCCCGAGAAGCTGCTCCCGGCTATCGGCGATACGTTCTACATGGTGTCTATCACCATGGTGTGCGCCGGTCTGGTTGGTCTGATTGTGGGTGCTCTGCTGTACACCACCCGTGAGGGCAACATCTTCCAGAACCGTTTCGTGTACACGATCCTGAACATTCTGGTGAACGTGATTCGCCCGATTCCGTTCATTATTTTGATTGCGGCTTTGGGCCCGCTGACGAGCGCCGTGGTGGGTACCCGCCTGGGCGTGAATGCGGCGGTCTTCGCGATGAGCTTCGGTGCTGCATTCGCTATTGCCCGTATCGTGGAGCAGAACATGGTCTCCATTGACCCGGGCGTGATTGAGGCGGCGCGTGCGATGGGCGCTTCAAAGCTGACCATCCTGTTCACCGTGATGATTCCGGAGGCGCTTGGCCCGCTGATCCTCGGTTACACCTTCCTCGTCATTGGCGTGGTGGATATGTCCGCTATGGCCGGTTACGTGGGTGCCGGTGGTCTGGGTAAGATCGCGATTGTGGACGGCTACCAGCGCTTCAACGATGAGATCACCTGGGCTGTTGTGGCGATTATTATCGTCCTGGTTCAGCTGGTTCAGTTCATCGGTAACTTCCTGGCGAAGAAGGTTATGCGCCGATAAGCTCGTGCCCCTTGTAGGCCTTGTAGGTACTGTAGGTACGGCTGATACAGCATAGAAGACCCCCGGTCTGCTCCTTGAGGAGCGGGCCGGGGGTC
>NZ_ACVO01000005.1 GCF_000175615.1 Rothia mucilaginosa ATCC 25296 | reverse complement strand
TTACGGGTACCGGGGCTTTCACATACTTCTACGAAGTTCTTCTACGTATGAAGTTGTGGGGTTAACGGCTTTCTGAACCGTCAACTTCGGCAGTGTCGGCAGCTTCTCCAGCCTCGGCAGTTTCGTCAGCCTCGGGGTCCTCGCTCACCGGTGCCTCCTCGGGAGCCGACACACGCCACGCCAGCCACACGCCCAAAGCGTACAGCGGCAGACCCATAATCAGGCGGGTCGCGCCCAGCGCCTCCACATTATTCGCAAAATACAGGGGCACCTGCACGGCAAGGCGCAGCATCATCAGCACGGTAATAATCCAGGTGGCCAGCATGTACTGGCGCAGGCGTACCGGGTTCTGGCGCCAGCTCAGCGCCTCACCGCGAATAACCGCGAAAATCAGGCCCGTAATCGGCCAACGCACCAGCATCGACAGCAGATACGCCAGGATGTACACGCCGTTCGTCCAGAAGCCCACCACAAAGTAGTCGCTCGCATTACCGGTACGGTACGCGGCAAACGCACAAATCGCCACGCCCACCAGACCGGTCAGCGCACTCACCAGCTTAGAGCCCTGCACCAGACGAATCAGCGTGAACACGCCCGCCGCAGCCAGCGCCGCAATCAGGGACAGGTTCAGTTCCTTCGTCACGGTGAACAACACCAGGAACGCCACAGCGGGCAGGGAGGATTCCACCAGGCCGCGCCAGCCGCCGATAGCGTGCAGAATATCCACATCGCCGTTGGCGGTGCGGCGCATATTCGCACCCATGGAGGCGCTCAGGCTCTGCGCCAGCTGATTTTCCTCCCGCGCCGGGTCAGCAGCCGGGTTAGTTGCGGGGTTAGCGTTCGGATCGGGCTGGGTCGAAGACTGCTCAGCGCTCATGTTTTCCCTTCTCAGCAAAGAATTGCGGCACGATCTCATAGCGCGGGTTATAAATCACCGGCTGATGAGCTCTCACCGACACCACACCGGAACAGCGCAACAACGCACCGGCAAGCACGCCGGGCACCATCTGCTGCCCCTGCCACTTCAGCAGCACCCTATCTCCCGGGTTGAACGGCGCATACGGCGGGAAAGACACCTCGTGAGGCTCCTGCACCGCCACGGTCGCCAAAGACGCCGTGTTCAGATGGTGCTGCTTCTCGGGGTCCTCGGATTCCTCCTCGAAATCCTCACCGGGCGGCTCCACAATCGGCATACCAATCAGCGCCAGCGGACTCGACCACTGCAGGGGCTTCGACTTAGCCACCACCAGCTCGGCACGGTACATCGGCTTATCCTGCAGCGCAGGCAGCCATACCTGCTCCACGCGTCCGGCAAGGCGTACGCGAAAGCGCTCGGGGTACCCGGGAGCAAGAATCTGCTCCTCAGGAACCGCGAGCGCACTCGGGTAGTTCGAGAACTCAGGCATTAGCCAATCTCGGTAATCTCAGGGCCGCGGCGAGGCATCGGGCGCAGCTTGCTGTGCTCGTTCTCGGTCTCTTCCTCCACGGCGGGCTCTTCCTCAGCCGCAACGACCAGGTCGGCGGGCAGAGTCATGGGCAGCAGCTCGCGCGGCGGGCGCGGGTCGTCGCCACGGTCCACCACGACAGTGCGGAAGACTTCCTCCACGGAGGCGGCAGCCTTATCGTCACCGAGCACAGCCGCGCCGGAGATGACGCCGCGCAGGAACCAGCGGGGGCCGTCCACACCCACGAAACGGGCGATACGCTCACCGGGCTGACCGTCCGGGGTGACGGCGGGCAGGCGGGTCAGCATCTCGGCGCCGAATACGCCGGCGTAGATTTCGACGATGCCGCCCTGGGAGGCGACGGACTCGGTCAGGTCGTGACGGATGTCGTCCCAGATGCCGGTGGTGCGCGGTGCAGCGAATGCCTGCACCTGCAGGGTTGCGCCGTCGCGGGTGATGGTTGCGGCGATAACCGCGCCGGTTGCGTCGTCAGTTTCGAGGCGCAGGTTCATGCCGTCGAGCAGCTTGATGCGCAGCGCACCCAGGTCGACGTAGTCTTCGAGGTCTTCGGCGGTGACTTCTTCAATGTCGTGCGGGCCGTTGACGCGGTCGTACTTGATGACCTCGGGAAAGTTCTCCTCTTCCTTCAGCTCCTCAACCTCGACGTTGGTCTCCTCAATCTCTTCGGCGACAGCCTTGTCGATGGCGGCCTTTTCAGCCTCCTCGGCGTGCTTCTTCTTACCAAATCCGAACATGGTATTCCTACTTTCACCGCACGCAGGGTGCGGGGGTTTCTTCTCTTCTCTCGTGCGACAATCGCGGTGAGAGCAGACTAGTGGATTCCGCTGGAGCCGAAGCCGCTGGAGCCGCGTTCGGTCTGTTCCAGTTCATCCACCACGGTAAAGGTTGCGTGCTCGTACTTCTGAATGACCAGCTGAGCGATGCGGTCGCCGCGCTGCACGTGGAAGGACTTGGTCTTGTCAGTGTTGAGCAGGGTGACCATCAGCTCGCCGCGGTAGCCGGAATCAACGGTGCCGGGTGCGTTAACAATGGTGATACCGTTCTTGGTTGCCAGGCCGGAGCGCGGGTGCACCAGACCAACGTAACCTTCAGGCAGGGCAATTGCCACGCCGGTGGGGACGAGGGCGCGTTCGCCCGGTTCCAGCTCGAAGTCGATGCGGGAGCGCAGGTCAGCGCCGGCGTCGCCGGGCTTTGCGTAGGCGGGTGCGGGCAGCTCGGGGTCGAGCAGCTTAATGTGGACGTTTACGGGGGTCATCATGGTCAATACTCTAACCTTTCGCGGGTGTCTGTGCCATCACCTCGCGCTGTGTTGAGACTCTACTGCGGGGTGTTTTCGTTCCGTGTTCGCGTTCAGCGCGTGCGGCGGTGTGCCGTGGTGGGTGCGACGCGGCGCCGTTCTTGCGTGCGCGGCTTTCACATACTCAACGGGGCGGGTGCACTCGGCACTCGCCCCGTCATGAGGTGTATGTCGGGTGGGTGTTAGCCCTTCCCTAAAGTTTTAGCCCTCGCACTCGATGCAGTAGGACAGGCCGCCCTCTTCGCGTGCAATCTGCGAGCGGTGGCGCACCAGGAAGCAGGATGCGCAGGTGAACTCGTCGTCCTGAGCGGGCAGAACAACAACGTTCAGCTCCTCGTTGGAGAGGTCAGCACCGGGCAGCTCGAAGCTTTCTGCTGCGCTGTTTTCGTCTTCGTCCACCGCACCGGACTGCATCTCGGAACGGCGGGCGTTCAGCTCCTCGTAGGACTCTTCGTTCTGCTCTTCGTCCTGCTTGCGAGGTGCATCGTAATCAGTTGCCAAACTTTCACGCTCCGTTGGTTCTGTGGCTGTGTGTTGGACTAGGCCACGCTGGTTTAATGAGTGCTCTAGGTGCCGCTGGTGTGTAATTAACCCCGACGGCATGCCAGGTATTGTTCACCATTGGCACCCTATTTGTCTAATCCTGGGTAGGCTTTGGACTGTTTAGGCGTCACATTCTAGCTTTTTCGGTGCGAAAAGTACATCTTTTTTTGGTGAAAATCCCGCCTCCGCTACTGATTTACCGCGCTTTCACGGTACCCTGGTAGGTAGTTTGCGTTCCGTGCAACACATTCACGAACGCGTCCGGTTCACCTATGGAGGTTCTCATGCTTGAACTGCGTCTGATTGGCGTTCACGATGACGGCGAAAATCTGGTGCTTGAGTCTGCTGACGGCACCCGCTTCTTGCTGCCGATTGACGCGAACCTGCGCACGAGCATCACCAAGGCTCGCCGTATTCAGCCCGCCCGCGGTCTGGGTGCTAAGGGCACCTACGGTCCGCGCGATATTCAGACCCGTTTCCGTCAGGGTGCCTCCGTTGAGGAAATCGCTGAAGAGTCCGGTTGGGAGCCGGAGCGCGTGCGCCGCTACGAGTGGCCGATCGTTGCTGAGCGTGCCCACATTATTCGTGCCGCTCAGAGCGTGAAGATTGGTCGCCGCAGCTCCGCTTCGGGTACCGCACAGATTCCCGTGACCCTGAGCGCCCGCATTGAGGAAGTCTCCGAGCGTTACGGTTTTGAGGATGCAACTCAGGACTGGACCACCCGCCAGCAGGAGAACGGCCAGTGGCGCGTTGAGGTTGATATTGCGCTGAAGGATTCGGTGCGTCAGAACCTGCCCGCGCAGGTCGTCTTCCCCGCACGTTGGGTGTACAACCCGGCGAACCAGGGCCTGTACGCATCGAATGAGGCGGCGTACTTCCTGATGGGCAATAGTGAGGATGCTGTTGCCGCCGCCGCGAAGAAGGCTCCCGTGGAGGTTCCTCCCGCCCGACTGCCGAAGGCACCCGAGCCCGCACCGGCACCCCTTACTTCCTCTGAGAGCGCCGATGAGCGTAAGCTCAAGGAGCTTTTGGAGCGCGCCCGCTCGGTGCGCCCGGCGCAGGTTGAAGAGCCCGAGGTGTTCGTACACCGCGAGTCCGCTGAGCCTGTAGCACCGGCTGCGCCCGCGGCACCTGTTGCACCTGGTGTGTCTGCGCCGGTAGAATCTGCGGCTCCTGCTGCACCCGAGCCCACCGCAGAAACCACCCTCGAAACCACCGACCCGCTGGCTGTGGATTCGGAAGCACCCGTTGAATCCGTTCCGGTCGAGTCCTTCGCCCTGCCGGCACCCGTCGAGGACGCACCCGCTGCTGAGGCGCCCGCAGCTGAAGCACAGCCTGAGCCCGCAGCTGAGGTACCGGCTGAGCCCGCCTCCGCGGCCGAGAAGCCCAAGTCTTCCTCGAAGAAGCAGCGCGTGAGCGTTCCGGCATGGGATGACATCATCTTCGGCGGCCGCAAGTAAGCGAGCACCCTCGCGCCCGTCCGATTAAGGGCATCTAGACGAGGGCTTTAGTCAAGGGCCTCTAGACATACGAAAACCGCTGGTTATTCACCCGAATAACCAGCGGTTTTCGTTTATCCTCCAGCGTTTTAGAAGACTAGTACTTTAGAAAGTCTTGAGCATGCGCAACGGCACCAGACGCTCAGCGTCCGTCAGCGAACCGTGCTGACCAACCATGTGCAGGGCACGCTCCTGATAGTGGCGCATATCGTACAGCGCCCAATCGTCGCGAGCGCACACCATCAGGTCGCCAATGCGGCCGCGCGCCGCATCCGTGATGACCGGACCAAAGTAGCCGGTGCGCATCAGCTCACGAGAATCAATCACCCAGGCGCGCTCGCCCCAGTACTGCGCCCAACGCTGAGCGGTGGCGGTACGTGCCGCCTCCGAGGTGTCTTCGAGGTACAGGTGCACGGCGCGCGGTTCACCGGCGGTCATGGCGATGTTGCGGGTCAGCTCCTCCACGCCAGAGTAGTCGATGCGCTGGTGCTCGGGCACGTTCACCATGCCGTGATCGGCGGTCACGAAGAGTGCCGCCCACGCCGGGGCGCGCTCCGCCAGACGCTTCAGCGCCGAGTTCAGCTCCTCCAGCTGCTGTAGCCATTCGTCACTGCCCACGCCGTAGCGGTGGCCCGCCGCGTCAATCTCGCCCCAGTACAGGTACACGGTGGTCGGGGTGCGGCCGGAGAGCGCCTCCAGGGCGTAGGTGACGCGGGCGTTGTAGCCGACGGCGTCCACGAAGTCGCCGCCGCGTAGCGCCGCCTCCGTCAGGCCGGTACCGCGGTACTTACCCAGCGAAATGGTGAGCACGCGGCGGTTCGTATGGTGGCGTTCCAGCACGGTCGGCAGCGGCTGCCAGGCGTGCGGGTCCACCGACTGATCCCAGCCGGACAGGTGGTTCATGACCGAGCCCACTCCCCCATTACCTGCCGGGTTACGCACCTCGTAGCCGGCAATGCCGTGCGCGCCGGGTGCCGTGCCGGTGCCCAGCGAGGTCAGGGAGGCGGCAGTCGTAGTGGGGAACGCGGCGTCCAGCGGGCCCAGGTTCAGGGTCTTACGCAGGGCGGGCGCGTAGCCACCGTAGCTGTTGAGCAGCTGCTCGCCCAGGCCGTCCACCATGATCACGCAGGCGTGACGGAACGACACCGGGTCAACATCCTGCTCCGCGAGGCGGCCGGCAAGGTTCAGCGGGTCGGCAACAGCGTGGAACGCCGGGTCGGAATCTAGCGCGTGCGCGGGGCGCGCCAGGCTTCGCTGAGCCACCAGAGAGGAGGCGGACTCCAGCACATCGGCGATGCTATTGCTACCGTAGGCGGGCGCGGGAGGCAACGGCGCGCCCAGAACATCGTGCAGGGTGGTCTGTACCGTCATAAGGTCCTCTCAGGGGTGTGGCGGGTGTGTGAAAGTACGGGGCGCCGCGAGGGATTTATACTGTGCGGGCTGTTATTGTGCGGCGAGCGCTACCACCGGTGCTTATCGGTGGTGTTTATCGGCGGGTTGCGTACATGCGGGCACGGTGCAGAGCACGCGCAAAATGCTGCGCACGCTGAACCGATTCCGGACCGTCAGCGGTCGCAGAAACACGCACCGCAATGTCCTCGCGGCGCGCATCGCCGGTGAAGCCGTGGTCGGCGTTGCACTGCGGATCCTGGCAGCCGGCAGGAGCCAGCTCCATGTGCAACGAACCGGTCCAAGCAATCTGGAAGGAAATCTCAGTCGGGGCGGTGCTACCGGCGTTGTACGCCTGCGGCTGGCTGAAACCGTAGCTGATGGTGACCGCGTTCAGGGCGCTCAGGTGCACCGCCTCCACGCTCACATGCGCCACGGTGCCCTGCGCGTCACCTTCAAGGTGCTGGTCGTCCAGGTGCGCAAAGATGACGTGCTCACCGCAGAGCACCATCACGGTGATGTGGCGGTGAAAATCATCGCGTGAGAAGTGGGTTTCATGCTGTACGAAGTGCGCGTCCGGGTTCATGCCCGCTAGCGCGTCATCCACCACTTCCAGCACGAGGTCGGGGTAGAAACCGGCATGCTTAATGTCTGCGACCAATTGCTCGCGTTCGGGGGTGGTGGCGTACATCGTACCTCTTTCGTGCGGTGCCCTCATGAGGCGACGTCGGTCGGCACACACGATGAAGGCGGTTAGGTATTACTCCCTCTACCTTAGAGGGTTCCAGCCGGGCTATGCTACTTGACCACGCTAATACAGGCTCATATGACGGCGTGCGCTCCCCCGGTACGCTTCGGTTACTGCCCCGCAACCGTCTTGGCGCACCCCACAGATGACGCTGACCAGCCAGCCCGTCTCCTCCACTCCCACCCGCTAAAATAGGAGGAGCGAAAACACACCGACACGAGGAGATATATGGCTCGCCGATCCAAATCCGCCGTCAGCGACTACCCGGTGGATGTGGTAGAGAATATCGTCGACATCGACGTATCCGCCGAGATGGAAACCAGCTTCCTGGAATACTCCTATTCGGTGATTTATTCGCGCGCCCTCCCCGACGCCCGCGACGGCCTCAAGCCCGTGCAGCGCCGTATCCTCTACATGATGCAGCAGATGGGTCTGCGCCCTGACAAGGGCCATGTCAAGAGCGCCCGCGTGACCGGCGAGGTCATGGGTAAGCTCCACCCGCACGGCGACGCCGCCATCTACGACGCCATGGTGCGCCTCGCCCAGCCCTTCGCGCTGCGCCTGCCCCTCGTTGACGGTCACGGTAACTTCGGCTCCCTCGATGACGGTCCGGCAGCCGCCCGATACACCGAAGCACGCATGGCGCCCGCCGCGCAGGCACTCACCGCGGACCTCGAAGAAGACGTGGTTGACTTCGTACCGAACTACGACAACCAGTTCATGCAGCCCTCCGTGCTGCCCGCAGCGTTCCCGAACCTGCTCGTCAACGGCACCACCGGCATTGCGGTCGGCATGGCAACCAACATGGCGCCGCACAACCTGCGCGAGGTCATCGCCGGTACCCGCCACCTCATCGCCCACCCCGAGGCGACCCTCAAAGACATCATGAAGTTCATCCCCGGCCCCGACCTGCCTACCGGCGGCACCATCGTGGGTCTGGGAGGTATCCGTGACGCCTACGAAACCGGCCGCGGTACTTTCAAGACCCGCGCAAAGGTCTCCATCGAGCAGGTCAGCCCCCGCAAGCAGGGCATTGTCGTCACCGAACTGCCGTACATGGTCGGCCCCGAGAAGGTCATCGAAAAGATCAAGGACGGCGTCAACTCCAAGAAGCTCACCGGCATCTCCGACGTGGTCGACCTGACTGACCGCACCAACGGTCTGCGCCTCGTCATCGAAATCAAGAACGGTTTCAACCCGGAGGCGGTGCTCGCCGCCCTCTACAAGCACACTCCGCTTGAGGATTCCTTCGGTATCAACAACGTGGCGCTCGTGGACGGTCAGCCGCAGACCCTCGGCCTGCTCGACCTGATGCGCGTGTACATTGACCACCGCCTGAACGTGGTCCGCCGCCGCACCGAATTCCGCCTGGGCAAGCGCACCGACCGCCTGCACCTGGTGGAGGGCCTGCTCGTGGCGATCCTCGACATTGACGAGGTCATCCAGATCATTCGTGAGTCTGATGAGACCGCTCAGGCACGCGAAAAGCTGAAGGTCGTCTTCGACCTGACCGACACCCAGGCGAACCACATTCTGGAGCTGCGCCTGCGCCAGCTCACCAAGTACTCCCGCCTGGAACTCGAAGCAGAACGCGAAACCCTGCAGCAGGAAATCGCGGAACTGCAGCGTATCCTCGGCTCCGATGCGGCGCTGCGCGAACTGGTCTCCGAAGAGCTCGCAGAGGTCGCCGAACGCTACGGCACCGACCGCCGCACCCAGCTCAAAACCAAGGACGAGATGCAGGTCGCCATTGAGGCAGTCACCGCGCAGTCCAAGACGAAGAAGAGCCTGGGCCTCGCCCTCGAAATCGCGGACGATCCCTGCTGGGTGCTACTTTCGGCATCCGGCATGATGGGACGCACCCCCGGCAAGCCCATCCGCGAAGCGCTCGTGGATCCCGGCAAGCGTTTCAAGCACGACGTGTTCACCTCGATTGTGCCGACCACCGCGCGCGGCGAGATCGGTGCCGTGACCTCCGCAGGACGCATGGTGCGCCTGTCCGTCATGGACATTGCGGTGCTGGACGAGAACGGTGGCACCCCCTCCATGGCGTCGGCGGTGAAGGCAGCCGAGCTGGTTCAGCTCGCCAAGGGTGAGAAGCTGGTCGCCCTCGTACCGCTGAACACGGTGCTGGCGCTGGCAACCGCGGGCGGCGTGATCAAGCGCCTCAACCCGGATTACCCGCTGAACCAGACCGAGTGGGACATCATGAAGCTCAAGGACGGCGACGAAATCGTAGCCGCCGCCCCCTGCCCCACCGACGATGCGGTACTCACCTTCGTCACCCGCGACGCGAAGCTGCTGACCTTCGACGCGGCGAAGGTCCGCCCGCAGGGACGCACCGGCGGCGGTATCGCAGGCATCAAGCTTGCCGATGGCGACCGCCTCATCGCCCTGGGTGTGACCGCGCCCGGCGACGCGGCGGAGGTCGTGACCGTCACCAACGGCAAGGACGGCCTGGCGAGCGCCAAGGTCACCGCGCTGAGCGAGTACCCGCAGAAGGGCCGCGCGACCGGTGGCGTGCGTGCGCACCGATTCCTCACCGGTGAGAGCCAGCTGGCTCTGGCGTGGGTGGGCGTGGGCCCGGCGAAGGCGGCGTCCTCCGGCGGTGTGGCTCGTTCCCTGCCGACCGAGCACGGTGCCCGTGACGGTTCCGGTGTGATGCTCACTCAGAGCATCGGCATTGTGGGCCCGAACTATGCGGCTGTTTCTGCTACGCTGGCGGTTAGCCCGGAGGGTGAAAAGCTCTTCTAGGCGCGCCGTTCACGGCCTTTCAACCTCAGGTTGTTTACAAAGCCTGGGAGAATCCGCGCAGATATAACGCGCAGAGCAATGTGCCCAGAAAATTTTGCACAAAGAAATGCCCCGGTACTTTCACGAAGTACCGGGGCATTTCTCGCAGTTTATTGCGTTCAATCTCGCCCGTGGTGGCTACGCTCAGCTGCGTTTAGAGGCGAACCATTTCATCGCAGCGGGCAATATCCTCGGGACGGTGCGACACCAGAACCGTAGCCACAGAGCTGGAGCGGGTCGCCGCATCCAAGTCAGCCATCAGCGCGCGGGCAGACTCAGCGTCCAGGTGCGCGGTCGGCTCATCCAGCAACAGCACCGGCGAGTTCACCAGCAGGGCACGAGCCACCGCCAGACGCTGACGCTGACCACCCGACAGGAAGGAACCGCCAGCACCCACCGGGGTGCGCAGGCCCTGAGGCAGAGCGTCAAACCACTCGCCCAGACCCACACGGCGCAGAACCTCAATCAGCTCTTCCTCGCTCGGGCGATCCGAACGGTCACGAGCCAGCATCAGGTTACCCTCAAGGGTCGACTCAAAAATGTGAGCCGCCTGCGGGCACCACGCCGCGTAGCCGCGCAGCTGCTCACCCTCCAGGACCTCACCGGAAGCCAGCACACGGCCGGACTCCAGCGGCAAGAAGCCCAGAACGGTTGCAAGCACCGTAGACTTACCGGAACCGGAGGGGCCGGTCACCGCAGTCCAGGAGCCCGCACGGGCGTTCATGTTCAGGTCGGTGAAGACCGGGTGATCCATGCCGGGCCAGCGGGCGGCAGCGTCCTGCAGGCTCAGGGCGGGGTCGGTGACCTTCACGCCAAGCTCCTGCGGGGTACCGCAGCTGACCAGGGTGGGTTCGCCGGGCTTCGGCGGGCGCACAGCCTTAGAATCCGCCTTAGCGCCAGATTCGGGGCGGGCAAAACGCTGGGCACGCTGACGGTCAGCTTCCAGCAGCTCCTCCATCTCGGCCTCCGCGCGGGCACGCAGACGCTCAACACGACGCGGCAGAACGTGGGTGTCCACCTCAGCCTCGGTCGGCACGGAACGCTTCAGGGTCGAAGTCGCAACAACACCCTCCAGGGATACGTCACGCACGCTCGGGGCAATCGTAGCGAGCAGGCGGCTGAACGCGGGCCAGGAGCGGACCGCCTCAACATGGCCCAGGGAGCTTTCCAGCATGCCGGTGCACAGCAACACCACAATCGCCGCTTCGGGGGCACGCACGGTGCCGTCAACAGCCAGCGGGTAAGCAATGACTGCGCTCGCCAGAGCCGCACCGAACCAGCTCAGGGTCACGAGGGTACGACCCACGCCCTGAGCAGTCGAGCCCTTCTGCAGGGCGGACAGGTTCTCGGCATCCAGGGCGCCGTTAGCCTTCTCAGCGGTGGTTGCCACGCCGTTAGCGCGCAGGTCCTCAGCCGCCGAGAGCATGCCGGTACCCAGGCGCAGCATCTGCGCGGTGGAGCGGCGAGCCAGCGCCTCCGCACGGGCATCGGCGCGGAGCACAATCCACGGAGCCACAAAAGTACTGACCAGAACGGCAATCAGGACCGGGATCAGAGCCTGCGGCAGGATGCACGCGGTCGTAATCAGCGCCGCGGTCATAACCAGCAGGTGCGCAGCCGGCGGAATAATAACGCGCGGCACGCCGTCACGCAGCTCATCAATACCACCCACGAGGCGTTCGAGCAGCGCGTCACCACGCAGCAGGGCACGCACGCTACTCACGCTCTGCCATGCGCCAACCCAGGCGCGCAGACGCAGAATATTTGCGGCGGCAAGAACCTTCGAGTGGGTCATCAGACGCTCAGCGTAGCGGGCGCAGGCACGACCCAGGCCGAAGAAACGCACGCCCACAATGGCGACCATCAGGTACATCATTGCCGGGCCCTCGGCGGCGCGAACAATCAGCCAGCCGGACAGCGCAGTCAGTGCCGCAGCCATCAGGGAAGTAATCGCAGCCATGATAACCGGGCCGGTTGCGGCGCGAACACCGATACCGGTCAGTTCCTTCAGGGTGCGCAGGCTTGCGAACAGGCCGGCAGGCTCAGCTTCCTTGACCTCGGCAGTTGCGGAGGCGCCCGCCGGGGCGGTGCTTTCAGCCTCGTACTCTGCCCGGTCCTTGAGCAGGTGCGCGGGGGCTTGCGCGGGAACCGCAACGCGGGCGGTGTTCGCCTCGGCGGTCCAGGTGTAGCCCTGGGCGGTCTGCACGGCACGAACGAGGGTGTCGCAGCCAGCGGCGAGCTCTTGCTCGTGGGTCACGATCAGCACGGTTGCGCCAAGTTCCGCCAGACGGTGCAGGGCGCGGGTCACCAGGTATGCCGAGTAGGCGTCCAGGTGCGCGGTCGGCTCATCCACCAGGACGGTCAGCACGGTCTGCTCACCGCCGGCACGGTAGATAGCCTCGGCACGAGCCAGGGTACGTGCCACGGCGAGGCGGCGCGCCTGACCTGCGCTGAGGGCACCGGGCTCAAGGGCGGTCAGCTTCTCCATGCCCAGCTGAGCCAGCGGGCCAACCAGCAGCGCGGACTCGGCATCGGTGACGGACAGCTTCTTGGAGTCCATCGCTTCACCGAGCAGAGCGGCTGCACGCTCACGCTCAGCCTCGGTAGCGCTGAGTGCGTAGAGCGCCATTTCGGTCTGCACGGTCGGCGCGGTGAAGACCGGCGACTGCGGAATAACTAGGGTGGTTCCCAGACCGGTCACGCTACCGGTCAGGTGCACGGGCTCCTCCGAGCCGGTGGGCACCAGACCTTCACGCACGGCACCAGAGAACACGTTCAGCAGGGTGGACTTACCGCAGCCGGATTCACCCATCACGCCGATAACCGCACCGCGTGCATCCTGGGCAGTTACACCCTGAGCGGTAGCAACGCGACGGTCCAGGTTCAGGGACAGGTTAGTCAGCACGGCAGGACGCGCCGGGTAGCTCACCGACAGGTCCTCAACAGCGATGGTGGAAGGCTGAGCCTTCTGCGCTGCCGAATCCTGGGCTTCCGAGTCCGCAGCGGCGGCGGGCAGGGGCGCATCAATAATCTTCTGGGCGCTACGCAGAGCGGCAACGCCATCCTCCGACTGGTGGTAGGCGGCACCCACATCACGCAGCGGCTGGTAGCATTCGGGGGCCAGCAGCAGCACGAGAATTGCGGTGTCCAGGCCCAGGGTGCCGTTGACCAGGCGCACACCAATCAGCACAGCAATCAGCGCCACCGAAATGGTGGTGATGAGCTCCAACGCAAGCGAAGACATGAAAGCGCTACGCAAAGTCTGCATGGTGCGTTCACGGTAACGCTGACCGAGGGCGTTCATGGAGCGGGTCTGTGCACGTTCACGGCCCAGACCGATAATGACGGGCAGGCCGCGCACCAGCTCCAGAATATGGTCGGAGAGGCGGTGCAGTTCAGCCTGAGCTTCTGCGGTTTCGTCGCGGGTGTTCTTACCAATCAGGATCATGAACACCGGAATAAGCGGCAGGGTGCATGCCAGCACCATGGCGCTCATCCAGTCTAGGGCCGCCACAACAACCCAGAGGATGAACGGCACAATCGCGGTGGACACGAACGCGGTCAGGGTCTTGGTGTAGTAGTCATCCAGAGCGTTCAAGCCACGGGACAGCAGCACAGCGGTCGCGCCGGTACCTTCGGGGGTGTCTGCGCCACCGGTGGCGAGCACGCGCTTGAGCAGCGAGGAACGAATCTGAGACTTCGCCCCGGAGGCGGCACGCTGCGCGCTCACAGCCAGCAGGTAGTCGGTACCCGAGCGGACGAGCAGGGCAACCACGGCGACCGCAATCAGGCCGGGGGTAATGGTGTCTGCGTCACCGAAGAGCCCACCGAGGCCGAGCAGCCAGCCGCCGTGCGCCTCCAGCTGCGCCTGCGCGGAGCCCGAGAACTCAATGTAGGCGCGGTACACGTCCGGGGCGCTGGTCTCTTTGAGGCGCGCGTGCTCGGCGGCAACAGCGGCGAAACCGGCGTGTGCCGCGCGGGCAATAATCACAGCCAGGGCGGCGCTGAAAAGCACCGTCGCGAGGGTGTGCACGGCGGTGATGACACCGAACGTGCTGAGGGTTTTACGGGCGTCAGGGCCCAGGGGCGGGCGGCGGTCAGCGCGGTCATTGCGCTTTCCTTCGGTCACCTCTGGTGCCTCGGTGTTCTGATGTTTGTCAGCATGACGCGGTGTGTGCGTTCGACTCACGTGTTGTCCTTAGTCTTCTGCTGTTTTTACCTCCCATCAGTTTAAGGGTTGGGCTATCCAATACCTATTTGACCAGTCAAGTTTCGGATAATTGGCTGGTCCTCACCCAGCGCTAGTTCTAGCCGCGCATCGCATCGGCGGGGCTCTTGCGGGACGCTACCCACGCCGGGTACGCCGAAGACACCAGACCGGTAAGGGCGCCAACGCCCACGCCGAGCACCACGAATCCCGGGGAAAGAACCGCCTGCCAGCCTTGCACGAGCGAAAGAATGATGGTCGCAATCATGCCGGAGCAGGCGCCGATGGAGCCGCCGAGCACGCCGAGCATGACACCCTCCATGAGGAAGATGCGGGCAATCAGCCATTTACTCGATCCGATGGCGCGGCGCAGCGCAATCTCTGCGGTGCGCGATTGCACGGACAGATACATTGCGGTTGCCGCCGAGAGGGAGGCGAGCACCAGCAGAATACCGGAGAGCACACCCACGTACAGGCCCAGATCCGAGGCGATGGACGCGCGCAGGCTCTGCAGGTCGGAGGGGGTTTCCACGTTGATTTGGCTGGGTTCAGCGGGTTTGAGGGTCAGCGGAATCGCCTTGGCGACCGCCTTGCCGTAGCCCCGTTCGGTTTCGGCAATGTAGGTCACCTGGCCGCGTCCGGTGCGCTGAAGTGTGCCCGGCGAAACAATGACCGTGTTCCTGAATTCGTAGCCGCTGTTGCCGGGGTCGAAGAGGCCGATAACCGGCATCAGCTGACCTTCCACCCAGATGCTCACACCGGGTGCCACCTGCGGCAGTCCGCCGAGCTTAATGCCGTACTCGACGGCGGGCATCTCGCCGGGCCTGGGCTCGGTTGTGGCGTTATCTGCCGCCTTATCTTCGGGGAGAATGCCGAGGGCGCGGGCAGCGGAGACCGAGACGATAGCGCCGGAGAGCTGCTCGGAGCGTTCACGGTCGGCAACGTTCTGCTGGGTGAGGGTCGAGTTCATCTGTTCGAGCGCACGCAGGGTTTCGGGGTTCATGCGGGCACCGATTTGTTCGAGCCTGGTCTTCGAGGTGGAGCTGAGGCCAATCGCCGTTTTGGGTTCGTCCTCGTAGGGGCTGAACCGGGTGATTCGCACGTCGGCGGGTGCCACGCTGCTGACGAATCCTGTGTTCTTCACGTAGTCCAGCGCGCTAATGCGGTCGGCAACATTCTGCGCGGATTCGCCCTGCCGGTAGGTTCCGAGCATGTTTTGGTCATTGTCCCTGTCGCTGATGTAGAGCGTGGATTGTTCGGATCCGAGCAGGCGCTGGTTCACCTGGTAGCTGGCGGATTCGCTCATGCCGGAGGCGCTGATGAGTCCGCCCACGCCCAGTGCGAAGGACAGGCCCAGCAGCAGGGTGCGTAGCGGTCGTGAGGTGAGCGCCGAGATTGCCTCGATGCTGTCGTCGGTGAGGAAGCTTCCGCGGCGATGCGTAGCGGGCTTCTCCCCCGGTGCGAGGCTGGTGGTAGCATCTACCGGGGCACCAACCGTGGCTTCTGCCGGGGTGTCCGTTGCAACCGGCACAGCCTCGGCAACCGGCACCTCAGCGACCGGCACCGTAGCCAAGTCGGCGCGGCTCTGCTCGTGCAGCTGCCCATCCTCAATGCGGATCACGCGGCGGGCGGCGGCGGCAACCTCCGGGTCGTGGGTAATCACCAGCACAGTACAGCCGGTCGCGTTAATGCGCTGAAGAATCTCAATGACCTTGGCGCTATTGTGGCTGTCCAGGTTGCCGGTCGGCTCGTCGGCAAGAATCAGCGGCGGGCGCGTGGCGAGGGCGCGGGCAATGGCGCAGCGCTGCTTTTCGCCGCCGGAGAGGTAGCGGGTGCGGATGCTGGCGCGGTCGCTCAACCCCAGAAATTCTAGGGTTTCTTCGGTGCGTTGCAGGCGCTCGCCGTAGGGTACGCCCTGCACGCGCAGGCCCATGGAGGCGTTGGTTGTGCTGGTTTCGTCCAGCAGCATGTTCGAGGATTGGAAGATGAAGCCGAGGTGGTCTCGGCGCATTTCGTCGCGTTCTCTGTCGCTGAGTCCTTCCGTGTTTTTGCCGAAGAGGCTGTAGGTTCCGCTGGTGGGCGTGTCGAGCAGGCCAATGGCGTTGAGCAGGGTGGATTTACCGGAGCCCGACGGACCAATAATGGCGAGGAATTCGCCGCGTTCGACCACCAGGTCGAGGTGGTCGAGGACTGCTCGTTCGCTCCCCTCGAAGATGCGGGTAATGCCGTGCATTTCAATAGCGGGCGCGGTACCGAGCCCGGCGGCAGGTGTAGCGGCGGACGCTACGTTGGGCGCAATTGTAGGCGCACGTCCTGGGCTTGTGTCTGGGGTTATCTTACGGCGGCTCATGAGACAAGCACCTTCTGTCCCGCGCTGAGGTTCGCGTTGATTGCGGCGTATCCGCCGGCGGTGCGTAGAACCTCAACGTTGACTCGTTCGGTGGCGGGCGCATCCTTGCTGGTCGAGGTGGAGCTTCCGCCCTTTTCAACGAGCACGTAGGTGCCCTGGGAATCCTGACGTACCGCGGTAGTCGGCACGGCGAGGGTGGTTGAGGTGTTGCCCTTACTGGTGATGGATGCGCTCTGCCCCGGAGTGAGTTTGCTCGGGTCGTCGGCGCTGAATCGCACGCTCTTTGCCGCACCCTTGGAGGGGTCGTTCTGCAGCTCACCAATGCTGGTGATGGTGCCCTCCACGCTGCCGGTGGAGGTGCGCAGGCTAACGCGGTCGCCGGCCTTGAGCTTATTGGCAACGGAGAGCTCAACGCTGGATTCCACGTAGGGTTCGCTGGTTTCTACACTCGCGATGGGGTTGCCGTCGCTGATGAGCTGGCCGACCGCCGCAACTGCGGTGACGGTGTGGCTTCCGCCGGGCAGAATCGCGTAGTTGCTGCGGGCAATGCTGGTGACCCCTTCGCTGGGCACGCCGGTCAGGTGCGCGCGGTGCAGGCGCGTGACGGCGTCGAGGGTGTCTTCGGTGACTGTGCCGCTCTGAGCGGTGGCGTACCCGGCGGAGTTCAGTGCCTTCTGGAAGGCGAGCACGTCGTCGCCGTTATCGCCCAGGTTGAGGTCGCGGTACAGCGGCAACGGACCCTCCAGTACGAAGACGGGGTCGGCGCCGATAATGCCGATGAAGTCACCGGCCTTGAGCACGTTACCGGGCTTCTGGTTCTGGTAGACGAGCACCGGCTCACCGTTGGTGCGCGCGCTAATCGGGGCGGTCTCCCCCGCCTTGGTGGTTCCGGCAATGGCGAGGCCCTCGCTGACGGTGCGTTCTTCAACCTTCGCCCAGACCGGGATCACGGTTTTTGCCTGCACGGCCGGGTCGGGGCCCGTGGCGGCGTAGCGGGTGCCCAGGTAGAAGGACAGCATGAGCGAACCGATGGCGAGAATAGCCAGCAGCAGGAGCACGCGGGGTCGGGCGATGCGCTCGCTAAAGCGGTGCCCGCTGTTTTGGTTTTTCGTGTGAGTGGTCATGGCGGTGTCTTTCTGAACTGTGTCAGCGCTGTCTATTTCTGTGCGCTATATTCCGTTGCGCTGTCTTTTAGCGCCCCGGTTTACTGGTGCTCCAGAACGTACTGCTTGAACTTCTCGTCACGCTCACGTTCTGCCTTGCGTTCCTGCTCAAGCTGCGCCTGGTACTTGCGGATGAGCGGCATCTGGTATTGTGCCTCCAGGTCGTAGAGCTGCTTGCTCATGCCGACCTGCTGGTTACATTCGGCCTGGATGGTGGCGATGCGGATCTCTTCTTCGGAGGCGGGCTCGTTGAATCCGTTGTTCTTGCTCAGCTGCTCATTCAGCGGGGTTTCCTCGGCGACGGAGCCTGCCGAGCGAGGGGTGAGGCCGCGGTCTGAGACGCATTGCTTCCACTTCTCTTCGAGCTCGCGGTGCAGTTTGCTACCGTAAACGGCGCTGGTTGCGTCGCTGGAGATACGACTGTATGTGGACTGCACGTCATTCTCGAGCCTCTTGCCTTCGGGCACCGCGGCGTCCAGGGTCTCGCGGGCCTTGTCAAGACATTCGGTGCGAAGCTGCTCCTCGGGGCTCAAGCTCTCCGGTGAGCTAAAGGAGATGGGGGCGGCGTTGGGGTCTCGCTTCTGGAATCCGTACTTCTTGGCGTATTCGACGTTCCAGGGGCCGTACTTTCGCCCATTATCGCCACTCGGCGCGCTTTCAGATTGGGGAGCTTGGTCGGGGGCGGTGTAGCTCTGCCCGTGTTCGGCGTAGCACTGCTTAATGGCAATTTGATAGGCCGTGTATTCGTAATGAGTGCCCCCCTCGTAGTAGGGGTAATCGTCCAGGGGCATCTTTACGATGTCCTGCTCCGCGTCGAAGATGGCGTGGACGCTTTCGTCACGTTCCAGCGGCGGGTTGAAGAGCGAGCATGCGCTCAGCTGGAGCACGCCGATGGCCAGCAGGGCACCCGTGGTGAGCAATCGACGGCTCAAACCGGCGCGAGGGGCGGGTGCAGTGGAGCTACGATTGAGGAACTTCATCGTTGAACCCCTTTCATAAGAGTGAGTTGTACACCACATTACACCTTTTACTCCCTGTCGCGCCCGAATTTCGGGAGGCGTGCAGCAAAAATTTTTGCGCGCCCACTCGCCTGCCGCGAGCTGCATCCTCTGCGAGAATATCCTCTGAGGGAATAGTCCTCTGGGTGGCATAGAAAAATCCCCCGAACTTCTCGAAAGAGAAATCCGGGGGATTTTCAATCAGCTACATGCTACTTGGTCGGCAGTTCAGCCAGTTCGGTAGCGTCGTGAGCGTCGGGGATGTGATCCACGTGCAGACGCTTACGGAAGACCCAGTAGGTCCATGCCTGGTAGACGAAGACGACCGGCAGACCAAGGCAGGTCACGAAGGTCATAACGCCCAGGGTGTACTCGGAGCTGGATGCGTTCGCAATGGTGAGCGAGTATGCCGGGTCCAGGGTGGAGGGCAGAACGTTCGGGTACATTGCGGTGAAGATTGCCAGCGCGCCGAATGCGAGGAACACGGACAGACCAGCGAAAGCGCGACCCTCACGGCCACCCTTTGCGGAGATCCAAGCAATCAGAACAGCAACCACAGCCAGGATGGTGCACAGCCAGGAGATGCCGTTACCGGTGGTGAAGTCCAGAGCCAGAACCCATGCAACGATCGGCAGCAGCAGGACGGGAGCCCAGCGCACCAGGGTGTTGCGGGCACGGTCGCGGATATCGCCGTCGGTCTTCAGGGCGATGAAGGCAAGACCCTGAACCAGGGAGAAGCCAACGAAGCCCAGACCGCCGAGCAGAACCGGCAGGGAGACCCATGCGAAGGCGCCGCCGACGCGGTCACCATTGTCGTTGATGGGCAGACCCATGGAGGTCAGGCCCAGCAGAGCGCCGACGAGCAGTGCGATGAAGAAGGAAGAAACAGACAGAGCGATGTTCCAGTTACGGATCCACTTCTCGTCGTTCTTCTTACCGCGGTATTCAATTGCGACCACGCGCAGAATCAGGAAGACCAGCGCGAGGGTCAGAGGAATGTACAGAGCCGAGAAGAGGGCTGCGTACCAGATGGGGAATGCTGCGAAGATAGCAGCACCGCCGGACACAATCCACACCTCGTTACCGTCCCAGACGGGGCCGATGATGTTCAGCAGCAGACGACGTTCCTTCTCGTTCTTAGTGAACTTGGAACCCATCAGCATACCGACGCCCAGGTCGAAGCCGTCGAGAATCAGGTACATGATGAGGAAGACGCCAATGGCGACAAACCAGAGGGTGGGCAGGCCAGGCTGACCGGCAAAGATATTGAAATCAAAGTTCATGGTGAATCAATCCTTACCCGCCTAGTAGGCGAACTCCAGCACATCGCGCTTGGACTTGTCGTTGGACTCGTCCTCGTGGTGCGACTGAACCAGCTCGGGCATTGCTGCCACAACACCGGCCTTGACGTACTTAATGAGCAGGTAAACCTCAACCACCATCAGCACACCGTAGAGCAGGCCCAGGGTGAGCAGGGAGAAGAGGATTTCTTCACCGGAAACACCCGGGGAGATAGCTGCTGCGGTGAACAGGTGAATCGAGGGATCACCCTGAAGGTTCGGAGCCACAACGAAGGGCTGGCGGCCCATTTCGGTGAAGATCCAGCCCAGTGCGATGCCAAAGAAGGGAGCCAGGATAGACCAGACAGCAACGTTCTTGAGCAGCTTGGACTCGGGGACGGTGCCTACGCCCTTCTTACGGGTTACCCACAGTGCGTAGAGGTAGAAGGGCAGAACGATTCCGCCGAGGCCCATCATGCCGCGGAAGCCCCAGTAGGAGACCTCGAGGGAGGGCAGGTAGTCAATCTTCTGACCTGCACGCTCACCGTAGAGCGGGTTGTTGGGCAGGTTGGTGCCGAACTTAGCTTCGTACTCGGGCAGCAGGGTCTGGATGCCCTTCACCGGGGTGTCGAAGTTGTCGTGTGCCAGGAAGGACAGCACGCCGGGAACCTCGATGACGGGGGTAATCTTGTCACAGCTCTGAGCGCCGAGCTCACCGACGGTCAGAACGGAGAAGGAGGTGCCGTCGTGGCACGCAGCTTCTGCAGCAGCCATCTTCATGGGCTGCTCGTGAATCATCATCTGTGCCTGAATGTGACCGGACGCGCCGATACCTGCGAAGGCGAGCAGGCCCACAACAGCACCCAGGCGCAGGGACTTGAACCAGACCTGGAAGTCGGCCTTGTCGCGTGCGCCCTTGTCGGACTCACCAACAACAACCTTGCCGTCAACGACCTTGTCGATGCCGTCCTTGCGGCGGCGCCACAGCTTGTACCATGCGATACCAACCAGGAAGCCACCAGCAACCTGGATAGCGGAGGTGATGACGTGAGTGAAGGTCACCCATGCGAGGGGGTTCAGCAGCACAGCACCGATGTCGGTCATACGGGGACGACCGTCAATCATTTCTGCACCAACGGGGTGCTGCATCCAGGAGTTTGCAACCAGAATGAAGAATGCAGAAATCCAGGAGCCGAGGACTGCCATGAACAGCGAGAATGCGTGTACAGCAGGCTTGAGGCGATCCCAACCGAAGATCCACAGACCCAGGAAGGTCGACTCAACGAAGAAGGCGAAGAGGCCTTCCATTGCCAGCGGAGCGCCGAAGACGTCGCCGACGAAGCGGGAGTATTCACTCCACGCCATGCCGAACTGGAATTCCTGAACCAGACCGGTGGCCACACCCATTGCGAAGTTAATGAGGTACAGCTTGCCCCAGAACTTCGTCATGCGCTTGTATTCGTCCTTCTTGGTACGAACGTAGCGAATGTACAGGTAGGTCACAACAAGGCCCAGACCCAGAGTCAGCGGAACCATGAAGAAGTGGTAGACGGTGGTAATACCGAACTGCCACCTACCAAAATCAAGGGGATCCATTGATAGGTCCTTACTATGTGTGTACTTAATGTGTGTTTGTGCCAGATTTCGGGTAGTCCGCCATCGATGGAGGGCATACGAGAGTTACTGACACACTGTCTCTCATGCTTCTAAGGTACAGGGTTTTCCTGAGGAGCTGTGAGTAGGCTGTGCATAGTATGGACGTTTATTGTTTGACGTTTCGCTAAAGGTACGTTGAACGTTATCCCCCACTGTGCGAGTGGATTGAGGGGCGAAACGCTGTGGTGCATTGCAGGGTTGCGAGGCAGTTTCGGAACCACGGTGAAACTTTGCATTTTTATATTATTTCTGCAAAATTTTGGTGACAGATTCCCGGAATATGACAGGTGGTTCAAGTAGTGCTCAAAGCTTAAATTTGCCTAAATTATACCGATTTTACTGAGATTTCCAAGAAATAGTGTGACTATTATCACGAAAAAATCATGAATTGTGACACGCCAGGCACCGCTCCCCCGCAAAGTGCCGCAAGCTACATATCGATGCTCTCAGTATCCAACTGATGAGCACCCGCAATGATGAACTCCTTACGCGGAGCCACCTCAGAACCCATCAACAAGGAGAACGCACGCTCGGCAGCCTCCGCATCCTCAATGCGAATACGGCGCAACATACGATGACGCGGATCCATCGTCGTCTCAGCCAGCTGGTCAGCGTCCATCTCACCCAGACCCTTATAACGCTGAATGGGTTCCTTATAGGACACACCCTGCTCCTGCAAAGAATCCAGAAGCTCATGCAGCTGCTTCTCCGAGTAGGTGTACACCATCTCGTTCGGCTTACCGCGGCGCACCACCTCCACGCGATGCAGAGGCGGAACCGCAGCGTACACGCGACCCGCCTCAATCAGCGGACGCATGTAACGGTAGAACAGAGTCAGCAGCAGGGTACGAATGTGGGCGCCGTCCACGTCCGCATCGGTCATCATAATGACCTTGCCGTAGCGAGCAGAGTCCAGATCAAAAGTACGGCCCGAGCCTGCACCGATGACCTGAATCAGCGCCGCACACTCAGCATTCGCAAGCACATCAGTCACCGAAGCACGCTGAGTGTTCAGGATCTTACCGCGAATCGGCAGCAGAGCCTGATACGAAGAAGAACGCGCCAGACGCGCAGTACCCAGTGCCGAGTCACCCTCCACAATGAACAGCTCAGAATGCTCAACATTGGTCGAACGGCAATCCACCAGCTTAGTGGGCATGGACGAAGACTCCAGCGCGGTCTTACGGCGCTGAGTTTCCTTATGGATGCGCGCCGAGACGCGGGTCTTCATTTCAGAGACGACCTTCTCGCACAGAGCAGTCGCCTGAGCCTTCTCCGCACGGGTGGTCGACTCCAGGCGAGCCTTCAGCGCATCACCCACGACCTTCGACACGATCTGGCGAACCGCCGGGGTACCCAGAATCTCCTTGGTCTGACCCTCAAACTGCGGCTCGGCAAGACGCACGGTCAGCACGGCGGTCAAGCCGGCGAGCACGTCGTCCTTCTCAATCTTGTCGTTACCCACCTTGTACTTGCGGGCATTATCGGCAAGGTGCTTGCGCATCACGCGCAGCAGGCCCTGCTCAAAACCGGTCGTGTGAGTACCGCCCTTGGGGGTGGCAATAATATTCACGAAGCTGCGGACCGTCGTCTCGTAGCCAATACCCCAGCGCAACGCAACGTCCACTTCGCAATCGCGCTCCACGTCGGTCAGCTGCGAGCGGCCGTCCTCACCGAGCACGGGCACGGTCTCGGTGAAAGATCCGCTGCCGCTAAAACGCCAGGTGTCGGTAATACGCTCATCGTGCGCCAGAAACTCGACGAACTCGCTAATGCCGCCGTCGTACTGGAAAACTTCCTCGTGGGGCTCCAACTCGCCGGGGGTGCCGGGCAGGCGGCGCTCATCGCGGATGCAAATACGCAGACCCGGAATGAGGAACGCGGTCTGACGCGCACGAGCAGCCAAGTCCTCGTAGCTGAACTTAGCGTCGGGGGTGAAAATCTGCGGGTCAGCCCAATAGCGCACACGGGTGCCGGTCACGCCACGCTTAGCGCGACCCACAATCTGCAGGGCGTCAGTGCCCTCGGTTGCGGGAGTGAACGGATCTTCGGGCTTGGGGGTGCGGCCGGACTCGAAGAATCCGGGAATGCCGTGGCGGAAGGACATCTGGTAGGTCTTCGAGCCACGGTCCACCTGCACGTCCAGACGGGAAGACAGCGCGTTCACCACGGAAGCGCCCACACCGTGCAAACCACCGGACGCGTTATAGGAGCCGCCGCCAAACTTACCGCCGGCGTGCAGCTTAGTGAACACGACCTCCACACCGGACAGGCCGGTGCGCGGCTCAATGTCGGTGGGGATACCGCGGCCATCATCGCGCACCTCAACCGAACCGTCACGGTACAAAATGACCTGAATGGACTGGCCGAAACCGGCGAGCGCCTCATCCACCGAGTTGTCGATAATCTCCCAGAGGCAGTGCATCAGACCGCGGGAGTCGGTGGAGCCAATGTACATGCCCGGGCGTTTGCGTACAGCTTCCAGACCTTCCAGCACGGAGAGGTGACGGGCGGTGTAGTTCGAAGACGCCACGGGAATCCTTTCGGCAAGTGATGACTGTGTGTTCTCTGCAGGTGTCTCTGCAAATATGCTCTGCAGAGGTCTCAGCACGGCAAGCTCGCAGAAGGGAGAAAAAATGCCCCGGGCTTGCGCTCATAGTGCTCTAAGTTTCTATTCTATCGTGGCTTGTTGCCCGCTTCTGCCTGCGCCGTCATGAGGCTCTCTGTACCGTTATTAGACGCTGCCGAGAGAATGAAACAGCAGAAAAGCACCGGCTGCCACTCCCCTATGGAGTAGCAGCCGGCGTGTGAGTATCTGTGGATGTCTGAATTTTTAGGATGCATTTCTGAGATGTCCACTCTGGGCGCCTCATAGCAGTGGCACTGCCCTAGTGAGCCTCACCCGAGGCGCGCGAGGAGCTCTCGTGACGGTTCGTGACCATGATATTGGACTTGAAGTAGAACTCTTCGGGAAGCTCATTCGTGACCGGGCCGTGCGGGAATTCGCTGAGCTTCGGCACGAAGTACCAGTCCATCAGCTCGCCGCTGCTCTGCTTGAGGACGCGGCGTTCCCTCATGGCGTGGCGTACCTTGCGGCGCAGGCGCGGGCTGTCTTTCAGGGTGCTGGTGAAGACCCACGGAGTCTCGTAGCCCTCGGTGACCATGCCGAAGGTGATGCGCAGGTTGCCGTTCTCATCGGCGTCCATCGTGAAGTCGCCGTCTGCGATATCGGTGAAGGCGAGCATCCAGCTGTGTCGGCGTTCGTAGCTTTCACGGGTGGTCTGCAGTGCCGCAATGAGGCGGTGGTCGACCAGCAGCTCCACCTTGCGTTCGGTGATTTCGCCCAGACGAGCGTAGGAGCCAAAGGCGCGGTTTGCACCGCTGCGGCGAGGCCACTTCGTCACCGCACCGTGCGGCACCTCCCCCGCAAAGGTGAAGGGGCCCGTCATGGTGCCGGGCAGACGCAGACGCTCGAACGGAGCGGTCGGCAGGAAGGTCGTCAGCAACTGATCGGAGCTCACCGACTTACCCCAGCGCGCCATCTCAAAAATGGTCGGTTCAGGGCCTACAGGGTAGATATGAGGCATCTTACGACCGAACTCGTCAAAGCCCTCAATAAACTCGCCGTTGGAGCTGTACCCGGGCATGGTCGCACCGAGCGGGCGAGTCCACGACCCCGAATACGGCTTGGTCAGGTGCGGGTTCTCCACCGGCAGGATGCTGGTGCGAGCACCCAGGTAGGCGGGCATGCGCGAGAGGTTACGCCAGGCGAACTTCGCGGCAACCGCCTCGCGCCACCACATCGGGCGTTTGCCCGGGGTCTGCCCGCCCAGGCAGTGCATGAGCAACCAGAATCCAGCCCAGCCGAGGCAACCTGCGGCAACCACGCAGAAAATAATCGTCAGCACAGTGTGCAGGGTGCCGGTCGCCCAGATATTCGTGGCGATTAGAGCCATGAACGCCACCCACGCCGCCATGACGTACGGGCCGAGCGTAATCATCGGATCGACCACCTTCACGGCGGCAATGACGCGGCGGTTCAGTCCGCGCCACACGTAGGAGTACGCCCAGCATCCGGCGGCAAGGGCGAGTGCCATCAGCAGAAGAAGGATGAGCATCGGTGTGTCTCTTTCGCTGCAGGTTTTTCTACCGCGGTCGGTGACAGCAAGCGTCGGGCAGATGCCCCGCTAAAAGGCTCTTCAATAGCAAAACTCGTCTGCCGAAGGTACCTTCAGCAGACGAGTTTTTCTTTGGTGCCACTAACCTTGAGGTAAAGCTTCTCTACCTATTGTGCCCTTAATTGGTATCCCTGTGGGGGATTTTAGGGGGATGCACGAAAAAATCGTACCCAACCCCCGCGTTTTCACCCAACAGAGCGGCACAGTGAGTATGCTCTGGCACCTCAGCGACGGTTTTAGACAGCGATTTTAGGAGGTCAGCGCCGCCGCAATCTGAGGAATCAGCGCCTCAAAAGCACGCGCACGGTGGCTAATCGAGTTCTTAATCTCGGCGGGAATCTCAGCGCAAGACTTGCCAGCGTACTGCCCCTCGTACAGGGCGTTCTCACCGTTCAGTTCCACGGGGCGCAGAATCGGGTCGTAACCGAAGCCGCCCTCCCCCGCCGGTGCGGTCAGCAGCTCACCGGGCAGCTCGCCGTACTCAACCGCCTCAAAACCGCTCGGGGCGGCAACCGACGCCGCGCAGCAGAACTTCGCGCCGCGGTGCTCGGCAGGAATATCGCTCAGCTGAGCCAGCAGCAGATTCAGGTTCGCGGAATCATCGCCGTGGCGACCCGCCCAGCGCGCCGAGAAAATACCGGGAGCGCCGTTGAGCACATCCACAGACAGACCGGAATCGTCAGCAATAGCGACCAGGCCGGTTGCCTCGGCAACAGCGCGCGCCTTCAGCAGGGAGTTCTCAGCGAAGGTCACGCCGGTCTCGGGAACATCGGGGGCGTTCACGCTGGAGGCGTCAACCACCTGGGTGTCAACGTCCAGGCCGTCAATGCGTCCGCGCAGAATTTCGCGCAGTTCCTTGAGCTTGCCCTTATTGTGGCTTGCCAGAACAATCTTTGCGTCTGCCATAGTTTCTCCTTGTTGACGGAACTAGTTACTGGGACGGGTTAGTGTGCCAGTGCTTCACGCTGAATCTGAGCCAGCTCAGCGGTGCCTTCCAGCGCCAGGTCGAGCAGGCTGTTGAGTTCGTCGCGGTCGAAAGGCACACCCTCGGCGGTGCCCTGAACCTCAACAAACTTACCGCTGCCGGTGACGACCACGTTCATGTCGGTCTCGGCGCGCACGTCTTCGGTGTAGGGCAGGTCCAGCATGGGGGTGCCGTCAATAATGCCCACCGAAATTGCGGACACCGAATCAATCAGCGGGTTCGCCTTAGCGGGCAGAATCTTCTGCTCCTTCGCCCAGGAAATAGCGTCAGCCAGCGCCACGTACGCGCCGGTAATAGAAGCGGTGCGGGTGCCGCCGTCAGCCTGCAGAACGTCACAGTCGAGCACGATGGTGTTCTCGCCCAGCTCATCCATGTTGATGACCGCACGCAGGGAGCGACCAATCAGGCGAGAAATCTCGTGGGTGCGGCCGCCCACGCGGCCCTTCAGCGACTCGCGCGAAGAACGGGTGTTGGTGGCGCGCGGCAGCATCGCGTACTCGGCGGTCACCCAGCCCTTACCTTCGCCCTTGAGCCAGCGCGGCACACCCTCGGTGAAGGATGCAGTGCACAGCACGCGGGTGTTGCCGAACTCGATGAGGGCGGAACCCTCAGCATTGCGGGACCAGCCGCGGGTAATGGTGATGGGGCGCAGTTCGTTGAGGGCGCGGCCGTCTTCGCGGGTTGCAGTCATGGGTTCTCCTTGAATCTGTCTGCGGGATCTGTGTCTGTCTGTTGAATCTATGTCGAAAAGTGGGCGAGGCTGAGTGCAGTTTGCACTAGTCCAGTTTGTTTTAGCCTAGCTCGGGTTTGGTCTAGTCCAGCTTGGGCTTCGCCTAGTCCAGCTCTGGTTTAGGGAGCGCAATCGCGGTGTTCAGCGGCGGGTCAAGCACCTCCACCACGTTCAGGGTGGACGTGACCGGGTGAGCCTCTGTCGGGCGCGGGTAGATGCGGTAGCTTGCCGCCATTTCGGCAATGCCGACCGGGCCGGAGAAGGCACTGCGCGCCTCCGCGCGGGCGATGTCCGGGTCGTTCCACACGGGCAAGTGGGTCAGTAGCAGGTTACGCACGCCCGCCTCCGTGGCGGCTTCGCCGGCGCGTTTGCCGGTCAGGTGAATACCGCGCAGGGCGTCGTCGCGACCCTCCTGGTAGGCTGCCTCGCAGAGGAACAGGTCAGCGCCGCGCGCAGCCTTGACCAGGCCCTCGCACAGGTCGGTATCGCCCGAGTACGAGAACACGGTGTGGCCCTCGCGGTCGTTGCAGGTGATGCGCAGGGCGTACGGGTCCTTCGAGGGGTGAACCACGCGGAACGGCTCCACGCGGAAGGGGCCAATCTGCACGGGCTCACCCTCAGTCCAGGTGTGGTACTCGAACTCGGTGCTCATGCCCGGATCCGGGTCCAGGCCGTGAGTCGCTGAAAGGTACTCGTTAATCGCGGCGGGACCGTACAGCGGAATGCGGCCCTTGGGCCAGCCGCGCGGATCCCACTTGACCGCCACGTGCAGACCGGACAGGTCGATGCAGTGGTCCGGGTGCAGGTGCGAAATCAGAATCGCGTCGATATCGCTCAGATCGATATGGCGCTGGAGCATGCCGAGGGAGCCGTTGCCCATGTCCATGATGATGCGCCAGGTTCGACCCGCGAAGTCCGTGGCGGTGAGCATGTAGCAACTAGCCGGTGAGACGGGGCCGGGAAAGGAGCCCGTGCAACCGATAACGGTTAGACGCATGAGGTGTCGTCCTTAGGGGTGGTGCCAGAAAATTCGGTGCCCGCGACAGTGTGTGCTGCCTCTGCAGGATCTGCCGATTCGTCGAGGGTGATGCTGCGGTGTGCCGCAAGCATTTCGGGGGTGAGTGCCGCCAGCGAGCCGGTCGGGTAGCGTTCCGCCACGGAGCTGGTGTGGCGCACGTTGGTGACCTCGGGGCCGAGGAAGCGGCGTGCTAGCTGCGAGAACGTCTCAGATTCGCCGGTGGCGAGGAATTCGTGGTGCGGGTTTTCCGCGGGGACCGGGCTTTCAATGGCGTGGTTGAGCAGTTCGCGGTACACGTCCTTCGCGGTCTCATCCGCGGAGGAAACCAGGGTGACGTCCTCGCCCATAATGTAGGAAATCACGCCGGCCAGCAGCGGGTAGTGAGTACAGCCAAGCACAAGGGTGTCCACGCCGGCGTCCTTGAGCGGCTGCAGGTACTCGCGGGCGGTCTCCAGCAGCTCGGGGCCGGAGGTAATGCCCTTCTCCACGAACTCCACGAAGCGCGGGCACGCCACCGAGTGCACCTCAAGGTTCGGGGTGATCGCGAAAGTGTCCTCGTAGGCGCGGGAGGTGACGGTCGCCTCCGTCGCAATCACGCCAATCTTGCGGTTGCGGGTTGCGGCGAGCGCACGGCGGGCGGCAGGCTGAATCACCTCGATGACGGGGATGCCGTACTGGCGGGTGTAGCGTTCGCGGGCGTCGCGGAGCACCGCTGCGGAGGCGGTGTTGCAGGCGATGACGAGCATTTTCACGCCAGAGTCGACGAGTTCGTCCATGATGCGCAGGGCGTTGGCGCGTACTTCTGCGATTTTGAGGGGGCCGTAGGGGCCGTGGGCGGTGTCGCCGACGTAGATGATGCGTTCGTGAGGCAGCTGGTCCATGATGGCGCGTGCCACGGTGAGTCCGCCAACGCCGGAGTCGAAGACGCCGATGGGTGCCGCGGCGGTGGGGCCTACGGGCGCGGGGCTTCCCCAGGGGGTGCGGGCACGGTAGGGATTTGTTGCGTCGATGCTGTCACTCATGTGTCACCTACACTTCGTTATCGGTCGGGTACCACGTTCTATGCTAACTCGCTAAGGTTACCCTTTTAGTCCGTTGAGCGGTTAGATGAGTCGAGAACCACCATTATGTGGTTGTATATGACGATAGTTTGAGGGGTAATTCGAAAAATTCGTTCTATTCTTGCTCTTTTTCCCCGCCATTTGCCCCGCCAAATACTCCGCCGGTCGTTTCTTCGTCGTCCAGCCCGTCGAGCATGGCGAGCATGAGCGAGTCCTGAACCCAGGAGACGAAGTTGTACACCACAGCCATGTACTCTTCTTGGGTCTCGATCTCGGAAGGGTCGGTGAACGCCGCAATATCTTCTGCGGTGTCTTCGTCCACAATGTAGAGGCGGTCGGCGAGCACCAGGCGAATATCACCGAGCGCGGCAGCCCAGGCGCGGGCGTGTTCTTCGTTCAGGCGCAGGTCGCTGGATTCAATGTCGAAGGCGAGCATGGCGAGGTTCGCGCGTTTGGTTTCGCGCAGGTCGCGTTCGGTGTAGCGGCGGTATTCGGTGGCGGCCTCGTCGTCGCTGCTTGCGGCGGGGAGCAGGCGTGCTACGGCGCTATCAGCGGGGATGGTAGGGTTTTCGGTGATGCCGACCAGCGCCTCCAGCGGGTCGACGGTGCCGCCGTCGGCGGTGGTATCTGCCGGGCGCAGTAGCGCGCGCACGTCTTCGGCGAGTTCGCGGATCAGGTCGCGTTCGGCGGGTTCGAAGGAGGCGGTGTAGCCTCCGGGGGTGCGGCGGAAGGGTCGCGCCATTAGTTTTCTACTTTCTCGAAGGTTGCCAGCAGACCCCAGGCGTGCATTGCCTGGGTGTGTTTTTCGGCGTCTTCGCGCGAGCCGGTGAAGACGATTGCCTTGCCGTTGTTGTGCACCTGCAGCATGAGCTCTTCTGCGCGGGCGCGGGAGTAGCCAAAATGGCTGCGGAAGACGTAGGACACGTAGGTCATGAGGTTGACGGGGTCGTTCCAGACGATGACTTTCCAGGGGGTGTCTGTGGCGAGGATGTTCTCCAGGGCGGTGTCGAGGTCGGTGTCCTCGAGGGTTCCGGTGGAGAGGGTCACGGCGGTAGTGTTCATTGGTTTCCTTTGCGGCCGGTTCCCTTTGATTATACGGGCGGGTATGTGTTGCCCCTGTGTAGCTCCGGTGTTGCTCCCGCACAGAGTGCTGGTAATTTGTCATACTACAGCACTTAGAGTCAAGAATACTTTATGTAGTGATTGACACGCCGACTCAAGAGGAAAAATACCCTAATCCCCCACTACAATAAACACATGGCTACTACTTCCCTTCTCACCGACCACTACGAACTGACCATGCTCCAGGCGGCACTCGCCTCCGGCGCAGCCAACCGTAAGTGCACCTTCGAAGTCTTCACCCGCCGCCTGCCCGCAGGCCGCCGCTACGGCGTCCTCGCAGGCACCGGCCGATTCCTCGAAGGCCTCGCTAACTTCCGCTTCAACGACGAAGAACTCTCCTTCCTCTCCTCCCGCAACATCGTCAACAAAGAAACCCTCTCCTACCTCGAATCCTTCACCTTCAGCGGCAACATCCGCGGCTACGCAGAAGGCGAAGCGTTCTTCCCCCACTCCCCCGTCATGCAGGTCGAAGGCACCTTCGCCGAAGCATGCGTCCTCGAAACCTACCTGCTGTCCATCCTGAACTTTGACTCCGCCGTGGCGAGCGCCGCCTCCCGCATGAGCGCAGCCGCTGGCAACCGCCCCTGCCTCGAAATGGGTTCGCGCCGCGCCCACGAACGCGCCGCCGTCTCCGCCGCACGCGCCGCCGTGATTGCCGGCTTCGCGGGCACCTCCAACCTGGAGGCTGGCCTGCGCTACGGCCTGCACACCATCGGCACCAGCGCCCACGCGTTCACCCTGCTGCACGACAGCGAACGTGAAGCGTTCGAGGCGCAGCTGCGTTCCCTCGGCGCCCGCACCACCCTGCTCGTCGACACCTACAACGTGGACGAGGCGGTCCGCCTCGGCGTGGAACTCGCGGGCGAAGAGCTTGGCGGCGTGCGCCTGGACTCCGGCGACCTGGTCGCCACCGCGGCACGTGTGCGTGAACTGCTCGACTCGCTCGGCAACACCCACACCAAGATCACCGTCACCAGCGACCTGGACGAGTACGCCATCGCATCCCTGGCGGCAGCACCCGTGGACTCCTACGGCGTGGGCACCAAGCTGGTCACCGGTTCCGGCGCGCCGACCTCCTCCATGGTGTACAAGGTCGTTGAGCGTGAGAACTCCGCCGGTGAAATGCAGCCGGTCGCTAAGGCGTCGGCTGGCAAGGCGTCCATCGGTGGCGCCAAGCGTGCGGCCCGCCGCCTCAACAGCATGGGCATTGCGACCGCCGAGGTTCTGGGCACCCACGAGGACCCGAACCTGCTCGAGGGCACCCGCCCGCTCATGGTGGACTTCGTCCGCAACGGCGAGCTGCTCCCCGGCTTCACCGGTGAGGAAGGTGTGCGCCGCGCAACCGCCCGCCACGTAGCATCCCTGGCTGAGCTTCCCGAAGCTGCCCACCGCCTCTCGGAGGGTGAGCCGATCATTCCGACCGAATTCATCTAAACCACCCTTCTGAGATACTGTTTTTCACCTGGCGAATCAGAGTGAAAACTCATTCCTACTTGTAAAGGACAGACATGTCTAAGGCACTGATTATTGTTGACGTGCAGAACGATTTCTGCGCCGGCGGCGCCCTCGCCACCGAGCGCGGTGCGGACGTTGCCGCACTGATTAGCGAATACGTGGAGAACAACCACCACCGCTACGACGCGATTGTCGCCACCCAGGACTGGCATATCGATCCGGGCTCGCACTTCTCTGACACCCCCGACTACGTTGACTCCTGGCCGGTGCACTGCGTCGCCAAGAGCGAAGGCTCGCAGATTCACGAGAACCTGGACACCGACTACATTGAGGCGTACTTCCGCAAGGGCCGCTTCGAGGCAGCCTACTCGGGTTTTGAGGGTCTTCTCGCCCCCGAGGATGAGGTCGCAACCGGCGAGCACGAGCCTGGTGCGGATGCGTCCGAGGACGGCCCGCAGACTCCCCTGTCGGAGTGGCTGGATGAGCACGGTATCGAGTTCGTCGATGTTGTCGGTATCGCCACCGATTATTGCGTGTCGGCAACCGCTCGCGATGCGGTCGATGCAGGCTACGAGACTCGCGTTCTGGTTGACCTGACCGCGCCCGTGCACGAGGACAAGCTCGACGACGTGGTTGCCGAACTTGAAGATGAGGGCGTCGAGGTGGTTGAGGTTCTCTAACCTCCACTAGCTCTGCCGGTGACTCGCCTTTTCAGGCGGGCGTTGAATACACAGAGGCGGGGAGCCTGGGATGTACATCCCAGGCTCCCCGCCTCTAGCATGCCCATAACCTAGCGTGTCTGCAACCAGCCGAGGTCATAAAACCTCTACGGTTATGTAGCAGATTGAGCCGCTTACTTAAAGCGAACCTCCGCCATGCCGTTCACGCGCACGTTCGGGCCGGCCGGCGCCTCCTTAGTGCCAATGATTGCGCCGTTACGCACGTTCGGCGCCAGGTAGGATCCGCCTGCACCACCGGAGCCGCCGCGTACCCATTCCAGGCCGCAGACCGGGCTAATGGCGTAGCTGGAGCCGGCGTTTCCGGGCGCGAAAAAGCCCGCGAGCACATACACTCGCAGGCTTTTCTACCCCTCAATCTTGAGAGGGCGTTAGACTAACCCTTAGTCTCGCAGAGGTACACCTTGGCCTCGCCATCATGGACGTTAATGCCGGTCCTCATCGCGTTCATAGAGTTAGAGATTTCACCCTCAATAACGCGCGGCGACAGGTACGAACCACCCGCACCACCGGCACCGGAGAACTGCAGGTAGCTCACGCTCTGGCGGATGCCCGCAGGGTTGTTATTCCACTTCTGAATGGTCGTAATAGCAGACAGCGCCAGCGCAGCGCCCGAACCGCCACCGCCGTAGCCGCCGCCACCGCCTCCGGACATTGCGAACTGGTAGCCGTTGAACTCGGCAGCGGTCTCCTCGGCAGAGAATTCGATGCGCTCGCCGCCGGGCAGAGTCAGCACTTCAAGGTTCTTCGGGTCATTATTGTCGAGCTGGTAGCTATAAGCGACAGCACCATTACCGCCCTTAGCCTTAAAGCCGGAGCCGCCCGCGTTACCTGCGGTCGAAGAGCTGTACAGCACCTGGTTATTCTGGCTGTCGTAGCTAAAGATATGGTTGGGGCTACCGGTCGGCACCTCGGGCTTAGCAGCACCCGCTCCACCTGCGCCGTTGTTTCCGCCCTTACCGCCGTCAACAGATACCTTAGTGTTCAGGCTGTGGGTGTAGAACTGGGTGCCCGTGGTGGCGTCTCCACCGCGAGTGCTCAAACCGCTACCCGCAAAGCTGCGAATGGGAGGATCAGTCGGGTGGTAAAAATTCGTCACGCTCGCATCAAGAACAGCGGGGAAATGCTTAGCATGAGGCGCTGAGGTGTAGGAGTAGGTGACGCCGCCGCCACCGCCACCGCCTGCAACAGCGATAACTTCGCCGTCAATCAGCAGTGCCGAGGCGCCGCCGCCGGGGTGTCCATAAACCTCAACGGTACCTTTAGGACCGTCTTCAAGTTCCCTCCAGTTGAGGGCGCCCGGGTAACGTTTGGTCACTTCAGCCACCACTTCGGCAGGCATAGTGAATCGGGGTGCGTCGCCGCCGTCGCCGTAGCCACGACCGCCTCGTCCGGGCCCGTCAGTCGTAAGCCTGCCCCGGCGGTGGTAGTTTCCCCCAGAACCGCCGCCCGCAATGATACGAACCGTCTGTCCCGGCTTCACTTCAACGATTCCGGTGGTTCGGGCGCCCGAGCCGCTTTCGTGGCCGGTGTCGCTGACTCCGCCACCACCAAAAATATCGAAGCGAAGCTTACTCACGTTGGCGGGGACGGTGAATTCCTCTTCTACACGATAGTCACTATATCCCCTCAAGAACTTGTGGGGGCTGTCAGCAAAGACGCAGTCCAGGGATGCAGCGAACGCGGGAACAGCAGCCGAGGTGGCAATGACGGGGGCGGCCCACGCGGCACCCGCAACGACCCTGCGGCGAGAAATGTAAGTAGACATCAATGTCCTTCGGTGTGGTTAGTTCAGGTGCTCGCTCCCCTACCGCGCGCGGGGCGGCAGGCTGTGCCGGGCTGATGCTTCCCCGGAGGCGGGGCTCATCAGGTGCTACACTGCTGCCTCAGCTGTGAAGCGGAAAATGTGGTGCTTCAGGTGTGCGTGGTTGGGAAACGGTGACCTGGTGTTTCTCTATATGTGCACCGCTCATGCACTCAGCACTGCCCTTTTATTCATTCTGGCCGGTGTCTAAGAACGGGGAGGTATCCGTGCCGAAGATTGCGTTCGGTGGTGGATATCGCCTCCTCTTCTACCCTACAGGCATAAGGCTCTAGTTGAGGGTCATCTCTGCTTATGCGACCAAATATTACGAGCACGCGAAAAGCCCCGCGAGCGCATACACACTCGCGGGGCTTCGCATCAGACAAAGACTACCCGTTATAGACGTCTAAATTACTACCAGCCAAGATCACAGAGGTACACTGCCGCGCTACCGTCAGATGCGAACTGATGTCCATCATGGTCGTTGTTAGCGCTGGAAATTTCCCCTTCTATAACATTTGGGGCAAGGTAGGACCCTCCTGCACCTCCAGCACCAGCTATCAATGTATATCCCACACTCTGTCGAATACCCTTCGGGTTGTTATTCCATTTCTGGGCAATCGTAATGCATGACTGTGAGAGGGCAGCACCGGAGCCGCCACCGCCGTAGCCACCGCCACCAGCACCGGACACAATAATCTGCGCGCCGTTAAAGTAGGGGGCTACGTCCTCGTACCCAATCTCGTATCGGTCACCATCGGGGGTTTCAATAACTTCCAAGTTACTCTTCTGGTATCCGTCTTCTGGCTCGTTGTTATCAAGCTGGTAGCTTATAGAAACTACGCCATCTCCACCTTTGCCTTGTAGTCCACCGGTACCAGGATTGCCTGCAGTCGAAGAACTATAAATGACCTGGTTATTCTGACTGCTAAAGCTAAAGACCCTGTTAGGGGTGCCCTTCAACACCGTGGGCTTGATGCCACCGGCACCACCGATGCCGTTGCCTCCACCCTTACCGCCTTCAACGTTTAGGTGAATACGCGAGTCCTGAGCGTAGTACATACGACCGGCCGTGGCATCATCCCCACGTGCTCGTTCAGCTGATCCACCCGCGCTATATGAAGGACCACTCGTGAGGTCTTCCGGACCAATCATACGAACATTTACAGTACCGGGGAAATGGTGCGCGTTAGGTGGGGTGGTATACGTTTTCGCGATGAAAGCTCCGCCTCCGCCGCCACCTGCAACCGCGATGACCTCCCCATTGACGAGAAGAGCAGACGAACCGCCGCCAGGGCAACCGTGAAGTTCGTCCATGGGGAGCTGAGGATTGTAACTGTTATCCCACTGCCCAGCCTCTGCCCAGCGGGATTCGACCTCACGCATAATATCTTGAGGAATTCTTACACTGGGAACACTACCTCCGTCTCCGAAACCTGCCCCACCTTGAATACCATCAAGTCGATATTCGCTGTAATCCTCCTCTTTACCATGTCCATAACCGCGGAGCCCAAACATACCACCGCCGCCCGCGACAACTTCGACAATAGCTGGAGTGTCAAGATCTATGATTCCGGTAACTTTCGCGCCCGATCCCCCTCGAGTGCTCTTTCCGTGAAGTGTGGCCCCAGCGCCGCCAATCAACTCAAATCGAAGCTTTACACCTGAGTAGCGGCGGTGAACGTATTCTTGTTCTTCCACACGGCGGGTATTATCGCCGTTGATAGAGATAAAAGGCGTGTCTGAAAAAGTAGTACATTCAGGAGACGCAGCGTAAGCTGGCACTACTGAAGAGGCCGCAATGACAGGGGTTGCCCAGGCGGCACCCTTCACGACCTTACGGCGAGAAATATGAGACATCACTGTCCTTCAATGGTTGGTGCAACCGTCCCAGTGCGCACTATCCCGGGGCGCGCCATCCTGGGTTGGTTGCATGGTGTTTCTTAAAGTTTTGATGACCCAGCATAGACCTACATGCTGCGCATCAATGGAAAGTTCCCTGAGCCCGGCGACCATGCCGTGTTTTCTAAAGAACTTACCCCCACTAGGCTACACGTTCTATCTCCGCGCTGCCATGATTATCGTGCCGCAAACCCAACATTTTTGCATTTTATGCACACGAAAAGCCCCACGAGCGCGCACACACCCGCGGGGCTTCTCTTTACGTTCTATCCACGTTCTAGCGTCGGCCTACGAACCAGTCCGACAGCTTATCGATACGCGCCTGAATCTGCTCAGCAGAAGCCTGCGCGACCGCCGGGCCGCCACAAATCTTACGCAGCTCATTATGAATCACGCCGTGCGGCTGACCCGAACGAATCGACCACGCCGCCACATTCTTCGCCAACTTATTGCGTAGCTCCTTCAACTGGCGGTGATCCACCACCGAAGGCGCCGCAGTCGCCGGGCGGCGTGCCGCATGCTCACGCTGATGCGCTCGCAACAGCGTACCGACCTGCTCGGCATCCAGCAGACCCGGAATACCCAGGAAGTCCTGCTCCTCCTCACTACCCACGGCAAGGTTGCCGGAGGCGAACTCGGCGCCGTCGAACAGCACACCGTGGAAGGACGCCTCGGAGCCGAGCGCCTCGAACTTGCCGCGTGCCAGCTGCTCGGAGGCGCGTTCCTCGCGGTTTGCTTCTTCGAGGAGGTGATCGTCCAGGCCCTCAACCATGGGGTCGATTTCCTGGGGTGCGCCGCGGTCGAGGGCGTGGTCGCGTTCTACTTCCATATCGTTGGCAAGCATCATCAGCTGCGGCACCGACGGCAGGAACACGGAGGCGGTTTCGCCGCGCTTGCGGGCACGCACGAAACGGCCGATCGCCTGCGCGAAGAACAGCGGAGTGCTGGTGCTGGTGGCGTACACGCCCACGGCGAGGCGGGGCACGTCCACGCCTTCGGACACCATGCGCACGGCGACCATCCAGCGCTGCATGCCTTCACGGAATTCGTCGATTTTTGCGGAGGCTTCACGGTCGTCAGAGAGGATCACGGCGGGGTATTCGCCGGTGATTTTCTGAATCTGTTCGGCGTAGGCTTTGGCGTCCGCGTGGTCGGTTGCGATGACAAGCGCACCGGCGTCGGGCACGGTGCGGCGCACCTCGGTCAGGCGCTTATCGGCCGCCGCGAGTACGGTCGGGATCCATTCGCCGTTGGGGTCGAGGGCGGTTCGCCACGCCTGGGAGGTAATGTCCTTGGTGAAACCTTCGCCGAGGTTTGCCGCCATTTCCTCACCGGCGGAGGTACGCCAACGCATCTGGCCCGAGTACGCCATGAAGATGACCGGGCGCACCACGTGGTCCTTCAGCGCTGGGCCGTAACCGTAAGAGTAATCTGCCTTAGAACGGCGGATTCCGTCATTATCAACCTCGTAGGTGACGAACGGAATCGGGGAGGTGTCCGAACGGAACGGGGTACCGGTCAGCGCCACGCGGCGAGTCGCGTCGTCGAACGCTTCACGCAGGCCGTCACCCCAGGAAAGGGAATCACCGGCGTGGTGAATTTCGTCAAAAATCACGAGGGTTTTCGTTTCCTCGGTGTTGCGGGCGTGCAGCTGCGGCTTATTCGCCACCTGCGCGTAGGTCAGCGCCACACCCTTGTAGTGACGGCTGATGGTCACATCCGCGTTCTTGAAGTTCGGGTCAATGGGAATACCGACCTTCGCGGCGGCGTCTGCCCACTGCTTTTTCAGGTGGTCGGTCGGCGCCACAACAATGAGCTGGCGGACCGTGCCGCGGTTGAATAGTTCCTTCGCGAGGGTGAGCGCGAACGTGGTTTTACCCGCGCCGGGGGTTGCGACTGCCATGAAGTCGCGGGGGTTGGTTTCGAAGTACTTCTGCATGGCTTCTGCCTGCCAGGCACGCAGGCTGACGGAAGTACCCCAGGGGGCGCGGTCGGGGTATGCCGGGGAGAGCTTCGGCTTCACCATACTGTCGAATAGTGTGGGTTCCTCTGCGGGTGCGCTCATTCTCTCCTTCTTCCTCGTCTACCTCTACTGATTCCTTCCGCCGACTCAGCGCAGGGGCGCTTCTCCCCCGTATGGAGGTGGTGGGCACTCTGGTGTTCCTAGCGCTCTGGTGTTCTTAGCCTCTGGCGGTCCGGGCACAGCGAGGTTAAATTCTAGCACCACATCCGCAGGTTGTTGCCGGGCTGTGGTGCAAGAATTTGGTGCTCGTCAGCAAAGTCTCATGAGCGGTGTTGGACCGTTGAGTCTTGTTGCTGCGGCGTGTTATTTATTCGTATTTATTCAGGCGTATTGTCTGAGATGTATTGTCTGAGGCGTGTCGCCTGGCGCGTATTATTCGCCGGAGCCGTTGTCGCCGTCATTGCCGGGTGCGAGGCCTTCGTAGATTTCCTTGCACTGGGGGCAGACGGGGAATTTCTGCGGGTCACGGCCGGGTACCCACATTTTGCCGCAGAGGGCGCGTACGGGTTCACCGGTCAGCGCCGATTCGAGGATCTTTTCCTTGCGTACGTAGTGGGAGAAGCGCTCGTGGTCGCCGGGCTCAGAAAGCTGGGTTTCTTCGCGTTCGAGCAGGGCGGTGCCGCCTGCGGTTCCGGGGCCAAAGGGGTCTTCGATGCCTTCGATCGAGCTCATGTTTCTCCTTGATGATGAGGTGGGATACATAGGGTGAGGGGCGCCGCTGCACGGTTGGGTGATCGGCGCCTTCTCTATTTTAGTAGCAGTTGGGAGGTACTGAGCCCACGGGCGGTCAATATGGAGGCAGGCCACAGCTCAACCATAGACTCTTAGGTATTGCAGTGAGCTTCTTTCCGCTAGAAGTTCAGGGCTAGAAATTCGTGCGGCACAGAAAAGGGGTTCCGCGCCAGGCTTAGTACCTAACACGGAACCCCTCTCGTTTATTCCTGATGTGCTGGAGCTTCGACTCTTGTTAGTTCGCCTGGAAGCGTGCCACACGTTCCAGCATCTTGGAGCTGACCTTGTCGTAGCGGTGGCCGCCCCACGCCACGCCGCCCACGAGCAGTGCAGCACCAATCAGCAGCTGAATCAAGCCACCGTAGACGAGGGTCAGCACATCCTGCGTGCGGAAAATGTACACGACAACAGAGATACCGCCGGGCAGCGCGCTGAGCATCACCAAAACTATAGAGAGCATCAGCAGCAGCTGCTTAGCGAAGCCGTCAGTGTTCTTCGGGTTCTTGAACGGGTTAGCCCCGGGAGGCGCCACGGGCGGACTAATGAAGGTATCCAGTACGCATCCAATACCTGCAGCCGCAGCGAACACGCCCAGCTGGTGCATCAGCACGATGGGGAAAAGTTCCAGGTGTCCATTTGCTACGCAGGCGACGAACACCATCACCACCACGACCGGAACCGTCAGGATGCTGTAGCCCCAGAGACGACCAAGACGGTCGTCAATACCGCGCAGCGGGGAGAGCACGTGCAGGCTGAATGCGGTGTTGTCGTAGGAGACGAGGTAGCACATGTAGTAGCCGGTGAAAATGGTGCAGAAGTACATCCAGAATCCGAAGAGCTGCATAACGCCGCTATTGATAATCTGGTTGGCTTCAGCCGCGTTAACACCGTTGAAATTGACCTGACTTTCGAAGGAGCCTACCGAGCTCAGGAACAGCGGCATGGCCACTGTCAGCATCAGGTAAATCATGGCGGTGCTTGCGGTCAGCATCTGCAGACGGTTGTCTTTCAGGAATGAGTGCAGGGTTCGTGCCGCTACGGCACCGCGAGGAGTTGCGGGGAAGCGAGCGAACAAGCCCAGGTCACCTGCGGCGACTTCAGCTGCGCTCGCGTGGTGGGCGCCACCACCCACATTCGCCATGGAGCGTGCGAGGTTCTTACCCCACAGCCACCATCCACCAACCAGGTAGACGAGGGTCAGAGCCAGGCAGCCAAGGGCTGCACCCATATTGCCGGTCGCCATAAAGTAGGGCACAGCAAAAGCGGAACCGAAGGGGGTCACGCCCAGCCAGGGCAGGTAGGGCAGCACTTCTTCCCAATGATTGGTCAGGTAAATCATCGTTCCACCGAAGATGAAGCCGGCACTCATCAGTAGCATTGCGGCAACGATCATCAGGGTGTTGGCGATGCGCGGGTTATCGTTCAGCACCATGCCCAGGCGGTTGGCGAGACGCGCCCACACCATGAGGTTCGCAAGGCCGAGCACGCAGCAGATGAGGTACACGACCAGCGCGAGCGGCTGCGATATAAACGCGATAGCACCCAGCAGCACGGCAATGATGCTCGCGATGCCGGGGATACCCACGAACCCGCCGAGGAACTGACCCTTCTGCAGGGTGGAGGGCTTGATGGGGAAGAGCACGAATCGGCTCTCATCCAGGGTGCCGTCCAGTCCGCTGAAGAAGATAGGGACGACTGCCCAGGCGAGCGCCACAACGGTGCCCACAAGGAGGGTTCCGAGCTGACCGTATTCGGGGACCTTCGAATTAGCAATCACGTATGTGGAGCCGAGACCGAAGAGCATGCCGCCCGCGTAGAGCGCCGCAAAAATCAAGCCGATGAGCGCCCAGATGCTACGGCGGAAGGAAGCGAGCACATACTGCCACTTTAGTGAGACGAGGTGCCCAACCATGACAATCCTTCCGAGGAGGTGCGGCCGCCGACCAGCTGCACGAATCGTTCTTCAAGGCTCATGCCGGCGCGTACTTCGTCGACGGTTCCGGCGGCGAGAATACGGCCGGAGTCCATGACGGCCACGTGGTCACACAGGCGCTGGACAAGGTCCATCACGTGCGAGGAGATAATGACAGTTCCGCCGGAGGCAACGAAGCCACGCAGAATGTCCTGAATATTAGCGGCGGAAACCGGGTCGACCGCCTCGAAGGGCTCGTCCAGAATCAGCACGGAGGGCGCGTGAACGAGGGCGGCCGCGAGCGCAATCTTCTTTGTCATACCGGCGGAGTAGTCTGCAACGGCGCGGCCCGCAGCGTCGGTCAGGTCCATGGCCACGAGCAGGTCCTTGACGCGGGAGGCGACAGTTTCCTTATCGATTCCGTGCAGGTAGCCGGAGTAGGTGATGAGCTGCTCACCGGTGAGCTTGTCGAAGAGGTGCACACCGTCGGGCAGCACACCCAGGTGTGCTTTCGCCTTGAGCGGTTCGGTCCACATGTCGATGCCTCGCACGTATGCGGTACCTTCGCTGGGCATGAGCATGCCGGTGACCATGGAGATGGTGGTGGTTTTACCGGCACCGTTGCGGCCGACCAGCCCGTAGAAGGATCCGGAGGGGATATCCAGGTTGATGCGGTCGACGGCGACCTTCTGACCGAATGCCTTGGTGAGGCCGCGGATTTCGATGGCGGGGCGGGCGCCAGCGGTCGGTGCGGCCTGCGGGGTGACGGGTAGCTGCGGTGCTACCGATGCGGGAACTACAGCTTCCGGAGCTGCAGGCTCGAGGTTTGTAGCTTCCGGAGCTGCAGATTCGGGGACTCTAGCTTGAGGTACTGCTGCGGCGGGGGTTGCCTCTACTGCGGTCTCTTGTACCGGGTTCTGTTCTGAACCTGGTTCTTGCGGATTCGGGTTCTGGGGAAAGTGACTAGTGTTCATATTTTCACCCTACCACCCCCCCCCATCAGCCAAAATACCTTTTCCTGAAAGATACTCAAAAATGTCATTTGTTCACAGTCCGGGCGTTCAAGACCATTCGCAGAGAAGCCGTTCGCAGGGCGCCCCACAGTGAAGATGCCGCCACCCCGCCGACCCTATGGGTCGAACGAGGCGGCGGCCCGCCCGTGACACATCATCCCGGATATACCGGAGCAAATCTTCCGGAGGGTATCTCTCGTGGAAGTTTCCCCTGCCACACCGGGGAGCCTCTTTAGAACAGCGCCATGGTCAGTGCCGCACGCGCCTTGACGGTGCGTGGGTCAGATGCACCCACCACGTCAAAGAGCTGCACGAGGCGTTCGCGCACGCGCGCCTTATCGTCGGGACCTACCGCGCTGAACAGGCGCAGCAGACGGTTGTACGCGTCCTCCACGTGGCCGCCGACCAGGTCCAGGTCGGCTACGTTGAACGCGGCGTCAATGTTCATGGGGTCTGCCGCGGCGGCCGCACGTTCGGTTGCCATGTCCAGGTCCTTCACGCGGGCGAGCAGTTCAACCTGTTCCAGGCCGAGCTTCGCTTCCTTATCGCCGGGGTTCTCGGTGATTGCCTTGCGGTATGCGGCGCGGGCACCCTCCAGGTCGCCGCGGTCGAGGGCGGCGACAGCTTCTGCGTGCAGGGGCGGCAGGGGCTTTTCATCTTCGGGAACGACCGGGTCGAAGCCGCCGGGCAGCTGGTACTGTGCCGCGAGTTGCAGAACCTGGGAGAGCACATCGCCGAGGTCTTCTGCGCTGACCGGGCCGGTGTAAATCGGTGCCGGGCGGCCCGCCAGAACGGCAACGCCCGCGGGCACGCCGCTCACGCCGAATGCCTGGGCAGCTTCGGGGAGCTTGGTGACGTCCACGGCGGCGCAAATCATGCTACCTGCGGCGGAGTCAACGAGCTTCTGCACGCCTTCGAGCATCTGCAGGGAGGAGGGCGAGTGCGGCGCGTAGAGCGCAAAAATTACGGCACCCTGGCTGGAGAGCTGAACGAACTTCTGGAACTCTTCGGGGGTGTTGACCTCGTAGCGCCAGGTGGGAGCGGAGGGGATCTGCTCGCCGCCCTGTTCGCCAGCAGACTGTGCCGCTGCGTTCTGTGCCCCGGCGTTGGGGTTCAGTTCCATGGCGTTACGTACGGAGGCGGGAATCTCCTGCGCTGCCCCGTTCTGTGCTGCACCACCCTGCGCGACGTTACCCTGTGCCGCGTTCTGGGATGCGCCGCGGTCTGCCGGATCAAAAATAATGCTCATCCTGGGCTCCTTTACGTTCTGTATCTATTGTTGCGTGCGGGCTAGATCCTTCACGCGTTCCTTCCTCTATTATCCCCACAACGCACCGTTGCGAGCGCCCGTTCTCTGTCGCCTACGCTCTGAGCTCATGCCGGGGATAGCGTTTGGGCTATTGCCTGAAACCGCCCCGCAATTATCTCTCCCACATGCGCTCCCCTGTCTTTGGGATTCACCGTTGACGCCGTAACACAGTAAACCAGCCGGTAGAATGGCACAGTAGAGAAAAATACCCGGAATGATCCGGAAAGGAAGAGCATGAGCGAGAAGAAAGCCTCAGCAGCTCACGAAGAGACAACATCGTCCGACGAGCCACGCAAGAAGGAATCCCTCACCGACCAGATAACGGAGACCTTCAGCGAGCTGACCGAAAGCATTAGCCAGGTGCGTTCTAACCGCCGCCGCGCTTCCATGCCTCCTACGGATACTATTCCGGTGGTCCCCGCCGCTTCTGAGGATGCGCCTCCCGCACCGAAGGTGGTCGGCAACGGCAAGACCTCCATGATGCACAACCCGGTTGCTTTTGGTTTCCTCATGACCGTTGGCGTGGGTTTGGCGCTTTTCGCCTACTACATTTTCAATAATGTGGGTGCTTTGGTGGGTTGGGTGACCGGCGCTATTTTCATTGCTCTGGGTCTGGATCCGATTGTGCGCCGCCTGGAGTCGTGGGGCATTAAGCGCGGTATCGGCGTGATTGCTGTGCTTGCTGGTTTTGCTGGCGCCGTGACCGGTTTGGTCATGACGATTGGCCCGGTTATTAGCGAGCAGGCTTCTAAATTTATCCAGTATGCGCCGGGTATTTATCAGAACACGATTGATTCTGATTGGTACCACGAGCTTGATCAGCGCTTTAATATCAGCACCTGGGTGAATGAGAACATCCCGAAGTTCTTGGAGACAACGTTCTCCTCTTCGCAGGTCAATAGCTTCATGTCGAGCCTGGTTTCTGCGGGCTCTACCCTGGCGCAGAGCGTGACCGGCGTGATTATTGTGCTGTTCCTGTCCCTGTACTTCCTCACTTCAATGGACACCATCAAGGCGTGGGGTGTGCGCCTGGCGCCGGCGTCTAAGCGTGTGCGTGTCAAGTACATTACCGACAAGATTACCGAGTCGGTGGGTAACTACGTGATGGGTCAGGCTCTGGTTGCTGTTCTGAATGCTTTTGTGGCGTTCTTTATTATGCTGTTTGTGGGCTTCAGCTTCCCGCAGTTGATGGCTTTGGTCGTCATGATTCTGGCGTTCATTCCGCTGGTTGGTGGCGTGATTGCGCTGATTTTGACCTCACTGATTCTGCTGACCCAGGGCTGGAGCCTTGCGTTGTGGTTTGCGGTGGCGTACTTCCTGTACTTGCAGGTGGAGGCGTACCTGATTTCTCCGCGTATTATGGCTCGCGCTGTATCGGTCCCTGCCGGTGTTGCGATTATTTCGGTGGCTGCCGGTGGCGCGCTCTGGGGCGTGCTGGGCGCGCTGATCGCTATTCCGGCGGCGGCTTCCATGCTGATTCTGGTGCGTGAGGTGTTCATTCCTCGCCAAGACCAGTTATAGTCACCGCCCAACTGTAGTCACCTCCAGCTGTAAACAGTTGTAGGTTCTCTACACTCTCGTTACTCTTCCCGCGGGGCACGCATCGCGTATAGATACGAAGGCGGCGGCTTTGGATGTTCTATCCAAAGCCGCCGCCTTGATATTTTTATGCAGCGTTTTTATGCCGAACCTTTAGAGCTCAGTGATTTCTTCTGCCACCGGGCCGCTGTATTCAGTGGGCAGTTCGGTGGGAACACCGGTCACGATGCTGACCACGGTGTTGAGGACCTGCTGCACGGACTTCTCGCCCACCCACAGGTGCTTGCACCCCTCAAAGGGAATCACCTGAGTGCGCGGTACAGCCGCAAAACGCTCACGCGCCGCCGGAGGCTGCAGGTAGTCGTCGTGCTCGGGCACCAGCGCGTACAGCGGGTTCGAGATCTTGTTCCACTCGTCCAGCTCAGCCGGGTGCACGCGGTGCAGCGGCGGGGAGAGCAGAATAGCGCCGGTGAACTCGTTAGCGTATTCGGGCGCGTACTTGAGCACCAGCTCGGTGCCGAAGGACCAGCCGACCAGCCAGGGGTTCGGCAGGGCGCGCTCGCGTACAAACTTCAGGATTGCGTCGAAGTCCTTCTTCTCGGCAAAGCCGCCGTCAAAGACGCCTTCGCTGGTGCCGCGAATCGAGGAGGTACCGCGAGTGTTGAAACGCAGTACCGCGATGTTCGACAGCGCCGGCAGGCGGAAGGACGCCTTCTTGTATACGTGCGAGTCCATGTAGCCGCCGTGGGTGGGCAGCGGGTGGAAGGTCACCAGGGTTGCCTTGATTTCGCCTTCGGGCAGGGCGAGTTCACCGACGAGGCGCTTGCCGTCCGCGGTGGTGACGGTGAAGTTCTCGCGGCGTGCCGGAAGCACAGTACGTGCCTTAATGGGGGTGGGCTCAGCGGCGGTGCTGAAGACGTAGCGGGCGGGGTCGAATTCCTGCTCGCGGGTGATATCGGCGGTGTTGCTCATTGCGTTCCTTCAAGAAATGGATTCGAGAATGTGGTCTTGGTCAAAAATGTGGTCTTAGGCTGCACCTCAAGTGCAGTGTTCAGCCTATTTACGGCGGGTGCGCCAGCAATGCTGATGCCAGTGCCTGCGCTCGTCGATGGCGCGGCTACGGCCCATCGTGTGGCTTTCTTGCCACACCACCAGGTGTGCTGTTCTGGGCTGAATCGGGCGGTAGCATTCGGGGCAGGTGTAGGTTTTTTGGGCGTTGACGGCGGGAATGTATTGCACCAGCCAGTCACCGTATCGGTCACGTTCCAATCGGGGCGCAGGGTCGAGAATCCTGCTGATATCACGCCCTGCGGGTGCTTGACGGTGCCACTTATCGCTGGTGGTGCCGGATGCTCGCCTGCCGGGATGATTCTTACGTGCCATGAGCCCTATTCTACCGCGCCACTACCCATTCCAGTTTTAAAGGTTATACCAGGGTCTCGTCTAAAGGAGCATACTCGGTGAGGATAGCCTCATATGTATTGCCGTAAAGATTGCAAGAATCCATAACGTAAAAACAGCGCGAAAAATTTTTATCAAAAATATAGGCGTGCTCGTAGAAATTAATAGAATCCACGTCTTCTAAATCGTGCTGGATCTCGCTGCTGAGAGCAGTGAAGACAGGCAACTGAAGACCGTCATACACATAATGCCGCAGCACATAAAGCATTTGGTGAGGAAAAAGCTCACCCAGCCGGTGGGGGCGAACCAGCTGAGGCTGGCCGCTTTCGCATCCGAATGGTCGCTTATACGAGAAACTTACTGTATTTTCGTTTGAGCTATTAGGTGTTGAGCAGAGCATATGTCCTCTGAAAAAGACACGGATAAGACGCTGCACTACTTTTTCCGCCTCAGTTGCTTCTAATGGCTGACCATACGCAAAATCTTTCATAGCCTGCACTTTCTGATTGTTTCAAGTATTCGGTTTTTCTCACCGGGCTATCAGCGGCAAAGAAACAACGCTGCCCCCGCATACACTATAAAATATACTCATGTATCACCCACATCATGATGAGCGCACCTAGGAGAATGCCGCATGGAAGCTATTCTTGATCACTGGGTTGGAAACCGCAGCGAGGATACAGAGCACACCATCGCATCAACGGGGGAACTGCTGGCCTTACTGAAACGTCTGGGCACCAACCACCACACCCTGCTCAGCCTGTATCATCCCAGTAAAGACCCCGATAACAACCACCTCATGATCGGCGGAGGTCCCCAACGGTATGTACTCACCGGATGTGAAGAGGGCACCATTCTAAACGTCAGAAACCCACAGATGAGTGACACAGCAACAGTTAAGATACTGGTGGGTGGGCAGCTGAGCCTCTTCACGGAACACGAATTAGTGACTCAAGAGCAGGCTTTTGAGTGTGCGGTACAGTATTTCAAGACTGGGTGTATCTCCCACGTGGGCCTACCCTACACATGGGAGAGACTATAAATAACCAACCCGCAGACGGCGTGTGCACAATGACCCACTACTGGTAAAGTGGACGGATGCGTATTGTCATTGCTGAATGCTCCGTAGATTATGAGGGCCGCCTCCGCGCCCACCTGCCCCGCGCTACCCGCCTGCTGATGGTCAAGAATGACGGCTCCGTCCTCATTCACTCCGACGGCGGTTCCTACAAGCCTCTGAACTGGATGAGCCCTCCCTGTTCCCTGCTGGTGGCTGAGCGTGAGGACGTTCCGCAGAGCATCCGTGAGGACCTGGAATCCGATGTTCAGCAGCTGTGGACCGTTCAGGCAGCTAAGAGCGATGACCGCCTCATGATTCGTATCTACAAGATCGAGCACGAGCACGCCACCGACCTGGGTGTTGATCCCGGCCTCATCAAGGACGGTGTGGAGGCTGACCTGCAGCGTCTGCTCGCCGAGCAGATCCACACTCTCGGTGAGGGCTATTCGCTGGTACGCCGCGAGTACCCGACCGCTATCGGTCCGGTAGACATCATGGCGAAGGATGCGCACGGCGTCTCCGTGGCGGTCGAGCTCAAGCGTGTGGGCGATATTGACGGTGTGGAGCAGCTGACCCGGTACCTGGAGCTACTCAACCGTGACCCCCTGCTGGCACCGGTGCGCGGCGTGTTTGCGGCGCAGACGATTAAGCCGCAGGCTCGTACCCTAGCTGAGGACCGCGGTATCCGCTGCGTGAGCCTGGACTACGACGCGATGCGCGGCGTGGACGATTCAGCTGACCGTCTGTTCTAAACGGCTCTAGCTAGGCGGCTATAGATAGCTTGAGGGGCGCCTCCCGATACATGGGAGGCGCCCCTTTTCTGCGTATACCGATCTTTCTGCGCACACGACCTGCCCCCCCGGATACACCAATCGCCGGTGCCCCTCCCCTTTCAGGGAAGAACACCGGCGAGGTGTACACAGTGGTCAATTCCCTTTGCGGGGAACCGGCTTTAGATCTCTGCGTGCTTTGCAGCGATGGTCACGTGATCGTTCGAGACGGTCAAGAAACCTGCGTTGAGGATGGTCTTAATGGGCTCACCCTCAACAGGTTCAATGAGCAGCTCGCCGTCCTGTGCCAGCAGCGTGCAGGTGGGGATCATACCCGGCAGGATGCCGAGGTCACCGCTGACGGAGCGTGCACGAACGTACTTCGCTTCGCCAGTCCACACGACGCGTTCGCGGGAAACAACTTCAACTTTCAGAGCCATGATTACTTAGCTCCAGTCTGTGCCTTGATTTCCTCGTAGCGGCGCATAACGTCGTCCATACCACCAATGTTGTAGAACGCCTGCTCGGGGATGTGGTCGACATCGCCGTTGCAGATCATCTGGAAGGACTCGATGGTGTCCTTCAGCGGAACGGTCGAACCCTCGACACCGGTGAACTGCTTTGCAGTGTAGGTGTTCTGGGAGAGGAACTGCTCGATACGACGTGCACGTGCCACGACGATCTTCTGCTCCTCGGAGAGCTCGTCCACACCCAGAATCGCGATGATGTCCTGCAGTTCCTTGTTTTCCTGCAGAATAGCCTTCACGCGAATTGCGGTGTCGTAGTGCTCCTGACCGATGTACTGTGCGTCCAGAATTCGGGAGGTGGAGGACAGCGGGTCAATTGCCGGGTACAGACCGCGCGATGCGATTTCACGAGAGAGCTCGGTGGTCGCATCCAGGTGCGCGAAGGTGGTTGCCGGCGCCGGGTCGGTGTAGTCATCCGCAGGCACGTAAATTGCCTGCATGGAGGTGATGGAGTGACCACGGGTGGAGGTAATACGCTCCTGCAGCAGACCCATTTCGTCCGCCAGGTTCGGCTGGTAACCCACTGCGGAGGGCATGCGGCCCAGCAGGGTGGAAACCTCAGAACCTGCCTGAGTGAAACGGAAGATGTTGTCGATGAACAGCAGCACGTCCTGGTTCTGAACATCGCGGAAGTACTCCGCCATGGTCAGACCGGTCAGTGCCACGCGCAGACGGGTTCCCGGGGGCTCATCCATCTGGCCGAACACAAGAGCGGTGTCCTTCAGAACGCCTGCTTCTTCCATTTCGACCCACAGGTCGTTACCCTCACGGGTACGCTCGCCAACACCGGTGAACACGGAGGTACCACCGAAGTTACGAGCCACACGGGTAATCATTTCCTGGATCAGCACGGTCTTACCCACGCCTGCACCACCGAACAGACCGATCTTACCGCCCTTGATGTAGGGGGTCAGAAGGTCGATGGACTTAATACCGGTCTCCAGCATTTCGGTGGAGCCTTCCAGCTCTGCGAAGCCGGGAGCGGCACGGTGGATCGGCCAGTAGGTGTCAGCCTTGATCTCGGAGTTCGGCACGTCGAGTGCGTCACCGAGAACGTTGAAAATGTGGCCCTTCACGCCGTCACCAACGGGGACGGAGATCGGTGCGCCGGTGTCGACTACAGCCTGACCGCGGACCAGGCCGTCAGTCTGCTGCAGGGAGATAGCGCGAACGATCGAGTCGCCCAGGTGCTGTGCGGTCTCGAAGGTGATGGTGCGGGTGCGACCGTCGAGGGTCAGCTCGGTGGTCAGAGCGTTGTAAATCTCAGGGACCTGACCGGCGGGGAACTCGACGTCGACCACGGGGCCGATGACGCGGGCAATACGACCCGTTGCGCCCTGAGTCGGTGCGGAGACCGATTCGTTGTAGGTGGCAGTCATATTTCTCACTTACTTAGAAAGTTTGGACAGTTGATGGCTTCGTTGGCGTACAAGTACTAGGAGCCGAGGGCGTCTGCGCCGCCCACGATTTCGGAGAGCTCCTGAGTAATTTCCGCCTGACGTGCGTTGTTCATCAAACGGGTGTACTTGGTAATCAGCGTCTCAGCGTTGTCACCTGCGGTCTTCATTGCGCGCTGGCGGGATGCCAGCTCACTTGCTGCTGCCTGCAGGAGGCAGGAGAAGATACGGGATGCAACGTAGCGCGGCAGCAGCTCGTTGAGCACTTCCTCAGCGGAGGGCTCGAACTCGAAGGATGCCGCCTGCTCGTACTCAGCCTTGGTCAGTTCCTGGTCGGGAACGATTTCCTCGCCCATAGCCTTTGCATCGCCCACATGGATGGGCAGCAGGCGCAGGATCTTGGGTTCCTGAACAACCATCGACTTGAACTCGGTGTACACGATGTGCAGTTCGTCCACGCCGCCCTCTTCGAAGGGCAGTTCGTAGGCTTCGAGCAACGCGTCACGAATCTCGACGGCAGTTTCGACGCGAGGTGCATCGGTGTGGCCCTCCCACGCACGGGCGTAGGGGCGCTCACGGAACTCGAAGTAAGCCTTTGCCTTACGGCCAACCAGGTACAGCTGTACCTCCTGGCCGTTAGAGCGTAGCCTCTCAATCAGAGATTCGGTACGACGCAGGATAGCGGAGGAGTACGAACCTGCCAGACCGCGGTCACTGGTAACAACCAGGATTGCGGAGCGGCGGTGTTCGTAGGTTCCGAACTCGTGCGGCTTGTGAATCAGCGGGTGCTTAATGCCGTGCTGAGTCGCAACCGCGGTCACCACGCGGGTCAGAGCGTTCGCGTAAGGGCCGGCTGCCTGAGCAGCGTTACGAGCCTTGTTAATGCGGGAGGTCGCGATCATCTCCATCGCCTTGAAGATCTTCTTCATAGACGACGTCGAAGCAATCTTCTGTCGGTAAACCCTAATCTGGGCTCCCATAGAGCTTCCTTTCTCCTTGCTTTCTGCCCCGCCCCAGCCTCATAGCTGAGGCGGGGAGAAGGCGAGGACTAATCGCTAACCGATGGTTTCCTGAGTGATGTCGCTATCGCGAGCTGCCTTGTGCTCCTCGTGACCTGCGTCGACGAGGTGGCTGCTACCCTCAGACTTGAAACCCTGCTTGAAGTCAGTAACTGCGGACTTCAGAGCTGCAACGGTGTCATCCTCAAGCTTGCCGGAGGAAGCGATATCGGTCAGTACCGAGGTCTTGTGACGCAGGTACTCGATGAAGCCTGCCTCGAAGCGCAGCACATCGGAAATCTCAATGTCGTCGAGGTGACCGGAGGTACCAGCCCAAATGGAGACAACCTGCTCTTCAACTGCGTACGGGGTGTACTGCGGCTGACGCAGCAGCTCGGTCAGGCGAGAACCGCGGGTCAGCTGTGCCTTGGTTGCATCGTCCAGGTCGGATGCGAACATTGCGAACGCTTCCATCGAACGGTACTGTGCCAGCTCCAGCTTCAGGGTACCGGAGACCTTCTTCATAGCCTTGGTCTGTGCGGCACCACCAACACGGGAGACGGAGATACCGACGTCGACTGCCGGACGCTGGTTAGCGTTGAACAGGTCGGACTGCAGGAAGATCTGGCCGTCAGTAATGGAGATGACGTTGGTCGGAATGAAGGCGGAAACGTCGTTTGCCTTGGTCTCAATGATCGGGAAGCCGGTCATCGAGCCTGCACCCAGGTCGTCAGAGAGCTTAGCGCAACGCTCCAGCAGGCGGGAGTGCAGGTAGAAGACGTCACCGGGGTATGCTTCACGTCCCGGCGGGCGGCGCAGCAGCAGGGACACAGCGCGGTATGCTTCTGCCTGCTTCGACAGGTCGTCGAAGATGATGAGGACGTGCTTGCCACCGTACATCCAGTGCTGGCCGATAGCCGAACCGGTGTAGGGTGCCAGGTACTTGAAGCCTGCTGCGTCGGATGCGGGAGATGCCACGATGGTGGTGTACTCCAGCGCGCCGCGAGTCTCAAGGGTGTGGCGGACAGCTGCGATGGTGGATGCCTTCTGGCCAACAGCCACGTAGATGCATCGAACCTGCTTGTCCGGGTCACCGGAAGCCCAGTTGTCCTTCTGGTTCAGAATGGTGTCGATCGCGATAGCGGTCTTACCGGTCTGGCGGTCACCAATGATCAGCTGACGCTGACCGCGACCAATCGGAATCATCGAGTCGATTGCCTTCAGACCGGTCTGCAGCGGCTCGTGAACCGACTTACGCTGGGTCACGCCGGGAGCCTGCAGCTCCAGTGCGCGGCGACCTTCAGCCTCAATGGGGCCCAGGTCATCGATCGGGTTACCGAGGGGGTCAACAACGCGACCGAGGTACGCGTCGCCAACGGGCACCGAGAGGACCTCACCGGTGCGGTGTACGACCTGGCCCTCTTCAATACCGGTGAAGTCACCCAGGACGATCACACCAATATTGCGGGTATCCAGGTTCTGTGCGAGGCCGAGGGTGCCGTCTTCGAAACGAAGCAGCTCATTCGCCATAACCGAGGGAAGGCCCTCGACACGAGCGATACCGTCGGAGGCCGATACAACTCGACCCACCTCAACACGTTCTGCATTGCCGGGTTCGTAAGACGCTGCAAACTCGTTCAGCGCATTACGGACATCTTCGGCATTGATGGTCAGTTCGGCCATCTTGTGTCCCTGCTCTCTCATTGTGGTTGCGTTCCGTCAACGGAACCAACCGAAACTTGCAATTCGGGTTGAACGGGCGGGCAATGCCGCCACTTCTGCGAAGGAGGCATCAGCCACGCACCCGCTACCCGAGGTATCTTCTAAATCACCGTTGCGACGAACGGTTCAGCGTCGCTAGCTTGAGCCGCTAGCCGATGGAACGAGTCAGGTCGGACATGCGGGTCTCGACGGTACCGTCGATCACCTCGTCGCCCACCTGAACACGCAGACCGCCCAGAACGGCGGGGTCCACCGAAACGTCGAGCTTCAGCTCACGGCCGTACACGGCGTTGAGCGCGCGACCGAGACGTTCAAGCTGTGCCTGCGACAGCGCAATCGCGCTAGTTACTCGCGCAATGTAACGGTTCTGTCGCGTGACGATGATTTCTGCGAACTCATCGGCTACCCGTGCAGCGTGACGGCCGCGGGGGTTGGAGCCAACTCGTTCGAGCAGAAGCACACCTTCGGCGGTGGTGGCGGGGCCACCGAGCGCCACGGCGAGCTTCTTCTTTGCTTCTTTGCTTGCCTGATGGTCGGACAGCGCTTCCTGCGCCTGAGCGTTGGAATCAACGGTACGCACAAAGGTGAGTAGTTCGTTGAGCACCTCGTCCAGGGCATCCACGCCACCGCGAGACTGAGCCGATGCGGTCACGGCGAGCACTGCTGCACGCTCCAGGGCGTTCGCCAGATCTGCATCATCAGACCAGCGCTGAGTCACCGCATTGGTGAGCACAGCCATAGCCTGCGAAGAGATCTTACCGTCGAAGACGGTGTTAGCGATACCCTGACGTGCTGCTGCATCACGCGAAGAATCGGTGACAGCACGGCGCAGGGTGCCGTTGTGGTCGAGAACATCAACCACAGCGAAAAGCTCGCTCGCCAGGTTCAGGGGCTGCAGGGAAGCGTGAGCTTCCAGCACCTCTTCCACCTTGCTCAGTGATTCAGTAGATACTCCTGCCATTACCGAGCCGCACCTGCGTTCTGCTTCTCGGTTTCAAGGTCAGCAAGAAAACGATCTACCACACGGGCCGATCGCTCATCATCGTTGAGGGCTTCGCCCACAATCTTGCCGGCAAGGGTCGTAGCAAGAGTGCCAACCTCGGAACGGAGGGACACTGCTGCTGCCGCACGCTCTGCCTCGATAGCCTTTGCTGCATTATCGCTAATGCGCTGAGCCTCAGCGGTTGCACGCTCGCGAGCGTCGGCAATGATTGCCTCGCCCTCTGCGCGTGCCTCTTCACGAATCTTCTGAGCCTCCAGTCGAGCGCTTTCGAGCTGCTGGGTGTACTCATCGCGAGCCGCTGCAGCCTCTGCCTGTGCCTTCTCGGCCTTGGCAAGGCCACCTTCGATTGCTTCCTTACGGTCCTGGTAGATCTTCTCGAACGCCGGGACAACGTACTTAGCAACGATGTAGTAGAGGATCAGGAATCCGATGAGGGTAATGACAATTTCCCCGACGTCGGGAATCAGGGGGTTCGAAGTTGCCTCCGCTCCCCCGTCGCTTGCCAGATAAATCATGGAGGGAATCCTGTTCTATGGGATGGGTCGTTTAGGATGTGGCAGAGCCGGTTACTTGATGAAGACGAGAACCAGGCCCAGAATTGCCAGTGCCTCGACCAGTGCGAAGCCCAGGAACAGCATGGGCTGCAGGGTCTTCTGGGACTCGGGCTGACGAGCAACGCTGGTCATGTATGCCGCGAAGATCAGACCCACGCCGATGCCGCCGCCAATAGCTGCCAGACCGTAGCCAACCGCAGTGATGGAACCAACCATTATTTTTCCTTTCAACAGTGTTCGACCGGGAACATACCCGGACCGAACAGAGTTTGATTTGAGTTAATAGCCCGCACAGTGAACGTGTGGGTTGCTTTATTCACGCCCAATGACGAACGTGAAAACCTAAAAAACTAAAGAGTTTAGTGTCCCTCGGAAACCGAGCCCTGCAGGTACACAGCCAGCAGCAGAGCGAACACATAAGCCTGGATGCACTGAATCATGAATTCCAGGAAGTACAGGAACATGCCCAGAGCACCAGGAGCAATAGCAGCCAGGTAGCCGATGCCACCCAGAGTCTCAACCATGTAGGTCACCATGCTGGATGCAACCATCAGCGCCAGGTGACCACCGAACATGGTCGCGAAGAGACGCAGTGCGTGAGTTGCGGGACGAATCAGCAGGTTCGAGAAGAACTCGATCGGGATCAGGATGGGGTAAATCCACACCGGCAGACCCGAAGGCATGGTGATGTCCTTGAAGAAGCCGCCCAGGCCCTTGCGCTTGATGCCAACACCAACCCAGGTCAGGTACGCTACGCCAGCCAGTGCGTAGGCGCTACCGGGGTGGGAGAAGGAGGGCAGCTGAACGAACGGAATCGAACCGAAGAGGTTGTTCACCAGAACGAAGAAGAAGGAGGCGAACAGAATCGGCACGAAAGGCTTGTAGTGCTGAACACCCAGGGTTTCCTTGCCGAGGGAGTTACGAGCAAACATGTAGCCGGATTCAGCAATGAACTGAGTCTTGCCGGGAACCATGGCACGCTTACGTGCTGCGGTGAGGAAGAAGACCGCAATAATCACCACGGACAGCAGAATCAGTACGTTCTGCTTACCGAAAGCGAAATCACCAATGGTGAAGAAGGGGGGCAGATGCATGTCTTCAGGGGTCGGCGGCACATAGGCTTCCGCGAGGATCAACCCGTTCTCGATCAAAGCAAGTCCTTTCTTGCTACTAGTGGCTATCAAGAGCCCATGTCTGCCTATAAACGACTGACATGCTAACTACATGGATGAATGTGTGACCTAGCGGTCCGCGTTCAATGACCTAACGGTCTTTATTCTGCCTGGTCATGTGGGTAAAGACGAGGGTCAAACCTCCGACAGCGCCAATCAAGACGCCAACCCACACCAGCCAGGTGGTGGAGAAGACCAGGTCACCGAGGTAACCGATGCCTCCCCACACCGCTACACCGATGATCAGATAGAGAATCGACATGACGGCGCCGGAGAGACCTCCGTCAGATACCAATTCTCCGGTGGTGCGGAGCTTTTTATCTCCGTCCCACCACTTCTTCTCTTCGGCCAAACGTTTTTCCTTTCAAACACCAATCGTGTTACCGACCATGGTCTTCCGAGTCGGTGTCGAAGTACAAAATTCTCAGTCGTGCGATGCTGACTGTTTCAATAACAATCCACAGAATCACGCCGGTACATGCGCCTGCGAGAGTCCAACCGTGCCTCAGATTCTCGGGGAATGGCACAAACATCAATACCAGACCGAGCAGAGCAATCTTCACGAGGTAGCTCACCACCAGCGATTTGGGTACACCCCAGTCGAAAATGGGAGCAACCAACATAACTAATACGCCCAGAGTGAAGCATATATAGATTATCAGAAAGCCCAATGTTATTCCTAGCGCGCCCACGGGGCCCGCAAACAGGTACGCACTCATCATACCGCCCAACCAAGCCAGCAGAGAGTAAGTCGATACTCTGTAGAACAAAAATTTCCAGGAAAGCTCTTGACTCTCGAAGGAAGATACCTTTAAACCTGCTTGAGCACGCTCTCGGCGGTGTTTCTGCTGCTTCTTGCGTTCAGCAGGCGGATACCAGAGAACGTCGACTACGCGCCTCCAGAGAGGCTCTACATGAGCCTCAGCCGAAGGTTTAGAGCGTTCAGAAACCATTAGTGTTTCTCCCCACGGTTCTGATTCGACTGAGTCGAAGAAGAGGAAACAGAAGAGTGCAGACCCGCACGATCCTTCACAGAATCCGGCATAATCGGCTCCGGATGCAGCGAGGTCGGCTCCACACGCTCCGGAGTCGCCGGAACGCCAGTCGCCGAGGTCAACGAGCCGGTAGCAGGCTCCGAAGCCGTCGGCTTTGCCTTCGGCGCCGAGTCCTTCGGCTTCGCCGCAAAACGCTTCGACAGGTCAATCGTAGAAGTAGGAGCATCTCCACCAAAGAGCTGCGGCATACGCAGGTACACCACCAGCACGGCAAGAGCCACAAGCACCACACCCACGGTCGCCACCACAGATCCTGCAGCATACAGATCAGACGCAAATGCCAACAGCACCCACACCAGAATGGTCGTACCCGTCACCACGGCGGTCGAACCAAGGTGGCTGAAACCAACATCCGTCAGACGCTGATACGTGTGAGTGCGGTGCGGTTTGTACCACTGCTCCCCCGCCATAAAACGACGGAACAGAGTCGTACCCGCGTCCGCCAGATAAGTCATCAGCGGAGCAAAAGCCAGCAGGAACGGAACATCCGCAAACCACGCACCCACAGCCAACGTGCCCAGCGCCGCGCCCAAAACATAAGAACCCGCATCGCCCAAAAACACGTTCTTACCCGGGCGCACATTCCACGGCAGGAACGCCGCAAAAGCACCGGCAACAGCCACACCAGCCAAAGCCAGCCACGGAAGGTTCACCATCCAACCGGTCAGCGCATACGCCAAACCAGCCACCAGACCGTGAGCACCAGAAATGCCGTTAATGCCGTCCATAAAGTTCGCCACGTTAATGTATCCGGCAATAAAAATCGCGCCCAGAATCAGCAGCAGAATGTTCGTGCCCTGCACCGTCGCAAAGCTCACGCTCACCAGCACACCAATTACCAGCTGCAGGCCCGCACGACGCACAATGCTCACGCCGCGAATATCCTCCAGCCAGCCCAAGGCGAGAGCACACAGAATCGCCGCGGCAATCGTCACCGCCAGCTGCAAAGACTCAGCAGACCGGTACGTCCAGCCGAACAGGGTAGCCGCCACAAACGCTACAAGAGTCGCCACAGCCGTTGCCAAACCCATACCGCGGTACGTCGGAGCAGTATGCGAAGAACGCTCATTAGGAACATCCACCATGTCGTAGCGGTGCAAAATTGGGCGCACCGCAAACGGCAAAAGGGCACCCAAAACAAAAGCAAGAGCAAAAATACTCAACAGCTCAGAAAAGGAGGTCATACCAGCTCCAAGGCATTGGCGCCGCTCCCCTGGACGCAAGCTCCAGAATCGCAGCTAAAGGACGATGTGTGCGTAGTGTGTGTTTACTTCGTATTCTATAGAACTCTTCAGTAGCCCGGGACTAAACGTTACAGATTCTCTCCATACGTTCTGCATATTCTGCGTCCTGAAATGTTCTACACCCGAGAAAGAGAAAACACCGGATACCGCACCCGCCACGCAAGTGCAGCATCCGGTGTCATTTCCGTAAAGATTAGAACGTCTGTGCATCCGCCAGAGTACGCGGATCAGGGGCACGCTCCAGGCCATGACGCTCATAGCCGCTGTGCTCCCGATAGTTCTGAATCCACAGCTCATAATCGAGCTCATCAGGGTCAAGTGCCGGGGCACTCGACCGGGAAATATACCGGTTCTCCTCACTAGGTACCAGTTTCTCGGTGCCACCGAAGAGAGCCTCATCCAGCTTCTCACCCTTGCGAAGACCAATCTCCTTGATCTCCACGTCATACCGCTCATATGCCTGGCGCATCGCCTTCGCAACGTCCAGGATCTTGACCGGCTGACCCATATCCAGCACCATGACCTCGCCCGGGCGACCAATCGCACCGGCAAGCATCACCAGCAGGCAGGCATCGGTAATCAGCATGAAGTAACGGGTCGCGCGCTTATCCGTCAGAGTAATCGGACCACCCGAAAGGATCTGCTTCGTAAAGAGCGGCTTAATCGAACCGCGCGAACCAAACACGTTACCGAAACGAACCGACACGTAGGTATTGCCGGTCTTCTCGCCAAAGTACGCGGTCAGACGCTCCGCCACGCGCTTGGACTGACCCAGCGCAGTCTTCGGATCCGCCGCCTTATCGGTCGAAACGTTTACGAAGGTCTTCACGCCCACCGCCTCTGCGGCACGCAGCACGTTCAGAGTACCCAAGGAGTTCGTCTTCCATGCCTCCTGCGGGTACGCCTCCAGCGCCGACACGTGCTTCAAAGCCGCAGCGTGGAACACCACCTCGGGGCGACGGTCACGGAAAATCTCCAGCAGGTTATCACCCTCACGAATATCAGCCAGGATGATGCGGTCATCGTCCAGGCTCGACTCGTGAGTAATCGAAACCTTCGTTTCCATCAGCAGAGTCTCATCATGATCAAGCATCATGAGAGTCTCAGGGCCAAACTCGCTAATCTGACGGCACAGCTCCGAACCAATCGAACCGCCCGCGCCCGTAACCAGCACGCGCTTACCGTGCAGGTACGAACGCAGAATATCGCGGTCAATATCGTAGTTAATCTCGCCACGAATCACGCGCATCAGGTCGTTATCGCTCGCGGTAATCAGACGCTCACCCATCAGTCGAGCATTCGCGCTACTAATACGCTGAACCTCAACCTTAAGCTTACGCATGCGGTTGCAGAAGGACTCGAAGTAATCCTCCGACATATCCGAAATCGTCACCAGAATCTTACGGGTACCCGACTCACGAATCACCTGCTCCAGCTCGCGGTAAGTCGTAATCACCGAAATGCCGTGGAACTTCGTACCAGCCTTCAGCTGGTCATCATCGAAGACCGCAACCGGGCGAAGCTTCGCATCCTCATCGTGCAGCATCGAATCCATGACCATGCCGCCAATAAAACCGGCACCGTACACAATCACCGGCTCACCGGTCAGCTCACGCACCGCACCACGCTCAGTGTAGACGCGCTTCGCCATGCGGGCGCCCGCCATCATAATCAGGCTAAATGCCGCCGCGATTGCAGGCACACTATGCGGCATATGCGGCAGACCCAACAGCTCATCCACAAAGGAGAAAGCAGTCAACGCCGCACCCGCGCTCAAAGCAGCCGCGCCGGCACGCCACGACTCGTCAAACGAACCGTACGAATACACGCCGTTATAAATCTTCACACCCGCCAGACCAATGACCAGGTGCAACACCACAGCCAACGTAGCGGTCATCGTCAACGACGCCGGGTGAATAATATCGAACACCGAACCGTTACTGAGCAGCACACTATAGCGGAGCATGTACGCGAACAAAACCGCCAGAACCCAGGCGCTCGAATCAATCAGCGCCTGCGCAATCAACCACCACGGCTTACGCTCATACAGGCGGTTCACCAGCATCGTGCCAGAGTCACCCTCCGTCACCATCGTGCCGCGCTGAGCAGCCTTCCGCATCACCACATGAGCGTGAGGTTTCAACTGAGCCACTACATGCCTCCTTCAGATGCGGTACCAGAAGAACGAGAAGAAGCACGAGCCGTCAAAGACGACAACGCACGAAACGCCGAACGGCGCGCCTGCTCAGGAACAAAACGGTACACACTACGCACCGCCATATTCTGAGCCCACTGAAGCTTAGAAATACTGTGACCGGTGTACAGTCGACGCTGAATCGCCACATCCTGCAACCAGGCGTCCACTCCCCCGCGCTTCGTGTACGCGCCCGCACCCACACGGTAACGCACTAGCGCCTCGGGGATATTGCCGAGACGGTAGCCGGCATCGCGCAGACGCATCCACAGCCACCAATCCTCAGCGCCGGGCACGAACTCGTAACCGCCCAGCTGTTGCACGGCGCTCTTCACGAACGCCACGGACGGGTGATAAATCGGGTTGCGCGAATCCATCGCGCGCAGCAGACGCTCGGAATCAACAATCGCCTCGCGAGTCGACTCCACCGCAGTATTGCTCTCATTCACCTCAAGCATGGCAGAGCCCAGCACCGTGTAGCCACCCTGCACCAGGGCAGGAATCAGACGCGCAAAACGAGTCGGCTCAGACAGATCATCAGAATCAGCACGAGCCACCAGCTCATACGAACACGCCTGCAGACCGGCATTCAGCGCCTCCGCCAAACCAACATTCTGAGCCAGATCCACCACCTGAATCGGCGGGCAATCCAGATTCTCGGCATGCTGAACCCAGCGATCCACCACGGCATCCAGCTCGGGGGTCAGCGGACCATCCTTCACCAAAACCAGCTCGGAAGGACGCACCGTCTGGTTCAGAAGATTCGACTCCAACGCCTGATCCAGATAGGCGGGGTTCTCCTTCGCGTACACGCTCATCAGCACCGAGAAATCGGGTACAGAGCTCACGCAACTGCGCGCCTTCTCAGATTCAACGGCGCTAGCAGTAGCCGGCACACCGTAGCGGCCGGGGAAGGTCAGCGGGTAAACACCCTCAAGCACCTGAGCATTAGGGCGAGGCGCGCGCAAGCCATCACGCACACCATTGAGGAAATACCCCAGGTAGGTGTGGCGGTCATCAGTGCGCAGAACAGTAGAAATCCACAGGCGCGCCGACGAGCCACCGTACAGCAGCTTCTCCAGCGGGTTCAGGGTACGCGAACGGGTAAAGACCCACAGCTTATTACGCACATCGTTATAGAAACGCGGGCCCGGGTCAGCATTCGTCGTGCCAAAAGTCTTCGTGTGGTGCTTAGCCACGGAGGAAGGAACCGCAATGCCGTCACGGTGATGAATCAGACGAGTCGAAAACTCGAAGTCATCATTCCAAATGAAGAACTCAGCAATGGGCAGGCCGCCGTTGCGGCGAATCGCCTGCGCATCCATCAGAATCGACACGAACGAGGCGCTACGAATCGGACGGGCACCCACCGCCTGCGCACGAGCATGACGTTGCTCCCCCGCCGCAAACATCGTGCGCGGAGTGTTCATCGGGTGGTCCTCGCCGTTCGTCCACACCACACGAGAGGCCACCACCGCGGGGCGCTGCGAAGGCACCGGCGAATAGTTCAGCCAGGCGGCAACCGCTTCCGACAGGGTGTTCTCGGTCGGCTCGGTGTCATCATCCATAACCCATACCAGATCCGGGTTATGGCATTCCAGGGCGCGGTCAATACCCACCGCGAAACCGCCAGCGCCGCCCATATTGCTCTCCAGACGGATGCAATCCACCGGCAGCTCATAGTCGAGGGCGCGCAAATACTCGGCAGTACCGTCCGTGGAGGCGTTATCAACGATTACCACCGCCGCAGGCACACGCTCACCAGAAGCGATACCAGCAAGGGTCTTCGGCAGCAGGTCCTCACGGTTATAAGTCACCACCACGGCGACCGTGCGGGGGTACTCGTTCAAAGAATCGTGAGAAGAAGACTGATCGGAAGAAGGCTGGGCAAAAGCGGTCACGTCGCTGTACTTTTCTGCCATAAGTTCTCCCTCCGCGGCGCGATGCGCCTGAATCAGCCGGTACGCGATACACCCATACCGTACAGGGCGCTTCTGGTGTTTCTCGCGCCCGCGGCATTCAACCGTGTGGATATATCACTCAAAGAAAACATTCTACCTGCGGTCTCCACTAGAGAGTGAACCATCACCCCAAAAGACGCACTTTATGACAAATAAACAACCGAATTCAGTTGATTTATCCGCATAGCGGACGTACCGGCACACCCAGTTTTGGGTGTCTATCAAGCTATCAGCTTCACAGCCTGTGTTTGCGCTGTGCACCCCGTGCGAAAAAACGACCAGAGGCCGAATAAAACCCCACAAATTCCCCATAAACTGTTCAAATATGGGAAAGTTGAAATGACCCCATTTTTCCCCGCAACGTACGCGGGCTCGTGAGAGGTAAAAGAGATGTCCGAATCCAAGTGGAAAGTCATTGGCGCCAGCGGCTTCGTTGGTTCCTCCATCGTCGCGCGTCTGAACGCAGAAGGTATCAGCGTCGACCCCATTGAGGCACCTCGACTCGCAACCCGAGCCCTCGACGTAGACAGCATCATCGACGAAGCAGACCAGCTTGAAGGCATCATCGACTCCCTCGCAGAAGCCTTCGCAGGCGCGCAGGTCGTCGTCAACGCTGCGGGCCTCGCAGCGCCCAATATGCAGGATCTACCTCCGCTCGTCGGCGCAAACGCCCTGCTACCCGCAGTGATTGCAATCGCTGCACAGCGTACCGGTGTGCGCCGCGTCATCCACCTCTCCTCCGCAGCTGTGCAGGGCCCGCGCCTCGTGCTAGATGCTTCCGAAGAGACCAACCCGTTCAGCGCCTACTCCTTCTCCAAGGCACTCGGCGAAGAAGCGCTGCTCGACCTGCAGGACTACTTCCTCGAAGAGCACCCCGACTGCGCACCCGAACTGTGCATCCTGCGCGCAACCAGCGTGCAGGGCCGCGGCCGACGCACCACCGAACTCTTCGCCAAGATGGCATCCTCCCCCTTCGCATCCGTTGCGGGTGCAGGCACCGGCAAGTCCCCGGTTTCCAGCGTGCACGCCCTCGCAGAATTCGTGGTCATGCTCGGCACCTTCCCCGGCGAGCTACCCACCATCGTGCTGCAGCCCTGGGAAGGCGCAACCGTCGCCTCCGCATCCGTGGATGCTGGTCGCCGCCACCCGCACCGCCTGCCCGAGTGGCTCTGCCGCGCAGCCGTCAAGGCGGGCTACACCGTCTCCGAACTGATGAATGACAAGTTCGCAGGATCCGTGCGTAAGGTCGAGGTCATGTGGTTTGGCCAGGGCATCGACGACTCCTGGGCACGTGACAACAACCTTCTGCCCACCCCGCGCGTGCGTGAAGTACTGCGCAATGCCCACACCGCGCTGGGTAAGAAGAAGGACCACCGCTTCGAGAAGAACTAGGTAGCGCGCGTACTCTCCTAGAGGTGCACGGCCTGAAGCACACAGCCTAGTGGCGCGCCTCTAGAGGGCTCATAACGCAAGGGAACCCCCGATATATCTGAACGATATATCGGGGGTTCCCTATACGTTTTTATGCTCCGAGATTTATGCCCGAGCGCTATAACCCGCAGGGGTTTAGAGGTGATCCTCCGAGGCGTCTTTCTGCTCGGTCTTTGCCTCAGCTTCAGTCTTGGTAGCCTCAGTCTTAGCCTCTGCCAACTTAGCCTCATCCTTAGCGGCAGTCTCAATCTTCGACTCGCCAAAGACCAGCGCGCGAGCAGTATCAGCAGGAACCGGGTGGGTCTGGGGCTCATCCGCACGAACCGGCTTCGGAGTGTTGTCACGGTAGCCGCGCGAACGCTCCTGATCCACGCCAGTGCTGAAAGCAGAAGACAGAGCCGAAGTAGCGCCCAGCAGAGACGCAGCGACAGAACCGGCAACCGGCGCCGAAGCGCGACGAGCAGGCTCACCGCTCACAGTGTGGGTGCTGTCCCACTGCTCGTACGCCTCATCCAGGTCAGCCTGCTCATCCAGAGCACGCTCAGAAGGAGTCGACTCAGACGACGCAGAAGAAGCAGCCTCAGCTTCCTCAACCTTACGAGCCGCCTGCTCGTCAGCCTCCGCACGAGTCAGAATGGTCGGAACGACCTCGCGCAGCTCCTCCACAGAAATTGCGCCCTCACGAACCACCACGTAGGGGAAGGAGGTGCAATCCAGAATCGTGGACGGTGCCGGGTCACGCTCAGTCACCACAACCACGCCGTCCTCATTCGGCTCAGACTCAAGCGGCTTAGGACGAGCGCCACCGTCAATCACCACGGCAACGTCCTCGCCCAGGGAATCCATGGCGGTCTGTGCGTCCAGAGCGGCTTCCTGACCGGTCTTGTTCGCGCTCGACACCGCCAGCGGACCGTGCTCAGTCAGCAGCTTCAGGGCGAACTCATCATCGGGAACACGCACGGCAACAGTACCGCGAGTCTCGCCCAAATCCCAGCTCAGCGACGGGTACGCGTGAAGAATCATAGTCAGCGCGCCGGGCCAGAAGCGACCACCCAGATCGTAAATATCGTCCGGAACGTCGTCGACCACGCCAGCGAGCGCAGCAAGATCAAAGATCAGCACGGGCGGCGGCATGGTGCGGTCGCGGCCCTTATCTGCCAGCAGTTTGGCAACGCCCTGATGCGAGAAAGCATCGGCGGCAATACCGTAGACGGTATCGGTGGGCATCACAATCGTGTCGTGCGCCTTCAGCGCCTCGCGGGCAGCTTCGATGGCCTCGCGGGTCTCAGTTTCAGTCGTTACGGGGTACAGCTTTGCAGTCACGGGTCTTATTCTCTCATGTTTTTCTGGATGCGGCGAGACACCGGCACCCACAACGCGCCATGTGGAAGCACTCTTCCGGGGGTTCACCATATTTCACCGGCTCTGAGCTGGCTGAGGAGGCGGACGCGTTGCCTTCACGTAGCCCGGCACGGGCTAGGTGGTGCATCTACTAGTCTAAAGGCTCTAGTGGGCGCGGTTTATAACCGACGCTATGACGCGGACGATTATTCAGGTCACGCACCGGGTAGCAGCCCTCGAAACCGACACGCGCCAACAGCTCGGCGACGGCGTCTTCCTGGGTGTCGTCGTGCTCCATAATGAACAGGCCGCCGGGGATAAGAAGCTCGAAGGCGCGGGCGGCAATTGCGGAGGGCATCTGCATGCCGTCCTCTCCCCCGCCGTACAGTGCCATGTCCGGGTCGTGCAGGGCGGCTTCCGGGTCAGCGGGTACGTTCGCCGGCGGAATGTACGGAGGGTTCGAGAGCACCGCGTCGAAGGTTCCGGCAAGTTCGGGCAGGGCGGTGAGGGCATCCCCCTGAACCAGGTGCACGCCGAGCGGCTCCAGGTTCTTGCGGGTGTAGGGGATGGCGTCTTCGGAGAGTTCCACCGCGAACACCTGGGCGTTCGGCAGTTCGCTCTTGATTGCCGCGGCGATAGCCCCGGAGCCGGTGCACAGGTCGACGATGCGCAGCTGACCGGTTGCCGAATTGGTGCGTGGGGCCAGCACTTTGAGAGCTTCTTCGACGAGTAGCTCGGTCTCGGGGCGGGGTACGAACACGCCCGGTCCGACTGCCAGTTCTAGGCGGTAGAAGGGAGCGGAGCCGGTGATGTGCTGCAGCGGTTCGCGGCAGGCGCGGCGGGCGACCAGCGCCTCGTACTCTGCGACCTGTTCGGGGGTGAGCCGCTCCCCCATGAGCGCGGCGTGCTGTAGGCGTGAGCGTGAGCCGTCGTAGAGCAGGTGCGCTGCGAGTAGCTCGGCGTCGACGCGGGGGCTGGGCACCTGCGCCAGTGCCGCGGTGGCGCGCGCGAGTACCTGCGCGAGTTCTTCCCCGCGCGGGTCGTGCACATTCACCTTCATGAGCTCTCCTTACGCTCTCTCAACAGCTCAAAACCTGTCACAGCATATGGCTAAGGGGCTCCACCGCCGTAGCGGCGAGCCCCCTCACCAACATCTCATACCGTTTCAAAGAATCGGCACGGGCAAATACAGAATTACTTCTGTTCCTGGCCCACCTGAGCGAGGCGGTGCGCCTCGTCCATCTCAATAGCGGACTGAACCACAGGCTCCAGGTCACCATTCAGTACGGCATCCAGGTTGTACGCCTTGTAGCCGGTACGGTGATCCGCAATGCGGTTCTCCGGGAAGTTGTACGTACGGATACGCTCCGAACGGTCCATGGTACGCACCTGCGAAGCACGGTGTGCCGCGTTCTCAGCGTCAATCTGCTCCTGCTGGTGAGCCAGCAGTCGCGCACGCAGAACGCGCATCGCAGCTTCACGGTTCTGCAGCTGAGACTTCTCATTCTGCATCGCCACCACAATGCCGGTCGGCAGGTGGGTAATACGCACCGCCGAGTCGGTGGTGTTCACCGACTGACCACCGGGGCCCGAAGAACGGTACACGTCAATCTTCAGGTCATTCTGGTTAATCTCGATTTCTTCCGGCTCGTCCACTTCGGGGAACACCAGAACACCAGCGGCAGAAGTGTGGATACGGCCCTGAGACTCAGTCGCCGGAACACGCTGCACACGGTGCACGCCACCCTCATACTTCAGATGCGCCCACACGCCCTCAGCCGGCTCATTCGAGGAGCCCTTAATAGCAATCTGGGCGTCTTTGTAACCGCCAACATCGGTGCTGGTCGAAGAAATAATCTCAGTCTTCCAGCCCTTGTGCTCGGCGTAACGCATGTACATGCGCAGCAGGTCACCAGCGAACAGAGCCGCCTCGTCACCACCGGCACCAGCCTTCACCTCAAGAATGACGTTACGGCCATCATCCGGGTCACGCGGAATCAGCAGGCGGCGCAGCTTCTCCTGAGCAACCTCCAGCTCCTCCTCCAGACCGGGAATCTCCGCCGCGAAATCCGGATCCTCATCAGCCATCTCGCGAGCAGCCTCAAGGTCATCCTTCAGCGAAGTGTACTTGTTGTACGCAGTCACAATACCGGTCAGCTCCGCGTAGCGGCGGCCCACACGGCGTGCCTTACCCTGATTCGCCTGCACGGCGGGGTCAGCCAGCTGATTCTGCAGGTCAGCGTGCTCATCCAGCAGAACCTGAATAGATTCAAACATTCTGTTCTCTCTTCCATCTCCCGCACTTTACGCCGCACGGGCAGGCACTAGACATCTCACACCCCTCACAACGGGGATGCACAAAACGAACGGCTCACGCGCCCCACCCACAATGAGGAGGTGGGGCGCGTGAGATACGAGCCTTAGTCGACCAGACGCAGACCGTTCTTCTGAACCGTCAGAAGGAACTCCACGTTGCTTTCAGTCTTACGCAGCTGGTTGGTCAGAACACCCAGAGCCTGCTCGGGTTCCATACCCGCCAGGGCACGGCGCAGACCCCACATAATCTTAATCTCATCCGGGGAGAGCAGGTTCTCCTCGCGGCGAGTACCAGAAGCATTAATATCAACCGCCGGGAAGATACGCTTATCCGCCAGCTGACGGGACAGGCGCAGCTCCATGTTACCGGTGCCCTTGAACTCTTCGAAGATCACTTCGTCCATCTTCGAGCCGGTCTCAACCAGCGCGGTAGCCAGGATGGTCAGCGAGCCGCCCTCTTCAATGTTGCGGGCAGCGCCGAAGAACTTCTTCGGAGGGTACAGTGCGGCAGAATCCACACCACCAGACAGGATACGACCGGATGCGGGAGCCGCCAGGTTGTATGCGCGGCCCAGGCGGGTCATGGAGTCCAGCAGCACGACCACATCGTAGCCGAGCTCCACCATACGCTTCGCACGCTCAATAGCCAGCTCAGCAACAGTGGTGTGATCCTCAGCGGGACGGTCGAAGGTCGAGGCAATAACCTCACCCTTGACGGTGCGCTGCATATCGGTCACTTCTTCAGGACGCTCATCCACCAGAACCATCATCAGGTACACGTCCGGGTTGTTCACAGTAATCGCGTTCGCGATGGACTGCAGCATGAGGGTCTTACCCGCCTTCGGCGGGGACACAATCAGACCACGCTGACCCTTACCAATCGGGGACACCAGGTCAACCACGCGGGTGCCCAGCTTCTTCGGGGTGGTCTCCAGGCGCAGACGCTCCTTGGGGTACAGCGGGGTCAGCTTCGAGAACACGCGGCGGTTCGCTGCTTCCTCAACGCTCTGACCGTTAATCGCCTCAACCTGAACCAGGGCGTTGAAACGCTGGCGGTTGTTCGACTCACCCTCGCGCGGCACGCGAATCGCGCCGAGCACGTGGTCGCCCTTACGCAGGTTGTACTTCTTCACCTGAGCCAGGGAGACGTACACGTCATTGGTGCCGGGCAGGTAGCCGGTGGTACGCACGAAAGCGTAGTTATCAAGGATGTCCAGAACACCGGAAATCGGTGCCAACACATCGTCTTCGCTCAGACGAGGCTCGTTCTCCTCGCGGCGGCGAGCCTGCTTCTCAGCACGCTCAGCCTGGCGGTCACGCTTGGAACGGCGCTCAGTGCGCTCGGCACGCTCTGCGCGTTCTGCACGCTCAGCAGCCTTACGCTCGGCACGTTCGCTACGCTCAGCATTGCGCTCTGCACGCTCCGCCTGGCGGTCACGCTTGGAACGACGCTCAGTACGCTCACCCTCCTGGTCGCGGCGACGCTCACGGGTACGAGTACGCTTCGAGCTCTTCTCACCGTCAGGGGTGCCAAAAGTCATGTCCAGGGCAGCGTTCAGGCTGTCCAGGCTCGCGGTGCCGTCAGCGGTAGCAGCCTTCAGCTCAGCCGAGTTACCGGGCAGGTCAACCTGCTCCGAACGCTCACCAATACGCTCAGCAGCCAGCTCAGCACGCACATCCAGCGGGGGAAGCTCAGCGGGCTTCTCTTCCTTACGGGTGCGGGTGCGGCGGGTACGCTTCTCCGGCTTCTCGTTATTCTCAGTCTTCTCGGACTTCTCAGCCGATGCGTCCTCGCCCTCAGCGGCGCGGCGAGCGCGCGCACGCTTCTGAGCGGGAGTCTCATGGCGGGAAGAGCGGGTACGCTTCTCAGACTTTTCAGCCTTCTCAGCGCCCTCGGCGGGAGCCTCAGCAGCCTCCGTGTTTTCGGTCTTCTCAACCTTCTCCACCTTCGCCTCGGCATCCTTCTGGGCGCGAGTACGGCGGGTACGGCGAGGCTTAGACTCCTCAACCTTCTCAGCAGCGGGAGTCTCAGCCTTGGGCTCAGCAGGAGCGGCTACGGCGCCGCCACGCTGATGCTCCTCAAGAGCCTGAACCAGCTCAGCCTTCTTCAACTTCAAATAGCCGCGGATACCAAGCTGCTGGGCGAGGACACGCAGCTGCGCGACCTTCAAGTTTGCAAGTTCCGGTGCGGCAGCCGCCGTACCGTACTCATCGGTGACAACAATATTCTTTGCCAACTACAATTCCTTTGGTTATAAGCCCTGAAAATCTTCAGAATAAAGATCGGGCGGGCGCTATAGCGCGGTCAAAGGTTTAGACACTGCCGAAAGAAAACAGCAGTCTGCACCTTCGACTCCCTCGAACCGCGCTGGAGGCGGTTCGCGTCTCTTACCGTACCCGCTGATTCAGACACAGCGAGCACACACGGAAGATAAGGCGCTCTATCACAAATGTGGGCAAGCCCAAACCATCATCTATAGAACCATCTACACGAGATGAAGAGGATGGATTGGTCACTTTGAAAGGGCACCCGCCGCGAAACCGAACCCCCAGAAAAGTCTTCCCCTATGCGTCAGAAACAAAGAAAGACGTGGAATCCAAAGGCACTCCCCCGAACCCTGCCGGCTCCCGCCCAGATACAAAAGCACCTGAGGCATAAGGGGAAACGGAAGTACGTTACGAAGGATAGTATCGACGGTCTACATTGAACGACGGGCGAACCTCAACATAGGACGAACTAATAACGTCCTACTGAGTAACTATAACACCTTCAGTATCAATTTCAAGAGGAAGAACCCGCCAGTTCAGGCGACGATCCACAATAGCGCTACAGGGGTGAGTCGCCGCGAACTCGGCAATAGCCTCCTGCACCTGCTGCACCTGCTCGTCACCGTGCGCAAAGGTCAAAACAGTAGGGCCAGCGCCAGAAATCACCGCAGCAAAACCCTGACTGCGCAGGTACGCAACCAGCACAGCGGACGGCTCCATCGCGGTCACGCGGTACCCCTGATGCAGGTAATCCACGGTCGCATCCATAAGGTACTCGGGAGCATCAGAGAGAGTGCGCACCAGCAACGCCGCACGAGCGGAGTTCGCCACCGCCTCAACGTGGGGCATCTCCTCAGGAATCAGCGAACGAGCAAGCTTCGTCGACACCTCATAATCGGGCACAGCCACCACAGGGTGAACATCAGGATGCACCGGAATAATCAGGGTCTTCCAGTTACCCATCTCACCCCAAGACACCGACAGGTTGCCGTAAATCGCCGGAGCCACGTTATCCGGGTGGCCCTCCATATCGGAGGCGACCTGTAGCATCTGCTCACGGCTCAGACGGTGCTCCTCCGGCAGCAGACCGCTCGCCGCAGCCACACCCGCCACAATAGCCGACGCCGAAGAACCCATACCGCGAGAATGCGGAATCTTATTATCAGCAATCAGCTTCACCGGGGGCAGTTCATCCAAACCAGCCGCCGCGAAACCAGCCTTCATCGCCTGCAAAACCAGGTGGCTCTCATCGCGAGGAACATCCGCGCTACCCTCACCACTGAGCTCAAACTCCAGACCGGACTCAATACGCTCAACAACCAGCTCATCATAGAAGCCAAGACCCAAACCCATGCTGTCATAGCCGGGACCCAGGTTAGCGCTCGTAGCGGGAACGCGAACCTTAACGGACGCGCCCACCGGAATATCAGAAATATGCAGGGAAGACATGAGAAGAACCTCGCGATCGGTGACGTAATGAGTGAATAGGTGAAAGATACAAAAAGGGCTGTCATGCAGGTGCACCCCGCCCCGCAAACACGGGACGGAGTGCACAACGTAGTATGAATAGGCTAGTGCAAATCGAGAATATCTGCCACAGCAACCACGTCGAAGGGAGCCTTAGTCGGCTCAACCTTCACGCCGTTCACAGCCTCAAGAGCCCACTGCGGGTCCTTCAGACCGTGACCGGTCACGGTGATGACGATGGTCTTACCCTCGGGAGCTTCACCGGCGCGGTGCTTCTTCAGCAGACCCGCAACACCGGCAGCCGAAGCCGGCTCCACGAAGACACCCTCGCGGGAAGACAGCCAGCGGTGCGCCTCCAGAATCTCCTCATCGGTGACAGCCTCAATCACGCCGCCGGACTCGTCACGAGCAGCTTCAGCCTTCTCCCACGACGCGGGGTTACCGATACGGATCGCGGTCGCAATGGTCTCAGGAGCCTCAATCGGGTGACCAGCAACGATCGGTGCAGCACCAGCAGCCTGGAAGCCCCACATAATCGGACGCTTGGTCGCAACCGGCTCCAGCACCTTACCGTCACGGTTGGTGTAAGGCTCCGAGTACTCCTTGTAGCCCTTCCAGTACGCGGTGATGTTACCCGCGTTGCCAACCGGCAGCAGGTGGTAATCGGGAGCGTCACCCAGGGTGTCAACGACCTCGAACGAACCGGTCTTCTGGCCCTCAATACGGTAAGGGTTGACCGAGTTCACCAGGAACACCGGGTAGTTCTCGCTGAGCTTGCGAGCAATCTCCAGGCAGTTATCGAAGTTGCCGTCAATCTGAATGATGTCAGCACCGTGAGCAATCGCCTGAGACAGCTTACCCATAGAAATCTTGCCGTCCGGAACCAGCACTGCACAGCGCATACCAGCCTGCAGAGCGTACGCAGCAGCCGACGCGGAAGTGTTACCGGTCGAAGCACACACAACAGCCTTCGCACCGTCACGCTTAGCGGCGGTCATCGCGCTGGTCATACCGCGGTCCTTAAACGAACCGGTCGGGTTCATACCCTCAAACTTCAGGTAAACGGTGTTACCGGTCTCAGCAGACAGTGCCGGCGCGTGAATCAGCGGGGTACCGCCCTCGCCCAGGGTCACAGCCTTCACATCGTCTGCGAAGGGCAGACGGTCACGGTACTCATTGATAACGCCCTGCCACACGTGTGCCATTGGCTTCTCCTTCAATCTTGGCGCCCCGCCCGCCGGACCTCCCATAGGTCCGGCGCGGTAGCGGGTACGCGGGTTAGTTAGTGAGCGATGCACCCGCAAGCGAACATCGCACGTTTAGTGAGCGGCGCGTGCCGCACATAGATAATGCTTTTGAGCCTTAGTGCTTCTCGGACTCCACGCGGATGACCGAGTTCACCTCACGCACAGTGTCCAGAGCATCAATCACAGCAATCGCACGGCGCAGATCAGAATCCTTCGCCGAGTGAGTCACCATACGAATCTGAGCCGCACCCTCCTTCGGGGTGGACTGGCGCAGCGAATCCACCGAAATACCGTGCTCGGCAAGGATACGGGTAATATTCGCCAGAACGCCCAGACGGTCCTCCACCAGAACACCCACCGAGTAGCGAGAAATCACGTTGTCCAGGCTAGTTGCGTGCAACTGGGCGTGAGAAGTCTCCGGAACACCGGGACCGCCCAGCACCAGGCGACGAGCCAAAGACACAAAGTCACCCAGAACAGCCGAAGCAGTCGGAGCGCCACCCGCACCGGGACCGTAGAACATCAGCTCGCCAGCGTTCTCCGCCTCAACGAACACAGCGTTGAACGCACCGTGCACGCCCGCCAGCGGGTGCTGACGCGGAATCAGGGTCGGGTTCACACGAATGTTAGCGCCGTTCTCACCCTCACGCTCGCAAATAGCCAGCAGCTTGATGACGTAACCATCAGCATCTGCAGCCGCAACATCATCAGCGGTGATGGAGGTAATGCCTTCAGTGTGCACATCATCGATGGTGAAGTCAGAGTGGAACGCCAGCGAAGCAACAATCGCAGCCTTCGACGCGGCATCGTGGCCCTCAACGTCAGCGGTCGGGTCAGCCTCCGCGTAGCCGAGCTTCTGAGCCTCAGCTAGCGCGTCCGAGAAGGATGCGCCAGTGGTGTCCATCTGGTCAAGAATGTAGTTGGTGGTGCCGTTCATGATGCCCAGAACGCGGGTCACACGGTCACCAGCCAGGGAGTCACGCAGGGGGCGCAGAATCGGGATAGCACCCGCAACAGCAGCCTCGTAAGAGAGCTGAGCGCCAGACTCATCAGCGGCAGCCTGCAGCTCCACGCCGTGCTTAGCCAGCAGCGCCTTGTTACCGGAAACCACGGACTTACCAGCCTTCAGAGCACGCAGAATGCGGGTGCGAGCCGGCTCAATACCGCCGGTCAGCTCGATGACCACATCCGCCGCATCAATCAGGGATTCAGCGTCGGTGGTGTACAGCGAGGGGTCCGCATTCCAGTGGCGGGATGCATTAGTATCGCGCACAGCAATACCGATCAACTCCACGGGGGCGCCAATGCGCTTTTCAAGGACGGCGTTATCCTCGACCAGGATGCGAGCAGCCTGGGAACCGACATTACCGGCACCAAGCAGTGCTACTTTGATCTTTTCAGCCACGATAGTCTCTTTCTACGGTCTGTTCCGGGTTCGCCCCGGTATCTCTTCGGGCTACGGCGTGGATGCGGCGCAGAGCACGCACTCAACAACCACTTTATCAAGAGGCGGGGACGGCTCAGCAGCCTCAAGCTGCGACTTTTACTCTCTGAGATGAGGTATCCCTCACAGTTATGAGGTGAACCTTATCTTCTGCCATGTTGTGAACGCACAAAACCGTGAAGACCCCGCCCGCAACCGCCACCTCACGGCGTCCATTGCAGAAACGGGAACTTCACGGCTTTTCATGATGTCAGACAGGGCTCTTAGATATCCGAACCCATATCCAGCGCCAACATATCCTCCTCACGCTGACGGCGAATCATCACGCGAGAAGGCTTACCCTCAGCGGTCGCAATCACCGGCGGGCGAGTCAAGAAGTTATAGTTCGAACCCAGCACATAGCAGTACGCGCCGGTCGCCGGAACCGCCAGAATATCGCCAGCCTGCAGGTCAGCCGGCAGGTAGCAGTAACGAACCACCACATCGCCAGACTCGCAGTGCTTACCCACCACGCGAGAGAGCACCTGCTCCCCCGCCGGAGCACGATTCGCCAGGGTCACCGAATAATCCGATTCGTACAGCACCGGGCGGGCGTTATCGCTCATACCGCCGTCCACCGAAACGTAGCGGCGCACACGAATCTCGCCGTTCTCATCCTCAATGCTCACGTTCTTAATGGTGCCGACCGTGTACAGGGTCGCACCCGAAGGACCAGAAATGGAACGGCCCGGCTCAAACGACATATGCGGAATCGCCATGCCCAGGCGCTCGCAGGTCGCCGCGACGGAAGCGGCAATCGACTCGGTCACCTCGGTAATGGAGCGGGGGTGATCCGCCTCGGTGTAGCCGATGCCGTAGCCACCACCCAGGTCCAGCTCCGGCAGGGTCACGCCCAGGTCACGGTTGAGACGGTTCATGAACTCCAGGGCGGTAGTAGCCGCCTGCTCAAAGCCCTCCGCCTCAAAAATCTGCGAACCAATATGGCAGTGAATACCGCGGAAATCCAGGGAATCGGTCGCGTTCAAAATCGCGGCAGCCAGCGCCGCGTAAGAGTCGGTCGCCTCAACTCCCCAGTGCTCCATCTCTGCCTCTTCCAGACCGGCGAGCGCGGCGGTGCCGAGCTGCAGGGACATGCCGAATTTCTGATCCTCGTGTGCGGTCGCAATGGACTCGTGGGTCGAGGCGTGCACGCCGGGGGTGATGCGAATCAGCACCGGAACCGGAGCGTAGGGTTCCTCGCCCTCAGCCACACGCTCGGCGGCAAGCTCGGCGTACACGCGCTCAATGAGCTTGAGCTCGTCCACCGAGTCAGCCACCACGCGGCCCAGGCCGTTACGGATCGCGCGGGCAATCTCAGCCTCCGACTTGTTGTTACCGTGCAGGGCGATGTTCGCACCGGGCACCTGTGCGCGCAGAGCCAATGCCAACTCACCACCGGAGGCGGTATCCAGGCACAGGCCCTCCTCGGTCGCCCAGCGCGCCACGGCAGTGGACAGGAACGACTTACCGGCGTAGTAGACGCTTACCTTCGCACCGTGCGCGGCGAAAGCCTGCTCAAAAGCGGTGCGGTAGGCGCGGGCGCGGGTACGGAAGGTCGTCTCGGAGAAGACGTACTGCGGGGTTTCGTGCTCATCAACCAGGTCGCTGACGGTCACGCCATCAATGCAGAGCTCGCCCTGCTCATTGCGGGTGAAGGAGTCAGTCCAGATGGTGCGGGACAGGGCTTCGGGGTGCTCGGGGTAGGTGAGCCATTCGGGGGCGTAGAGGGTGCGGGCTTCGCTCATCGTGTCTCTTTCTTAGCTATCTTGCCGGCATACGCTCAACCCCCGCCCCGGTAGCACCGGGTCGGGGGTTGAAACGAGAGTATTACATGCGCTCGGGTGCGCTCACACCCAGCAGGTTCAGGCCGTTAGCCAGCACCTGCTGTGCCGCGTTGTTCAGCAGCAGGCGGGTACGGTGCAGGTCGGTGACCTCTTCATCAGCCTTGGGGGCCACGCGGGAGACGCCGTACCAGCTGTGGTAGGCCGAAGCGAGCTGCTCCAGGTAGCGGTTCACGCGGTGCGGCTCGTAGAACTTCGCGGCATCACGCACAGCAGCGGGGAACTGGCCGAGTACAGCCAGCAGCTCGCCGTCAGCAGCCGAGTCGAGCAGGGAGGTGTCCACGCCGTCCTCAACCTTCACGCCAGCCTCCGCGGCGTTACGTGCCACAGCGGCGGTACGTGCGTGAGCGTACTGCACGTAGTAGACCGGGTTCTCGTTGCTCTTGGAGGTCAGCAGGCCCAGGTCAATGTCGATGGGGGTGTCCACCGAGTAGCGGGTCAGCTCGTAGCGGGCCGCGTCAACACCCACAGCCTCGACCAGGTCCTCGAGGGTGACCACGGTGCCGGCACGCTTGGACATGCGGACGGGCTTGCCGTCCTTGACCAGATTCACCAGCTGACCGATCATGACCTCAATCTGGTCGGCGCGGTAGCCAAGAATCTGGGCGATAGCCTTCAGACGGCCCACGTAGCCGTTGTGGTCAGCACCGAGCATGTAGATCGCCACGTCGGCGGGGTTTACTGCACGGGTCATCTTGTCCTGGTAGTAGGCGATATCGCCCGCCACGTAGGCGTGGTTGCCGTCAGACTTAATGACCACGCGGTCCTTGTCGTCGCCGTAGTCGGTGGTGCGCATCCACCAGGCGCCGTCAGCCTCGAAGAGCTGACCGTTCTCGCGCATGGTCTCAAGCAGGGCGTCCACCTTGCCGCCTTCGAACACGGAGTTCTCGTGGAAGAACACGTCGAAGTGGGTGCCGAATGCCGCCAGGGACTCCTTAATCTGATCGAACATCAGGTGAGTACCGATTTCGCGGAAAATCTCTTCGGGGTTCTCAGCCTCAAGCGCGTCGGGGCGCTGAGCCAGAATCTGGTCCTTAATGTCAACAATGTACGCGCCAGCGTAGCCGTCCTCGGGGGTCTCCTCACCGCGGGCAGCGGCAATCAGGGAGCGCACGAAACGGTCAATCTGGGTGCCGTGGTCGTTGAAGTAGTATTCACGCACGACGTTAGCGCCCTCAGCCTCAAGGACGCGGGCGAGCGCATCACCGACGGCAGCCCAGCGGGTGCCACCCAGGTGGATGGGGCCGGTGGGGTTCGCGGAGACGAACTCAAGGTTGATGGTCTTGCCGGCGAACTTGTCGCTGCGGCCGTATGCTTCACCAGCCTCAACGATGGTGGCGGCAAGCTCACCGGCAGCTGCGGCGTCCAGGGTGATGTTCAGGAAGCCGGGGCCAGCAATATCTACGGATGCAACACCGGGGATGGCGCTAATCTTCTCTGCCAGAAGAGCTGCTGCCTCACGCGGGTTCTTGCCCACCTTCTTGGCGAGCTGCAGAGCGACGTTGGTTGCCCAGTCGCCGTGTTCACGGGACTTGGGGCGCTCCACTCGGACGGCGGGCAGTTCAGCGCCCTCCACGAGGGTCAGCTGGCCGGAGGAAATGGTTTCTTCAAGGGCAAGCGCAATGGCTTCGGAGAGTTCTTCAGGAGTCATAACAAACTATTCTAGCAAGCCTTGGCAGGTGCCTGACCCTTTATCTAGTGCATATCTGATACCATAGGTGGGTTGCCTCTGTAGCTCAGCGGATTAGAGCACCAGTTTCCGGTACTGGGGGTCGAAGGTTCGAATCCTTTCAGGGGCACGATGTTCTTATTCGAGAGGGAACACGGGAGCCGATATCCGAGGCGTATTGTTCGGGTATCGGCTCCTTTTTATTTAACAACTCAACTTTATTGAGCCACCCACCCTGTTGTGCATAAAGCCTGCGCCGGGCGACCGTTCCCGCCAGCTCCCTCTTCAACCTCAGAGGGTGGACACTACCCGCCTGCCTGTTGTGGCAACGCTAACAGCCTTGAGAGAATGGGAAAACGCGCACACCCGTCACATCAGCACGGCTTCAAGCCACAACAGCGGAGGTAACCCGATGACCACCATGCGCCAGATTCAGCTCACCGAATGGGGCGACGAAAGCGTTCTGCACAAAGCAAACGTACCTATCCCCTCGCCGGTGCGCGGTCACGTGCTCATCAAGACGGTTGCCGCCGGTGTCAACCCGATTGACCTAACCACTCGCAAGGGTCTGGGTCCCGCCGCTCAGCTGGCAGATCCGTCGTACAAGCCCTTCGTTCCCGGCTGGGATGTTGCCGGCACCGTGGTTGCTACCGCCGGCGACTACACGGGTTTTAAGGTGGGCGACGGCGTATTTGGTCTTGTTTCTTTTCCCTCCCCCGCCGGTGCGTACGCCGAGTATGTTCTCGCCCCGGCGCATCAGCTGGTGAAGGTGCCCGCCGATGTTCCCTGCGCGCAATTGGGTGGCGCTCCCCTGGCGGCGCTGACCGCATACCAGGCGCTTTTCGAAGTGGCACGACTGAAGGAAGGTGAGCGCGTGCTCATTCACGCCGGTGCCGGAGGCGTCGGCCACCTCGCCGTTCAGTTGGCGGCGCAGGCTGGCGCTCAGGTTTTTGCGACCGCCTCCGCGGCTAACCACGAGTTTGTGCGCTCACTGGGTGCCCAGCCTATTGATTACCGCACCGAGGATTTCCGTGCCGTACTGGGCCAGACCATGGACGTGGTGCTCAATTCCACCGGTCAGCAGACCTTCCTCGATTCGCTGGAGGTGCTGGTTCCCGGCGGCCGTATTATCACCCTGACCAGCCCCGATCCGCTGGATGTTGCGCGTGAGCGCGGCTTCGAGGCGCAGTGGCTGACGGTTCACCCGGACCGCATGCAGATGCAGGAGATTGCCCGCCTCATGTCCCTGGGCCTGTTGAAGGTACACGTGGATCAGGTGCTTGATTTTTCGCAGGCTGCGCAGGCTCATGCCCTGGTTGCGACGGGTCGCACCCGCGGCAAGATCGTACTGGTTCCCTAACGAGGTGCTGATTCATGCAGATTTCTGAGAGCGCGCCGAATGTAGAGGGCGCGATGGACGCTGAGGACGCACTGACCACTGAGGGCACGCCGAATGTTGAGAGCGCGCAGACGGTTGAGGACGCGCCGACCGTTGAGAGTACCGAGTACCGCTCCGGTTTTTACCGCGAGGCGGGCTTTTACGATGCCCACTCACTACCCGACTACGGCGTGCAGTCGCCGGTAACTCGCGAGGCGTTCGCCTACGATTTCTTCCCCGCGACAGGGGATATCTCTTCCCCCGCCCCGCTACTGGTGTGGGTTCACGGTGGCGCCTGGCGCTTCGGCACCAACCAGGCCCTACGCGACACCGTCCTGCGCACCCCTGGCGGGGAGCAGCCCAATACCCAGGCGCTCATGCGCGCCGCTTTTCAGCAGGCAGGCTGGGCGGTCGCGTCCATCAACTACCGGTATTCACATCAGGCACTCTTCCCGGGCGCCCTGCACGACGTGAAGGAGGCGGTGCGTTTCTTCCGCGCCAACGCGCACGAGTTCGGTATTGACCCGCAGCGCATTGCGGTAGCGGGCGGAAGCGCCGGCGGGCACCTGAGCATGATGGCTGCACATACGGGAGATTCCGCCGCCGGTGACTCTGCATCTGGGGATTCTGCATTTGGGGATTCCGCGAGCGCACCCGAGCACGACGAATACTATGAGGGCAGGGCGGCGAGCGCCTACCCGTCCCATAGTTCGCAGGTGGCGGCGGCGGCTTCGTTTTACGGGGTTAGCGATTTAAGGACCATCTTCACCGATCGGCCCCTGGCTGGCTACGCTCTCGACCACCCCGAGGATGACGGCGCCGAATGGCGGCTGCTGGGAAGCACCCACCCTGTCCCCGCTGACGTGTCTGCTATCGACGCTTCCAAGGGCGAGCGGGCGGTTCCGGGTGTCTGCATCGAGCGTGCCCAAAAGAACTGGGAGCGTGCGCATCCTATTGATGCGGTACGCCCCCAGAAACGAGTGAATAAGATCGAAAGTGCCTCTGCACAGGGTGCGAGCGGCGGCGCCACTGCCCTGATGCTTGTGCACGGTATTAGTGATTCGTGTGTGCCGTACCAGCAATCGGTGCGGGTGTATCAGGCGCTGCGCACGCGGCAGGTGCCTACCGATTTGGTGCTGGTTCCGGATGCCGAACACGGGGATTCGCGCTGTTTTAGCCCCGACATTGTTCAGCAGATGCTGCTATTTCTCAACCGCGCTGTTCAGTTCAACCGCAGCGTGTAGCTCAACTGCGGCGTGTAACCTGAGCGGTTCGACAGGTTAGCGAACGCGGCGGTTCACGTATTCGTGCTCAAGGCGGTAGCGTTCGAGGTCATCAAAAGCAACGCGACGGTGCGTGTTAATGCGCTCGAACGGAATATCTCCGCGCTCCAGCAGGCGAACAACGGTCGGGCGGGATACGCCCAGGTAGTCTGCCGCCTCCTGCGTGGTCATGAGGCGGTCCTGGCGTACCACGCAGACGTCCTTACGGTCGGCGAATGCGCGCGCTACGGAGGTGAGGGGCCCGTACATTTCGGGAGAAATCTGTACGCGCTCGCCGTCGCCGGTGACCAGGTAGAGGGTTTCTTCGGCGCTGAGGCGGTCGAAGTGGGTGCGCAGACTCGCGTGAACGAGGGCTTGGAAGAGCTCTTCGCAGCGGTGGTGAATTTCTTCGTGCTGTCCGTCTTCGCAGCAATCCAACACTGCAACACGTGTTGCCGGGTACGTCTTTGGTGATGGCATAGTCACTCCTTCGTTACTGTGTTATTCACCACTGTAGCAGTTGAACGAAACTATCGAAAGAAAGTTAAGAAGCGCAGTTAATTCGCATCTACGGCGCATAAAATTCAGATGAATAATTATTAACTCTCTTAATAGCATTTGATGTCATTTATTGTACATTAACTGCTCTCTTGGGGCCTGTATTCCGCCACCGCCCACCCCGGGGTTCCCGCGAACAAACCCAAATATGACAAACAAAGCACACCCCAAGCCCACCGCAGGCAAGGCGAGTACACTGGATAGGATATGTCTGAGCAGAAATCCACGAAGAAACACGCAGATACTTCTAAGGCCCCCCGCACCGCCCCCACCATGGCGAGCATGGCCGCCGCAATCCACGCGGCAAAGGTACGGTCCTCTGAAAAAGCCGGCGAAAAAACCGCAGATAAAACTACTGAGAACAACGCGGTAAAAAAGGGTGCACAGAAGAGCGGCGCCCAAAAGAAGGGCGCGCAGAAGAACAGCGCCCAGAAGAATAACGCAGACCGCAAGAACTCCTCCCGCGGCGCCTCCGAACGCAACTCCAACGCCTCCCGTTCCAACCGACGCGGAGGCGGCACCAACCGTGCCCGCAAGCAGGGCAACCAGCAGGGCGACAGCAAGGGCAACCAGCAGGGCGAACGGCAGAACCACCAGGCACCGCGCCACTATGAGCCGTTTATTCCCGAGGTCATCACTTACCCCGAAGAACTACCCGTTAGTGAGCGCCGCGAGGACATCATGATGGCCATTCGCGAGAACCAGGTCGTCATTATCGCCGGCGAAACCGGCTCCGGTAAGACCACCCAGATTCCCAAAATGTGCCTCGACCTGGGCCTGGGAGAGAAGGGCCTGATCGGCCACACCCAGCCGCGCCGCCTCGCCGCACGCTCCGTGGCCGAACGCATTGCCGAAGAACTCGGCCAGAAAATCGGTGAAACCGTCGGCTACCAGGTACGCTTCACCTCCGAAGTCGGCGAACACAGCGCTATTAAGCTCATGACCGACGGCATCCTGCTCGCCGAGATCCAGAATGACAAGCTACTACGCCGCTACTCCACCCTTATTATCGACGAGGCACACGAACGTAGCCTGAACATTGACTTCATCCTTGGCTACCTCAAGCGCATCCTGCCGCAGCGCCCGGATCTGAAGGTCATTATTACCTCCGCAACCATCGACCCGGAACGTTTCGCGCGCCATTTCTCCCCCAGCTACGTGCCGGGCAAGGGTATCGTCGATGAAAACCTCAGCGCCGAAGAACGCGACATTGCCGAGGCTATCCTGCCCGACGACGCGCCGCCCATTATCGAGGTCTCCGGCCGCACCTACCCCGTCGAAATCCGGTACCGTCCCCTCGAAGGCGACGAGTTCTACCTGGACGACGAGGAAGTGGCCGAGGACCGCGACCCCACCGACGCAATCCTCGACGCCATTAAGGAGCTCTCCAAGGAAGCGCCCGGCGACATCCTCATCTTCTTCTCCGGTGAGCGCGAAATCCGCGATGCCAAGGATGCTATCGAGGCGATGGTCGCCAAGTCGCCGCGCCTAAACTACGAGGTGCTACCCCTGTACGCCCGCCTCTCCCTCGCCGAGCAGCACCGCGTGTTCTCCCCCGGTTCCCGCCCGCGCATTGTGCTCGCCACGAACGTTGCCGAAACCTCGCTGACCGTGCCCGGCATCAAGTACGTCATCGACACCGGCACCGCACGCATCTCCCGCTACTCGGCACGCACCAAGGTTCAGCGCCTGCCCATCGAACGCATCTCGCAGGCAAGCGCCAACCAGCGCTCCGGTCGATGCGGCCGCGTCAGCGACGGCATCGCAATCCGCCTCTACTCCGAGGAAGACTTCAACTCGCGCCCCGAGTTCACCGACCCCGAAATTCTGCGCACCAACCTCGCAGCCGTCATCCTGCAGATGATCGCAATCGGCGTGGTCCGCGAGCCCGGCGACATCTCCCGCTTCCCGTTCGTGCAGCCGCCCGCATCTCGCGCCATCAACGACGGCGTGAACCTGCTGCGCGAACTCGGCGCGCTCACCGAACGCCCCCGCCAGCCCCGCAAGGGCCGCGGCAATAGCGCAACCCTCACCGCCATCGGCCGAGCCATGGCGGCATTCCCCGTGGACCCGCGCCTGGCCCGCATGATCATCGAAGGCGGCCGCCGCAACTGCGCCAAGGAAATGATGGTGCTCGCCGCCGCCCTGACCATCCAGGACCCGCGCGAACGCCCCGCCGACGTGCGCGCCGAAGCCGACGCGATGCACGCCCGCTTCGTCGACGACACCTCCGACTTCTCCTCCTTCTTGCTGCTCTGGGACTACATCAACGAGCAGCAGGCGGCGCTGTCCTCCTCTCAGCTGCGCAAAATGTGCCACCGCGAATACATCAACTACCTGCGCATCCGCGAATGGCAGGACCTCTTCGCCCAGCTGCGCGAAATGGGCCGAACCGCCAACATTCACGCCAGCGGCGGTCGCGATATTAACGCCTCCGCGCACGAGGTAGACATCCACAAGAGCCTGCTCACCGGCCTGCTCTCGCACGTGGGCGTCAAGGAAGAACGCGAGAAGGACTCCAAGGGGCGCACCCGCGGCCCCCGCGAATACCTCGGCGCGCGCGGCACCAAGTTCGCAATCTTCCCCGGCTCCGGCCTGTTCAAAAAGAGCCCCGACTGGGTGCTCTCCGCCGAACTCGTCGAAACCTCCCGCCTGTGGGCGCGCACCAACGCCTCCATCGACCCGCAGTGGATCGAAGAAATCGGCAAGCACCTCATCAGCGTGCAATACTCCGAACCGCACTGGTCCCTCAGCTCCGGCGCGGCAGTCGCCTACGCCAAGGGCACCCTCTTCGGCCTGACCATCTACGCCGACCGCCCCGTGCAGTACGCCCGCGTAGACGCCGCCGCAGCCCGCGAACTGTTCATCCAGTCCGCCCTCGTCGAAGGCCAATGGCACACCCAGCACAAGTTCTATCTGCGCAACCAGCGCGCCCTCGCCGAAGTCGAAGAACTCGAAGCACGCCTGCGCCGCCGCGACCTGCGCGTAGACGACTCCGTACTCTTCGCCTTCTACGATGCCCGCATCCCCGCCCACGTGACCGATGTGCGCGCCTTCGACAAGTGGTGGAAGCAGGCACGCCTCGAAGACGACAACTACCTGGACTTCAACCCCGAAAAGCTCATCAACGAGGAAGCCGCCGACTACGACGACTCCCAGTTCCCCCGCCAGTGGGTGCAGCGCACCGACAGCGGCGAACTGACCCTCGACCTGCGCTACGAATACGCCCCCACCGCCGGCATCGGAGGCGCCCGCACCGACGCCGCCAAGCGCGACGGTGTAGCAGTCCAGGTACCCATCCTGTTCCTCAACCAGCTGAACCCCGAACCGTTCCGCTGGCAGATCCCCGGCCTGCGCCACGAACTCGTCACCGCGCTCATCAAATCGCTCCCCAAGGCGATCCGACGCAACTTCGTACCCGCACCCGACGTGGCACGCGCCGCCTGCGCCGCCCTGGAAGAGGACTACTCCCCCGCCACCGACGAGCTCATCCCCTCCCTGGCACTCGTACTACGCCGCCTGCGCGGCGTCGTTGTCGAGCCCGAAGCCTTCAACTGGGACGCCGTGCCCGAACACCTGAAAATGGGATTCCAGGTGCGCAACGCACGCAACAAAATCCTGGGCGAAGGCAAGGACCTGCGCGCCCTGCAGCAGCAGCTCCACAAGGAGATTCGCGGCGCCCTTGCCGACTCCCTCGGCGCATCCGACGACACCATGGCAAAAATGGTGGCGCTCGCGCAGGGCGGATCAGGCAACTCAGGCGGTTCGGGCAACTCGGGCAACTCCGCGGCTTCTGCCAAGAAGGGCGCGAAGAACGCTCAGAGCGGCACCGCCCAGGTAGCCGATGCGCACGGCTCGCAGGTACGCGAAATCAGCGGCCTCACCGAATTCCCCGCCGACCTCTTCCCCAACGGAGAAATCCCCCGCAAGGTACAGCGCATCATCGCCACCCAGGCAGTCAACGGCTACCCCGCCCTCGTCGACGAAGAAACCAGCGTAGGCCTGCGCATCTTCCCCACCGAAGCCGAACAGCTCCACGCACAGCGCCGCGGCATCATCCGCCTGCTCCAACTGCAGGTACCCTCGCCCGTACGCTACGTGAGCGAACACCTCTCCCACAAGGAGAAAATCGTCTTCACGCAGAACCCGCACGGCTCCATCGACGAACTCATTCGCGACTGCACCGTCGCGGCACTCGACCACCTCGTGCCGCACACGCCCATCTTCACGCACGCCGAATACAGCGAACTCTACGAGCACGTGCGTGCCGAACTCATCGAGACGGTCTTCGACGTCACCAAGCTCGTCGCCGAAATCCTCTCCGAAGCCACCGCGCTGAAGAAGGCCATCAAGAAGGCAACCTCGCTGACGACCATGCACGCCGTCTCCGACGTGAAGGCTCAGATGGAGAACCTGGTCTACCCCGGATTCGTGGCGAAAACCGGCTACGACCAGCTGGTTCACATCCCGCGCTACCTCAAGGCCGCCCAGGTGCGCCTGACGAAGCTCGGCCCGAACCTGCACCGCGACAACCAGCTCATGCTCACCGTGCAGGACCTGGAAGACTCCTACGATAACGCGGTCAAGTCGCTACCGGCAGGCACCATCGTGCCGGATGCGCTCCGCCGCGTGAACTGGATGATTGAGGAGCTACGCGTCAGCTTCTTCGCCCAGGAGCTTGGTACCGCCTACACGGTATCTGAGAAGCGCATTGCGAAGGCTCAGCGTGAGGCGCTGGACGCTATCAAGCGCTAATTCCGGGAATACAGTTAGTTGCGGACGGCGGTACTCGTCCTCGCTCCTACTCAGGTGTAGGTGCGCCGCATGTTTCCTCCGCGCCTACGCAGGGGCACCCGTCACCCGGACGCTCCGTCCTCTCCTTGCTTCGCTGCGGAGAGCGTCCGGGGTGACACCCTGAGGGCGCTTCCGGAAAACACGGCTGCACCTGCAGCACAAGCAAAGAGCCCCCACACGAGGTAATCGTGTGGGGGCTCTTTGCCGTTCACAGCGCAAGCTAAGCCGGGAACCTAGCGCGGAAAGGCGGTGTCGTCCGTAGCGACATCAGGGTGCCCGAGCTCTGCGAGGGCGGGTGCCCCTGTAGGAGCGAGGACGAACACCGCCTCTCAGCGGGAGAAGCGTTTAGGCAGCCGCCTCGCAGAAAGTTACCGTCACCGAACCGTTACCGCGCTCGCGCATCCACTGCGGCGCGTTCTCAGCCGAAACAATCGCACCCTCGCTCACGGACGGTGCAATGTACGAGCCGCCCGCGCCACCGGCGCCGCCCTGCATCGTGTAGCCGATGCCCTGACGCACGCCGGTCGGGCTGTTCAGCCACTTCTGGGTCAGCACAATCGAGGAGACGGACTGTGCCGCGCCGGAACCGCCGCCTCCGTAGCCTGCGCCGCCACCGCCGGACACCACGGACTGGTAGCCGTTGAAGTTCTGCGCGTACGCACCCTCATCGTTGTAGACGTCCAGGTCCCAGCTGCGGTCCTCGTAGGTGCCCTTCTCGTGCACGCTGGCGGGGTTCTCATCCAGCTGGTAGGAGTACGCGCCCGCACCGTCGCCGCCGTTGCCCGCGAAGCCGCTCGTGCCCACGTTGCCGGCGACGAACTGGCTGAATAGCATCTGGTTGTTGGTGGTTCCGAAGCCGATGATGGGGCCGCTTGCCGGCAGGGTGCCTGCCGCGCCACCTGCACCGCCCACGCCCGCTGCGCCGCCGGAACCGGAGTTGTAGGTCAGGACCTTAGAGCGTTCAGCGTTGTAGACTTCGTAGCCGGAGGTGCCGTTGGAGCCTGCCGCCGCGGAGGCGCTACCCGCCGCGTCGAACTGCGGGGATGCATCCGAACCGAGGGGTGCCACACCGGCGTCGATCTGGCCGTTGAAGTTGGAGTACCAGGGGTCTGCGTAGGACACGCCGGAGGTGGTCATGCCCGCGCCGCCACCACCGCCTGCTATAGCTACGACGACGCCGTCGATAAGCAGTGCGGAGGAACCGCCGCCGGATGCCGCGTACGCCTGGGTCTTGGAGTTTGCCGGGTTGGGGTATTTGGCGTCGACCTGCGCGGTGATGGTGGCGGGGATGGTGTAGGCGGGTACGGAGCCGCCGTTGCCGTAGCCTTCACCGCCTGCGGTGGGGGTGAGGGAGCCGTCACCAATACCGCCTGCCGCGGCGATAATCTGCACGGTGGAGCCGGGGGTGACGGGGATGATGCCGGTGACCTTCGCGCCGGAGCCCGCCTGGGTCATGCGGTTGTTGGTGCCGCCCGCGCCGCCGACCAGTTCGAAGCGGAGCTTGTGGACGTTGTTGGGCACGGCGAAGCTCTGCACGGTTTTGGCGCCTTCGTCGGTGCCGGAAATGCTGTACGCCGGGCTAGCTGCCAGGATGCAGTCGTTAGTGGCGGCCACGGATGCTGCGTAGGAGGGGATGGTTGCGGAGGCGGCGACGACCGGTGCCGCCCAGGCTGCACCGGCGACGAGCTTGCGGCGGGTCAGGGATGTAGACATGGTATGCCCTTTATTCAGGTGGGGTGATGCGTTTGCGGTGCGGAAGCGGGAGCCTGAAAGTCTGTGCCTCTGCGCCGAGGAAAAGCATACCTTGAACCTCAGCTTTAACATAAATCCCTAGCTCGAGCACGGTATGGGAGCTCTTGGGCATCTCGCGCCGCTCCCTTCCTTCGCTCCTGCAGGGGAACCCGCCACGCCCGGACGCTCCGCTTCTCCTTGCTTCGCTGCGGAGAGCGCCCGTGCGGGTACCCTGATGTCGCTTTCGGAAGGTGCGGCTTTATGCGAGCCGCAGGTTCCGTCCGCGCACGCAACGCCAGCAGAGGGTCTGCAGATTATCGGGCTCGTTATTGCCACCTTCGGATAGCGGGACCTTGTGGACAACCTCTAGGATGAGGATTCGTTCACGCATGATGGAGTTGCCGCATCCGGGGTTTTGGCAGGTGTAGTTGTCGCGTTCTTTGATGCGTTGGCGTAGCTGGGCGGTCATGAGGGTGCGTTCGCCGCCTTCGGGCCATGCCCAGCGGATTTTGCGTTCGAGGGTTTCGGAGAGCGCGTCGAGGGTTGGGGTGTCGAGGGTGACGGTGACGGCGCGGTTTTCTTTGCCGCCGGGTGAGGCGTATTCGAAGCGGTAGATGGGGTACGGCACGGTCAGCCCCACGTGGCAGACGTTGAGTTTGTTCCAGAACTCGTCGGCGTAGATCTTGGTGATGAAATGGGGCGGGTTGATGTGTGCGATCATGTCGTCTTCGCGGCGTCGCACGTTGTCGACGGCGGTTTCGAGGCGCGCGATATCGTCGGAGAGGCGCTGCACGTCTTTGAGGGTTTGCAGGTCGGCTTCGATGTGGAAGTATTTGGTGAGGCTGCCGATGGGGTCCCGCTCGGCTTCGAGAACGACCTGTTCGGATGCCTTGTAGACGTGAGGGTGGCGTTCTTCGGGTTTCTTCTGCAGCAGCGTCTTCCAGGTTTTGGGCTGCTGAACCTCGACGGTGGCGAGGTGGCTGTACATGCCGTTGGTGGAGGTGCCGAGTTCGTAGATTCCGTGCGTGTAGATGTCGTGTACGTAGCTGGCGATTTCGTTGTATTCGCTGGCGAGTGTGGCGGTGCGTTGGCGGTGCGTCTGGAATTCGGGGGATGCGAAGTACCGGTTTTTGCGGATGGTCAGGACAATGCCCACGATGACTACGATGATGACGACGCCGAGGATGACGTACCAGAGGGAGAAGGCGAAGCATACGGCGAAGAAGACGCCGAACCCTTTGAGGGAGGATTTCACGGGTGTTCCTTTGCGATACGGCGGTGTATCTGTGAGTGTAGATTTCCTCCATTAGGGTATCGGAGGTAGGTTCGGCTGACAAAGCCGACTCGGCGGAGCCAGCAGAAGACTGAGAAGGCGACAGCCCCCTCCCCCTCCAGTTCGTTATACCGGTATCGCGCACCCAAGCCCTGCCCTTACTGAACCGGGGTCGAGTGTTTTTCCTACGGGGCGGAGGGATGGTGTCCTCCGTCGTGACATCAGGGTGCCCGAAGCGAAGCGAGGGCGGGTCCCCTGTAGGAACAAGGAGGAACACCATCCCTCCGCAAACCAAGAAAACCAAAAGGTTAAACACAAAAGCCCTGATTCCGAAGAATCAGGGCTTCATTTGTGCGCGATACTGGGATCGAACCAGTGACCTCTTCCGTGTCAGGGAAGCGCGCTACCGCTGCGCCAATCGCGCTCACAAAACAGTTGTTTTGTTGCGAGGTGAGGACGGGATTCGAACCCGCGTACACGGCTTTGCAGGCCGCTGCCTAACCACTCGACCACCTCACCGCATACGCTCCACGAGGGAACGCGTTCGAACTCTTGGAGTCCTTACGAGCGGTTGACGAGACTTGAACTCGCGACATCCACCTTGGCAAGGTGGTGCTCTACCAACTGAGCTACAACCGCATATCAGCGTATTCAATTTGAATCATTCCATTGGAGTTTTTCGCTCCGTCGTGCTGACAGGTAAATACTATACGGGGTTTTTGAGTGTTTGCCAAATCCTTTGCAGATCATCTTGTGTTCCGCGTGTTTCCGGGGCAGAACGGGGTATTTGGGCTCGTTTTTGAGGTGCGCGAGTAAAATTTATTTTCATGGTGCCGGTCACATTTTTGGGGTTTTGGGGTGGTTACTGTTCCCGTGAGGGCAGCGGCGGGCACACGATGTCCGCGAAACGTCCGCAAAATTTTTCGCAAGGACACGAAAAGGAGGGGCGGGGAACCATGTTCCCCGCCCCTCCCCTATGAAATTCGCATCAGAAATCCGCACCGACAAAAATGCCGGGCTCATGTTTTTCTGGAATCTTTTTATAGTTCTTCGAAGAAGAGGCGCTCGTAGACTTTGCGGGCGTTGCGAGTTTGGCGCAGATAGTCCTCTTCGAGGGCGCGTGCGCTACCGGCGGGGTATCCGCACCAGCGGGCGATTGCTTCCAGGTCGGCGCGTCCCGAGGGTAGGGTGTCGGACTGGCGCACGCCGCGCAGTACGTTGCCGCCGCGGATCTTCGTGGCGAGTAGCCAGGCGCCGCTGAGGATTTCAGCGTCCGCGGCTTCGACCAGCCCCGCCTCAACCGCGGCGTTCAGCGCCTTCAGGGTGGAGGTGGTGCGCAGCCCGGGCACGGCGTGCGCGTGGCGCAGCTGTACGAGCTGGACCAGCCATTCCACGTCGGAGAGTCCGCCGCGGCCGAGCTTGAGCTGGCGGGTGCGGTCGGCGCCGTGAGGCATGCGTTCGTTTTCCACGCGCGCTTTCATGCGGCGAATCTGCTGTACCTGTTCGGGTTCAAAAGCTGCCAGGTAGCGGTACGGGTCGATGAGCTCCACGAAAGCACGTCCGAGCGCCTCGTCGCCCGCGATGGGGCGGGCGCGGGTGAGCGCCTGGAACTCCCAGGTTTCCGCCCAGCGTTCGTAGTAGGAGCGGTAGGAGTCCAGCGAGCGCACGATAGCGCCCTGCTTGCCTTCGGGGCGCAGGTCGGCGTCCACTTCGAGGGGCCGTTCGGCGCGAATGGCGGGCTTGACGGGCTGTTTGAGGAGCGCCAGGGTGCGGTTGACGATGCGTGCCGCCTGTTCCTGTGCGGCGTCTTCGTCGGCCCCGTCGAGGGGTTCGTGAACGAACATGACGTCCGCGTCGGAGCCGAAGCCGTTCTCGGCGCCGCCGAGGCGGCCCATGCCGATGACGGCGATGCGGGTGAGCAGCTTCTCCCCCGCTGTCGCCTCAGCTTCGGCGGGTTCGGCGCCTTCCGGTGCCGTTTGGAGTTCACGCAGGGCAATCTGCAGCGCCGCACCGATTGTGCACTCGTCGATGGCGGCAAGACCGGCGCAGGTGTCCTCAACGTCGACGATGCCCAGGGTCCAGCCCATGGCGGTGCGCAGGGTTTCGCGGCGGCGCAGGTAGCGCACGGCGCGCATCGCCTCGGCGGCGTCCGCGTGGCGTGCCAGCAGGGAGGAAATCTCGGAGGCGAGCGCTTCCTCCCCCAGCGGTTTGAGGTCGGCGACCTTGTCCAGCCAAGCGATGGAGGCGGAGGCATCCTCGAGCAGGTCGGTCATGGGGCGCGAGCTGGAGAGTAGCTGGCTGAGGCGTTCGGCGGCTGCGGGTGAGTCGCGGAGCATGCGCAGGTACCAGCTGGTGCTGCCGAGCGATTCGGAAACGATACGGAATCCGAGCAGGCCGGCGTCTGCGTCCACGCCGCGGGCGAACCAGCCCAGCAGCACGGGCATGAGGTGCCGCTGAATGTCTGCACTGCGGGAAAGACCCGTGGTGAGCGCCTTGATGTGACGCATGGCGCCGCGCGGGTCGCGGTAGCCGAGGGCTGCAAGACGGTCCTGTGCCGCCTGTTCGCTGAGTACCACTTCGTCGCGGCTGAGCGTGGAGACGGCGGCGAGCAGCGGGCGGAAGAAGATTCGCTCATGCAGTGAACGGACGTTCCGTTTAATTTTCTGCCAAGCCTTGAGCATCTGCTCGGCGGAGAGCGTGCCGTTGCGTTCCGGGGAAAGGATCGAGCGGGCGAGGGCGCGCTGTTCGGCGTCCTTCTCGGGCATCAGGTGGGTGCGGCGCAGCTGCTGCAGCTGGATGCGGTGCTCGAGCACGCGCAGCTTCTTGTAGTCGCGGCTGAATGCTTCGGCGTCGGTGCGGCTAATGTAGCTGACGGCGGTCAGCGCCGCGAGGGAATCCACGGTGGATTTGGTGCGCACAGCGGGGTCGGTTCGACCGTGCACGAGCTGCAGCAGCTGCACGGTGAACTCGATATCGCGCAGGCCGCCCGGGCCCAGCTTAATCTGGCGGTCCACCTGGTTCGAGGGAATATTGTCGGTCACCCGGGCGCGCATCGCCTGCACGGATTCCACGAAGGATTCACGGGCGGCGGACTCCCACACGAAGGGGTCGATTGAGCGGGCGTAGCGGGCGCCCAGGTGCGCCGAACCGGCGATGGGGCGCGCCTTGAGCAGCGCCTGGAACTCCCAGTTTTCCGCCCAGCGCTTGTAGTACTGAACGTAGGATTCGACGGTGCGAACGAGCGGGCCGTCCTTACCCTCGGGGCGCAGGTTCGCGTCGACCTCCCAGAGGGCGGGTTCGGGTGCGGGGCCCATGATGGCGCGGGTGAGGGCGTGCACGAGTTCCGTGCCGATGGTGGAACATTCGTTCTCGGTGAGCTTGAGCGGGGCGCTCTCCCCCTCTGCCCCGGCGTTGGGCGCAGCGCCAGCGGCGGCGGGTTCTACGGGCGCAACCACGTACACCACATCAACGTCAGAGATATAGTTCAGCTCGCGAGCACCGCACTTACCCATACCGATAATCGCCAGGTCCAGAGCGTCTACGGCTTCGCCTCGGCGAGGAGCCGCCAGGCCGGGGCCCAGCCCCTCCGCCACTTCGGTGCGTGCGATGGCGAGCGCACCCTCCAGCGCAGCGGCAGCCAAATCGGCGAGGTGACGACCGATGGTGGGCATCATTTCGACCGGGTCTTCACAGCACACATCGAGCAGGGCGATGCGCGCCAGGGCGGCGCGGTAGGCGACGCGCAGGGTCACGTAGCCGTCTTTGCCGGTCTGCTCGGCGGCAGCGCTCGGACGCTCCGCGTGAGGGTCGGCACCGAGGGCGGTGAGGATGTCGCGGCGGTAGGGGGTGTCCAGCGGTGCGATGGGGGTCAGGAATTCCCCGTCGGTTTCCGGCAGAATCGACGCCGGGTGCTGGGAGCGAATCAGCGCGCTCTCAGCCGGGTACACCTGCGTGTCGAAGAGCGGGTCAATGTGTTCGGGGCGGCGGTAGAGAAAATCGCCAATCGCCTGGGATGCGCCGAGCAGTCGGTACATGCCGAATTCTTTGTCGCCGCGGTTGGCGCGTTCGGCGACCGCCGGGTGCTTCTCGATGAGACGCACGAGGGCGGGCAGGGCAATATCCGGTGAGGGTGCGAGGCGCAGCCCGGCAAAGAGCGCATCCTGCGAGACGTGCTTCAGTTCGGGTGCGTTGAGCCAGCGTTCTGCCTTGGACGGGTCGTGGAAGCCGGTGGCGATCATGCGGGTGCGCAGGCGTAGCTGGGCTTTGCGTTCGGCTTCGGCGCGTTGCTCGTCGTCGAGTGCGTCGGGGGCGATGTCGGTGAGCGGTTTGGGTTCTTTGGCGGGGTCGATAATGCGGATGAGCCCGGTGGCCGGGTAGTGGGAGCTGTCAGTCATAGCGTGAGAACCGTGGGTAGAGAACTGTGGGTGGAGAGTAGATCCGGGGCGGAAAGTATAAATTTCGGCGGCTAAAAATCGGCGGTGAACGGTGCAGCCAATAGGTGCATTTGATAGACCTGTGGGCGGTACCCGCCGGCGTGTTACCGGTAGCGGATACCGCCCTGAGGCTGTCAGCGCTCACTCATCCTATGAGGAGGTGAGAGGATCCAGCCGTTAGAGGATTCCGAGGTTGTGCTTGAGCTCGTACGGGGTCACCTGAGCCTGGTACTGGTCCCAGTCGGCGCGCTTATTGCGCAGGAACTGCTCGAAGACCTGCTCGCCCAGAACCTCCGCCATGAACTCGGATTCTTCGGTGATATTGATGGCTTCACGCAGGGACGCGGGCAGCGGGTTGTAGCCCATGGCGCGGCGTTCGGCGTTGGTCATGGCGGCGAGGTCTTCGGTCACGGCGGGCATGAGCGGGTACTCGTTTTCGATACCCTTCAGACCGGCGGCGAGAATCACCGCGTAGGCGAGGTACGGGTTCGATGCCGAGTCCAGGCCACGGTACTCGATGCGGGCAGACTGCATCTTGTTCGGCTTGTACAGGGGCACACGCACGAGGGCGGAGCGGTTGTTGTGGCCCCAGGAGACGTAGGAGGGTGCTTCGCCGCCGCCCCAGAGGCGCTTGTAGGAGTTGATGAACTGGTTGGTGACCGCGGTGAATTCGGGGGCGTGCTTGAGCACACCGGCAATGAAGTGGCGTGCGGTCTTGGACAGCTGGTATTCGGCACCGGCTTCGAAGAATGCGTTGGTGTCGCCTTCGAAGAGGGAGAAGTGGGTGTGCATGCCACTGCCGGCGTACTTGGTGAAGGGCTTGGGCATGAAGGTTGCGTACATGCCGAGCGAGTAGGCGACTTCCTTGATGACGGTGCGGAAGGTCATGACGTTGTCGGCGGTCTGCAGGGCGTCGGCGTGGCGCAGGTCGATTTCGTTCTGGCCGGGGCCGGTTTCGTGGTGGCTGAATTCGACGGAGATGCCGACTTCTTCGAGCATGGTCACTGCCTTGCGGCGGAAGTCCTGCACGATGCCGCCGGGGGTGTGGTCGAAGTAGGATTCGTGATCCACGGGCACGGGGAATCCGTCGGCGCCGAGCTTGGAGGATTCGAGCAGGTAGAACTCGATTTCAGGTGAGGTGTAGCAGGTGAAGCCCATCTCCGCGGCCTTGTTGAGCACGCGCTTGAGCACGCCGCGGGTGTCGGAGGCGCTAATCTCACCGTCGGGGGTGAGCACGTCGCAGAACATGCGGGAGGTGATGTCTTCCTCACCGCGCCAGGGCAGAATCTGGAAGGTGGAGGGGTCGGGTTGTAGGAGCATGTCGGATTCGTAGACGCGGGAGAAGCCCTCGATGGAGGAGCCGTCAAATCCCAGGCCCTCGTCGAAGGCACTTTCTACTTCAGCCGGTGCGAGCGCCACGGATTTGAGGGTGCCGACCACATCGGTGAACCAGAGGCGGATAAAGCGGATGTCGCGCTCTTCGATGGTGCGCAGTACGAATTCCTGTTGGCGGTCCATGAGTTGCCCTCTCGGTGCGGGCGCGCATCCGCGTGGTACCCGTCTGTGGGTGGCGGAGGCGCGCTAAATTTGCTGCCGAGGCGCGGAAAGGTCCTGCATGTCCCTTGGGGTTCCAAGGGGTTGCGGCGGGTTGTGTACCAGCGGTGCTGGCGCCTCCTTGCCCCGGCGTGTGTCCTGTTGTTATCTAGCCTATCGGGTTCTGCTGTGTGGCGGGTGGGCGGGAGGTTTCGTTTGTGTAAATTCTCTTTTCGTGTGCCGCGGTAGCTCAGATTCTGGGCGGTACCGAGGCCGCTCCCCCACTTTTCTGCGGTGCGGGTCTAGGCTTTGTTCAGATACCTAGCAGATGACGGTTCGCGGGGCGTGGTCGGGGTTGCCTTGCGATAATGGGGGTATGCTACATTCCGTTCTTCTCTCATCAGCTTCGCAGGCGTTACCCGCACAGGTGGCGCCCGCACAGATTCCTCTAGCGGCAAGCACGCTGGTTGCTGCTGACCCCACCGGGCTTGAGTGGCTGCTACTTGTTGCTGCCCCCATTGTTTTCTTGGTGTTGTATCTGGTCTGTCTTTTTGTTGTTGCGGTCTTTGGCCCGACCGTCATGAAGAATAACAAGACCGGTGGTGCGACCTACCTGCTGGACCGCCCCTCCCGTGTGGCGTTTAGGGTTCGCACTTTGGCCTTGTGGGCGCTGGTTGGTGCGTTTGTGGAGTTCATTTGGACCGGTTACACGGGCCGTTTGGGTTCGAGCGCGGCTATTCCGGTCATTATTTTTAGTTGGTCGTGGAAGTACACTTTCTTCTTCCTGCCGCTTCAGGTAATTCGTTCCTGGTATGTTCACGCAAGCCGCGGCAAGTATGATGCGCTGTCGGCTGAGGGTGCTCAGCGCCGTGAGAAGCTGAACCGTAAGAGCGCTTACGAGGTGTCGAAGATGATGCAGCGTAACCCGCAGCAGTTCGCCATGAATAAGGAGCTGCATACGCTGGCGCGCGGTCAGAAGATTGCGGGTGTACGTCCGTTCCAGAATCTCGACGAGGCGGGCAAGAAGCGCCGCACGAACTATACGGTGGAGCTGGCTGTGGCGCTCATGCAGGCGCGTGCCATGAACCCCGGCAAGCTTCCGTCGGAGGCGTTCGGTGAGAGCATCCTGGGTATGGGTGTTGGCATTACGTCTGATCGGGCGGTGGAGCAGACCTGGTTGACTCTGTGCACGGAGCGTGTCAACGCGCCGGATGCGCCGAACTACCCGGATTCGCTGTACCCGGTGGCGGCTCGTTTTTCGCTGTTTACCACGATGTCGCTGTTGCAGCCGGTGATGGGCCGCCCCTATTCGCCGTTTACTGCGCCGGATGCTCGTCGTTTCGTGCCGCGTGATTTCTCGGCGGATACTGTGCTATTGAAGGCTGAGGAGCTGGGCAAGAAGGCTTTGGCGCAGAGCGCTATTTTCCGTCAGATTCATGAGCGTCTTCTGCCGTTGCATCAGCAGCAGCCTCAGCTGGTGGACGGCCGCGCCCTGGCGTATTGCGGTGCTCTGCTGGTAAGCGTGGCGAAGGCGGAGGCGGAGAGCCAGCGGTTGACGCACCAGATTCTGGCGACGGCGGCTTCTGAGCGTGGCATCCTGTCTTTTGGCGTGTTCTCGCAGATTTCTGAGGATTATCAGTGCGTTCAGCGTCTGCTGAATCTGATGGTGAAGGCTACCGCGGACGTTGAGCGTTTCATCAACGCGGTGGAGGCCCTGGTGCAGATGCATTCTGGTCCGGTTCAGCCTTCCGGCATTACCTACGAGAAGGTGCAGATGGAGTACATCGCTGCTCTTCTGGACGTTATTGTCTTCTCTTCGCACGCCCCGCTTGCCGGTTCTATTCAGGCGTCTTACGCCCTGCTGAAGGCAGACTATGAGGCGTTTACTTTCAACACCACCGATGAGCTGAGCCGTAGCTACTGGCTGCAGTACGCGAAGAACGCGGTGAACGCCTGCGATACGGGCCTGTCTCAGGGCTATGAGGGTTTCTTCAATAACGATGCAGCGCTCCCTGCGTGGGAGTCCTACGCGGAGGACGTCGTGAAGGAAGTCTGCACCTATTCGATCATGCAGCTGTACTGGGATGCGCTGGTGCAGCAGGCGCTCATTCAGCGCGATTTGCCGCGTGAGTTTAGTGATGCTTCTTCCGCTATTCCGGAGATGATGAATAAGAACGCCGCTGCGTCGTTCCCGACCTACTACATTAACCTCATCTGGAACTAGGCATAGTTGTTCCCTCGGGGTGAGCGGTACGCCAGGTTGGAGCCGTACAGGGTTAGAATAGTCAGCATGACTACTGAGCGTTCTTCCGAGATCTCTTCGCCCTACGCGGCACAGCCTGCCGCTACCTCCGCGGATGCTCCCGCGACTGCTTCTGCATCCGCATCGGCACAGAAGCCTTTTGACCTGGACACCGTCAAGAAGGTGCGTACCGTTCACCTGGCTCAGGCTAAGGCGACCGGTCAGAAGTTCTCCATGCTGACCTGTTATGACGCTCTGACGGCGCAGATTTTTGATCGTGCGGGCATCGATATGCTGCTGGTTGGCGATTCTGCGGCGAATGTGGTGCTCGGCTACGAGTCCACCCTGACCATTACCCTCGATGAAATAATTCCGCTGGTGGCGGCGGTTTCTCGCGGTGCATCCCGCGCCATGGTGGTTGCCGATCTGCCGTTCGGAACCTATGAGCAGTCCCCGCAGCAGGCGGTGGCGAGCGCTGTTCGCCTGATGAAGGAGGGCGGCGCGCACGCGGTCAAGATTGAGGCTGATGCGTCGATGGCTGAGTGGGTTCGTGCCCTGGTGCGTACCGGTATTCCGGTGGTGGCGCATGTTGGTTTCACCCCGCAGTCGGAGCATGCTCTGGGCGGTTTCCGTGTGCAGGGCCGCGGTGATGCGTCTGAGCGTGTTCGTGAGGATGCGGTGGCGCTGGCTGAGGCTGGCGCGTTCTGCGTGCTCATGGAGATGGTGACTACCCAGACTGCGCAGCTGGTGGATGAGGCTGTGGGCGCTGTGCCGACTATTGGTATTGGTGCCTCAAATGTGACCACCGGTCAGGTGCTGGTGTGGCAGGACATGATGGGTGTTCGTTCCGGTCGCGTGCCGCGTTTTGTGAAGCAGTTTGCGCAGGTCGGTCAGGTCATGGAGGACGCTGCGCGTGCTTATCGTGAGCAGGTTCGTTCGGGTGAGTTCCCGGCGGCTGAGCACACTTTTGAGTAGGCTTTAGGCTGAGAAGAAAAGCTTGAGAAGAAAGACCCCCGTATCCGGTGCTCCGGGTGCGGGGGTCTTTTCGTCTCAGACTGTATGTCTGTTGGGCGGCGGGCGCCTTGAACGTGGCTGAGGGTGCTCGATCTTTAGAGCCAGCCGCCGTCCTTTTCCCAGGCGTCGTTGCGTTCGCGGGCGCGGTCCATGGCGTGTGCCGCCTCCTCGTAGGTTTTGAAGGGGCCCCACAGGGAGGTGACGGCGCTCTGCTGGCCGCGTTCAACCTCGCCGGTTTTGAGGTTGTACCAGTACTCTTCGGGGTGCGGGCTGGTGGCTTCAGTCGCGGAGTTCAGGGTCTTTTCGACCGCCGATTCGATGGCTTCGCTCAGGCGGTGCTTGTGATGGCTCATGGTTCTCCTTCGACGGTGAGGGGTTGGTGTTTCTAGCTTCTCACGCGCGTAGGTTCGTGGCAATGAGGCGGGCGGAGCTTCTCACGGCGTTCCCCCTCCACGGTCTTCCGCCTCTGCCTTCCACCCCGGCTTTCCGCCCGCGCAGTTTTTGCCGCTAGCGTGCATGAAATTTTATTCACAATCTGGGAAAAAGGTACGGCTTGTGTATCCGCCGCTTTTTAGCGCCTGAGCAAGGGACACAACCCGCCCACGCCCGGTAAGATGAAACTATGTCTTCAACCAAAACGAATACTTCGCACAATCTTCCCGCAGAGCCCGGTCGAGCACCCGTGGGTTGCCTGACCCCCGGACGCATCACCCCCATGCGCCCGGTCCCCTCGCACATTGTTCGCCCCGAGTACGTGGGTAAGCCCACCGCCAACGAGGGTAACGACTCGAACATGTACACCCCCGAGGAAGTTGAGCGGGTTCGCGCAGCCGGCAAGATCGCGGCAGGCGCCATCGTTGAAGCATCCAAGATTTGCGTACCCGGCACCACCACCGACGAGATTGACGTGCTGGTCCACGAGTACATTTGCGACCACGGCGCGTACCCCTCCACCGTGGATTACCGCGGCTACCCCAAGTCCGTGTGCACCTCCCTGAACGAGGTCATCTGCCACGGCATCCCGGACTCCACCGTGCTGGAGGACGGCGACATCCTCAACCTGGACGTCACCGCATACCTGGACGGCATGCACGGCGACACCAACAAGACCCTGCTCGTCGGCAACGTGGACGAAGAGTCCCGCCTGCTGGTTGAGCGCACCGAAGAGTCCCTGAACCGTGCGATTAAGGCTGTGAAGCCGGGCCGCCAGATCAACGTGATTGGTCGCGTCATTGAGAAGTATGCGGCGCGTTTCGGTTACGGTGTGGTTCGCGACTACACCGGTCACGGTGTGGGTCGTGAGTTCCACTCGGGCCTCATCATCCCCCACTACGATGCGGCACCCGCCTACGACACCGAGATCCGTGAGGGCATGATTTTCACGATCGAGCCCATGCTGACCCTCGGCACCATCGAATGGGACCTGTGGGACGACGACTGGACCGTGGTCACCCGCGACCGCAAGCGCACCGCGCAGTTCGAGCACACCCTCGTGGTGACCGCTGACGGCGCGGACATCCTGACCCTGCCCTAATCCGCAGCCCTCTGGGTTTCCTGCCTGTGCAGGTTCGAGCCCAGCACCTCACTTTTTATATCAATTCACCCACTGACAAGCCCGCCCACTCCCTTAGTGTTACACGGCAGTAGGCGGGGTGAAAGAGAGAGAAAACCATGAGCGAATACGCAGAACCCGGCGTCATCAACGAGCTGCCCGCCCCCACCCCCAAGGACCTGCAGATTGGTGTGGACATTGGAGGTACCGGCATTAAGGGCGGTATCGTTGACCTGCGCACCGGTAACCTCGTGTCCGACCGTTTCCGCATTGACACCCCCAAGCCTGCAACCCCCGAGGCTGTGGCTGAGGTTGTACGCCGAGTAGTTGATGAGCTGCAGGGCCGCGACCTGGCACCGGACCCCGAGTCCGCTGTCGGCATCGACTTCCCCGCAGTGGTGAAGAACGGCATGGTCTTCTCCGCAGCGAACGTGGACGACTCCTGGATTAACACCGACCTGGAGCAGGTCATGAGCGAGGCGCTGGGCGGCCGCACCGTCTACGGCCTCAACGACGCTGACGCAGCCGGTCTGGCTGAGGCAACCTACGGTCAGGGCCGTAACCGTGACGGCCTGATCGCTGTCATCACCCTGGGCACCGGCATTGGCTCCGCCCTCATCAACGACGGCGTGCTGATCCCGAACACCGAGCTGGGCCACCTGGAGATTGACGGCCACAACGCCGAGTCTCAGGCTTCCGCTCGTGCCCGCGAGGTGCACGAGCTGTCCTGGAAGAAGTACGGCAAGCGCCTGTACCGCTACTTCGAGCACGTTCAGATGCTCTTCTCCCCCGACCTGTTCATCATTGGCGGCGGCATCTCCAAGAACCCGGAGAAGTTCATGCCCTACTTTGAGGATCAGATTCGTACCCCCATGGTCATGGCCGCCCTGCGTAACAACGCGGGTATTGTGGGTGCGGCACTGTGGGCTGGCGGTATGCTGCCCGAGCGTAAGCGCCGCGGCGAAGCGTAAGGTTTTCCTGAACCTGCTTGACCCGCGGCCGCGTAAGCGCCGCGGCGAAGCGTAAGGGCTTGCTTCCTGCTATCCGCCTCGGATAGCGCTTCACATACGTACGAAGGGACCGCCTTCCGAATCATTCGGAAGGCGGTCCCTTCTGTATGCCGCCGCTCATGTAGCGGCGGCTGAGCTCATTAGCTACTGGGTTAGCTAGTGGCTGTGCTAGTCAGTTACTGTGCTAGCTAGTTACTGGGCGATGCGGTCCTCACGCAGACGCGCAATCGCCTCCTCAAAGTCTTCAAGGTTCTCAAACGCCTGGTACACGCTCGCAAAACGCAGGTAAGCGACCGCGTCCAGCTTCGACAGCGGCTCCAGGATGGTCAGACCCACCTCGTGCGCGTTAATCTCCGCCAGGCCGCGAGCACGAATCAGCTCCTCAACCTCCTGGGCGAGCTTCGCCAGATCGTCCTCCCCCACGGGGCGGCCCTGGCATGCCTTACGCACGCCGGCGGCAATCTTCGAACGGTCGAAGGGCTCGGTCACGCCGGAACGCTTAATCACCGAAATGGTGGTGGTTTCAACGGTCGTGAAGCGGCGAGCGCAGGAGGTGCACTGGCGGCGGCGGCGAATTGCGGCGCCGTCATCGGTGGTGCGGGAATCCACCACGCGCGAGTCGGTGTGCTTGCAATAGGGGCAGTACATTGTTTCTCCTTGGCTGGGCGCTAGCGCCCGCGTATACAGCGCTCAAGAATATTTATACCTATTCTACCGTGATATACAGCGGATACACCGTATGGTGTGAGTGAATATACGCTCAGGGTGGACTCTGCTATGCAGAATCCACCCTGTCATTCCCACCTTGCGGGGTTATATATGTTTAGCGTCGAATGCAGCTCGGACCGAAAATCGTCTTGATTTCACCGAAGAGGCTCGGGTTCGGTTCCACGCGCACGCTCGCATCCAGAAGCACCAGCTGCTCCTTATCGCGGGTGCGGATGAGCATGCGCACATCCGCGGTGCCCTTGTGGTCGCGCAGGGTCTCCTTAAGCTCCTTCAGGTTCGCCTCGGTCACCAGGTACTCGGGTACCACGATGGTGATGGGTGCGGCGCGGCCGTCATCACTGATTTCCAGGATCTGCAGTTCCTGCGCGCTCATGTTCACACTACCGTCGTCACGGCGCTGCACGCGGCCACGAATCGAGCAGATGAGGTCGTCTGCCAGGGCGGCGCCCATCGTCTCGTAGGCGCGGGAGAAGAACATGACCGTAATGGTTGCGCCCGAGGGGTCTTCCAGCTCCACGGAGGCGTACTGGTTACCGCTGGACTTGGCGATACGGCGCGAAACGCCGGTGAGCATGCCCGCAAGGGTGACGGTTTCGCCGTCGCGCACGTGCGAGTCTTCACCGATAATGTCGTGCACCGAATGGCTTGCGGCATCCGAGAGCGCACGCTCCAGGCCACGTAGCGGGTGGTCCGAAACGTACAGGCCCAGCATGTCACGCTCAAAGTTCAGCTTCTCACGGCGGTCCCACTCGGGCACGTCGGGGATGGTCACGGTCAGCTCATCACCCAGGGCGTCATCCATGCCGAGGGAGCCGAAGAGGTCGAACTGACCCGCCGCTTCCTTACGTTTGACCGCTACGGCTGCGTCCACTGCCGCCTCGTGAATGAGGGACAGCGAACGGCGGGTGTGGCCCAGGTCGTCGAAAGCGCCCGCCTTAATGAGCGACTCGATGGTGCGCTTATTGCACACCTGCAGCGGCACCTTCTTCAGGAAGTCGTTGAAGGACTCGTAGCGGCCCTTCTCCTCGCGGGCGGCAATCATGCCTTCGACCACGTTCGCGCCCACGTTACGGATCGCGCCCATACCGAAGCGGATATCGTCACCGACAGGGGCGAAGGTCAGGGTGGATTCGTTCACATCCGGCGCGAGCACGGTAATGCCCATGGCGCGGCACTCGTTCAGGTACAGCGCGAGCTTGTCCTTGTTATCGCCCACGCTGGTCAGTAGCGCAGCCATGTACTCCTGCGGGTAATGCGCCTTCAGGTACGCCGTCCAGTACGACACCAGACCGTATGCAGCCGTGTGCGCCTTGTTGAACGCGTAGTCAGAGAACGGCAGCAGAATATCCCAGAGCGCCTTAATAGCGCCCTCAGAGTAGCCGTTAGAAATCATGCCGTCGTGGAAGGTAGCGTACTGCTTATCCAGCTCCGCCTTCTTCTTCTTACCCATTGCACGGCGCAGCAGGTCTGCCTCGCCCAGAGTGTAGTTCGCAACCTTCTGAGCAATCGCCATAACCTGCTCCTGATACACAATCAGGCCGTAGGTGGTGTCCAGAATATCCTTCAGCGGCTCTTCTAGCTCGGGGTGGATCGGCTCGATCTCCTGCTTACCGTTCTTACGCAGAGCGTAGTTGGTGTGCGAGTTCGCGCCCATCGGGCCCGGACGGTACAGCGCCAACACTGCCGAAATGTGCTCGAACTCCTCGGGCTCCATGAGCTTGAGCAGCGAGCGCATCGGGCCGCCGTCGAGCTGGAACACGCCGAGGGTGTCGCCGCGCGCCAGCAGGCGGTACGATTCCGGGTCGTCCAGCGAGAGGGACTCAAGGTCCAGGTCAATGCCACGGTTCGATTTAATGTTCTCCACCGCATCGGAGATGATGGTGAGGTTACGCAGACCCAGGAAGTCCATCTTGATCAGGCCCAGGCCCTCACAGGTGGGGTAATCGAACTGGGTAATAACCTGGCCGTCGGCCTCGCGGCGCATCACGGGGATCACGTCCACGAGGTCCTTGCTGGACATGATCACGCCCGCAGCGTGCACACCCCACTGACGCTTCAGACCCTCCAGGCCCTTCGCGGTTTCGAACACCTGGCCGTAAATCTTATCGACCGGGTCCTCAATGAGGGCGCGCAAATCTGCCGCCTCGGCGTAACGCTTATCCTCTTCGTTATACACGTTCGCCAGGGCGATGTTCTTACCCATAACGTCCGGCGGCATCGCCTTGGTGAGGCGCTCGCCGACCGAGTACGGCTGGTCCATCACGCGAGAAGCGTCCTTGAGCGCCTGCTTCGCCTTAATGGTGCCGAAGGTGACAATCTGTGCGACCTTCTCTTCACCGTACTTTTCGGTCACGTAGTCGATGACTTCGCCGCGGCGACGATCGTCAAAGTCCACATCGAAGTCGGGCATGGAGACGCGGTCGGGGTTGAGGAATCGCTCGAAGATCAGGTCGTGGTCGAGCGGGTTCAGGTCGGTAATACGCATCGCGTACGCGACCATGGAGCCTGCACCGGAGCCACGGCCGGGGCCCACGCGAATACCGTTGCGCTTAGCCCAGTTGATAAAGTCGGCGACCACGAGGAAGTAGCCGGGGAAGCCCATGGAGGTAATAACCCCCACCTCGTACTCTGCCTGCTTGCGCACAGTGTCGGGAACGCCCTGCGGGAAGCGGTAGTGCAGGCCCTTCTCGACCTCCTTCACGAACCAGGATTCCTCGTTTTCGCCCTCGGGCACGGGGAAGTTCGGCATGTAGTTCGCCTTGGTGTTGAACTCCACGTTGCAGCGTTCAGCGATTTCGAGGGTGTTCTCGCACGCGCCGGGAATGTCGCCGAACAGGGCGTACATTTCTTCTGCCGAGCGCAGGTAGAAGTTATCCGCATCGAACTTGAAGCGCTTGGGGTCGGTGAGGGTCGAGCCGGACTGCACGCACAGCAGCGCCGCGTGGGCGGTGTGGTCTTCCTGGCGGGTGTAGTGCAGGTCGTTGGTGGCGACGAAGGGTAGGTTCAGCTTCTTGGCGAGACGGTGCAGATCCTCCTGGACGTTGCGTTCAATGTCCAGGCCGTGGTCCATGACCTCGCAGTAGAAGTTGTCCTTACCGAAAATATCGCGGAATTCGCTCGCCGCCTGGACCGCCTCATCGAACTGTCCCAGGCGCAGGCGCGTCTGAACCTCACCGGAGGGGCAGCCGGTGGTTGCAATCAGGCCCTTTGAGTAGGTCTGCAGCACCTCGCGGTCCATACGCGGTTTGTACAGCTGACCTTCCAGCGACGCAATCGAGGAGGCACGGAACAGGTTGTGCATGCCCTCGGTGGTTTCAGCCCACATGGTCATGTGGGTGTACGCGCCACCACCGGAGACGTCGTCGCGGGAGCCGTCGCCCCAGCGCACACGCGAACGGTCGGTGCGGTGTGTGCCGGGGGTCAGGTACGCCTCCACACCAATGATGGGCTTAATATCGTGCGCTTTAGCCTGGCGCCAGAAGTCGAAGGCACCAAAGAGGAAGCCGTGGTCACTGGTCGCCATGGACTTCATGCCGAGTTCTTTAGCGTGGGTGAACAGGTCACCCAGGCGCGCGGCACCGTCGAGCATAGAGTACTCGGTGTGCACGTGCAGGTGCGTAAATTCTTTGGTTGCCACGGGAATCTCCTGGAGGTGTGGGCTGGAGGATGGGCGGTGAATGTGAAGCTGTGTGCGGCAGCCCGCGGGCGGCTATAGTTGCCGAGCTGTCTAGCCGAGCTGAACCTTACCCTCACGCAGAGCGGTCAGCGCGTAGGACAAATCGAGCGGGTACTCACTGGTGAAGGTCACGCGCTCACCGGTGCCGGGGTGATCGAAGCCCAGGCGGTGCGCGTGCAGCCACTGGCGGGTCAGGCCCAGTTCGGCGCTAAAGCGCGGGTCGGCGCCGTAGGTCAGGTCGCCGCAGCAGGGGTGGCGCAGCGCGGAGAAGTGCACACGAATCTGGTGGGTGCGTCCGGTTTCCAGGTGTACCTCCACCAGCGATGCGGGGCCGAAGGCTTCGAGCACATCGTAGTGGGTGATGGAGTTGCGGCCGTCTTCAACCACGGCGAACTTCCACTCGTTGCCGGGGTGGCGACCGATGGGTGCGTCAATGGTGCCGCGCAGCGGGTCGGGCAGGCCCTGCACGAGGGTGTGGTAGACCTTGTCCACGGTGCGTTCCTTGAAGGCTCGCTTGAGTTCGGTGTAGGCGCGTTCGCTGCGGGCTACGACCATCAGGCCGCTGGTGCCCACGTCCAGGCGGTGCACAATGCCCTGGCGTTCTGCCGCGCCGGAGGTAGCAACCGAGATGCCCTCACCCATGAGCGCGGAGATGACGGTGGGACCGTGCCAGCCCGGTGAGGGGTGCGCCGCCACGCCCGCGGGCTTGTCCACCACAACGATATCGTCGTCCAGATGCACGATGCGGAAGCCATCCACCTTCTCGGGACGAATGTCCGCCAGATCGCGCGGTGCGGGTGCATCGACGACGACCTCATCGCCTGCGGAAAGCTTGTAGGACTTGCCAATCTTCACGGTCTTGCCGTTGTTGGTCACGGTCACGTGGCCGTCACGAATCCACCCGGAGGTGCGGGTGCGCGGCGCATCGAGGGCACCGGCGAGCGCGGCGTCCAGGCGCATACCGGCGAGCGCGCCTTCAACGGTGAATTCGGCGCGGATGCGGGCCGTATCTTCGGCGGCGTTGGTGGTTTCGCTCATGCGGCTCTCCTTCGGGTGGTGTTTGCTTTGGTTGTCTGTGTGAGGGGTTGTCTGTGTGAGAACGGCTATAGGCACGTGTGTCGGCAACGTAACCGTCGGCGCGTATGCCGGAACGGGGAGCTACTTGGTGCTCTTCCCTGCCGCATTCTTGTCGTCAGCCTGCACACGGGTTCCGTTGAGGTTCAGGCCCTTGAAGTTCAGCAGAACGATGAACGCCATGCACACGCAGATTGCGGAGTCTGCAATATTGAAAATCGCGAAGTTCGGTACGGAAATAAAGTCGACCACGTGACCGGAACCGAAGCCGGGCTCACGGAAGAGACGGTCGAAAAGGTTGCCGCAGATACCGCCGAGCAGTCCGCCCAGGGCGAGGGTCCAGGACAGGGCGCGGGTGCGGCGCAGTAGGTAGAGCACCACGGCCGCGGCGGCGACCATGACGAGGGTGAAGACCCAGGTGACGTTCTCGCCCATGCTGAATGCGGCGCCGGAGTTACGGATCGAGTACCACCACAGAAGCCCGTCAATGACGGTGATGCGCTCCCCCAACTGCATCTGGGTGACGACCAGGTATTTGGTGCCCTGGTCGATAGCGAACACGACGGTGGCAAGCACGAGCGCGAGGATGCCCGCAGAGCGAGCCGAGAGGATGCGCACGCGGCGTCCGTCAGCCTTTGTAGCGGTGTGTGAGACTGAGGATTCAGCAGTCTTGGGGGTGTTGGTCATAGCTCTCCTCTAGTCTGTGCCGGTTGCTACGCGCCCGAACGCAAACCTGGTGCGGTACCGTTCGATAGTGCCCCTCTAGCTTAGCAAATCGGGGTAGTGCATCGAGTATTCGGCGGTGATTTGGCGGGTGCTCTCCCCCGCTTCTCATCCTGTGTTCTCAAGCCGGGCGGAGCAGGTATGAGAATACCGCCCGGTTCTCTCCATCTTCCCCGGTGAATAGCGGTGGAAGAGAAAGAATCCGGGCGGCATACGCCTCAGAGCGTCGTTAGCTCATTCAAGCGAACTGATTTATGCGGAAGCCTCGATGGACTTGAGGTTCTTCAGCTCCTGAACCTGTGCATCCAGGTGCTGCAGCAGCTTGGAGCGGTAACGGCTCTCGAAGCCGCGCAGAGCCTCAACAGCGATCTCCAGTTCTTCCTTCTCGTCGGTGAGGCGAGAGAGAACCTCTTCGCGCTGCTGCTGAGCTTCGCTCACCATAGCGTCTGCCTTCTTCTCTGCCTCTTCAATCAGTTCAGCCTTAGCCTTCTCGCCCTGTGCCACGTAGTCGTCGTGAACCTTCTGTGCCATGGCGAGCAGTGCCGCCGCGTCCTGAGGTGCAGCCGGTGCTGCCGAGGACTGTGCGGGTGCCACAGCCGCTGCGGGGGATTCGGGAGCGTTTGCGGAGAGCTGCTCGACCTGACGCTCCAGAGCGTCACGCTCGGAGTACAGTGCGCGCAGTTCGACAACGAGCTCGTCCAGGAAGTCGTCGACCTCGTTGCGGTCGTAACCGGACTCTTCGGTGACGATCTTGAAGCTCTTAGTGATCAGGTCTTCGGGGGTGATTGCCATGGGCTTCTCCTCTGGGTATCCCTACGGGGTTTGGTGGTGATGTTGAGTGCCGCGGATTCACCAGCCAGATAGGGCGTGGCCCCAATATTTTAGGGTCCCGATGATTCAGGGCATGGCTATGCCGCGATGCAGTCGTTGGCACCAATTCTACTATTCTTTGGTTTCTGTGCCCGGTTATACGTCGGTTGAATCGTAAAATATTCGCTCGGCGCAAGGGTGGGATTCACCACGTGACGTATCCGCCCTAGTCCCTGCTATCCCCCTTATGTTTTCTGCTCTGCGGTGCATTTCAAGAAGGTTTTTGCAGAGACATCTTGACGCTCCCCAAGCGGACCCCCGGCGCAGAACCCAGGCACAGACCCCAGACGCAGAAAACCCCGCCAGCACGTCATCCCATGTCAGGATGCCAAGCGCAAGCGGGGCTCTCATGCCTAGTTCTCGTATCTCTCCGATGGAGGGGCCACATTAGGACAGCTTCGCGGTAATCGTCGTCATGATGTTCAGCAGGAAAGACAGCAGAACAATCAGAATCAGAAAACCGGTATCCAACGCAACGTTACCCACACGCACCGGCGGAATCAGACGACGCAACAGGTTCATCGGCCAGTCCGTCACCGCGTACACGCCGCTAGCGAAGAGCAGAACGATGCCCTTGGGGCGCCATCCCGGAGCGAACATGCGTACCCAGTCAAAGAGCATGCGCAGCAGCATGGAGACGTAGAGAACGTACAGAATAATCGTAATGAGGGCGAAAATATAACCCATCTATCAGTCCTTAGCCCTGGTCGAAGGGGAATTCGCCGTCGGTCTCAAAGCCGGCGGGAACCTCGGAGTTAGCCACGCCCAGAACCTCCAGGTTGGAGGGGGTCAGCAGGAACACCTTAGCGGTGACGCGCTCAATGCGGCCCTCCAGTGCGAATGCCAGACCGGATGCGAAGTCCACCAGGCGCTTTGCGTCTGCGTCAGGCATTTCTTCCACGTTCATAATCACGGGGATGTTCTCGCGGAATGCCTCACCAATGATCTTTGCGTCATTGTAGGAGCGGGGGTGGATAGTGGTGATACGACGCAATTCGTCCTCTTCTTCCTCGTAACCGTAGGTGTATCCGTTGGTTTCTTCGGGCGCGTAGCCCTGTTCGTAGTAGCCGTCGTTGGAGTACGTATCGGCGTACTGCTCGGTGTATTCGGTATTCGGCACCGGGGTGTCCTCCCAATTGTCTGCGCTGGCATCGTCCCAAGTCTGCTCGGTTTCTGCCAGATCAGCTGTGGTTTCAGGTGTATGAGCGGTGGCGTATGCCGCTGCATCTACGGTTGCTCGTCCGTCGGCAGATTCTTCTGCGTCCAGATACTCGGTTTCTGTACCGTCATCGTAGCTATCAGCCTGCAGGTACTCTTCCTGTTCAGTATAGGCGGGTTCGTCCTGCGGGTGGTAGGTTTCGCTCTGCGGCTCGGCGGTACTGTTGCTGTACTGTGCCGAGCCGGGCAGCGCTGAGAGCCTGTTGGCGCTGTCGGTCTTCTGCGCTGTAGCAGCCTGCCCTGCGGAGGCGTTCGCCTCCTTGTGGGTGTCAGCCTGCACAGCCTGCGGGGATTCTTCCGGCGTCGCCTCGGCGTCCTGGTATCGTTCCAGGCCGAGGAAACCCGCCAGACGGCTTTGCTTCGCCATGATTCTCTCGCTGTTCTTTGCTTGTGGTGTACAGGGTCTGCCGTGGTGCTTCCTCAGAAGGTGTGTGCGTGACGGTACGTCATGCACCGGCATGTATATATTACCAGCGCCCACCCCGCGCAGGCGGTCAAGGGCACCGATGATTATGCCGCCGCCAGCAGACCCATCAGCTGAAAAGACTAACGGCTAAAGGGCCTAGAGCGCCGGACGCTTACCCATGATGTCGCTACCCACGCGCACGCAGGTCGAGCCCCAGCGCACCGCCGCTTCCAGGTCGCCGCTCATGCCGGCGGAAATCTCGGTCGCGTGCGGCACCTGCTCACGCACCAGCGAGGCCAAACCATAGAGCTTCTCAAACGCCGCATCCGGGTTCATGCCCAGCGGTGCCACCGCCATCACGCCACCGCAGCGCAGGTGCTCGTGATTCTCGATGCGCTCCACCAGCTCCAGCAGCTCGGAGGCGCTCGTACCGCCGCGCGCGCCCTCGGCGGCGTGGCCAGCCGTCGCGACCTCCGCCAGGGACACCTGCACCAGACAGGTCAGCGCACCCTGCTCCGCCGCCGCGGGTGCGGGCGCCTCCCCCGCCTCAAAGCGGGAGAGCTGGTTTGCGTACGCCTTCGCCAGCGCATCCGCCAGGGAGGGGCGGTCCACCGAATGCACACTGGAGGCGTACTTGACCACAGACTTCGCTTTGTTCGTCTGCAGCTGACCGATAAACGCCCAATGCGGGGGCTGCACCTCACGCTGAGCACAGTATGCGGCAAGCTCGCGAGCCTTCGCGCTCGCCTCCTGGTCGCGGTTCTCACCGAAGAGGGACACTCCCCCATCCAGCAGCGCCGCCGCATCGGAGGCGGGGAAGAACTTCGTGACCGTCACCAGCTGCACCGGGGCGCTCTCCTCGGTACGCACGGCGCTGTGGTCCTGCTCCGCGGCGCGGATACGCTCAAGCACGCGGCGGTAGTTCTGCAGCAGCTGCTCGGCACGTTCGGGAGTGTACTGCAGGTTCTCTTCTACGTTCATTTCAGACATCTTCTCTCCTTCAGCGGCTCTATCTTTAGCGGTTCTATCTTTAGCAGCTCTAGGCGGCAGGCTCTGCCGCCTTCTCAATCCACACCAGACCTGCGATGCGGCCCGGCTTCTCACCGCGGTTCGTGAACCCGCGATGCGAATACACCTCGGGCTCCTCAAACGTGCACTGCGCACAGTCCATGCTCACCTGCACGCCCGCCTCCTCCAGCACGGCGCGGGCACCGGCGGGCAGGTCCAGGCCGGGGGTCTGCTGGCTGGTCACCGAATGCACCTGCGGAATCAGTTCGGTGGACTCGGTGCGCATCGCCTCGGGCACCTCGTAGCAGCTACCGCAAATGCTCGGACCCAGCCAGGCGGTAATTTTCTCCGCGCCGAGCTGACGCATCCGCTGCACGGTCTGCTGAAGCACGCCGTCAAGCAGACCTCGGCGACCCGCATGAGCCACCGCCAGGATCGGTTGCCAGTTCGCGACCCGCTCACCCACCAGCACCACGGGAATGCAGTCCGCCACCATAATCGCCAGGGGCACGCCCTCACTGCTAATCGCCGCATCGGCGACCGGGGAGTTCTCCAGCACCGCGCGGGCACGCTCAACCGTACGCTCCTCGGGTGCACCGGGTGCGTAGGATTCCACTTCATAGTCTTCCGGGTAGGCAATCTGCACGCCATGCACCTGGTTCAGGTAGAAGAACGGCTCGGTACCCAGCGCCTCCTCCAACGCGGCACGGTGGTTGAGGGTGCGCACCAGGGAGGCATCCATACCGCCGCCGAGCTCATCGTCCACATGCAGGCCCAGGTTGCCCGCCGCGCGGGAGGTGAAACCCACCCGCACACGCCAGGGACCCAGGGTGCGGGTATCGGCAGAGGCAAGTAGCGAAGTTTTGGGGTTATCGCTCATCTTCTATTCCTTCATCAGATGTCAGCGGGTATAGCAAAGGGGAGCCGAGAACAGCACAATGTGCGTGTTTCTCAGCTCCCCTATAGCTTCATAAGACTCTCAGCCGTGCAACGCTAGGCGTTCACAGCCGGGCAGACTACTTCAGGAAGTCAGGGACGTCCAGGGTGTCGCGGCGAGCCGGAGCTTCCTCCACAACCGGGGGAAGGTCAACGTCGAAGCCAGCAGCGCCGGTGGAAGCCGGAGCAGCAGCGGGTGCGTTGTAGCCGTAGCCGTTAGCAGCCGGAGCAGCCGCAGCGGTGGAACCGCCGAAGGATGCCTGGGTGCGCTGAGCCTGAGTAGCCGCAGCAGTGGAAGCGTTGGAGTTAGTCTCCGGGTTCACTGCGTCGAAGCCAGCAGCAATCACGGTCACGCGAGCCTCATCGCCCAGTGCGTCGTCAATAACCGCACCGAAGATGATGTTTGCGTCGGGGTGAGCAACTTCCTGAACCAGGCGTGCAGCCTCGTTAATCTCGAACAGACCCAGGTCGGAGCCACCCTGAATGGACAGCAGAACGCCGTGTGCACCGTCGATGGATGCTTCCAGCAGCGGCGAAGCGATAGCCAGCTCAGCTGCCTTCACGGCACGGTCCTCACCGGATGCCGAGCCGATACCCATCAGAGCCGAACCTGCACCTTGCATGACGGACTTAACGTCAGCGAAGTCAAGGTTGATCAGGCCGGGGGTGGTGATCAGGTCGGTAATGCCCTGCACACCGGAGAGCAGAACCTGGTCAGCGGACTTGAATGCGTCCAGCATGGAGACGTTGCGATCCGAAATCGACAGCAGTCGGTCGTTCGGAATAACGATCAGGGTATCAACCTCATCGCGCAGAGCAGCGATACCGGTCTCAGCCTGGTTGGAGCGGCGACGGCCTTCGAAGGTGAAGGGGCGGGTCACCACACCAATGGTCAGAGCGCCGAGGGAGCGGGCAATACGTGCCACGACGGGTGCGCCACCGGTACCGGTGCCACCACCCTCACCTGCGGTCACAAAGACCATGTCTGCGCCCTTGAGGACTTCCTCAATTTCCTGCGCGTGATCCTCGGCTGCCTGACGGCCAACCTCGGGGTTTGCGCCCGCGCCAAGACCGCGGGTCAGCTCACGACCAACGTCCAGCTTAACGTCTGCATCGGACATCAGCAGAGCCTGAGCGTCAGTGTTGATAGCAATGAACTCAACGCCGCGCAGACCAACCTCAATCATGCGGTTGACTGCGTTGACGCCACCGCCGCCGATACCAACGACCTTGATGACTGCCAAGTAGTTCTGGGGAGTTCCAGCGTCCATGTATTCCTCGATTGTTCCGTGTTCCAGCTTCGGAAGACCCGCAGCTTAATCTAAGCCTGAAGGTTTCCTCTAAAGAATGACTTTATCTGCTAGGATACCAAACTGTTTTTGTTGGTTCCTAGTCACACAGCGCAATTACCCCCTCTTTTTGCGGATTTCACACAAAAAGGGAGGATAAAGCGCCTGAATGGTTCCCCTAACGGGTCACCGGTACGCGCGGGGCAGACACGTCATAGACGGTCACCTTCTGCGTCTGTGCCTCGGAAGATTTCTCCTCCTGAGCACGTTTGGCAATAGCCTGGCGCAGGGAGAGCAGGACCTTAGCCTTCAACTCGCTCTCTTCAGCGGTTCCCCACTGCACCGTAGTATTATCCCTCAAGGTTAGAGTGATACTTGAGGTTGATGTAGCGCCGGCTTCCTTAACCTGAGCTAGAAGTTCAGAGGGCATTGCCGAAAGCGCGGTAGAAATAGTGCGGAACTCAGCCGAAGTCTGCGGGTCATCACCGCTGAAACGAACCAGCGGCACCGACGTATCGGGCTGAGTTGCCGACTCGAGAAGGCTCACACCATCACTATCAACAGTATGGTACGTATCGCCCTGCTTCACAACCGCAACCGCGGTACGCTCCTTCAGAGTCACCACCAGCTCATGCGGCGGACGGCTCTCCACCTGCACGCTACGAATCACATTATCCTGCCCGAGCAGCTCACGCACCTTCTTCTCATCGATGCGAGTGAGCGGAACACCGCGCAGAGGCTCAAGCTTCTGCTCCACCTGGGTGGTTTCCAGCAGGGACGCGCCGCGTACCGTAATCTTCTGAGTCGCCAACAGGGGCGAGAAGAAGACCAGCACCACATACAGCACCGCAATAATAGCCAGTGCCGAGGCAGTGTACAGCAGCTTACGGGCACGAGTCAGAGGCGCACGCTCCTTACGGGGGCGTTCCTCAGCACGCAGACCGTCCAGACCCGGATCCTGACGCAGACGCTCACGGTGAGCCTGACGGCTCGCACGCTCGCGCTCCTTCTCAATCTCCGCGGCACGCTGCTGCTCACGCTCTGCACGCCAACGACCAAAACGACTCGTGGGGCGAGGCTCTTCAACAGCCTTCTCCCCCGCCTTATCGGCGCTCTTATCGGCGTTTTCTTTAGCCTTCTGAGCGGCAGACTCTTCGCGAGATTCAACAGAATCGGCAGAAGACTTCTTGTCAGAACTCTTCTGAGCAGCCTTCTGATCGGCTACTTCCTTTTCTGAGCTCTTTACCGACTGCGAGGATGCAGGCTGAGCAGAGGCACCCTTGGCGGGTGAAGTCTTCGACGAAGAATCCTCAAACGCCTCAACATCAAACAGCTCAGGCGCGTGCTCAACCTCAGACACGGTACGACCGGTCATCAGCGCAGAACGCACCGAATCCTTCAAAGACTGTGCCGAAGAATGAACCGCCGCAGCGCTCTTGGAAGCCGAAGAATCAGCACCGTTCTGGGCGTGCGACTTATGCACCACCGGCTTACGCGGGGCATGACGCACAGAGCTCGAAGACTGAGTAGCGGCAGACTGGGCAGAAGCCTCCGAGGATGCAGCCCCGGCAGGCTTCACAGCTTCCGCAGACTTCGCAGATTCCGCGGGCTTCACAGCCTCAGCAATTTCTGCGCTCTTTACAGCCTGCGTCTGCACGGGCTTAGCATGTACCGCCTCAGCCTGTGCCGCCTCAACCTGCGCATTCTCAGCTACCTGCTGGGCGCGAAAACGAGCACGCGAACGCGGAGCCTTCGGCGCGCGCGAGGAGGAATGCCCCTCCGAAGAGAGACCAGAACTCATCGGCACAGCCTAAGCCTCCGACTTCTTCGACTCGCCGCCGTGACGGATTTCCAGGGACTCCAGCAGACGCGCACCCAAAGCGGTCACATCGCCAGCGCCAACGGTCATCACAATATCGCCGTCCTGAGCGCACGCCACAATATCCTCAATTGCACTCTCAGCGGTAGCGTAACGAACCTCAGAGAAACCAGCACCGGTAATCAGCTCACTGGTCACACCCTCAATCGGCAGCTCACGAGCCGGGTAAATATCCAGCACATGAGCACGATCAGACATCGACAGGGCCTGCGCAAACTCCTTCGCGAACTCGCGAGTACGCGAGAACAGGTGCGGCTGGAAAATCACGTACAGGTTATGGCCATCAGCCACGGTACGACCGGTCTGCAAAGCACGGAACACCTCGGTCGGGTGGTGCGCGTAGTCGTCAAAGACCTTCACGCCGGCAACCTCACCGCGCAGGGTGAAACGGCGGTCAGCACCCACGAAATCAGCCAGCGCGCGAGCAATATCAGCAGCCTCGTAACCAGAAATCAACGCCGACGCAAAAGCAGCCGAAGCGTTCAACTGGTTGTGGATACCGGGCACCTTCAGAGCAAGATCCTGCTCACCCTCATAACGCACACCGCGGCACTCAAAAGACCACGACAGGTGCGACGACGAGGAAGAACCAGCGCTGGTAATCTCGCTAATACGCAAGTCAGCATCCGCCGCCTCACCATAAGTCACCACGGGCACACCCGCCGCACGAGAACGAGCCGCCAAATCAGCCGCGCCCGCATCATCAGCACAGGTCACCACAACACCGTTAGGCGCCAGCGAACCCACAAAACGGTTGAACGCCTCAAAGACACGCTCATCCGTCTCATAGAAATCCAGGTGGTCCGGCTCAACATTCGTCACCACAGCAATAGCCGGGCAGTAACGCACAAACGAGCCGTCCGACTCATCAGCCTCAGCCACAAAAATCGTCTCCGGGCCCTGAGCGCCCAGGTGCGCGTTCGTGCCGCGACCAGCAATCACAGTACCCACCGCGAAGGACGGCTGCGCACCCAGCTGATCAAACATCACAGAAATCATGGAGCTCGTCGTGCTCTTACCGTGAGTACCGGCAACAGCAACCACCTGAGACTCACCCATCACAGCGGCAAGCGCCTCAGAACGATGCAGCACACGCAGACCCTGCGCACGAGCGGCAACAAGCTCCGGGTTATCCTCACGAATCGCAGTAGAAATCACCACGGTATCAACGTCCACAATGTTCTCAGCCTGCTGAGGAACACCCACACGAGCACCCGCAGCACGCAAAGACTCAACAGTAGCCGACTCCGCACGATCAGAACCGCTCACCGTCGCACCAGCCTGCAGCATCAGCGCGGCAATAGCGCTCATACCCGCGCCACCAATACCGATGAAGTGCACACGGCCCAACTCGCTCATCTTCGCACGCTCAGGGAACGGCGGGTTCAGCGGTGCCGGCAGCACCATCTCAAGATTCATCAATTCAGTCATTACTTCTCAGCTGCCTTCAATACTGCTTCAGCCATAACGCGTGCCGCGTCACGGATACCAAGTTCATACGCCGCAGCGCCCATGCGCTCCAGCTCCTCCGGGTTCGCCATAAGAGCCGGAATCTCACGGGCGAACCACTCACCGGTGACCTCTGCATCCTTCACCAGCAGAGCCGCAGATGCCTCCACCAGAGAACGAGCATTCAGAGCCTGCTCACCATTACCAATAGGAAGCGGCACAAAAATCGCGGGAACACCCACCGCAGCAACCTCACTGACGGTCGCCGCCCCCGCACGCACCAGCAGAAGATCAGCGGCTGCATACACATCCTGCATGCCGTTGCTGAACTCAATCTGACGGTAATTCGGCGCACTCAGCGGCTCACCATTCTCATCCAGAACAGTCTTACCCTTACCGGTAATATGCAGAATCTGGAAGTCCCACTCCGCAAAGTGGTCACGGCACGCCGCCACCGCATTATTCAGGCTCAACGCACCCAGCGAACCGCCCGTCACAATCACGGTCGGCTTCTGCGGGTCCAAGCCCAGGTTACGGCGAGCCTTCGAACGGTGCGCCTCACGGTTCAGGTAGGCAATCTCATCCTTCATCGGCATACCCACCAGGGTTGCACGCGGGAAAGGAGTATTAGGGAACGCCACACCGGTGAACTCCGCAAACGTACCACCCAGGCGGTTCGCCAAACCGGGCTTCGCATTCGCCTCATGAATCACCACGGGAATCTTAGCGCTCAACGCCGACAGGTACGCCGGCGGGCACACGTAGCCACCCACGCCAACAACCACGTCTGCATCTGCTTCTTTGAGGATGCGGCGGGTCTTCGACAGGCCACCAAAGAACTTAGCGGGGAAAGCCAAAGCGGCACGGTTAATGCTACGAGGGAACGCTGCACGAGGGATGAACTCAATATCGAAACCAGCTGCCGGAACCAGCTCGGCTTCCATCTTATCCGCAGTGCCCAGCATCAGAATCTTAGCGTTCGGTTCAAGATCACGAACCGCACGCGCAATCGCGAGCATCGGATTAATATGACCGGCGGTGCCACCACCGGCGAAGACTATAGAGGGCGCCTTCTTCGTCATAGGTCTTTCTCCCAACACATCGGTACAGCATCATTTTACGCTATCGCACCTGTTCAAAAGAGCGCCCCCGCCATTGAGCTACAACTCAATAGCGAGGGCTTTATCTTATATTCAGCGCATATTCATCACGGGTAGAGACACGAACCGCAGCTCGTTCCCCCGAATGTCAGCCCCCCCGATATGCAGGCTTCACGGAGCGGGTTCCGCGGGGTTTAGCCCTGCTTGCGGGTGCCGCGCTGAGCCGAGTTCCGAGCCGCGCCCTGAGCCGGACGCTGCGCCTGCTGAGCACCGTTCTTCTGAGTGCCCTTTGCCTGAGTGCCCTGTCGCGACGCTGCCTGACGTTGAGTGCCCTGTCGAGGATTACCCTGTCGCTGGGCTCGACGCTGACGGTCCTCAGGATGCAGCGGCTGCAGACCCGCAGGTAGCGAACCCGACGGACGGTGCTGTGCGCTACGGGGCTGAGTAGCACGAGGCTGCTGCACTCGCTTCTGAGTAGCGGGTTTCTGAGCAGCAGGTTTCTGAGCAGCAGGCTGCTGAGCGGTACGGGGCTGAGCAGTACGAGTCTGAGCAGGCTTACCCTGTGCCGCTCGAGTAGAGGCAGTACTCTTCTGGGCAACACGAACCTGCTGGCCGGTACGCGGCTGAGCGGGAGCTTTCTGCGGAGCTACCTTCTTCGGTGCAGGCTTCTGCGGTGCAGGTTTCTTCGGTGCAGGTTTCTGCGAGGCCTTCTGTTTCTGAGCTTCAGCCTTCTGCGAGGCCTTCACACGGGCAGCTTCCTCACGAGCCAGACGCGCCTCCTCACGAGCACGACGCGCCTCTTCTCGAGCCTGCGCCGCCTCCTGGCGAGCCTGTTCCTTCTCACGACGAACCTTCTCCCGAGCCTGGCGCTCCTGCTCCTTCCGCTGCTCACGAGCCATACGAGACAACTCACGCTGCTGATCCGGCGCAAAACCCAACCAGCGGCGCAACGTGCTCTCCGGACCGAAAACAACCTTCAAAGGATTATGTTCCTTCAACAGGTGACCACCAGCAGCCGCACGAGCAGCCTCTTCCTGATTCAGCACATCCTGCAACGGCGTACGACGCTGCCATTCAGCATTCGCACGACGAACCTCACGCGCGCTCTGGGTCTCAATATTCGACGGTTTCGTCGCGCCACGCAACGGAGTCTGCCGCGCAAACGCCAACAACAAACCCGCCGCAAACAACGAGGACAACAGCGACGAACCACCATAGGAGACAAACGGCAAAGGCACACCAATCACCGGCAAAATACGGGACACCATGCCCATATTGATAATCGCCTGAGAGGTCAACCAAATCATGATGCCGCCCGTAGCCAAACGCACCAGCGGATCAGTAGTACGCAGCATAATACGAACCGCGCAATACACCAGGCCCACATACAGCAGCAGAACCGCCAGCGTACCCAGCAGACCCAGCTCCTCACCAATAATGGCGAAAATATAGTCGTTATGCGCCTCAGCCAGGTAGTTATACTTCTGGCGCGACTGGCCCAGACCAACACCCAAGAAGCCACCGGTCGTCAGCGCCACCTCACCAGAATTCGCCTGGTCACAGTTAGCGTTCGTGCACGAGCCCCAAATACCGAAAATACGAGCCACACGGTTCGCGCTACTGAGCACACCCACCAGCGCCAACGCCGCAAACGCGCCGCCAATCTTCAGCAGCGAGCTGCGAGAAGCACCCGCCAGCCACATCATGCCCACAAAGATGAAGCCATACACCATGGCGGTACCCATATCGCCACCGAGCATAATCAGCAGCACCAGGGCACCCACACCATAAATCGAGGGGAACAGCGTGCGCCAAATACTGCGAGAAATATCGCCGTGGCGGCTATACACCCACGCCAGCCACATAATAATCGCCAGCTTCGAAAACTCCGACGGCTGAATCTGCACCGGGCCAAGCTTCAACCAGTTACGGTTACCGTTCACCTCAACGCCGACAACCACCACAGCAAGCTGCATGACCAAAGCGGTAGCCAGCATCGCATACACCACAAACTTCTTGTGGTAAACGCCCACCGGAATACGCGTAATACCCGCCATCGCAATCACGCCAAGGACCAAGAACATGATCTGAGACGAAACCTGCGAGAACGGCGACTGGCCCTGCGAAATCATCGTGACGCTCGAAGCCGACAACACCATAATGCAGCCAAAAATAGCCAGACCCAGGGTCGTCACCAGCAACATCACCGGCACATCCCACAGGTCAGCCTTCAAACCACGACGGTACAACCTACCGGCACGAGCACGGAACGGCGCTGAGAAATCCTCCAAACCGGCTCGCAAAGACGCCCAACGACCACTCGCGGTCGAACGCGCCGAAGAAGCCGAACGCTCCGAAGATGCGCTGGTACTCACATGCCCTCCTATAGGCCTCAACTGCCACGGATCCGTCGTGGCGAATACACGAAAAAGGTTCAGGGGTGGGACACCGTTACCATCCCACCCCTGAGAAGAACCCGCAGAAAGCACCCCGGTTACCCGAGACGCCCCTGCAGGTAACGTCCTAAGAATCAGCCAGCTGGGCGGCTACAGCGTTCGCAAACGCATCACCGCGCACCGCATAATTCTTGAACTGGTCCATCGACGCAGACGCGGGAGCCATCAGCACGGTATCCCCCGGATGCGCCAGCTCAGCAGCCTTCGCAACGGCCGCGTTCATCACGGCAACGCCGTCCGAAGAATCAGCCACAGCGGCGGTCATATTGTAGGTCGGAACCTGCGGAGCGTGGTTAGCCAATGCCGACTTCAACGCCGCAGTATCGGTACCGATAATCAGCACAGCCTTCAGACGTTGCGCGTGGGCAACAATCAGCTCATCGTACTCAACGCCCTTCGACAGGCCGCCAGCAATCCACACCAGCGAGGGGTAGCCGCTCATCGACGCGTTCGCGGCGTGAGGATTCGTAGCCTTCGAATCGTTCACCCACATGATGTCGTTTGCGTAACCCACCAGCTGGTTACGGTGCGCACCGGTCTTGAAGGAACGCAGGCCAGCGCCCACAGCCTTCGGGTCAATATCAGCCGCACGGCACAGAGCCGCAGCCGCCAAAGCGTTCTCCACGGTGTGCTTCGCAGGCATCTTACCGGGAGCCGGAGCCAAATCCTCCAGAACCGCCAGCTCATACGCCTCGTTGTAACGGTTCTTCAAGAAGGCGCGGTCCACCATGATGTCCTCAGCCAGGCCGAGCATCGACACGGCAGGCATCTCAGTGGAGCTGAAGCCAATCGCGCGAGCGCCCTCAATAACGTCCGCGTTCTCAACCATGCGCAGGGTGTCCACATGGTCGGTGTTGAAGATGCAGGCAACCTGAGTGTGCTCGTACACGCGAGCCTTATCAGCCTTGTAACGCTCGAACGAACCGTGCCAGTCCACGTGGTCCTCAGCAATGTTCAGAACCACCGAAGCGTACGGGGACATCGAATGGGTCCAGTGCAGCTGGAAGCTGGACAGCTCCACCGCGAAGAACTCATAGGGCTCATCATCGGCAATGGCGTACACGATGGGCATGCCCACGTTACCCACCTGAATAGACTTCTTACCGGCAGCCTTCAGGACGGAATCGACCATACCCACGGTAGTGGTCTTGCCGTTCGTACCGGTCAGGCACAGCCACTTGGGGGTCGGCAGGCCACTACGCTCGTTTAAACGCCATGCCAGCTCAACATCGCCCCAAATCTGGATACGGCGCTCATAAGCGTCCAGCATCACCTGGTGGTCGGGACGCACACCCGGAGAGGTCACCACAAGCTCGGGTTCCTGACCGTCCACCAGGGGCAGGGCACGCATGTGCTCGGGACCGAACAGGCCCTCAACCGGGCCGTACGCGTTCTTGTAAATCTCGATGCGCTCACGCTTCTCCGGAGTATCCGCGCCGTCGATGACAACGATCTTCGCGCCCAGCTGGGCAAGCACGTCGGTCACAGCGTCGCCGCTGGTGCCCATACCCACCACGACCACGCGCAGGTTAGCCCAGGGCGCACCCCAGTGAGTCAGCTCCGCGAGGCGCTCGTTCTCATACACCGGGTTCACCGCAATAGCGGCGGCAACCGCCTCAATGCGAGCTGCATCCGGCTGTTCAATAGTTGACATTAGTGAATCACTCCAGAAGTCTGCGAGAACCAGTCACCGAAGAACAGCGCCAGGGCAACGAGCACGCAGAGGGCATTAACAACCCAGAGGCGGAACACGGAGTTCACTTCGCCGCTGCTGACGGTACCGGGGGCAATGCCTCGCTTATCAATTGAGTACTTGCCGTTGACGCCGACCTTCTCCATGTGATGGTGGAAGGGGGTCATACGGAAGTAACGGTGCGCGTGTAGGGGCTTCTCCCCCGCTGCCACCGAACGCTTACGGCTGGTCTTGAACACGAACTTCTGCACAATCACAGAGAACACTTCCAGCACGGGAATCAGAGCGATGACCAGCAGAAGCAGCTCGGTGCGGGTGAACAGTGCGAAAGCAACCATTGCGCCGCCCAATGCCAGGGAGCCGGAGTCGCCCATGAAGATCTGTGCCTTCGACACGTTCCACCAGAGGAAGCCAGCCAGCGAACCCACCAGGGAAGCAGCAATCAGCGCCAGCGAACCGGGGTCGCGCACATCGTAGCAGGCGGTGCCAGCGCCAGCGGAGCAGGCGTGCACGTACTGCCAGATGCTGATGGTCAGGTAGCCGGAGAAGATGGTCATCATGATGCCGCCAGCCAGGCCGTCCAGACCATCGGTGAAGTTCACAGCGTTCGTACCGGACAGGGAGATGAGGGTAATCCAACCAACCAGCAGGATGGAGCCGAAAACCGCACCCGCCGCGAACAGGTCAATGGGCAGGTCACGTACGAAAGAGATAGCGGTCGACGCCGGACGAGCACCCGACTCATTCGGGAACTGGAACGCCAGGTACGCGAAGGGCAGGGTCACGCCCAGAAGACCAATGGTCTTCTGCTTCTCGGTCAGGCCCTCGTTGCCCTTATTGCGGAACTTCATGATGTCGTCCGCCGCGCCCACACCGAGCATGCCCAGGGTGAAGGCGATGGTCAGCCACGCGGTAGCGGTCGGTACCGGCGCGGTACCGAAGAGCAGCGCGCTCACCGCCAGGGTCAAGAAGTAGGCGAGAATCGCCGCGGGGATGAAGATCAGACCCGCCATGGTGGGGGTGCCCGCCTTATGCTGGTGGGCCGCCGGGCCTTCCTCACGGATGAGCTGGCCGAGCTTGAGGGACTTCATCTTCTTGATGAACACCGGCAGCGCGGTGAGGGAGATGAGGAATCCGAAGATTCCAGCAATCAGCACGGTAATCATAAAGCGCTACCCTTCGTTCGTGGTCTGTTCGGTCGAAGTACGGTCGTCGTTAGCGGCGCCGTCCAGGTGAGCGGCAAGGTGGTCGCTCAAATCGGTGGTTTCAACAAAGTCACCGGCAGAAAGCCAGGTCGGTGCCTGCTCTTCCTCAGCGCCGAAGGTGTACTCAGCGAAAGCAACCTGGTCACCCAGAATGCCCAGCTTCGCGCCGTTCGAGGACTTGAAGAGCACAATGTCGCCGGGGCGGACCTCGGCGCGCAGAATCTGCTCTGCCTCTTCCGGGGTCTTCACCCAGGTCGCTTCATTACCCCAGGAGCCTTCCAGGTGAGCCGCATTGTAGGTGGGCTTCGTCTCGTCGCCCACAGCAATCAGCTTGGAAATGTTCATGCGCACCACGAGGCGGCCGATGCGGTCGTGCTCCTCCACGGAGGCGTCACCGAGCTCCAGCATGGCGCCCAGAACAGCCCAGGTGCGGTGCGGCTGACCGGTCGCAGGGTCAACGGTGCGGCCCAGCTGCGCCAGAGTGCGCAGTGCAGCCGCCATCGACTCAGGGTTCGCGTTGTAGGCGTCGTTAATGACGGTCACGCCATCGGCGCGGTCGGTACGAGCCATACGCCACTTCGAAGCTGCCGCTGCCTTATTGAGCGCGCGAGCAATCTTCTCACCGGAAATACCGCTGTTGTAGGCGACAGTCGCCGCAGCCAGCAGGTTGTGCACGTGGTGCTCACCGATCAGCTGCGAGGAAATCTCGTACTCGCTACCGTCAGGCAGGCGCAGAGTGAACTCGGGGCAACCGGCATCGGTGGTGCGCAGATTCAGTGCCGCCACGTAACGCTCGTAGGGCTGACCGTTCGCGCCGGTCTTCTCGCCCACGCCGAAGTACGTAATGGGTGCAACCGAACGCGACGCCATGCGTAGCACGCGCTCATCGTCAGCGTTCAGAGCCAGGGAGCCGGTCGGCTGAACGCCCTCAGCCAGCTCACCCTTGGTGCGCTCAATATTGTCCACGCCGCCGAACTCGCCAGCGTGCGCGGTACCAACCTTCAGGATTGCGCCGTGATCAGGGTGCGCAATATTCGCCAGGTACTCGATGTTGCCCACGTGGTCGGCACCCATCTCAATGACCAGGTAGCGGGTGGACTCATCCGCACGGAAAACGGTCAGGGGCACGCCCACCTCACTGTTGTAGGAGCCGACCGGGGCAACGGTCGGGCCCTCCGGGGTGAAAATGGCGGCAAGAAGGTCCTTGGTGGTGGTCTTACCGGCAGAACCGGTAATGCCGATAACGGTCAGCTCACCCTGAGCGCGCATCTGCTCAATGGAGTAGCGCGCCAAATCGCCCATCGCCAGCACCACATCGGGCACCTGGATGCTCGGGTAGGGCACGCCCTGCTCGTCGAGTACTTCACGCTCGACCAGCGCCAGGGTCGCGCCCCTCTCAAATGCCATGGGGATGAACCTGTGGCCGTCAGTGACCGCACCGGGCTTCGCCACGAACAGGGTACCGGTCTGCACCTCGCGGGAGTCGGTGGTGGCGAAGTCTGCGAACACCTGCTCCTCACGGCCCTCCAGGCCGATAGCGGTGCCGCCGGTTGCCTCAATAATCTGGGCGGCGCTGAGCTTAATCATTCTTCACCATACTTTCAGCGATCTTAGAGTCACTTTCATCGAGCATGCGCTGGTAGTCAGGCAGAATCTCGAAACCGTGCGCACGCAGGGCACGGGCGGTTTCAACGCGGTCGTCCAGGGCGATATCCACGCCGTCAACATCCTGTTCGGTTTCGTGGCCGCGGCCAGCAATCAGGATGGCGTCATGCTCGCCCGCCAGGGCAATTGCCGCATCAATAGCGGCGGCACGCGGAGAAATATTCAGGATCTGGGTGGCTCGGCGGTTCTCAGCCTTCTGCGCGCCCTCCTCAACGGCGGCACGAATCGGCTCGGGCGCCTCACCGTGCGGGTCGTCATCAGTCACAACCACAATATCTGCGTACTGTGCCGCAATCGCACCCATAATCGGGCGCTTGAGCTGGTCACGCTCACCGGTCGCGCCGAAAACAATCATGACCTTACCGTCGCCGGGGCGGTCCATTGCCTCCAGAGCGCGGGTCAGACCGTCCGGGTTGTGTGCAAAGTCCACAATCGCGTGCGGAGCCAAGGAAATCAGCTGCATACGGCCCGGAACCACCGGAGTCAGGGCCGAACCGGACGCCAGCTCAGGCAGCAGGCGCTCACGCTCAGCGGAGTCAGTGTCCAGGTACGCCATGAGAGCCGCCAGCGCAGCATTCGAAACGTTAAAGTCAGCGGGCAGACCGGTGTAGCATTCAACGCTCTCACCGACGCCATTAGCCACGTGGAAGCGGTGGCCCAGGCCTTCACGCTGAACCTTCACCACAGCCCAGTCGCGGGCACCAAACTCTGCGGGCACCTCAGCCAGACCGGCACCGCGAGCAGTCACCAGGCGGTGCACCTGCTGCGCACCCATCTGCTCGCAAGCGGCGGAGAACATCTTCTCGCCCCACTCGTCATCAGCAGTAATCACCGCAAGCTCAGCACGCTCAGGAGTGAACAGTTGCGCCTTCGACTCAAAGTAATGCTCCATGGTGCCGTGCAGATCCAGGTGGTCTTGGGTCAGGTTCGTGAAGCCAGCAACCGCATACTTCACGCCGTCCACACGGTGGTAATCAATCGCGTGCGAAGACACCTCCATCGCCGCGCAACGCACCTGATGCTGACCCATAATCGTCAGCAGAGAATGCACGTGAGGAGACTCCGGGGTGGTCATCTTCGAAGGAACCGACACACCATCAATCAGAATCTGAATAGTGCCAATCAGACCCGTCTTCACACCCAGGCCGGTGCGGAACACCGACTCCAACATGTAGGTGGAGGTGGTCTTACCGTTCGTACCGGTCACCGCGTAACGGTGGGTAGCGGGGAACGACGCCGAACCATAAATCAGCGCCGCCAACGGACCGACATACTCACGCAGGTTCTCAGTCACCAGGACAGGCACCGGCGCCTCACCCAGCAGCTGCGCACCGGCAGCATCCGTCAAAATAGCGGAAGCACCCAGCTTCAACGCAGCCTCAGCAAACTGCGCACCGTGCACCTTCGCACCGGGCAGAGCCACGTACAGGTCCTGCGGGCGAACGCCTCGGGAGTCCATGCTGATACCAGTGACCTCAACGGATTCACCAGATTCAGAACCCTGAACGCCGCTAGCCGGCTGGGAACTCACCTGAGCGCCCAAGCCCTGCAGATGTTCGCGAAGGTGCGCCAAACTCACCGGGTGCACAGAATTCGGGCGCAGAGTCTGAGCGTCGCCGCCCAGCAGGTTCTGGCCGGGTGCGTGAGATGCGGTATCCATCGTCCTTCTTTCCTCTCCGCTGTCCGAAGCGGTGAGCTCTGTATGGTCAATGCGCTCAAGGCACACAGGGTCATTCAATATTCTACGGTCTTTAGGCTTCGACAGGTGTTCAGTACCGGCGCTTCTTCATCACGAATCAGCTACCGGGCGCCTCTCCCCCGCTCACCTTTAGCTCGTCTTATTGGGGCTATCCTCAGCAAAAAGCGGAATCAACTCCGGTTCACCGGTAGAACGCGGCACATTATAGGTGTGCAGAGTCTTCTCCATAATCTTGGAGAACTCAGCCGTCGTACCGTTCGTACCCACGCTACCTTCAGGACGCTGCATGGTCACCGCCACCAAGAACTGCGGGTTCTCAATCGGCGCCACACCAATAAAGGAGGTCGTGTTGCCGTCGTAGCCGCCCTTCTCACTCGGAGCTTCCGCGGTACCGGTCTTACCGCCCACGCGGTAGCCGGTCACCTTCGCCGGACGGGCATGGCCCTGCTCCACCACGTTCTCCATGAGAGTCAGACAGGAGGCGGCAGTTTGCTCACTCACCATGCGTTCGCCAGGCTCCACGGCACGCTTATGTTCGGTACCGTCCGCGTCAATGATCGCGTCCACAATGCGCGGCTTCAGACGAACACCCTTATTGCCCAGCGCCTGGAAAATCATGGCGGTCTGCAGCGGAGTCTGCGCAACGCCCTGACCGAACAGCACCGTGTACTGCTGACGGCCGTCCCAATCACGCCAATCGGCGATCAGGCCCTGCTGCTCACCGGTCAGCTCAATGCCGGTAAACTCACCGACGCCGTACTTCTTCAACCAGTTGTAGCGCTCTTCCTTGCTGAGCTTCTGACCAACCAGCACCGTACCGGTGTTCATCGAGTCCGTAATAATGCCCGAGAAAGTACGCCGCTGCGCCCCGTGCTCAAACGCGTCCTTGAAAGTCTGGCCGTCAATCGTGAGGGTCGCGGGCACATCATACACGCTAGTCGGAGTCGTCAGGCCCTGCTCAATCAGCGCCGAAGAAGTCAGCATCTTCTCGGTCGAACCGGGCTCCACGTTCTGCGAAATAGCGCGCGGAGTCATGTCCGCCGCATCCTCAATGGTTGCCGCACCCGGGTCCATCGTAGAGGAATCAGCGAGAGCCAAAATGGAGCCGTCACGCACATCCATAACAATGGCGGTACACCATTCAGCCTTCAGCTCCTCAGCGCGGGCACGTACCACCTGCTGCGCAAAATACTGCACATCACGGTTAATGGTCAGACGAATATTCTTACCGTCCACCGCCAGGCGCTGCTCTTCCTTCGCCACGGGGATACGCACACCATCAGCACTAATCTCGTAGGTACGCTCACCGGGGGTACCGGCAAGCTCCTTCTCGAAGACACGCTCAATGCCCACCGAGAAGTTACGGGACACCGTGCCGCCCTTGCCGTTGCCGTCAGCCTCTTCAACAATGTTGTACTTGCCGACCACGGAGCCACCCACACTACCGTTGGGGTACAGGCGCTGGGAGAATGCCTCACCGTAGATGAAGGGCGCACCCAGAGCATCAATCTTATTGAAAATTTCCGGGGTGATATTTGCCTTAATCACCGAGTACTTGGAGGTGCCGTCCAGCTTGGACTTGATGAACTCGTCGGTAATGCCCGGGTCAACGGTCTTGAGAATATCGACCATCTCGTACACCAGCTGGTTGGGGGTGACCTCAATCTTCTGGGTGCGGTCCTCGTTGTAACGCTTGAAGGTCGCCACGGCGCTCTGATCTGCGGTCAGGTTATAACGCTGCACGGTACGCGCCATAACGTTACCGTTGATATCGAGAATCTGGCCACGCACAGCAGGCAGCACCTGCGAGCGCAGACGCTTCTGACGGGACGCATTCGCCACCGCACCGGGGTCAAAGCCCTGACGGATAAACAGGTTCGCACCGATAACGCCCAGAGCGCAGGTGGCTGCGGCGCCTGCGACGAAGCCACGGCGGGTCAGATCCGGCTGACCGGATGCCGATTCGTTCGCGTTCTTACGCGCGTCGGAGCTCATGCGGTGGTCCTTTCGCTGGTCTAGTCTATCGGTGATGCTACGCATCCTGTGGTCAATATTGTTTATCGTGCAGCTTGGCTTGCTGCGGGCTGCTGAGCGGCGCTCGGTGCGGTAGCAGAGCTAGCCGAGGCACTCGGTGCAGGCTGGGTCGGGTTAGCCTGCTGAGTGGGGTTGGCCTGCTGAGCGGGGCTTACCGAGGCGCTTGCAGATGCCTTAGCCGCCGCGCTCGCCTGGCCGTGGCGCTGCTGAACGGACTTATCCGCATCCACGATGCCCTTGGCGTAGCTTTCGTTCGATCCAGCTGCCGGAGGCGAAATCAGGTTCTCCTGCTTGTTTCCCTCAGCACCGGTCGGGCTTGCCACCGGGGCGGGGGTGCCCTCAATCGTGGAGGACTGCAGGTTCAGGGTCGCCTGCGAAGAGCTCACAAACATGCCCAGGGTACTGGCGCGTATCGCCAAATCCTGCGGAGCTTCCTTGAAGCCAATCTCCTGCTGCAGAGCCTGGTTTTCTTGCACAAGCTGCTGCTCCTGCGCGCGCAAATCCACCATGTCGTACTGTCGGGTCACAATCAGCACGTTGAGCAACAGAATAAAGACCAGGGTCAGCGGGATTGCCGCAAAAACAGCGAGCATGGTGGGCGGGCTGAGCTTACGGGCTCGGCGGCGCACGGTCGAGAGCGGGTGACGCGACTTCGGCTTCTCCTCGCGGGGCTCTTCGGTGCGGGCTGCCGCACGAACGCTCGAGGGCACACGGCTCGCATTCGTCGAGGTGCGCTTACCGCCGTGCGATGCTGCGGTGCTGACGGGGCGGACCACCGGCTGGGATGCGGTGACCGGCTCCAGACGCGCGGTGCGGGTACGACCGGAGTGGGCTCGAGTGGAGGCGCGGCTCGCCCCGGTAGAACCACCAGTAGAGGATGCGCGGGTAGAGCCAACGGCGCCGGGGGTGCCGGCGGCAGGGCGCGAGGAACCGGCGCGTCGACTCCGCGGGGCGCCCTGGGCGCGGGTGGGGCGCGGGGATGCGTGCTGGGTGCTCACTCTTCTTCGCTTTCTATTCTTCTACTTGGCGGGGATGCGGATCTTCTCGGCGGCGCGCAACTTGGCGCTGGCGGCGCGAGAGTTCTGTTCGATTTCCTCGTCGGTAGGCGGTTCGGCGCCGCGGGTAATGATTTTGACGGTGGGCTTGTGCTCTTCAAGCTCTACCGGGAAGCCCTTGGGTGCCTTGGAGGTTGCCTCTGCGGTCAGTGCCCTCTTGACGATTTTGTCTTCGAGGCTGTGGTAGCTCATGGCGACGAATCGGCCGCCGAGGTTGAGCGCCTCCAGGGCTGCCGGTACGGCGCGTTCGAGGGCTTCCAGTTCGTGGTTCACTTCGATACGCAACGCCTGGAAGGTACGCTTGGCGGGGTGGCCGCCGGTACGCTGCGCGGCGACTGGCACAGCCTTCTGGATAATGCGCACGAGCTCACCGGTGGTTTCCAGGGGTGCGTTGGCGCGGGCGGTACAGATGGCGCGGGCGATACGCGATGCGAACTTCTCTTCGCCCCAATTGCGGATAATGCGGCGTAGCTGATCTTCGCTGTATTCGTTGACGACGATGCGGGCGGTGAGCTCGTCTTCGGAGTTCATGCGCATGTCCAGGGGTGCGTCGTAGGAGTAGGCGAAGCCTCGGGTGCGTTCGTCCAGCTGCATGGAGGAGACGCCTAGGTCCATCAGGATGCCATCAATACCCTGCACGCCTGCGGTTTCCATAGCGCGGTCAATCTCATCGTAGACGGCGTGGACGGGCACGAATCGGTCACCGAAGCGCGCCAGGCGCTCACCGGCGATGGCGTGCGCTTGCAGGTCGCGGTCAATGCCGATGAGTACAAGGTTTTCGAAGCGTTCAAGCAGCGCCTCGGAGTGACCGCCCATGCCGAGGGTGCCATCAATAACGTAGGCGGTGCCGCGCTCCTCAACGGCGCGTTCAATGCCGGGTGCCAGCAGGTTAATGCAGCGGTCCAGCATGACGGGCACGTGACGTTCGCTGGCTTCACGCTGGGAGAGGTTCTCAATGGATGCGCCGGTGACCTTGGCGGCAGCGCCGGATGCGGTCGTACCGGTTTCGGGGGCGTGGTCTACGCTCATGGGTGCTCCTGTGAGAGTTTGTCCTGCGGGAAGGTTTACGGAAGAGTGGTGCGGTGGTGATAGAGAGATGCCGGGTGGTAGCTGCTACACCGGCAAAGCCGGTTAGAGCAGCGGGCTGAACGGGTCCTCGTCGAGGGAGGCAAATTCAGCTTCGGTGCGGGCGAGGTATTCCTCCCAGGCGGCTGCATCCCAGATTTCTGCGCGGGTTCCGGATCCGATGACGACGAGGTTGTCGGTCAGTCCTGCGTATTGGCGCAGTATCGGCGGGATGGTGATGCGTCCCTGCTTGTCGGGCAGTTCGTCTGAGGCTCCTGAGAGGAAGACTCGCAGGAAGTCTCGGGCGGCTCGTCCGGGCAGGGGCGCGGTGCGCATCCGCTCGTGGATGCGTTCAAATTCTGCGGCGGGGAAAACGTACAGGCATCGTTCTTGACCGCGGGTCAGAACGAGGCCTGCTGAGAGTTCCTCACGGAATTTGGCGGGAAGGATGATGCGTCCTTTGGCGTCCATTCGTGGCGAGTAGGTACCTAAGAACATTCACTTCACCTCCCCGATGTGTGCCCCTGATGTGTGCCATTGTGCTGAAGCCTGCGGGAGCGTGGTTGCTCCACGAATCCTGTAGGTGCCGGTGGCGGGGTGTGCCGGGCCGGCGCCTCCGCCGTCTGTTTGAGGGCACGGCGATAGGACTGACTTTCAGCTTTCCCCTCCACTTTACCCCACTTTCCACCACCTACCCCACCCGGCAGAGTATCTTTTAGTGTTTTTATGCTCTCTTCTGCATTTTTAACGCTGCCGCACAGCTTCTACACAGCTTCGGGCGTATCAGCTCAGCGTAATACCCTCAGCATGCCTGCCATACCCCGGCTCAAGTAAAGGCTCAATAACAGGGCAAGCTTCAGGAATCGGCGTGATTCGTCTACCAGCTTTCATAAAGCATCCACGCTTCACTATTTCAGGCATAGAAAAAGCGGAAGGTAAGAGAATTCTTACCTTCCGCCTGTGAAGTCTTGATGAAGTCTTAAGACCCTAGAGAGTACGGATGCTCAGCCACGAGAAATACTAGCCGTGAGAAAAACTATTGCACCAAAGCAGTACTAGAACTGGCCGTTATTGCGTTCGTCCCAGCGGTCCTCCAGACGATTCATGAAGGAGGAACGCTCCTTCTGCTCACGCTGACGCACGCGAGCTGCGCCCTCTGCCTTACCGCCGAGGAAGGAATCTACCGGGGTCTTCTTGCTGGTGGTCGCAAAGTACACGCCACCTGCCGCGAAGAGGAAGCCGAAGACACCCAGCCAAATCATATTCGATGCAACCGCACCGATAATGATGCCCAGGCCGATAAGAACGAAGAGAATACCGAGAGCCAGGTGGCGAGCGCTAAAGACCGGCGCGGTATTGCCAGTTGAGGACATGGAGGAGGCAAAGTGCGGATCCTCATTGCTCATGAGTTCTTCGAGCTGGTCCAGAACCTTCTGTTCACGCTCGGACAGTGCCATCGTTTTCTCCTTTGAGGTGTCGCTACTCAAGATGACGTCGGTATCAGCCGGGTTAGCTAGTGCATCAGGTGGCGCGGTGGGCGCTTCTTCCCGCTGTATGTCTCCGGTCGTATGTTTCCCATCGTACCGCGCGGAGTGGGGTTGGCGCATTCTTTTTCCGGACAGAAGCTCTTTATGACCTCTTTTCGTCAATGTTCTTCTCGGGCGCGGTAACTCCGGAGGCTGGTTTGAGGCTTTCCTGTGAGTACTTACGGTGAATCGCGTCCATGACGTGCTCAACCTCGGACCATCTGCCACTCTTCACGAGGCGGGCACCAGCCCCCGAGTGAGCGCCAGCTCCCGAGCGAGTACCGTTCTGCGGGCTATTGTCCGCTCCCCCTCCGCCTCGTTGTGCTGAGGCGGTTTGCGAGGAGGCGGTTTGCGCGGAGCGTGGGTTTGCCCCGCTCTCGATGGAGTCGAAGAGGGTTTGTTGCACCCCGTCTTCTGCGCGGGCAAGCTTTTCGGCGCGCACTCCGATGAGTCGCAGGGCGCGGGGTACCGCCTGCCCTACCACGATTTCATCTGCTCGCAGGGCTTCCACCACCAGGGAAGCGATCTGCATGCCGGAGTCCACGGGCACGTTTAGTGGGATAGCGCGGGTGTGCGTTTCGAAGGTGCTGTAGCGAATTTTGAGGCTGAGCCCTCCGGCGAGTTTCCCCGCGAATCGCAGGCGCTTTCCCAGTTTGAGACTCAGCTCCCGAATAGCAACGCTCACCTCCTGGGCATCGGTCGTATCCGTCTCGAAGGTGTGCTCGCCACCCATGCTTTTCTCTTCACGTTCGGTGATTACGGGGCGTTCGTCAATGCCGCGCGCCATGGCCCAGAGGTGCTCGCCCTGGGCGGTACCGAAGCGTTCTTTGAGCCAGTCCAGGCTCATGGACCTCATCTGGGCGATGGTGTGAATACCGTATCGGGAGAGCTGCTCGGTACTCTTCGCACCCACTCCCCACAGGTCGGAGACTTTTCTCGGGTCAAGAAATTCTTGAACGCGCTCGGGTGGAATGACCCACAGCCCATTCGGTTTACTGCCGGTGGACGCCATTTTGGCGAGTAGTTTATTGGGTGCCACCCCTGCGGAGGAGGGCAGGGAGAGCTCCTGTGCGATGCGGTCGCGAGCGCGCTGCGCCAGGGCGACGGGGTCTTGGCCGTGCAGGTAGGCGCCGGTGAGGTCCACGAAGGCTTCATCCACGCTGACCTGCTCAACGTAGGGGCTCAGGTCATGAAGGATTGCCATGACGGCGCGGGAGTAGTGCCGGTAGTCGCCACGCAGCGGCAGGACGGTGGCGTTGGGGCTGAGGTTCCGGGCGCGGCTGAGCGGCATCCCGGAGCGCACTCCGTGAGCGCGCGCCTCGTAGGAGGCGGAGCATACGACCGAGCGGGGGCCCAGGGGCGCCACGATAATGGGTTCGCCGCGCAGAGCGGGGTTTTCGAGGAGTTCGACGTTGACGAAGAAGGCGTCCATGTCCAGGTGCATAATGACGCGGCCGTTCCTTGCGCCGCTGTTCTTGCAGGTTCGCGTCTGCCCCATGTCGCCTCCTCTCATAGCTTCTACGCCCACCTACCGAAAATATAGCACATTTCTACGAACAATAGGGGTAGTATATCGTAAACATGTTCGCAAATGCGTTCTCTTGGGCTTTTCTCCACTAAGCTAGAAGAAGTGCACACCGCACGGCATCAGGACCGTACACAGCGACCACCAGCGAGGATAGTATGACTCCCCCTTCTCCTTCCGGAGCACCCACTCCCCAGGCGACCGAGAGCCTCACCGTAGCGGCACCGAATATCCCGGCGGATTCTGCGCACCTCGCCGAGCGTATTGCTGAAGAGCAGCGATCCTACCTGCACGCTTTTGACACTCTCATGGCTGAGTTTTTTACCCGCCAGCGCGAGCTGCTCGAGGGCATTTCCTCTGAGACCCTACCTCTGCTGGAGGCTATTGAGTCTCTCTCCACCGGCGGCAAGCGCCTGCGTGCCCTGTTGAGCTACTGGGGTTGGCGAGGTGCCGGCGGTGCACCAGTAACCGAGAACCGCACGTCCTGGTCTATTGTGAAGGCCGGCATGGCGGTGGAGCTGTTCCAGACCTCCGCGCTGATTCACGACGACATTATCGACCGCTCCGATACCCGCCGCGGCGCTCCCTCCGTGCACAAGCGTTTCGAGGCGGCGCACGAGCAGAATAGTTGGCGCGGTGATGCTTTCAACTATGGTCTGACCGGCGGTATCCTTGCCGGCGATCTGACCATGGCGTGGTCTGCCGAGGTTTTCGCGTCCCTGGGTGAGGGAGCGATTTATGGCGCTCCTGCGCGCACTATTTTTGACCGGATGCGCACCGAAGTTCTGGCGGGTCAGTACCTGGACGTCTACTCCGAGGTTCTCGAAACCGAGGACGCTCAGGCGGCTCTGCAGCGTGCCCTGAACGTGATTCGTTTCAAGTCCGCCAAGTACTCGTGCGAGCACCCCTTCACAATTGGTGGTGCTCTGGCTCTGCAGGCTGCCGTGCTGGAGAGCGGTGCAAGTGCCGTGAGCGAGCAGCACCCGGTACTTGCCGGTTACCGTGCGTTCGGCCTGCCGCTGGGTGAGGGTTTCCAGCTGCGTGATGACGAGCTGGGCGTCTTCGGCCAGCCCGAGGTGACCGGTAAACCCGCTGGCGATGACCTGCGTGAGGGTAAGCGTACCGTGCTGGTGGCGCTCACCTCCGCCGTCCTCGACGAGAAGGACGCGGCGCTTCTGCACAATAGCTTGGGCGACCCCGAGCTGAGCGATGAGCAGGTGGAGCGCATCCGCGAGCTGATGGTTTCTTCGGGTGCTTTCGCCAAGCATGAGCAGCTGATTGAGCAGAAGTCTCAGGCTGTGTTTGAGGCACTGGAGGCGATGAACCTGGACGAGCTGACGCATGCGGCGCTGACCGATATCGTGGGCCGTGCTCTGCGCCGCAAGGCATAGATGCGCTACGTCGCAAGGCGTAGAGGTTCAACACAGTTAGAACGTTAAATAGGTTGAGGCGGCATACCGAAGTATGCCGCCTCAACCTATTTAGCTATAGTACTGAGCCACTATTACCAAGCTGGTATTACCAAGCCAGTGCCTGCGCACGGCGACGGATTTCAGTCTTACGACCGTCAATCAGTGCGTCGATGGGACGGCCGGGCAGGGACTCGTCGCTGGTGTACAGCCACACGATAGCTTCTTCATCGCTGAAGCCGGAATCCTTCAGGACAGCGAGGGTGCCCTTGAGGGATTCGAGTACTCGCGAACCGTTCATGAACAGTGCGGGTACCTTGCGCACGTTGGTTTCCGGGTCGCGCAGCGCGATGAGCGTACCGTCAGAAATCAGGTTGTGAACGCGGGTCACCTTCAGGTCGAGGGCCTGCGCAATTTCGGGGATAGTTACCCAATCGCCGACGAGGGCGAAGGTCTGAGCAATATTTTCGTTAGTCACCTTTTAAGAGTGCCAGAGCTGGCACGTATTTACCACTTTTGACCCGCCGCAGGCTTTGGAGCCTTCCCATATATCTTTCGTTCTTGTGCCCTGCCCGTTGTTCTTGCGTTGGAGTCGGGTCCACCGGCACTTTGTAAGAATTCGCTGAGTGTTCACCTGCCCGGCGCCCTTTGGCATCGCTTCTGCCCAGGTGGGCGGGCTAAAATGTTGAGACGTATGAATACTCCCAGCCCACGCCGGTTTTCTCCCGTGAACCCTCGTTCTTCTGCAAATACTTCTGTTCCTCCTGCCACTCGTCCCGCTGCCCCGGATACCGCTATTGGTTCTTCGCAGTGGCTCAGTGGCGCCATTATTGAGGGTCACTACCAGGTGGGTTCGCTTATTGGCCGCGGCGGCATGAGCGAGGTGTATTATGCGCTGGACCTGTGGTCGAATAACCCGGTTGCGCTCAAGGTTCTCTCCCCCGCTCTGGCTGAGGATGCAGCGAACCGTCAGAAGTTCCACCGTGAGGAGCGCTCTATGCGCCAGGTGGGTGGCGGCGGGCATACGGTGGGCGTAATTTCGTCGGGTACCGAATATTTTTCGGGCCAGATGGTCATGTATATCGTGCTCGAGTATGTGCACGGTTGTACGCTGAGCCAGCTGTTGCGTGTGCGTAATGCCCTCTCGCTGGGCGAGGCGCTGGACATCCTCATTCCGGTCGTGGAGGCGCTCTCGGAGGTTCATGCGAACCGCTACCTGCACGGCGATATTAAGCCGGGCAATATTCTTCTCGACGCTAACGGCCAGGTGAAGCTCACGGACTTCGGTCTCTCCCGCCGTGACGATCAGGTGGATGCTGGCGCCCCCATGGGAACCCCCGCCTACGTGGCGCCGGAGGTTCTGGACCCGAAGGTGAAGGTCGGCGCGCAAGCCGATATTTTTGCGCTCGGCGTGATGATGTACCGCATGCTTTCAGGTCGTCTGCCCTTTGTGGGTCTGGAGAACGACCAGCAGGTGCTCTACCACAACGCGAATATTGAGATGCCCGCGCTGACCGATGTCGCGCCGGGTGCGGACCGCGATATTGCGGGGCTGATTTCGTGGTGTACCCGCAAGCAGCCTCACGCCCGCCCCGAGGATGCGACTGAGCTGTTCACTGCTCTGCTGGAGATTTCTGAGTCGCTGGGTGAGCATGAGCGAGCCTGGCGTGCCCCCTCGTGCCCGGAGCCGGAGCTTCCTCTCTGGGAGGCCGTCGCCGATATTGCGGAGCGTAGCGGCGCCGCGCAGATGGTGCGTAACACCCCGATTAGTGCTTTTAGCGATGCCCGCGATCTGCTCGCCTACGATGTCTACTCCCCCGACAGCCTCGTGTACGATGCCTCGACGGCGGGTCAGGGCGTGCACCTTGCCGACGTGGATGCTGAGGACTCCGTGCTCAACCGCCAGGGCATTCCGCCTCTAGTGAGTTCTGCCTCCGATAATGACGATTCTGACACTGATCAGGAGAAGGAAGGCTCAAAGGGCAAATCCGGCAAGCATGGTCTGGGTTCGTTCATGGGCCGCCGTACCGCCGCGGCGAAGGGCCCGCTGACTCAGTCCGTTGGCATTGGCCCGCAGACGGAGCAAGAGTTCATCTCAGCTAACGGCGAGTACGCCCCAATCCATGCGGAGCGTTCGTTGAGCCCCTCCGGCACGCGTCGTTCGAAGTCTAAGGGCTCAGCAAACGCAACTGAGGCTTCAGAAGCTGATGAGAGCGCTTCTTCTCAGGAGTCCGAGCAGTCTTCGCAGAAGGATCCTCGCCTACCCGCCAAGCAGTTTAGGACCCCGCCCTCCGGTATGGCGGTGGGCGGTTGGGCTCTGGCGCTGATTCTGCTGGGCATGGGCTCGAGCTTTACCGGTTGGTGGCTTGCGACCTCACTGGTGCAGTCGCAGTGGTGGCGCAATATTGAGGCGTTCCTGACCTTCTAGTAGTGTCCCCCCTCGAGCACTCCGTCCTCGCCTGTGCACTCTGTCCTCGTCTTTGCAGTGCGCAGGTTAAACGCAATGCCCGGGTCTTCACTCACTATGAGCGAAGACCCGGGCATTGTCGTGTCTACTGCTCCCCGCCAACTATCGCGGCGAAAAGCATGAACGTTTTATGCGCGGTTCTTGAGGTACTCGGAGACCAGGAATGCAATTTCCAGGGACTGCGAGTGGTTCAGACGCGGGTCGCACAGGGACTCGTAGCGGTCTGCCAGTGCTGCCTCGTCGATGGCGTCGGAGCCGCCCAGGCATTCGGTCACGTCGTCGCCGGTCATCTCTACGTGGATACCGCCGGGGAACGAACCCAGCGCCTCGTGCACCTCGAAGAAGCCGCGAACCTCGTCGAGCACGTCGTCGAAGCGGCGGGTCTTGTAGCCGGAGGGCACGGAGATGGTGTTGCCGTGCATCGGGTCGGTGACCCAGACGACCTTCGCACCTTCAGCCTGCACGCCCTCAACGATTGCGGGCAGCTTCTCGCGGATGTTCTTCGCGCCCATGCGGGTGATGAAGGTCAGGCGGCCGGGCTCGCGGTTCGGGTCGAGCTTGTCGATCAGTGCGAGTGCATCCTCAGCGGTGGTGGTCGGGCCCAGCTTCACGCCGATGGGGTTGCGGACCTTGGAGAGGAAGTCTACGTGTGCATCGTCGATGCCGCGGGTGCGCTCGCCAATCCACAGGAAGTGTGCGGAGGTGTCGTAGGGCAGATGGGTACGCGAGTCGATGCGGGTGAGGGCACGCTCGTAGTCCATTACCAGTGCTTCGTGGCCGACGTACATGTCGGTGGTCTTGAGGGCTTCGAAGTTCACGCCGCATGCTTCCATGAACTTGAGGGCGCGGCCGATTTCGTTGGCGGTCTTCTCGTAGCGCTCATGCGCGGGGTTGGAGGTGAAGCCGCGGTTCCACTGGTGCACGGCGCGCAGGTCTGCGAAGCCGCCCTTGGTGAAGGCACGGATCAGGTTCAGGGTGGAGGCACTGGTGTGGTAGCCCTGCAGCATGCGCTTGGGGTCGTGTACGCGGGCTTCGGGGGTGAAGTCGAAACCGTTGACGGTCTCGCCGCGGAAGGAGGGCAGGGTGACGTCGCCGCGGGTTTCCATGTCTGCGGAGCGCGGCTTGGAGAACTGGCCCGCCATACGACCCATCTTCACCACGGGCATGGAGGCGCCGTAGGTGAGCACAGCAGACATCTGCAGGATGGTCTTGACGCGGCCGGAGATCTTATCGGCGGTTGCACCCGCGAAGGTTTCTGCACAGTCGCCGCCCTGCAGGAGGAATGCGCGGCCTTCAGCAACCTCACCGAGTGCCTGGCGCATGGCGTCGACCTCACCGGCGAAGACGAGCGGCGGTACCGAGTTCAGCTCGGCGATGGTGCTCTCAAAATCTTCGTGCTCGCTCCAGGTGGGCTGCTGGTCAATGTGCAGCTGACGCCAGGTGTCCAGGCCGTGGTCGGGGGCCTGCGAGGTGCTGAGGTTTTGATTGCTCATCTTCACTCCATTGGGATGGTCTTGTGCGTTTTCTGATTCAGCCGCCGTTTCGGGTGCTCGGCGCGCCGTGTGCGGCGTGCTGGCTTGCGATTCTTCAGGCTGAATAGACCTAATTGTACTCTTGCTTGCTTCAACACCTAACCCTGCGCTCAGGTATATCTCACATGTTTAGATAGCGCCACCCGGTGTCGGCGATACGCGGGGTGAAAAGCGCCCTGACAGAACGGCATACGAAAGGGCGGGATGCGGCACGTACCGCATCCCGCCCTCTGGCGCATGTGTGTATCTGTCGTATGTGTGCACCCGGGGTGCTGTCTCAGGGTGCTATCTCAACGTTTAGCGTTGCAGGTGTGCGACCGCCTCATCAGCGCTCATGTTTTTATCGGCCATGAGCTTCTTGACGCGGTCGGCGTACACGTCCACGTATTCCTGGCCGCTGAGGGCACGGATCTCGGAGCCAATACGGTCGGCGATTTCACGCTGAACGCGGTGGCTCAGGTCTGAGCCGTCGGTGTATTCCTCGAAGGTGAGGGGCTTGCCGATAATGGTGCGCACCTGGATGGGCTTGCCGTCGTGGCGCAGACGGATACGGTTCGAGCCGGAGGGCTGAATCAGGTCGGTACCGATCTGTCCGATGGGCACTACGGGTACGCCTGCTTCAACTGCGAGGCGGGCGACACCGACCTTGGGACGGTAGCCGCGTCCGTCGGGGCTACGGGTGCCTTCGGGGTAGATGCCAATCACGCCGCCGTCCTTGAGGACCTGCGCACCGGCGTTGAGGGATTCCTGGCTCTTCTGGCCGCCGGAGCGGTCCATGGGAAGCTGGCCAACGCCTCGGAAGAACGCCGCCATGGCGCGGCCCTTCACGCCGGGGGTGGTGAAGTAGTCGCTCTTGGCGAGGAAGTTCACGGTGCGCGGCATGGCGAGAGGAATAAAAATGGAGTCGCAGAACGCCAGGTGGTTGCTGGCGACGATGTAGGGTCCCTCGGGCAGGTTCTCCAGGCCAACCACGTCGTGGTGGTACAGTCCCTGCAGCAGGGGTGAGCCAAGAACCTTGAGCGTTGAATAGAGGGCGGTGTTAGACATTGGGGTCTCCTCTCTGAATGTTCCCGGCTCAATTCTAGCGTGTCTGGAGAGGCGCGAGAGAACGCGTGATAATTAAAGAAAAGAGAACGATTTTTCTGCGCACCGGTGTATTCGGGTGCGCTGGAGGCGATATACCAGCATCGGTGCTGTATCTGTGGTAGCCGGTCAGGGTACGCTATAGAGCCTCACCTGCGCTCATACTCGCGCAGGTTGGCGGAGGAGGACCATGAGCATTTTCGATAATTCACTGGAGCCGCTCAAGCGGATGCGCCGCAAGGCTCGCGAGCGCAGGCTTCTAGCAACCCAAAATGTTAAGGAATCTTTGGCGCGTCGCCTCGGGGAAGAGCAGGATGCGTTCGACCACTCCCCTGTTTCTTTTAGTCCTGACCCGGCGCAGCATTCCGTGGGTATTTTGCTGGTGCACGGTTTTACGGGTTCACCGCATAGCATGCGCCCGGTGGCTCAGCGTTTTATGGAGCTCGGTTACGCAGTGGAGATGCCTGTGCTGACTGGGCATGCGACCCGTTGGCAGGATTTGCGTGATAGCACGTACCAGCAGTGGCTGGATTCTGCTGAGCGGGGGTACCGCCGCCTGGCTGAACAGGGTCTGCGTGTGGTGGTCATTGGTATGTCGATGGGCGGCACGGTGGCGACTCACCTGTCGGCGCGTCTGCCGGTGGCGGGTACGGTGCTGATTAACCCCTATATGGTGGATGTGAATCCGATGATGCGCCACGCCGGTAAGGTGTCGAAGGTTCTGCCGATGCTCAAGGCGATTGGTTCCGATATTGCGGTTCCTGGCGTGAGCGAGGGCGCGTATTCTATCGTTCCGACGGCGGCGGTGCATCAGTTACATCTTTTGGGCGCTGAGACGCGTGCACTGATTCCGCAGTTGAAGGCGCCGGTTCTGTACGCGCGTTCACTGGGCGATCATACTGTGTCGGATAGCTCCCACAAATATTTTCTCGAACATTGTTCAGTTCCTGTAGAATTTAGGTGGCTGACCCGCAGCTACCATGTGGCAACGCTCGACTACGACGCCGAGTATCTTTTCTCTACTGTTCAAGCTTTTGTCGCATCCCTAAACCACTAAATTCTGACAGTTCCGCCCGCTGCACACCGGCGAATGCATCACCCGCCGCGGCGAGCAGAACAACCAGAAAGCCATCACGGCACCTCGAGCATTCGAGGACAGCCCGCGGCCCGGACCGCCCGAGCTTACGCCCTGATTCGAAAGGCGCATTATGAAAGTCTTCTCCACTCCCGCTGAGGTTCTTGTCGACCCCTCACTGAACCTGACAAGCATTGTTGAGCGTCACCGAGCCGACAGCTCCAACCCGGTGCTGTACCGCCGTCAGATGTCTCCGGGTAACTGGCAGCCGATTCGCGCCCAGCAGTTCCACCAGATGGTAACCGACCTAGCTAAGGGCATGATTGCTGCGGGCATCCGCCCGGGTGACCGTGTGGGCATTATGAGCCGCACCCGCTTCGAGTGGACCGTCATTGACTTCGCGATTTGGTACGCGGGCGCCATCTCCGTGCCGGTGTACGAGACCAACGCACCCGCACAGGCGGCGTGGGCGCTCGCCCACTCGGAGGCTACCGCCATCTTCGTTGAGGATGAGAAGCTTCTGGCGCGCATCGCGGAGGCTGAGGAATTCGCCTCCACGACCCAGGAGCCCATGCAGTTGAAGCACCGCTGGGTCATTGAGAACGGCGACCTCGATACCCTGAGCACTCGCGCCTCCGAGGTAAGCGATGAGCAGCTGGAGCAGGTACGTTCCGCAGCCGGTTGTGACGACCTCGCGACCATTGTGTACACCTCCGGCACAACCGGTCGCCCTAAGGGTTGCGCACTGACTCACGGCCACTTCCTGAACCTGATCGCCAACACCAGGCTGGTCGAGCCCGAGATTGCGAACTCCCGCAACTCCTCCATTCTTTTCTTGCCGCTGGCGCACGTTCTGGCGCGCCTGATTCAGGTTCTGGCGCTGGACGCTGGCCTGGTTATTGGTCACTCCCCCAACATCAAGAACCTGGCGTCTGACCTGGATAGCTTCAAGCCGACCATGCTGCTGGTGGTGCCCCGCGTCTTTGAGAAGGTGTACGAAGGTGCCATGGCAAAGGCGGCTAAGGGCGGCAAGTTCAATAAGTCTCTGTTTGAGCGTTCCACCGATATTGCGGTGCGCTGGTCGCAGGCGAAGGTTGAGGGTCGTGTGCCCCTCAAGCTGGCGGCGCAGTACGCTCTCTACGACAAGCTGGTCTACTCGAAGCTGCGTGCGGCTCTCGGCGGCGAGCTACGTTACGCGGTCTCCGGCGGCGGTCCCCTCGGCGAGCGCCTGGCTCACTTCTTCCACGCGGTGGGTGTGCAGGTGGTGGAGGGTTACGGTCTGACCGAGACCTGCGCCCCGATTGCGGTTGGCCGCATCAACCCGTACCAGATTGGTATGCTTGGTCCGCTCATCCCCGGTTCCGAAGGCTACATTGCTGAGGACGGTGAGCTTCTGGTTCGTGGCGTGGGCGTGATTAGCAGCTACTACAAGAACCCCGAGGAGGACGCTCATGCGTTCACCGAAGACGGCTGGTTCCGTACCGGTGACCTGGCTCGTTTCGATGAGCGAGGCTACCTGAAGATTGTGGGCCGTAAGAAGGAAATCATTGTCACCGCCGGCGGTAAGAACGTGATTCCGGGTATTGCGGAGGGTCATTTGCGCACTTCTCCCCTGGTGTCTCAGGCAATGCTGGTTGGCGATGAGAAGCCGTTCATTTCAGCGCTGGTGACCCTAGACCCTGATACCTTGCCCGAGCAGCTCGAGCATCTGGGTCTGCCGCGTTCGCTCTCCATTCCGGAGGCTGCGGTTCACCCGGCGGTCCGCGCCGCGATTCAGAAGCTCGTGGATGAGGCGAACCAGCTGGTTTCCCGCGCCGAGGGTATTCGCGAGTTCCGCATCATGAACCGTGACCTAACCGAGGAAGATGGTTACCTGACTCCCTCGCAGAAGCTGCGCCGCGCGAAGATTCTGCAGGATTTCTCCTCTTACGTGGATGAGATGTACGGCAAGGTTTCCGATAGCACGTCGGATTCTTTGGCTCGTCTGCAGGAGTACGCGGCGGAGCAGTCTGAGAAGTTCGCTGAGCTGCGTGAGCAGGCTGCTGAGCGTCTGCACGAGTACGCGGATCAGCAGACGGAGCGTCTTGCTGAGTTGCGTGAGCAGGCTGCCGAGAAGTTCGAGGAACTACGCGAGCAGGCGGTTGAGCGCATGCAGAAGCCGCAGGAGGATAAGACCGAAACGAAGGAAGACGCCGAACGGTCTGAGAAGACTAACGACGATTCCGAGCATGAGACCGCTACCCCGGCTAAGGGTGTAGAAGCTAAGAAGGCAGATACTCAGCGTTCTGAAGGCGAAGACTCTTAGTCGTCACTAACTGATTGTGAATATATATGTGAGGAGGGGGTCGTACCGTTTAGGTACGACCCCCTCCTCTATGTTTACCTCAACGCTCAGAGCCTGAGCCCTTGAGCGGTATTCTTTGAACCGCTTGGTACTAGTTGGCGGGCTCGTCGAATTCCAGGCCGAGCAGCGCGTTCTCAATGATTTCGGTCAGTGCCGGGTGGATCCAGTACTGGCCGCGTGCGAGGGTGCGCGCATCCATGCCGAAGCTCATTGCCTGCAGTAGCGGCTGGATGAGCACGGAGGATTCTTCACCGACCAGGTGCGCACCGAGCAGCTCGCCGTTGTCCTTGCGGGCAATCAGCTTGCACAGACCGATCTTGTCTTCCATTGCCCAGCCGTAGGCGGTGTCGCCAAAGTTCTGTGCCTTGACGGTAATCTCGAAGCCTTCACGCTCAGCGGCCTCGCGTGCCTGCTCTTCGGTCATGCCGACCACAGCGATCTGCGGGTTGCTGAAAACCGCGCCGGGTACGTAGCGGTGGTCGCTGGCACGCAGATCCTCGGGGTGGCTGAGGTTGTGCTGCACAACGCGGGCCTCGTGGTTTGCCACGTGCTTGAGCTGGTAGCGGCTGGACACGTCGCCGAGGGCGTAGACGCCGGGTACGGGTGCACCGTTGTAGAGCACGCGCTGGTACTTATCGACGCTGAGCTGACCGCCGTCCTGTACGTCGAAGTAGTTCTTTGCGTTGAGGGTGTCGGTGTTGGGGCGGCGACCGGTTGCTACGAGCACAGCGTCTGCCGGGATTTCGAGCAGTTCTTCACCGTTCTCGGTGGTGCGCTTCGCTACGACGGTTACGCTACCGTCGGCGTTCTCACGGATCTCGGAGAGGGACGCATCCTTGACGATGTTCCACTGCTTGCTTGCGGCTTCTTCGAAGCGTGCCACGACCTCTTCATCCACGCCGCGCAGCAGGCGGGAGGAGCGGTTCAGCTGGGTTACTTCGGTGCCGAATGCGGAGAAAACGTGGGAGAATTCTGCCGCAATCACGCCGCCGCCGATGACAACCATGCGGGCGGGCAGTTCGTCCAGGCGCATGACGTTGTCGTTGGTGTAGACCTTGGAGGAGTCGATACCGGGCACGGGAGGCAGCACGGCGCGCGAACCTGCCGCAATGACAATCTGGCGGCCCTGCAGGCGGGTGCCGTCGGTCAGCTCAACGGTGTGGGAGCCGACGAAGCGCGCGTACTGGTCGTAGAAATCGACGTTGGGCAGACCGGCACGCCATTCGCGGCCGCCTTCAACAATCTGGTCAATGCGAGAGGCAAAGATGCGGTCACGAATCTGTGCCCAGTGCACGGCGTCTACGTGTGCGTCGACGCCCAGGTGCTTGACCTCGCGGGTCTTCTGCGCGATAGTCGCCGGGTAGACGTACATCTTAGTGGGGATGCAGCCAACGTTCAGGCAGGTGCCGCCGAAGATGCCGCCGTCGATGAGGGCGACCTTCTTGTCGTCCCATTCGGGGCCGATGAGGGTGTTGCCGGATCCGGAGCCGATGACGATGAGGTCGTATTGTGCTACGCCGTCAATGCGTTCTACGTTCTCGATGCTCATGTGGTCCTCTCGTTGTTGGTGTTGAGGCTGGGCTCGTTCCCAGCGTGCCCCTCGATGGCGGGGTTATTTCTGTTACTGCCACTATAACGCGTGGAGGCTACCGGCTATTCCCACTATCTAGTGTCAATGTTGACGGATATGCGAAAGTGCGCCGCCCCAAAGAACCACAGCACTGAGAATACACCGCTGAGAACACAGGGGTTCTTTGAGAAGACGCACTCAAGCGTTGAAACCTCAAGCGTTGAAACTATGTGAGCCCGCGGATTGGTGACGCACAGGTATCTGCGTTTAGATGTCTGCGATTAGAGATCAGCCATGAGCCCAGCCAGCAGACGGGTGAAGTCAATGGCGGGATCAACCGATTCTTCGTCGGGCCAAAAATGAATCGGGTACGCGGCACCCTGTGCACGCTGCAGCACGGGGCTTTCAGCGAGCACAGGATCTGCCACGAGCTCGCCGAAGAGGGAACGCATTTCGTCGCGTCGGTAGCGGTGTTCGCTGTCGTTGGGGCGCATCTTGTTGATAACTACTCCCGCACCGTCAATGCTGATGCCGCTTTCCTGCTGAAAGCGCACGATGGCGCGCAGGGTTCGTTCGGTGCCCGCCACGGAGAAAAGGGAAGGCTCTGCGACCGAAAGGATGCGCTCGCTCACCGCCCAGCCCATCGAAGACAGGGTTCCGAGGAACGGCGGGCAGTCAATCAGGATGACGTCGTAGGCGTCCGCAGCCGCCTCCACCATGCGCTTGAAGCGGCGGATGAACGGCGCGGCTTCTTGCCGGTCCACGAGGGTGGAGCGCGCCGAGCCTCGCGCCACCTTCACGCTACCGGTGGTCACGGGGTTGTTGGTCAGCAGGGTGGGTTTGCCGACGAGCGCGTTCCAGGAGGAGCTACCGGCTTCCTCCGCGAAGGCGCGCTCATTGGAGCTGGCGATTAGGGAGGCGACGTCGGGGATGGTTTCATCCACTGCCAGGCCGGTGCTGGCGTCGCCGTGGGGGTCGAGGTCAATAACGAGTGTGGAGAGTCCGCTGTGTAATGCCGCGGAAGCGAGCCCCAAAGTGATGGACGTTTTGCCAACGCCACCCTTGAGGCTGCTGATACTGACGATGCGGGGCATGCAGGTCCCTTTTATGAGTGAGGTGTAATGCCCCTTTATTTTAGCGAATCTTCGCTTTTCTTCTGGCTCTGACAGGGGTGTATCTTGAGTTTTTTCTCAAGTGAGCATTGAATATTCCCTCGCATTTAAAGCTTCAGCCCGCGCTCGCTACCCGATAGGTAGTGAGCGCGGGCTGATTCACGTTTTGTGTTTTATGCCTGTGCGCGGCGGGCACGGCGGGCGGCAAGTTCGTCGCCTTCGAAGTTTTCGTGCATCTCTTCGCCGGGCTGGCCGTTGAGGTTCATTTCGATTTCGCGCCAGACGCGGCCGATAGCGATGCCGAAGACGCCCTGACCTGCCTGGACCAGGTCGATAACCTCGCTCGGGGAGGTGCATTCGTAGACGGTGGTGCCGTCACTCATGAGGGTGATGTTCGCGAGGTCGTCAATGCCGCGGGTACGCAGATGCTCGATGGAGGTGCGAATCTGCTGCAGGGACACGCCGGTGTCGAGCAGTCGCTTCACAATCTTGAGCACGAGCACGTCGCGGAAGCTATAGAGGCGCTGGGTACCGGATCCGGAGGCGCCACGCACGGTGGGTACGACCAGGTCGGTGCGTGCCCAGTAGTCAAGCTGGCGGTAGGTAATGCCGGCTGCCTTGCAGGCGACAGCGCCGCGGTAGCCAAGGTTTTCCTCGACGACAGAGACAGGGTCGGTGAAGAGTACGCCCTGTTCACCACGCGGAGGCGGTGCTACGGGGAAGAGGGTGTCGAAGCCATCCAGGGGCTGGTCGAAGCCCTGGGGTGCGTGCGTGGTTGCGGCCTCGCCTGCATTTTCGGCTACCTGCTGCTCTAGCACGGTCCCTCCTTTTCGTTAAACCCTTTTAAGTGCTTCACCGCGCCCTATCAAATGCGGTCGATATCGTTCCGGTGTAGACCCGATTCTCGGGGTGAGATTATCGGGGTGAGATTCTAGGGTTGAGGTCTAGAATCTGCGTCTATGATTCGCGTGGCTCCTCTACTGGGTTCCGGCGCGGTTTTCAATACTACACAGCGGTTCGACAGTGCGACCGATGCGCGATAGGCGCGGTTGTTCAATCTATTTTAACTGATAGAGGGCTCTACTTAAAATTGAACCCACCGGAGCGAATGATCTTTTCAGATTCATTCTTGCCTCATTAACGCCTCATAGGGGTGCTCCTCCCCCGCCGTTCCGTTCGCTTTTTCTGGGCGCCCATCCCACAGGGGAGTTTATACAGGGGGAGTTTAAAAAGTAAATGCGTACGGGCTGGTAGTCCGTACGCATTTACAGCTGAGTTAAGTGAATAGCCTTGGCAGGCCGGGAGCCCCCTGGTGAGAAAGCTCTTCGTGTTGGACGAAGGGGTAGAAATTCCGAGCGTGCCAGCGTCGGCTTCGTCCAAGTCTAGAGGCCTCTACCCGTTGGTGCGGGCAGGGACTATAGAGGGAAACACCGTGGTCAGCAGTGTATCCCGGAAGGAAAACCCCGTTCGGGGTGCGGTAGAACCGCAAAGATTGTGAAGGGTAGACGGTCCAGTCGCCTGTACCTTCGTTCGCCTACTCGTAGGTAGGCATTGCCGATTCGACGAGGGTTGCATGCAACTGCAGGCACAACTTGCGGATCTTGTCGGCTCGTTCCTGCGCCTGAGCCTGGGAGGCTGCGTCGCGGCGCGATGCCAGCGGAGCCACCGCAATTTCCACGAGGGAAATTTCACGGTCTGCCGCAGACTTGAACGCGCGCAGGTGACGGGGCTGAATGCCGTGCTGGGTCAGCTCTGCGCTCACGCGGGCGATCAGCACATCGTAATCGGTGTACTCCACATCCGAGCCGTCTTCGAGCAGTCCAAAGTCAATCAGCTCGCGAATCAGTTCGGGAGTGGTGTTAGCGTATTCTGCCAGCTCACGGAGGCTGTAGGTGCGGCCTTCCTGCTCGTCCGGTCCGAGGACGGTATCCAGGACGTCTTCACTTACGGTGGCGGGCATGGAGTTCAGCACGCGACCGGCTTCCAGATCCTCCAGATGCTGACGGATTACCTTGAGCGGCATGTAGTGATCGCGCTGCATAGTGAGGATGTAGCGCAGGCGCTCAATGTCAGTCTGGGAGTACTTGCGGTAACCGGTTTCGGTACGGCTGGGGTGCACCAGGCCGCGCTCCTCCAGGAAGCGAATCTTGGATGCGCTAATTCCGGGGAACTCCAGGTCAAGCTGGCTAAGAACCTGACCAATGGTCCGGCTCTTAACGTCACGCGGGTTACGGTCAGAGTCGCCGTTCTCCACGTCCTCTAGTTGAACCTCAGCGTTAGTGAGGTTCTCATCGATGCGTGAGGTCATCTATGTCTTTCGGGTACTTGTTCAGCCGATGTCGATACGAGCCGAAATTTGAGTGAGTGGCTCGTTCCCCCGGTCGGGGGTCTCGCTTCGTGCCGAACATCTTTGCTTAGTGTTGAGAGTGTGATAGATAAGTTTAGTTGTTTATCACGAAATGATAAACCGCAAACCTTCGAGACAATCTTATAGCCTCACAAGGCATTTTGCTATTTAGTTCGCCCTTTTCAGAGGCTTTTTGAACCCAAAAATAGCCACACAATCAAACATTAATCAGTAGAGACAGTACCAATTTTAGCAAAATTCCAATACTTCGAACACATATATCTCATATTGGACTGCTTTACGAGGAAAATTTTATCTTCTCGCGATAGTTGAAGTTTTCATCACATTTAACTTGAAAGAGGCTCCCACTAGGGGTTTAGTCATCCTTCAAGCCCCTTTAGTGAATTCCTACACCTTCAAGACGAACCTTAAATGCGCCCAACTATTTGCGTTTGTGTGCATTTTAAAAGAAAAACGGCGAGACCAATCGGTCTCGCCGTTTCATCAGTACGTACCTCTTAACACGAGGGACGCCAGAGCTATAGAGTCTATCGAGCTAGACTATCGACTTAGAGCTTAGCCAGCTCAGCCTTGTACGCCTCTGCATCCAGCAGGTTAGCCAGATCATCAGCGTTCTCGGGGCGAATCTCAATGATCCAACCCTCGCCGTAGGGATCGGAGTTGACCAGTGCGGGGTCATCCTCCAGGCCCTCGTTCACTGCGACAATCTCGCCAGCGATGGGAGCAAAGAGATCGGAGACAGACTTGGTGGACTCAATCTCACCGAAGCTATCCTCAGCAGCTACAGAATCGCCGACAGAGGGAAGGTCGACGTAGACGACGTCACCCAGTGCATCCTGAGCGTGGTCGGTAATACCAACACGTACGGTGCCCTCGGCGGTGAGAGCGGAAACCCACTCGTGCTCAGAAGTGTACGAGAGTTCTGCGGGAACGTTGCTCATAGCAGCGGTGTCCTTTCAGTGTGTTCTTGCGTAGCGCGGACCGTCCCGCGCACGGTGTCGTTCCGTATGTGGGATGACGGAACGTCCTACACCAATTATCACATAAGAAGTAACGCGGGGCACGTCCAAACACCCCCGTACCACTTCTATGACACTATATTTTCCTCATCCTATCTAACCGCCCAACAATCACCCCTTCCCAAGGCCCTAGAAGCACCCCTATTACTCACCTCCAGCAGACAGCCATCAGACACATCAAAAGGCTCAGGGCCCTACACCATGAAGGTGCAGGGCCCTGAGCCTTAGGCTAGAGAGCTAAACTCTCACAGCGCCTTAGCGGGAAGAAATGACGCGCTCGGAGAAGCGGTTCGGGTTACCGAAACGGTGTGCGGTAATCGAAACAGCCTGCTCGCGGAGGAAGGGCAGCATCTCGATACGGCCAGCCTCGGTGACCGGTGCGAAGTACACTGCAACATCCGGGCGACCGCCCAGTGCCGAGTAGATGGACTTCTCATCGTTACCGATGTAGCGGATACGGGTGCCTTCCAGCGGGGTACCAGCCAGTGCACGAACCGGGGTCTTAGCGTTCGAAGCCAGGTACTCGCGGAACTGAGCGTCCGACTTGACTTCGTACTTGATGCCCTTGTTCTCGAGGACGCCACGGACGTCGACCGGCAGATCCTTACCGACGGACAGAGCAACCGGTGCGTTAGCTGCCAGACCGGCGAGCACAACACGCAGGGTCTCTGCTGCGGATGCGGACTCGTCTGCACGAACCAGAACCTGGGTGGGTACGTAGCGCAGGATGTTGCGCTCCACGCCCAGCTTCGAGGGGTCGTGACCGAAGCCGAACTCGGTGTCCCAAGCGTGTGCGTCAGAGGAGACACCGCGCTTGATGAATGCGAAGTCCTCGCGCTTGCCCAGCTCGGAGTTCTCGATGGTAGCCAGGGTCTCGCGGACGGTTACGGACTGGGTGGTTGCGGTCGCGGTTGCCTGTGCGGGCTCCCAATCGGACAGAGCGATCAGGTAGCTGGGGCCACCAGCCTTGGTACCGGAGCCAACGGTGGACTTCTTCCAACCGCCGAAGGGCTGACGCTGAACGATTGCACCGGTAATTGCACGGTTGACGTACAGGTTACCTGCCTGGACCTTGGAGAGCCACAGCTCGAGCTCATCAGCATCCAGCGAGTGCAGACCTGCGGTCAGACCGTAGTCGGGTGCGTTCTGCAGCTCGATTGCCTCTTCCAGGGTGTCAGCGGTCATGATGCCCAGGATGGGGCCGAAGTACTCGGTCATGTGGTACTCGGAACCGGGCTTGACGCCCTCGCGAACACCGGGGCTCCACAGGCGACCGGTCTCGTCCAGTTCCTTGGGCTGGATGAGCCAGCGCTCGCCCGGGCCGAGGGTGGTCAGACCGCGCAACAGCTTCTCTTCCGGCTTCTGAACAACGGGGCCCATCTCGGACTCGATGTCCTGCGGGTGTGCCACGTGCAGGGAGCTGACGGAGTCAATCAGCTGACGACGGAAACGCTCGGACTGTGCAACGGAGCCAACCAGGATGACGGTCGAACCAGCGGAGCACTTCTGACCTGCGTGACCGAATGCCGAGTAGACGACGTCCTTGACGGCGAGGTCGATGTCAGCGTTCGGGGTGACGATGATGGAGTTCTTACCCGAGGTCTCACCGAACAGGGGCAGGTCATCACGCCAGGAGCGGAAGAGCTCAGCGGTCTCGTAACCACCGGTCAGGATCAGGCGGTCAACCTCGGGGTGCGAGATGAGCAGCTTACCTGCAGCGCGGTCAACAACCTTGACGAGCTTCAGAACTTCCTTGGGAACGCCTGCATCCCACATGATCTCTGCGATCAGGGCACCGGTGCGAGCGGTGATGGTTGCGGGCTTGAAGATGACAGCAGAACCTGCAGCCAGACCAGCCAGAACACCACCGGCGGGAATAGCGGTCGGGAAGTTCCACGGGGGAACAACCAGGGTCAGGTCAACAGACTTGGGCTTTGCGCCGTCGATCTTCTCGAGGTCCTCAGCCAGCATTGCGTAGTAGTATGCGAAGTCGATTGCCTCGGAGACCTCGGTGTCGCCCTGCTCCAGGGTCTTGCCAGCCTCAGCTGCCATAACCTCCAGCAGGTCACCGCGGCGCAGTGCGATAGCCTTACCGACCTTGCGCAGAATCTCTGCACGCTCGTGACCGGAGAGCTTACCCCATGCCTTGCCGGCTTCCTCAGTTTCCTTGATCAGCTTCTCAGCGTCAGCTTCGCTGGTCAGCTCGTTAGCCTTGAGGGTTTCGATGCCCAGCTTGGTGGTCTTGGAACGCTCGAGGATTGCGCGGCCCCACTCGCGGTTACCGGAGAGTGCGGGGTCGGTGTCGGGGGTGTTCTCGAAGCGGCCTGCCGGTACGAAGACGTTGTCCTCGTTCTCGGTCAGACGGTTCTGGGTGCGCTTGGATGCGGGAACCTCGTCGGTGACGGAGTTCAGTGCACGCATGAAGCGGTCCTCTTCGCGCTTGAAGATGGACTCGTCGGTTGCCAGGTCGAAGATACCGGACATGAAGTTCTCGGAGGAAGCGTTCTCCTCGAGACGACGGATCAGGTATGCGATTGCAACGTCGAATTCCTTGGGGTTCACGACGGGCACGTACAGCAGCAGGTGGCCAACGCGGCGGCGGATAATCTCAGCCTGCTGCTCAGCCATACCGATCAGCATCTCGAACTCGACGCGATCCTTCACGCCGCGGTCCTCGGACAGCAGCAGTGCGAAAGCAACGTCGAAGAGGTTGTGGCCTGCAATACCGAGGCGAACGTTCTTCACGTGCTCGGGGCGCAGTGCGTAGTCCAGAACGCGCTTGTAGTTGGTGTCAGCAGCCTGCTTGGTGTCCCAGGTGGTCAGCGGCCAGCCGTGCATAACAGCTTCCACGATTTCCATGGAGAGGTTTGCACCCTTCACCAGGCGGACCTTGATGCCTGCGCCGCCAGCAGCAACGCGCTTTGCGGACCACTCCTGCAGGTGCTGCATTGCAGCCAGGGTGTCGGGCAGGTATGCCTGAAGCACGATACCGGCTTCGAGGTCCTTCAGGTGGGGCTGGTCCAGGATCTTGGTGAACACCTCAATGGTGAGGTCCAGGTCCTTGTATTCCTCCATGTCCAGGTTGATGAACTTCTTGGGGGAGGTGGATGCAGCCAGCTCGTACAGGGGGGTCAGGCGACGAACTGCGGTCTCAACGACCTCGTCGAATGCCCAGTGCTGGTGGGGGCCGGAAACAGCGGACACCTTGATGGAGACGTAGTCAACGTCGTCACGTGCCAGCAGGCGCTTGGTCTCAGCCAGGCGGTGCTCTGCTTCCTTGTCACCCAGAACTGCCTCACCGAGCAGGTTGACGTTCAGGCGGTTACCGGTCTTGGTCAGCTCTGCGATTGCGTCGCCCAGCTTCTCCTCGGAAGCGTCGACGATCAGGTGACCAACCATCTCGCGCAGCACGCGGCGTGCAACGGGAACGGTGGGCCATGCGACCTTGCCAGCCAGCTTGCCACCGAAGCCAACAGCGGACTTCATGTACCAGGGCAGGAAGGAAGGTGCCAGGCCGGAAATACGGGAAAGGTTGCGGCCGGAGACGTTGTCGTCTTCGGGGCGAATAACGCCATCAACAAAGCCGACGGTGAAGGGAAGACCATTGGGGTCCTTCAGAACACCGGCGAGCTGCTCAGCCGCGAAGGTGGGCTTGATCGACTGGGACTCATTTACCCACTGACGAACAAGCTGACGAGCTTCCAGAGCCATCTTCTGGTAGTGCTCAGATGCGAAAGGATGGGTCATCCTTGACTCCTAACTATCTCACTGTGTGCGGTGCACACCACGTTTGGCGATGTCTCTATTTCACCACAAAAGGGTAATAAATACCTCATTAGAAAAACTGAATGTTTTTTCCAAAATCCATTTAGTTTTTCTAAATGATTGTGCGGTGAGGTTTTCACCCCACGCCCCCTCCGAACCTCCTGTTCGAAGAGACAAGGTGAAGTTTGTAGCGACATCGCTATCCATCTCTCTCAGGCTAGCACTTTCAGAAAGCAAATACCGAACCGATTTCGTAACAATCGAACACTTCAAAACCAGTCCCAAAAGCATCTTCAACCCCAAGAATCATCACATTCAGCGCGAAAATACTCGCTACACAAGCCAACATGCCGGCACCCCATTTCAGGCGTCTCAAAAAGAGCCAGCCGGAAGCCCGCGCGGTACCATATACAAGAGTCCACGATGAGAGACGCACCATGGAATACGGTGGCAACCACAGCCAGCGCAATGCCGAGTGCACCAGGGAGGAAAATATGTCCATCTACGACATCCGACGTATGCAAATGCTCCTCGAAATCCAAGAACGCGGCACCGTCATCGCCGCAGCCGAAGCACTCAGCCTCACCCCCTCCGCCGTCTCCCAGCAGATTGCCACCCTCGAGAAAGAAACCGGCACCCCGCTTCTGCAGCGCATCGGCAGGCGCGTACAGCTCACCAGCGCCGGACTCATCATCGTCGACAGCGCCCGCAGCATCCTGCGCGAACTTGACCGCATGCAAACCTCCGTCGCCAACCTCACCGGCGAACCCGCAGGTATAGTCCGCCTCGCCATCTTCCAGTCCGCGGCCTTCGCACTGCTACCGGAAACCCTCAGCTACCTTGCCGAACACGCACCCTCACTCACCCTACAAGTACTGCAAATCGACCCCGAAACCGGAACCTCCCTGACCCGAAGCCGCGAATACGACATGGTGCTCTCCGAAGCCTACCCGCACCATCACATCCCCGAATACCCCGAACTGCACTCCGAGCTACTCACCGAAGACCCGCTCAGCCTGATTGTGCCCAGCACCTCCACCATCACCTCGATTGAGGAAGCGCACGCACTGCCCTGGGTTCTCGAAATGGAGCAGAACACCTCCCGCAGCTGGGCACTCAACCAGTGCCGCACCGCAGGATTCGAACCGGTCATCCGCTACAGCGCCAACGACATGATCACGAACTCCAACCTCGTCAAAGCAGGATTCGCCGTCACCATCGTGCCCGGCTTCATCCTTTCTTCGCTCTCCACCACCGAGGGGCTACGCATCGTGGAGCTGCCCGGCAAGCCCTCCCGCAAAATCTTTACCGCCGTACGCCGAGAGTCCGCCGCCAACCCCGCCATCGCCATGGTGCGTGAAGCACTGCACCACGCGGTCAAGGTAGCATTCGGCGAGCATGAAAAGACCGAAACCGCATAAGAAAAACCAGCTGCCACCCATGCCGGCAGACTAGACAATGCAAAGGTCGGGGCCGTTCCCACGAACGACCCCGACCTTTCACGATACCTTTTTGAACAGGCGCCTATATATAGAGGTATAAAAACACACAACGGAGCCGCTCCCCCGCCGTGCCCTTCCTTCACAGGAGCCAGCCCAACTGCTAGTTCAGCGAAGCAACCACAGCCGGACTCTGCACCTCATAGAACGACGAGGACAAACCAGCCGCAGCCATATCCAGCACGGCGCTCACATGAACCTGCTTCAACGCAGAACCGGCAACACCCGAAGCCACCTGATAATTCAGCTGAACATCCAGGCAATGACCGCGAGGAATAGCGGTGCGCAACTCCAGAACATTCTCAGTACCGGCACCAGCCTGACCGGTCTGCTCGCTACGGCGCACCGCATCAAGATTCAGAGCATCCACAGGAGCCACCAGGACCGAAGCACCCAGGTTACCCGAAGGTAGCACTGCCTGACCCGAGGTAACACGAAGAGTCACCGCAGGATTCAACAGCAAACCAGTCTTCGGGTCCTGCGCGCGAGCACGCACCATCAGACGAGTACCCACCGGCAGCGTCGAATTGCCCTCATTAATAATGCTCAGGCGAGTCGGCAGATTCCGGAAAGCAACAGTACGCGCCGGCTGAGTCTGCAAAGACACAGCCTGCACACCGTTAGCACCCTTCAACTCCAGGCGGATGCACGACTCGTTATAGCGCATCGGAACCTGCACCAGCGCAGAACTCGCCACGCCGCCGTTCTGTCCACCACCGTGCTGACCGCGCTGTCCACCACGCTGTCCACCAGGGCGCTGGGTCACAGGGGTCACGCGAGCGCGCTTACCACCCGAACGAGTTGCCGCCTCCGCAGCGCTCACGCCGCCAGCCACCAGGGCAGCCGAAGCGCCCGCAACCTTCAACGCGGTACGGCGAGAAGCGTTCATCAGATTATTCTTAGTCATTTTCTACTCCTCTAAGCCTTCGCGATACGGTACACGCCGCTAATTGTGCCCTGCCACCAGGTGCCGTAACGGTCAATCGTGCCCACCATTTGCAGGGTGTCGCCACCGCCAAGCAGCAGGCTCACATGCTGAGGCAGGCGCTGCTCGTGCATCGTCTTACCGGTTTCCATGTCTAGCGCGACAGCCCACGCGTAAGCACCATTCGCCAAGCCAGCCGGACCGCGGCGACGCTCACAGGTGTAAATCAGGCCGTCAGCGGTGGAATAGCGAGGAACAGCCGAAGAGTACACATCCTTACGGTCCCAGATCTTCCGCAGACCGCGGTCGGTAATATCCCAACGCTCCATACCGGGAGCAAAAAGCGCATTCGCAGGAACCGACGGGCCGGCGCCCTCCGGGTACTTCGGGTAGGGGTAGCCGTAGGTGCTTGCACCGACCATCGTGTTACCCACACCGATCATGGAGTTCTCAGTGCCAGAGGTACCGGCAGTAAACAGGCCGACGCTACCGACCTTCGCGCCGTTATCGGTGCGGTACACAATGACCGATTCCTGAATATCAGAGTTATCGGTCAGCATCACGTAATCCGAACCGTGCGGACCGAAGAACGTCGGGGAGGCACCGGAACCCCACGCGAGCTTACCGGGCTTGCGGGCGCTACCGCGGTCGTACGCATGCCACCACTTGAGGGTGGGCGCGCCGGTTGCGGTAGCGTTCAGCATATAAATAGCGTGGGAGGTCACCACGCTCACGCCCTGCGGGCACGCCGAAATCGAGTTATCGATACGCTCACCCGCAATCGACGCCTTATTCAGGCGCATCGAGCGAATCGTGCCGCGGGCAGAATCAATCACCGCAATGTAGCCGTTCTTCGTCGCAACCCAAATGCGTCCGGACCAGTCGGGTACCAGACCAACCACAGCGTCATTAGCGCTCTGCGCGAGCATGCGGCTCAGGTCAATACGCTCATCAACTCGGATACTGCGTCCGTCAGCAGAGTGGGAGAGGCGCAGCAGACACTGAGAGCCATCCACCAGAACCATTCGGTCCTGCGCGTCGAGGTAGGCGTACACGCCGCCCAGCAGTGCGCCCTTCGGGATGTCCAAGTGGGAGAGCTCGCGGCCGGTATGCGGGTCAAGGATAGAGAGTTTCGGGGTAATGAACTCGCCGTGGGCGAAAACCTGGGTGCAGAGCACCTGAATGAAGCCGTCGCGTCCAGCAAGGATCGTCGGGCAGGCGCCGCCGAGCTTCGTGCCGGTAATCTTCCAGTCGCCAGCGCCGGGGCCGGCAAGAGGAGTAGCGTCGGAAGACTGGGCATCACCGTGCATGGTGGTAATGCCGGGTGCGCCCAGGTGCGGATTCGCCTGGGCGTTATAGGTGGGAGTCATGGTTGGTTCTTTCTAACGGTGAGTGGCGCACACCTTCATTGGATTCAACGGAGTGCACTAATATGCACTTTCACATGCGCAAACGTTTCACATTGTAGGGTCAGAAAGCAGTTTTTGACGACACTAAAGGGCACATTGAAACATTGTTCAGGCGACACTTGAGAGCTTCACCTGGAAAGCTCTCAAGCACTACCCTTTCAGATTCAAAGTGCCCCTTTACCCCATCACCACGGACTCTCGCACTCGCGGCGATTATTTTTAGCTATTTCTCCATGAGCGCCTTTGCCAGGGCATCATCAAGAACCAAGTCAGTAATCGCACCCGTACGCAACGCGCCGCGCAAAGCACGCACACGGTGAGTACCGGACGCAACGCAAATACGGCGCGGAATGCGGGCAAGCTCCTTCGGAGTCGGACCGGACGCACGCTTATTCAACTCAAGATCAGCCCACGAGCCGTCCTCACGCAGAAGAATTGTGCACATATCCCCCACAACGCCCAGCTCACGCAACTGACGCTGCTCCTGCACCTCAAAATAGCCACCCGAATACACGTGAGAAGGAATAGGTCCACCAAAAGCACCCACGCCAAAAATAGCGAGGTCAACATTCTGCTGGGCATGCAGATTCTTCTGCACGCTACGCTCACGCCACATGGCGGTCTTCGTCTCCGCATAGTCAAAGAACGCGGGAACAGGGAAGTGAATCGCCTGCGCATCATAAGCATTCACCAGCTGCCCCAGCAGAGAGCCCAGGTACGGAATACCCGAATGGTGCGCATTACCGGCGCCGTTCAGCTGAACCACCGTCACACCCTTCAGAGGACGACGCGGCAGATGACGAGAAATCTCAGTCATAGTCGACCCCCACGCCACGCCCAGGCTCGTTCCATTATCAATCAGGGAATCAAGGAGAGCCGCCGCGGTACGGGATACCTGACTCATACGGGCAATGGGGGTGGCGTCCGAACGGACATTCACGAGGGTAACGCGCACCTTATAGCGCTCGCCGATGCGGCGCTCAAGCTCGTTGCGGGCACGGAAGGAATCATCTAGACGAATCTGTACCATGCCGCTCTCACGAGCACTTTTAAGCAGACGTGACACAGTGGCTCGAGAAACCCCCAGACGAGCCGCGATAGCGTCCATCGTCATGTTGTGGATGTAGTACAGCTGCGCTGCCTCATATGTGTGGTTAGTGCGTTCGTTCATTGAGTACAGACCTCCGATGAAAATCCGTTCATGTGGCTTGGTTATTATTTCACCATTGGGTTTTACTATTTGCAAGATGAAACCCCACGCCGCTCACGCGGCACGACAAGAAAGAGCACTACATGAGCTCCCAGCACATTGCACAGCAGTCCCAGCTGACCGCTGAGTCCCGCGCCAAGGCCCTCAAGAGCATGGTCAACGAAGAACTCGACATCCTGGTTGTGGGCGGCGGCATTACCGGTGCAGGTATTGCCCTCGACGCAGCAACCCGCGGTCTGCGCACCGGCATCGTCGAAGCAGGTGACTGGGCTGCAGGCACCAGTGCATGGTCCTCCAAGCTCGTTCACGGTGGCCTGCGCTACCTCTACAACCTCGACTTCAAGCTCGTGACCGAAGCTCTCACCGAGCGCGGCCTGTTGCTGAACAAGATTGCACCCCACCTCGTGCACGCACAGCCCTTCCTGTGGCCTCTGAAGATGCCCGTCATCGAGCGCGCATACTCCGCAATCGGCATCGGCATGTACGACACCCTGGCATTCCTCGGATCCCGCGGCAACAAGGGCGTCCCCTCCCAGCGTCACTTCACCAAGGCCGGCACCAAGACCGTCTTCCCCGACATCAAGGACTCCGCATTCAGCGGCGCAATCCAGTTCTACGACGCACGCGTTGACGACGCACGCCTCGTCATCGACGTCGTCCGCACCGCTGCAAGCTACGGCGCACTGGCTGCATCCCGCACCCAGGTTGTCGGCTTCACCAAGGACGCATCCGGCCGCGTCATCGGCGCAGAGCTGGCAGACCTGGAAACCGGCGAGCGCCTGAACGTACGCGCAAAGCACGTCATCAACGCAACCGGCGTGTGGACCGAAGAGTCCGAGTCTCTGGCTAACCCCGATGCAGGCTTGGAGGTTCTGGCATCCAAGGGTATCCACATCGTGGTTCCCCGCGACCGCATCAACGCAACCAGCGGTATCTTCACCAAGACCGAGAAGTCCGTTCTCTTCATCATTCCCTGGCAGCGTTACTGGATCATCGGCACCACTGACACCCCCTACACCGAGGACCGCGAGCGCCCCGTCGCAACCAGCAAGGACATCGACTACGTGTTGATGCAGGCGAACAAGCTGATCGCTAACCCGCTGACCCGCGAAGACATCATCGGCACCTACACCGGCCTGCGCCCGCTGCTACAGCCCAAGGTCAAGGACGGCGCAGCATCCACCAAGGTTTCCCGCGAGCACACCGTGACCGAGGTTGCACCCGGCATGAGCGCAATCGCAGGCGGCAAGCTCACCACCTACCGTGTCATGGCTGCCGACGCTGTCGACTTCGCGCTGGGCGAGCAGGCTAAGCAGAACCCCTCCGTAACCGCAACCATCGGCCTGGTCGGTGCAGACGGCTACCACGCAATCGCTGCTAACCGTGCACGCTACGCAGAGCGTTACGGCTGGGATGAGGACCGTATCACCCACCTGCTCGAGCGTTACGGCGCGCAGATTGAGGACCTCGGCGCTCTCATCGACGCTGACCCCTCCCTCGGTGCTCCCCTGGCTAAGGCACCCCAGTTCCTGCGTGCAGACGTCGTCTTCGCTGTCCGCTACGAAGGTGCACTGCACCTGGAGGACGTTCTGGTCCGCCGCGTACGCCTCGACCTCGAGCAGCGCGACCGCGGCCTGGCAGCAGCAGACGAGATCCTCGACATCCTGCGTGCCGAGCTCGGCTGGGACGACAAGAAGGTCAAGGAGGAACTCGACCTCTACGCCGCACGCGTTGCAGCAATGCGCGAGGCAGAGTCCACCTCCACCGATGCTGAGGCATCGGCAAAGATTGAGGCTGTCACCCCCGTGGCACCTCGTGTGAAGCTCTAATCCTTAGAGATTCCACACATACCTTTCGTAACCGATTATTTGGTACGAACCGACCATTCGCCCCTCACCGATATGGGCTAACTCATATTTTCGGTGAGGGGTGGACGGACGGTTAAATAACCGTTTACGATAAACCCCCTGCACAAGAAGCAGAGCGCTAAATACAGGACTAACCTACAGTGCAATCTGCTTCCCATTCAGACATTCAACCAACATTTTCGTAGCAACCGCTACACATTTCAGCACAGCGTTGTGCCCCCAAAACCGCATTGCGGGGAGGACGGCACAGGAACAAACAAGCATCGGTTCGCTTGCCTTCCAGACGCTTCGTCTTCAAGGAGCATCAATGTCTCTTCTTGCTTCCGCAGGAACTGTACTTGCAGCCGGTTCATCCGCACTCGTGGATGCATCCGGTGCCCCCACCACTCTTGGTTTTGTACTTTCCGAGTTCTTCGGTACCTTCATCCTGATTCTGCTCGGTGCCGGCGTATGCGCCGCAGTGACCCTCAAGAAGTCCTACGCTAAGGACGCAGGCTGGGTTGTTATCACCTTCGGTTGGGGTCTGGCAGTGTTCACCGCCGTATACCTCTCCTTCCACTCCGGTGCACATCTGAGCCCCGCTGTGACCGTTGGTCTGGCAACTGCAGGCCGCGACCTGGCAACTGGCGTTCCCGCAACCCCGCTGAACATCACCCTGTACATCGTCGCTCAGATGCTCGGCGCAATGGCTGGTGCAACCGCAGCCTACCTGACTTACAAGAAGCACTTCGATGAGGACCCGGGCGACCGCCTCGGCATCTTCGCAACCGGCCCCGCCATCAAGTCCTACGGCTGGAACTTGCTCACCGAGATTATCGGCACCTTCGTCCTGATTGGCTGGATCATCGCATCCGGTAAGACCCCCGCCCAGATTGGCCCCTTGGCTGTTGCCCTGGTCGTTGTTTCTATCGGTATGAGCCTTGGTGGCGCAACCGGTTACGCTATCAACCCCGCCCGTGACCTCGGCCCCCGTATCGCCTACACCTTCCTGCCCATCCCCGGTAAGACCGGTTCCAACTGGTCTTACGCTTGGGTTCCGGTTGTTGGCCCGATCATCGGCGCTATCCTCGCAGGCCTGATCGTTCCGGCAGTTCTGCCCCTCTAAACCTCTCTAATATCCCCGTTCTTTTGTTCTAAGGAAAAATCAATGACGACTTCTCTGCACTCCGCAACCCTCAACGTCGAGCGCAAGTACATCCTCTCCATTGACCAGGGCACGACGAGCTCCCGCGCGATCCTGTTCAACAAGGCGGGCGAGAACGTAGCGCACGGTCAGCTCGAGCACGAGCAGATCTTCCCCAAGGCAGGCTGGGTCGAGCACAACGCAACCGAAATTTGGCAGAACGTCCGTAAGGTCGTAGCAACCGCCATGGCAAACGGCGAAGTCAACCACCACGAAATCGCTGCAGTCGGCATCACCAACCAGCGTGAAACCACCGTCGTGTGGGACAAGAACACCGGTGAGCCCGTCTACAACGCAATCGTCTGGCAGGACACCCGCACCCAGGAAATCGTTGAAGAGCTCGCAGGCGAAGAGGGCGTTGGCAAGTACCACGACATCGTCGGCCTGAACCTCTCTACCTACTTCTCCGGCCCCAAGATCAAGTGGATTCTGGACAACGTTGAAGGCGCACGCGAACGCGCAGAACGCGGCGACCTGCTCTTCGGCAACACCGACACCTGGCTGGTCTGGAACCTGACCGGTGGTGTTGACGGCGGCGTTCACGTAACCGACGTAACCAACGCATCCCGCACCCTGCTGATGAACATCCGCACCCTCGAATGGGATCCGCAGATTGCTGCAGACATGGGCATCCCCATGAGCATGCTGCCCGAAATCAAGTCCTCCTCCGAGGTGTACGGCTTCGGCCGCGCAACCGGTCTGCTCGCAGGCACCCCCATCGCGGGCATCCTGGGCGACCAGCAGGCCGCAACCTTCGGTCAGGCTTGCTTCGAGAAGGGCATGGCGAAGAACACCTACGGTACCGGTAACTTCATGCTCATGAACACCGGCAACGAGCCCGTCTTCTCCAACAACGGTCTGCTGACCACCGTCGCCTACAAGATTGGCGACGCTGCCCCCGTCTACGCTCTGGAAGGCTCGGTCGCAATGAGCGGCTCCCTGATCCAGTGGCTGCGCGACAACCTGCGCATGATTGAGCACGCTGCAGAGTCTGAGGAACTGGCCACCTCCGTCAAGGACTCCGGTGGCTGCTACGTTGTTCCCGCATTCTCCGGCCTGTTCGCACCTCACTGGCGTTCCGACGCTCGCGGCGTCATCGTTGGTCTGACCCGCTACGTGAACCGTGCACACATCGTGCGTGCGGCGCTGGAAGCAACCGCATTCCAGACGCGCGAAGTTCTGGACGCAATGAACGCTGACTCCGGTGTTGAGCTCTCCGAGCTGCGCGTGGACGGCGGCATGACCGCTAACGAGTTCCTCATGCAGTTCCAGGCTGACATCCTCGGCGTTCCCGTGATCCGCCCGAAGGTTGTTGAGACCACCGCTCTGGGTGCAGCATACGCTGCAGGTATCGCTGTTGGTTTCTGGAGCGGCGAGCAGGACGTTGTGGACAACTGGGCTGAGGACAAGCGCTGGCTGCCCTCCATGGAGCCCGCAGAGGTTGACCGCCAGTACCGCCTGTGGAAGAAGGCTGTCTCCCGCACCCTCGAGTGGGTTGACGAGGACGTTCCGACCGCCTAATCGCAGCACCCGTTGCCTAAAGGCACGGCCCGCGTACTAGCGACGCCCCGGCTGCTTCTCCCCCGCTATGGGGTTGAAGCAGCCGGGGCTTTTCGCTGTTTTATGACGCTCAATTCAGCGTTTATTGCGGCGTAATTTCTACAAAAATTAGTGCTGGGGTACCGTTGGTTTTTGTAAATTTGGTATCTTCCGCCGATCACCTGGCGCGGTGTTGTTCGTGAGGTGTCAGTACCGCACAGGACGCGTACGCGACATATTCATGCGCTGTCCTGACAGGAGCCGACGGTTCGCGCTGATACTTTATTTACACGCCCGTCCGCCGTGGTGCTTCACGTACCGCGGCGGACGGACTTTTATCTCTTGTTACTGGGTTCTCTGCGTTAACGATGAGTGGGGTTCGCTTTTCGTGCTGCAGTTCTCGCTGTAAAAATCACTGGTTTTATGCCCCTTGTTGAGATACCCGTTCACATGTTGTGTGGGGTTGGTCTAACAGCGTTTGTTTGCCTTTGATGTCTACTTCAAGCGCCGTATCATTGGTATATAGGCTTATTGATTCTATTCTGGTCGCCGAAGATGGCGGTTAGTTAAGCATCTGACACCTTCGGGTGCACGCGAGAACGGAGATAGGCTCCGTTGGAAGGAGGGAGCGGGTTTTCCCGCACCGATTATGGTTGATGTCCGTCGCCGTAAGCTTGCAATTATTGCTATGAACGTTTCGGTTCTTGTAGCTGCTCTCTCCTGGCTGTTGGTGCTCTTCTCTGTTATGTATTCTGCCTCCGCTGTGCCGTGGGCTCTGGGCGTTGCTATCGTACTGACTGTGATTGGCGCCTACGCGCTGTACCGCTACTACTCCAAGTACTCGCACGTGCTCCCGAACGAGGATCCGGATGCGCACGATGTGCTCGGCCACGACCTGCACTCGACTCATCTGCCGCATCTGCACCACACGGAGGGCAACGCTGATGGAGTAGCCGCTAAGTAGCGAGCTCCTCATCCCCTAGATAGCAAAATGTGCCGCCTCGCTGATACCGGTGAGGCGGCACATTTACTTTAAGATTGCGGTTCAGAGTCCGGTACTGCAACCATGTCTGAACGGTTCGATTCAGCGCTTTGACGCGTTTCAGCTTCGGCTCTGGCTAGTTCTATCTTTTTATTCTTTTCGACGATCAGAGCGTTATATTTCCAGCCGGGGATTCGTTCAAAAAGCCACCCAACCCAGAGAAGCGCAGCGGTAATGAGAGCGACAGGAATCAGAAAAATGAGGGCTCTCGGGTCCCGGGTATGGTCTGAGCCAAGCACGGTGAACTCCCACAGCAGAAGGACTGGTGCCGCCATGGAAGGCATCACTATAAAAAAGATGAGGGCATAGTAAATGCCCATCTTACTGCCAGGTTTACCTCTATTCATACGGGCTTGGGTAACGGCCCTCTCCAGGCATTTGTATTCCTGCAAGGTTTCGCCGTCTAGAAGCGAAGCGTTAGGGATCTTGGCCATGACGTACCGTACGGCTTCTAAATCTGAGGGCGAGCAAATAAAGATATGTCTCTGGGACGTAACGGTATATTCTTTCGCAATGTCGAGGCACGCCTGCGCGTAACGGTTATTGAGTTCTCGGCTCTCCGGGTTTTCTTTGAGTTGCCGGCGGAGGTCTTTCAGGTCTTCCATGTTTCTCCTTGCAATTTCAGTCGTCGTTGAACTCATCGTTGAGGCACGAGAAACACAGGCCATCCCCTACCCGCTGCGGGGTGGAGAAGCCGGAGTATTGAATTGCGGTGTATCGGTGTGTACTTCACAGAATGCCAGCTCTTCAGGTTCAGGCAAAATTGACGGGGCATCCTGAGATGTTTCAACGGCGGTGCATACATCTCATATATAGCGGTCAGTTATAGACAAAACCCGCTACGGGTACGGTACGGAGGCACCCCTCCCCTATGATGGTTGAAAGGGGTATTTACCCTTGCACCATCTGCAGTACACACCCACGAGCCTACGAGGAAGAGCATGACCAAAGCGACCGATTCGCCGCAGCCGCCGGAAGCGCTCGCGCGCTGGTACACGCGCTACGCAAGCCCCGTCGGCGTGCTCTACCTTGCCGCCCGTGCGGATGCAATTGTGGGCATCTGGTACGAGGATCAGGCGCACTTCCCGCTCCCCCATGAGCTTGGTGGACTCGTTGAGAATCCGGATGTCTATCTGCGGGAGCACGGCGTTGCAGATGGTGAAGAGCCAGCCGGTGAGTATGCTGCAGCGCAGCTGCTGTCGCGTGCTGAGGCAGAGCTCTCCGAGTATTTTGAGCGCAAGCGCACTTCTTTTACGTTGCCTCTAGATCCTGAGGGCACCGATTTTCAGCTGATTGTGTGGGAGCATCTGAAGACTGTTCCTGCCGGGTACACCACCACTTACGGCGAGATTTCGCGCGCGGTTGGTCCCGGTGCTCCGGCGCAGGCGGTGGGTCAGGCGGTCGGCCGCAATAAGGTTTCTATTATGATTCCGTGTCACCGCGTTATTGGTGCTGATGGTAGTTTGACGGGCTACGCTGGCGGTGTTGAACGTAAGCAGTTCCTCCTCGATCTGGAGGAGCCGGAAGAGGTGCGGGAGGCGCGGCTCTTCTAGCCACGTCACCCGGCGGTATTTGAGGCTTATCAGAGGGCGGAGCGCGCATCAGATGCGGGCTCCGCCCTCTGTCGTACCTGTTTTCGGTTTCAGTGCTCTGCACCACGACACGTAATCGAATATACTTGCGATTTACTCACGCCAGGGCTAGTGTTTAAGTAGAACATGCTTCCGAAATACTCGGATGAGCTCAGCAATCTCAGAGAGGAGAAACCGTGACCTCGCAACCTACTATTCCCGCCGACCCCTTCGAAAACGCCCCGAGCTACCCCACGTGGGTAACCGATGAGCTTCTGCGCGACTACTACGACACCGAATGGGGTATGCCCATCACCGATGAGCGGGGGCTCTTCGAAGCCCTAAGCCTCGAGGCTTTTCAGGTGGGGCTCTCCTGGCGCACGATTCTTGCCCGCCGTGAGGCATTTCGTCGCGCTTTCGAAGGTTTCGACCCCGAACGCGTAGCAGCGTTCACCGACCAGGATGTTGCGCGACTCCTCCAAAACGAAGACATTATCCGTAACGAGCGGAAGATTCGCGCGGTCATCTCCAACGCGCGGCTGACCCTTCGGATGCGTGAGCTTGCCGCCACGCCGTATGACGCATCCGCGGAGGATATTAATCTTCCCCTTATCACCCACTCTTCTGCCCCGACCAATACGGATAGTGTTGAGGCGCCGAATACTCGCCGTCGTCGAGCTCGTACGCTAAGCGATGAAGACCTGAACCGGATGCGCGAGCGCACCCTATCCGACGGCACGCGTGTACCGGGCGGGCTACCGGCGTGGCTGTGGTCCTTCGCGCCGCACGAGACTATCGCGCCGCATACCCTGGAGGATATTCCTACCGATACACCCGAGTCCGCGCTTCTTGCCAAATCTTTTAAAGCTCTAGGAGGTGTGTTCTTGGGTCCGGTGACTGCCTATGCGCTCATGTGCGCGGTCGGCATGGTGGATGCGCACCTGGTGGACTCGCATCGGCGCGGCTGTTCGGGGCTCTTTACCTAAGCCCCCTCGCCCTAAGCTCCCCACGCTCGGCGTGCTCGCGTCTAAGGGCGCAGAAAAGCCGCGCGCCACTTCGTAGAAGTAAGCACGCGGCTTCTATACGTTGAGAGGTTCCGCTCTGAATTAGATCGTCACAGGGTTAGATCATCACGAAGAGGAAAATCAGCGCCAGCAGCGGCGGGGTCAGCTGAATCAGTGCCGGCTTGCGCTTATCCGGGGAGGTGAGGAACAGGTAGACACCGGCAATCGCCATGGAGCCCAGGCCTGCGAACATGAGTGCCACACCTACCTGCGGGGAGCCGAACCAGAAAGCGAGCAGACCGGTTGCGGCGATCCAGGCGAGCATCAGGTTGTACAGGCCCTGGTTTGCTGCCATCTCCTTGGTAGACTCGGCGAATTCTTCGGTCATTCCGAAGGTTTCGCGACCCTTAGGCTTAGTCCAGAGGAAGGATTCGATAATCCAGATGTACACGTGAATAGCGATTGCTACGAAGGCAAAAACGGTGGTGACCGTTGCGAGTGCCTGCATTGTTTCTCCTTGAGTAGTAGGTCATCTGTTAGCCGTGTGTCTCACGTAGCGGGCGAGCGAGTAACGCACAGATAACAGCCGGGCAGCCTCTCCTGTGCACGTCTCCGGTGTGTGGGCACAAACACTAATTCTACTCCTGCCGAGTGGATTATCCGCATCGTATGACATCGGATACCTCAGATACGGCGAACGCTCGCCACGACGTTACGTCGCAACGAGCGTTCAGCCCATCTTTCCGGTTCTTCCTCGAAGACAGGAAAAGTCGTTTAAAAGCCTAGTGCACGATGAGCGTGAGCAGGTACGTCCAAATGCACAGCAGTACCAGCAGGAAGAGACTGTACTTGATGGTTATGGAGGTAACCTTCGACTCCTGCCCTGCCTCGTTCACGGCGGCAACCGCCACCGCAATCGACTGCGGGGACACAATCTTGCCCATCACACCACCGGAGGTATTGGCTGCAACCAGCATGGCGGGGTCTACACCAATCTGATGCGCGGTGCTTGCCTGCAGACCGGCGAAGAGCACGTTGTTGTTGGTCACCGAACCGGTCACGAACACGCCAACCCAGCCGATTATGGGCGAGAAGAGCGGGAAGAGCGCACCCGCGGTAGCTACCGCCAGAGCGATGGAGGAGGTCATGCCCGCGTAGTTCATGAGGTTTGCTACGGACATGACCAGGCAAATCATGTAGATGGGTTTCTTCAACTGCTGCCATGCACCGTTAAGCTCCTGCAGAGTCTCACGGACGGTAATTTTCGAGGTGAACGCAGAGAGCAGAGCCGCCACCAGAATGGCGGTACCCGCCGCACCCAGGATGTTCCAGTTGAAGACCGCGTGGATAGCCAGGCCTTCACCGTCGCCAATCTGATGGTGGATACCGGGCACATGGAAGCTCAGGTTTGCAAAGCCCAGGGCTCCGTTATGGTCAAAGACGGGGCGTAGCACGGTGGACCAGAGCAGGATGGTGATGGAAAGGAAGATGAAGGGGCTCCAGGCGCTCGCAACTTCGCGCAGGCTGTACGTCGGTTCGTCCTGCGCGGAGAGCTCTTCCAGGGTCGGTGCGGTGGGCTCGCGATAGACGTGCTTGGGCTGCCAGAAGTGCATCACGACCGCCAGGAACACCAGTCCGACAAGGGGCGGCAAAATGCCGATGAGCTCGGGGTCCTGCAGGACCCACAGCATGATGCTCTGCAAGCCAGAAATCACGATACCGGTTGCGAGCGCTACTAAGCCTACCTCACGAATGCCGCGCAGACCGTCCTGAATAGCTACCACGAGCACGGGTACGAGGGCCGCAAAGATCTGCAGGACCCAAACCATCTGGCTGGATAGGTACCCCAGGTCTACGTTACCGATAGCGGCACCGGTGGTCACAGGAATACCGACCGCACCGTAGGCGCCCACGGTGGCGTTAGCGACCAGGGAGAGCATAGCGGCTTTGAGCGGGTTGAAGCCCAGGGCAACCAGTAGCGCTACAGAAATAGCAATCGGGATGCCGAAGCCCGCCGCGCCCTCAATAAACCCGGCAAAGCAGAGGGCGATGAGTAGCACCTGGATGCGCTGGTCCGCTGAGATTGAGGAGACGGAGGACCTCACGATGGCGAATTTTCCGCTGCGCACCGCGATGCGGTAGAGCCACACTGCCATGAGCACAATCCATGCAATAGGCCATAGCGCCGAGAGGAATCCGTAGAAAATAGAACCTGCGGCTGCTGTCCAGGGCAGGTGGAAGACTCCGAGCGCGATGCACAGGGTCAGGGCTAGGGTGATTAGCGCTGATTTGATGCCGCTGAGTTTGAAAACCGTGAGGCAGAGTAGAAAAAGAATAATGGGGGATGCCGCTACGAGCGCGGAGAGCACCGGGGAGTTGAGGGGATCGTAGGTTTGCGACCACATGAGAGTGGTATGTCCTTCCTCGCCGCAGGGTGTACCTACAGCGGTTTGGATGCCGCTGTAGGGTGCGTCCGCCTGCCCTTATGGGGTAGTGCGAGGCGTAGCCTCACGACGCCTCTACCGCTGAGGGTCCCTGAACGTGAAAGGCGTAGCAACATCATGTGTCTGTGTTGTAGCCTTGGCTGAAGGCAGGGGGCGCGGGGAAGGATATTTCCACGATGCGGGGCGTTGGTTCTCTCGTTGGAGGCCTCGAAGCTAAAAGTTCCTTAGCTCGTGCTCTCGCCTACGGCGCCAATGCCCACTGAGAACTGTATCACTGTGGCAGGTGGGTCCTTTGCTAGGTAGTGGGTGCTTTTACAGTGTGAAACGCTAGTTAAGAGTCATTACGATTTAGTCCTTGTCGGTAGTTATTTTCTCCGGCCAGACCCTTTTCTACTACCCGAGCTAAATCTATACGGCGGCAGGTAAGAATAAAGCCCCCTCCTCGACCGCACGGGTCGAGAAGGGGGCTTTACCTCAGAATCATCAGGGGTTCAGCGTCACGTTGCTATCTGCCCCGGTATGAGCCTCAGGAATGGCTTTAGCCAGCCATGAGCGACAGAGCGAAGGACCAGACGCAGACCAGGCCCAGCAGAATAGCGCTGTACTTGATGGACATGGAGGTAATCTTCGATTCCTCGCCTGCGCTGTTCACAGCCGCCGCCGCGATCGCGATGGACTGCGGGGAGACGATCTTGCCCATCACGCCACCGGCGGTGTTTGCGGCAACAAGCAGGGTCGGGTCAACAGCGATCTGGGCTGCGGTGGTGGACTGCAGGCCCGCGAAGAGCACGTTAGCGTTGGTCACGGAGCCGGTCACGAACACGCCAATCCAACCGATAATCGGGGACAGCAGCGGGAAGACCGGGCCGGCTGCCGCGAGCGCCAGAGCGATGGAGGTGGTCATACCGGCATAGTTCATGACGTTTGCGACGGACATGACCAGGCAGATCATGAGGATCGGCATCTTCAGCTGGTTCCAGGTACCGCCGAGTTCTTCGAAGGCTTCACCCCAGCTGATAGAGGAGGTCAGGATGGTGATGAGTGCCGCCACCAGAATTGCGGTGCCGGATGCGCCCAGGGTGTTCCAGGAGAACATCGCGGTCACGGTCTTGCCGGCACCGGTGGTGATGGCTTCGTGAATGCCGGGGATGGGGAACGCCAGGGTTGCAGCACCCAGCGGGCCGTTGGTTGCGAAAATCGGCTTCAGGGCAGTGGACCAGAGCAGGATGGTTGCGGAGAGGAAGATGAAGGGGCTCCACGCCTTAACAATCTCGCCGCCGGTGTGCTTCACGTTCTGCTGAGCCTGGGCTTCTTCGAGGCTGGGTGCGGTGGGCTCGCGGAAGATGTGCTTGGGCTGCCACTTCTGCATCACGAGCGCCAGTGCTACCAGGGACAGCAGCGGCGGGATGATGTCGACCAGTTCGGGAGAGCCGAGCAGCATCAGGATAGCTGCCTGACCGCCGGAGAAGATGACGCCGGTCATGAGCGCAACCAGGCCGACTTCGCGGATGCCGCGCATGCCGTCCTGGATTGCGACCATCAGCAGCGGCACGAAGGCGACGAAGATCTGCAGTACCGGAACCATGCCTGCGGACAGGTGCGCGGTGTCCAGGCCGCCGACCTTAGCTGCGGTGGTCACGGGGATACCGATAGCACCGTATGCGCCGGATGCGGCGTTGGCTACCAGCGCCAGCATGGATGCTTTGAGGGGGTTGAAACCCAGGGATACCAGCAGTGCCGCGGAGATAGCGATCGGGATGCCGAAGCCTGCCGCGCCTTCGATGAATCCACCGAAGCAGAAGGCAATCAGTAGCACCTGGATGCGCTGATCGTTCGAGATGGAGGAGACGGAGGAGCGCACGATGTCGAAGTTACCGGCGCGCACGGCGATGCGGTAGAGCCACACAGCCATGAGCACGATCCAGCCGATGGGCCATGCTCCGGCGAGGAAGCCGGAGAGGATGGAACCGGCACCTGCGGTGATGGGCAGGCCAAAGATGGCACAGCCGATGATGAGGGTGGTGACGAGGGTCAGCAGTGCTGATTTGAGGCCGCTGAGTTTCAGGACGGTCAGGCCCAGCAGGAAGAGGACGATGGGCACTGCGGCAACCAGCGCGGAGAGCACCGGTGCGTTTAGCGGGTCGTAGGTTTGCTGCCACATTGGGGCGGGTGTTCCTTTCGGTCTGTGTGTATTAGCGGTCGCTTCTTCCGGTACGGCACCTGTGCTGTATGGAAGCGTTAGGCCGCATAAAAACCGATGGGCCCAATCCTTGCGTCGTGGATGGGTCCATCGGTGAAGCGTGATGGTCTTGAGCTGCCGGGCGTTTGCTTGTATGACGTGGCGATATTCCGAGGCAATATTCCGTGGCCATATACCGTGGCGCGGCGGTGGTGAGCGGGACTCTTTCCCGCTCACTAGGTACTCATGACTTTATCTGTCTAAGCTAACAGGTCTTCCTCGAGACTTCAGGATAGGGTGACCTTAAGTGTGCACAAATGATACTTATGTGCATAATTGCGCTCCTTAGTCGCGAACCTCCTCCCCGGCGCACAAACACAGAAACGCGAAAGCCCCCTCCTACCGAAGTAGAAGGGGGCTTTCGCTCAACCGTGTCGCGGGCACCTTACCCTCAAAGAAGGTAGGTTACACGCGTCGGGGTTTCACGCTGTTTAGGCTACAACCAGGGACAGGACGTAAACCCAAACACAGGTGATAGCCAGCAGGGCCGCGCTGTATTTGATCGCCATGGAGGTAATCTTGGATTCCTCGCCTGCGCTGTTCACAGCAGCAGCTGCAATTGCGATGGACTGCGGGGAGACGATCTTCGCCATCACACCACCGGCGGTGTTAGATGCAACCAGCAGGGTCTGGCTGACGCCAATCTGCTGTGCGGTGGTAGCCTGCAGGCCTGCGAAGAGGATGTTGTTGTTCACCACGGAGCCGGTCACGAACACGCCGATCCAACCGATGATCGGGGACAGCAGCGGGAAGATTGCGCCCACAGCGGCAACAGCCAGTGCGATGGAGGTAATCATACCCGCGTAGTTCATAACGTTAGCAACGGACATAACCAGGCAGATCATGATGATCGGGGTCTGCAGCTGCTTCCAGGTTGCACCGAGTTCCTCGATAGCCTCACCCCAGCTGATGGAGGAGGTCAGGATGGTGATGATTGCAGCGACCAGAATTGCGGTACCGGAAGCACCAATGATGTTCCAGGTGTAGGTCACGTCAATAGCCTTGGGCTTTGCAACAATCGGTGCCACCTGCTGGATGGTCTGGTGCAGCCACGGAACGGGGAAGGTGATGTTGCTGAAGGCCAGCAGACCGCCCTTAGCGAAGAGCGGCTTCATCGCGGTGGACCAGAGCAGAATCACGACGGACAGGTAGACGAAGGGGCTCCATGCCTTGAGAATCTGACCACCGGAGTGCTTGACGCTCTGCTGAGCCTGAACTTCTTCCAGGGAGGGAGCGGTGGGCTCGCGGAAGATGTGCTTCGGCTGCCACTTCTGCATGATGAGTGCCAGTGCGACCAGAGCCAGCAGCGGCGGGATGATGTCGACGAGCTCGGGGTTACCGAGGCCTGCGAGCAGGACGGACTGGCCGCCGGAGTAGATCAGACCAACAATCAGTGCTACCAGACCAACTTCGCGGATACCGCGGATACCGTCCTGAATAGCGACGAGCAGTACGGGGATGAGAGCCGCGATGATCTGGATCACCAGAACCAGCTCGGTGGACAGGCCGTGCAGGTCCACGCCACCGCGGGTAGCTGCGGTGGTCACGGGGATACCGATTGCACCGTACGCACCGGAGCTCACGTTAGCAATCAGCGCGAACATTGCAGCCTTGAGCGGGTTGAAGCCCAGGGACACGAGCAGTGCAGCACAGATAGCGATCGGGATACCGAAGCCTGCAGCACCTTCAAGGAAGCCGCCGAAGCAGAAGGCAATCAGCAGCATCTGGACGCGCTGGTCGGTAGAGATGGAGGAGATGGAGGAACGAACGATTTCGAAGCCGCCGGAACGCACGGAAATGCGGTAGAGCCACACTGCCATAAGAACGATCCAGCCGATGGGCCACATGCCCGAGAGGAAACCGTAGAGGATGGAGCCGGCACCTGCGGTGACGGGCATGCCGAAGATAGCGCAACCGATAACGAGTGCGAGCGCCAGGGAGATGACGGCAGATTTAATACCGCTGAGCTTCAGGACGGTGAGGCCCAGAAGGAAGAAAATAATCGGGACTGCTGCCACGAGTGCGGAGAGCGCGCTCGAGTTCAGCGGGTCGTAGACTTGCTGCCACATAGTGTATTGCGTTCCTTTCCGCGCCCGGAGGGGCGGGATCGAGTTGTGCCGTAAAGCCTACCCAATGGTGCGCGTGGCGGTGTGTGTGCCGTGTGCATAAGGCCTGGCTCCCTGTCGTCTTGTGAGTTGGGGAGGCTATCCCACCGGGATATTTGCCTTCACTTGGGTTCGTGTTGGTTTTGCGGCTATGAAATTCAGTGTGTATGAAGTCGTGTTTTAGTCACAGAAACCTAAATATTCCTTGATTTGTCAAGGGAAATTCAGTGCCAAAGCTAAAATTTCTGACCGCTAAAACGCGATTCCTTGTGTACCCAATGTACCACCCATCACCCACAAAATCGGGCATATTCCAACATTTAGATCGAAGCTCATAATTGCACACTAACCTAAAGCCCCACCGCTTTACAGGTGCGATACCGACCTCTCCCCCGCCATCCCAAGGAAGAGAGCGCACTTCGGTGCTTCCAGCCGTGTTTTTGGCGCCGGCTCCCGCATTTCCCCATCCAAGCAAGCAAAACAAAAACCACTAAACGGCATACAAAAAAGCTCCGGAAGGAAAAACCTTCCGGAGCTTTATCTGTCGGGTTGACAGGATTTGAACCTGCGACCCCTTGACCCCCAGTCAAGTGCGCTACCAAGCTGCGCCACAACCCGATTCGTTATTCACGATATTGTTTTCAAGGTTTCCCCTGAACACTCGAATAACTATACCGGGCTTTTAACCCCCGCGCAAGCCAGAATCCCTATTTTTAGAAAAAATCTTAAAAATCTTTTCCTCACGGATTTTCCGTGCAGAATCCAGCGCGCGGGGGCCAAGCCTAACAAGGGGCCAGCCCAGCAACACGGCATCAGGCAGACACCCCCGCTACTAGCGGCGGCCGCTCTTACCCTTCTTAGCCTTCGCGCTCTGACGCTCACCCAGGGAGCGGCGCTCACGCACACGCATCGAAATCTCAATCGGAGTACCCGTGAAATCAAAAGTCTCACGCAGACGACGCATAATGAAGCGACGGTAACCCGGATCCAAGAAACCGGTGGTAAAGAGCACGAACTTCGGCGGACGCGAAGACACCTGAGTACCGAACAGGATGCGCGGCTGCTTACCACCGCGCATCGGGTGCGGATGCGCGGCCACAATCTCACCCAGGAATGCGTTCAGGCGGCCGGTCGGAATACGCGAATCCCACGACTCCAGCGAGTGCTCCAGGGCGGGCACCAGCTTGTCCTTGTGCCAGCCAGTCTTCGCCGAAATGTTCACGCGAGGCGCCCACTGCACGTGCGCCAGGTCGCGGTCAATCTCGCGCTCAAGCATGTCGCGGCGATCCTCATCGAGGGTATCCCACTTATTGAATGCCAGAACCATCGCACGACCCGAATCAATCACAGTCTGCACGATACGCACATCCTGCTCAGAAATCGGCTCGGAAACATCCAGCAGCACCACGGCAACCTCAGAACGCTCCAGAGCAGTCTGAGTACGCAGCGAAGAGTAGAACTCCGCACCCTTAGCCATATGCTGGCGACGGCGAATACCCGCGGTATCCACAAAACGCCAAGGGTAGCCACCCAGCTCAATAATCTCGTCAATCGGGTCACGAGTCGTACCAGCCAGGTCATTCACCACGGCACGCTCAGAACCAGCCAGCTTATTCAGCAGCGACGACTTACCCACGTTCGGGCGACCCACCAGAGCCACACGACGCGGGCCACCCAGCGCCTCCGGCTGAGCGAACTGCGAGTGCTCCGGCATGACCTCAAGGATCTCGTCCAGAGCATCCGCCAGGCCACGACCGTGCAGACCCGACACCGGGAACGGCTGACCCATACCCAGCGACCAGAGGTTATAAATCTCCGGCTCCAGGTGAGCGTCGTCAATCTTGTTAGCAATCAGAATGATCGGCTTCTTCACGCGGCGCAGCATACGCACAATCTGCTCGTCCGAAGCGGTCACACCCACGCGGGCATCCACCACCAGGACCACAACGTCGGCCTGCTCCACAGCGATCTCAGCCTGCTCAGCAACCTGAGCATCAATACCGCGAGCGTCAGACTCCCAACCACCGGTATCAACCAGGGTGAAGCTCTTACCCAGCCACTCAGCCTTATAGGACACGCGGTCACGAGTCACACCCGGCTTATCCTCAACCACCGCTTCACGGCGGCCCAGAATACGGTTAATGATGGTCGACTTACCCACGTTCGGGCGGCCAACAATCGCCACTACCGGATCAGCAAGCTGCTCTTCCTCATCCTCAATGTCGAAGCCCCAGGCACCCAGCAGGGCGCGGTCCTCTTCATCCAGGTCGTAGTCCTCAAGACCCTCAAGAAGAGCCTGAGCACGCTGATCAGCGGTCTCATCATCAATCTCAGCGAGGCGCTCGATAACGTCGTCCTCGCCACCGCCCAGGTACTTATCTTCGTAATCGTCGCGGATAGCGTCCTCAGCCATGCGCATTCCTTTCTCTACCCGCCCCACGCCCAACCCAAAGGTCAGCACGCGAGCGCGGCTCAACGTCTTCTCGGGAGTAGATGCACCACTCCCCCAGCGTTTCGGCGGGGCCTAGCCCGCGCGCTTCGCCTTCAACTGGTCATTCACAGCGTTAATCACTGCAGAGACCGTCGCATTAAAATCAAGATCCGAGCTGTCCACCAGGGTCACACCCTCGGCAGCTTCCATAAAGTTATTGACCTTCGAATCCTTCGCATCACGCTCAGCGATCTGCTTGCTCAAGTCACCCGAAGCGCCGGACTTCTCCGCGTTCTCCAGGCCGCGGCGCGCCATGCGCACCTCTTCAGAAGCAGTCAGCAGGATGCGCGCATCAGCGTCGGGAGCGACCACGGTGGTGATGTCGCGACCCTCAGCGACCATGCCGTTAATAGCGTGGTTGATCATCCAACGCTGCAGGCCAATCAGGTGCTCACGAACCGCCGGAACCGAAGCCACAGCAGACACCGCCGAAGAAATACGCTCGCTACGAATCTCCTCACGGATATCGGTCGAGCCCATCAGAATCTCTTCTTCCTTAATGTTCGTACCAAACACCAGGGGCATCTCCTCGACAGCCTTCGCGATCGCTTCAGCGTCGTTCAGGTCAATGCCAAGTTCCAGCACACGGTAGGTTGCGGCACGGTACATTGCACCGGTGTCCAGGTACGCCAGACCAAAGTGGCGTGCAACTTCCTTAGACACAGACGACTTACCGGAACCGGAGGGACCGTCAATAGCAATCGTCAGTTTAGGGTTCTCGTGCATCAGCACTCCTTAAAATTCGTCTCAAACTTTATGCCGGAAAATACAGCTTTAACTCTACTTCACAACACGCCAACCGCGAGCCGACAAATCGCGGACCAGCGCCTCATGAATAGACGGATTGACCGAGATTTCAGCCATACCCACCGGGGCACCCGTCGAGTGCTCCAGACGCAAATCCTCAAGGTTCGCGCCCAGCTCACCAATCTCGGCAAGCAAACGAGCCAGCGTGCCAGGGGTGTCGTCCACCAGCACCGTCATCTTTGCGAACGCGGCGGGGGCAGTACCGTGCTTACCCGGAATACGGCTCACGCCCGCGTTGCCTTCGCTCATCAGCTGCGCCAAATCCAGGCGAGCGCCGGACGCCGTCGGGTTCTCCAGCGTCGCGATGAGACGGTTCAGGTCATCACGCACACCGTAGAGGGTCTGCACAATCGGGTCAGCGTTCGCCGCAAAAATCTGCACCCACAGCGTCGGGTCCGAAGCCGCAATACGCACCGTATCGCGCAAACCCTGACCCGCCAGGGACAGCGCATACAGCGGAGTGTCCTGCAGACGCGAAGCCAACAGCGAACTCATCGCCTGCGGCACATGAGAGATCAGGGCAACCGTCTGATCATGCTCCTCAACGCTCAGAGAAGTCACAATCGCGCCCAGCTCAACCGCCACAGAACGCACCAGGCGCACACACTCGGGGCGAACCGAATCGTGCTCGCAGATAATCCACGGACGCGCCTGGAACAGCTCACCGCGAGCAGCCACCGGGCCAGACTTCTCACGCCCAGCCATCGGATGCGAACCCACGTAACGGGACGCATCCGCACCCGAGGCAAGCACATCAGCCAGCGGCTGCACCTTCACCGAGGCAACATCCGTCACCACGGCGCCGGGGTAGCCCGCCTCCGGTCGAGGCGCATAGGTGTTCAACGCGCGAGCGCACACGGCACCGGCACTATCCGGAGGCGCAGCCACCACCACCAGCTGCGGGGCGAACGCGGCGCGCTCCTGCTCCGACAGGGTGGAGAAGCTTGTACCGGCACCGATATCCTGCGCCACAGCCTCGGCGGTGGGTGAAATATCTTGGACGTACACGTCCTCGCATCCTGCCGCACGCAACCCCAAACCGATGGAGGCACCCAGCAGACCCGAGCCGATAATGAGCACCGGCCCGGTCAGCGTTGAGTCGATGGGCAGCTCAGATGCGGAAAGCTCAGCGGGCGAGCTCATGACAACTCCTTAGCGTTATTACATGTCCACCGAAGCGAGCAGGTGACCAATCTCGACCTTGGAGAGGTTACGGACGGTACCCTGCTTCTGCGAACCAATACGGATCGGGCCCATCTCGACGCGGACCAGGCGCTCAACCGGGTAGCCGACGGCGTCGAAGAGGCGGCGCACGATGCGGTTCTTACCGGAGTGGATGGTCACCTCAACGAGCACATGGCCGGGGGTGGAGTCCACCAGCTTGAACTCGTCAACGCGGGTCACGCCGTCTTCCAGGCGAATACCCTTCTTCATGGCTGCGCCGACGCCGGGCTCCATCGGGCCGGGAACCTGCACCAGGTAGGTCTTGGGCACCTCGTAGGAGGGGTGGGTCAGGCGGTTGGCCAGTTCACCGTCGTTGGTCAGCAGCAGCAGACCCTCGGTCTCGACGTCCAGGCGGCCCACGTGGAACACGCGCTCGCTCATGGAGGAACGCAGGAAGTCGGAGATGCAGGGGCGGCCTTCGGGGTCTTCCATGGTGGAGACCACGCCGGCGGGCTTGTTGAATGCCATGTAGACGAGCTTGTCGTTGGTCTGAACGGTCATGCCGTCCACCTGCACGGTCACCTTGGAGGGGTCCACGCGCACACCCAGTTCGGTCACGACTTCACCGTTGACGGTAACGCGGCCTTCTGTAATCATTTCTTCGCAGACGCGACGGGATGCCACACCGGCCTGAGCCAGCAGCTTCTGCAGGCGCACGCCGTCGTGGTCGTAGAACTCGTAGTGGTCTACCGGGGCGTTGCGGGGGCGGCGGGGGCGGTGCGGACCAGCGTAGTTGCTGACGCGGTATTCGCCGCGCTCGTTTGCGAAGGCTTCGCCGGAGCGGTAGGGGCGGCCCGGTGCGCGGCGTTCGCGCTTGGGCAGTTCGGTGCCGCGGCCTCGGCCGGAACCTGCGCGGCCTGCGCCGAACTTCTTCTCGCCAAACTTCTTGTCACCGAACTTCTTCTCGCCGAAGCCCTTTGCGCCGCCCTTACCTGCGCCACTCTTCGGTGCGCCGGGGCGACCGCCGCGTGCGGATGCACCCTTAGCGCCGGGCTTACCGCCCTGACCGGGACGAGCAGCGCCGGGACGGCCACCGCGGGAGTTCTGGGGGCGGCCGGATGCAGAGCGGCCGCCGCGGGAGGAGTTTCCATATGCCATGGTGTTCTTCTCTTTTCTGTCGTATAGTGCGAACGTTTCAGGCTTTTCCCGAACGTTCGTTCGTCTTATTGATTCGTTGTCTTAGTCGTTGCCTTCGGCAAGCACTGCGGCTTCCGTGTCATCGGGCAGGAAGGGCGCGAGCGCCGGCAGCTCCTCCAGGGAGTTCAACCCGAGCTTCGCCAGCAGCAGCTCCGTGGTTTCGTAGAGGGTCGCGCCGCTTCCGGCTTCTCGCCCTGCTTCACGAATCAGCTGCCGTTGCAGTAGCTGGCGGATTGCCGCGTCCGCGTTCACGCCTCGAATGGAGGCTACCCTCGCCCTGGTCACCGGCTGCTGGTAGGCAATCACGGCGAGCGTCTCGTAGGCGGGCTTGCTCAGCGTCGCGCTCTTGGAGCGGGTCACGAAGCGTGCCACCCAGGGGGCGAAGTCGTCGCGGGCGTAGAGCTTCCAGCCTCCTGCGATGTTCCGCAGCTGGAATCCGCGCGGTTCGGGCGCTACCCGGTTTTCGTCTTCTCCGTAGCCGCTTTCTTCGCCGTTGTACTCGCGGTACAGCTGGTCGAGCGCGTGCTCAACAGCGCGTTCGCTGACGATGAGCGCGGCGGAGAGTTCACGCACGCTCACGGGCGCTTCGGCAACGGCGAGGATCGCTTCAATGGCGCTTTTGACGCCGCCGGGGATTGCCTCGACCTTGGAGAATTCGGCTTCGGCATCGACCGCCACGCTGGGTGCGGTGGAGGGGCCTCCCGCCGGAATCTTTACCGATTTCGCTGCCGATTTCGTTGCCGGTTTCTCCGACTCGCGGGATGCAGTTTCCTGTGATTTCTCAGAGCTGTCGGAAATGTCGGAACCGTCGGAGTCCTCTACCGTTTCAGCGGCTTCAGCCTCCTCAGCTTCTTCGGTCACCTCATCCAGAGGAGCTGCCGCTACCTCGTACTCAGCCGGCTCAGCGTCCGCCTCAGCAGGCTTTGAGATTTCCGCCTCTACCGGCACCGAGTCTGTCTGTTCCGAATCCTCGTCTGCGTTCGGATCCCAGTAGCCCATGTTCACGATGGCAAGGTCGTCGGGGGTGAATTCACGGTCAAAGCGGGAGCCGTGATTACTCATAATCCTCCTTTACCGGTTCCGTGTTAGCTTCAGATTCGTTCGCTTCGGATGACTCAAGTGCTCCACTGGTTTCGTGCGCATCCTGTGTGCCTGCGGTGTCTGCACTTTCTTCGCGAATCACGAACTGTGCCGCGCTCGCGCTCGCACGTACCCGAATGGCTCCGAGCGGTGCGTCCTGTTCCACGTGCAGGGCGCCTTCTTTGTAGAGCTCGAGCAGGGCGAGAAAACGAACCACCGCGATTTCTAGTTCGCCGGATCCTTGAACCAGTTCGGCGAAGCTCAGTTCCCGCGCCGCCGTATCGAGCAGGCTGTGCAGAATGTAGTGTTCTTCAGCCGCGATGGTGGTTAGCGGAACGTGCAGGTGCTCGTTGAGTTCTTCAACGATTTCTTCGGGTTCCGGTTCGGGCTCTTTGGGGGTTCGACTCAGCGCTGCTGCGGCGATGCGGGCGAACTCTTCGGCGCCTCCGGTGAAGACCAGCTCGGGTAGCGCCTGGGCGAATCGTTCTTCGAGGGCTACCGCACGGGGAAAACGCTGCGCTTCTTGCGCCCAGCGTTCGGCAAAAATATCGGCGACTTCGCGGTAGGCGCGGTATTGCAGCAGACGGGCGAAAAGCAGGTCGCGTGCCTCCAGCAGTGCAACGTCCTCTTCGAGGGGTTCACGATGCTGCGGGAGCAGGCGTGCGGTTTTGAGTTCCAGCAGGGTTGCGGCGGTGACCAGAAATTCACTGGCTTCGTCGAGTGCGCGTTCGGTGCCTTCAGCGTAGAGGGCGTGCAGGTATGCGAGGAACTCGTCGGTGACCTCTGCGAGCGCCACCTCGGTAATGTCGAGTTTGCGGCGCGAAATGAGGGTCAGTAGAAGATCAAAGGGACCCTCAAAATTACTGAGGGTGAGGGTGAAACCGCGTTCCGGGTTCTGCAGGCCGCGGCCCTCAGTCCGGGCGTTCGCGGCGGTGTCTGCGTTCGGTGTCGGTACCCTCACGGCAGCGACGTTCGTGGTCATAAACGACCTATTCTCCTTAGGTTTATTCTCCCCGGCTTTGTTGGTGCCGTCTCAGATGCGGCTTTTACTTCGCCTACTTTTTCGGCGTAAGCAGTGTGCGGGGTCTTTAGAATCCACACAATTATACGCCCTCTGCCGGTGTGATTCAAGGGTGAGAATCACCTCAGCAGAGGGCGTATAGGTGTGGGGGCTTTAGCGTGCGCCGCCCTTGTAGATCAGTTCGCGTGCCACCTGGCGGTATGCTTCCGCGCCGGGGTGGCTGGAGGCGTAGCTGAGAATCGGCTCAGCGGACACCGATGCGTCCGGGAACTTCACGGTGCGCTTGATGACGGTGTCGAAGACCTTGTCGCCGAATGCGTCCACGATGCGTGCCAGAACTTCCTTGGAGTGGATGGTGCGCGCATCGAACATGGTGGCAAGTACGCCGGAGATTTCGAGGTCGGGGTTCAGTCGATCCTGAACTTTCTCGATGGAGTCGACCAGCAGTGCGACGGCGCGCAGCGCGAAGAACTCACAAATCAGCGGAATGATGACCCCTTCGGAAGCGGTCAGTGCATTGACGGTCAGCAGGCCCAGGGAGGGCTGGCAGTCGATGAGGATGACGTCGTATTCGTCGCGGACCTTGCGCAGTGCCGAGGCGAGAACCTGCTCGCGAGCCACTTCGTTGACCAGCTGGACTTCAGCTGCGGAGAGGTCAATGTTGGCGGGCAGCAGGTCGATGTTCTCCACGCCGGTAGGCAGGATGACGTCCTTGATGTCGACCTTGCGGTCCATCATGACGTTGTAGACGGTCAGGTCCAGTTCGTGCGGGTTCGCACCGAAACCGGCGGAGAGAGCACCCTGCGGGTCGAAGTCGACCAGCAGCACCTTACGGCCGCATTCTGCCAGCGCCGCGCCCAGGTTAATGGTGGAGGTGGTCTTACCCACGCCGCCCTTCTGATTCACCATAGAGATAATGCGGGCGGGACCGTGGCTGCTCAGCGGAGCCGGGTCGGGGTATACGCGCAGGGGTCGACCGGTGGGGCCGAGTTCTTGAGCCTGAGCTTCAGTCAATGGTTCACCTTCATCAATGAATTCGAAGTTTTAAAGTTTAAGCGTTGTCTATAAGGTTACCTCAAGAGCGGCTGTTCCGCGGATTGACGGGGTTTTATCCCCGTTCGTGAGCACGCGGATGCGCCATGCGGTACACCTCCATGAGCCCCTCGGGCGTGACCTTGGTGTACACCTGTGTGGTGGCGATGGAAGCGTGCCCGAGCAGTTCTTGCACCACGCGAATATCAGCTCCGCCCTGTAGCAGGTGCGTTGCGAAGCTGTGGCGCATGGAGTGCGGTGAGAAGTCGGAGCTGAGCCCGGCGGCTTCGGCGGCTTCTTTGAGGATGAGCCAGGCGCCTTGGCGTCCGAGTCTGCCGCCTCGTCCGTTCACGAAGAGCGCGGAGGTGCCTTTACCGTGCGCTACGAAGGAGGGGCGGGCACGCACCAGGTAGTCTTGGATTGCTTTTTGGGCGTAGCTTCCGATGGGTACGAGTCGTTCTTTGTTTCCCTTGCCGAAGAGTCGAACGTAGCCGGGCAGGGTAATCTGGTTGCCGTCTTCGTCGGTGAGGGTTCCTTCGAAGTGCACGTCGTCGATATCGGCGTTGAGCATTTCGCTCACGCGCGCGCCGGTGGCGTAGAGGAATTCGAGTATGGCTCGGTTACGTAGCCCGGTGGCGGTTTCGCGGTCGGGTACGGCGAGTAGCCGCTGGATGTCTTCTACGCTGACTGCTTTGGGTAGGCGTTTAACGTTCTTGGGCGGGGTGACCGGTGCCGCCGGGTCGGTGGGCACGATGAGCGCGGAGACCCAGAAGGCGTGTGCTCCGCGGACTGCCGCCATGGTGCGGGCGATGGAGTTCGGCCCCAAGGGCAGGGGCAGGCTCGGCGCGCCTTCAGCGGCTGGCGTTTCTTTTTCTGACGCCCCGGCTTTCTCCGGCTGCCCGGCACGACCTTTCCCAGCGCGCCCGTTTCCTGTCCCTCGCCCCGATTCGGAGGCGATCATCAGTGCCAGCGATTCTGCGGCTTCTTCCTGCGCTTCCTGAGCTTCCTGCGCGTTCTGGTTGTTCTTCTCCCCCGCTTCGAATCCGGCAAGGGGCACGGTGGGAGCGGCGAGTTCCCGCATGAAGGAGCGTACCTGCGCGGTGGTGATGCGTTCGGGGTCGATGACGCCGAGGGTCGCCATGTAGGCGCTGTATCGTCGCAAATCGCGCGCGTAGGAGGCGATGGTGTGCTCGCTGCTTCCTCGCTCCACGCGCAGGTGGATGAGGTACTGGTCAATGGCTTTCTGGAGCGGGGTCTGCGCCTCCTGATGGGAAGAACTCGGAGTAGAACCAAGGGCAGAAGAACCCAGCACGGAGGAACCGGCAGAAGAGGGCACACCAAGCAGACCCGCGCCGCGGGGCGCCTTGCTCACCGTGCTTTTTGCCTGCTTCACGCTATCTCCTCTGCCGGTTCTGTTTGATGTTTGGGCCTCTTGATATTTGGGTTTGCCGTAGGCTGGGCTACTCCCCCACTCTACGTTCCGTTCTTAGTGGTTGCGGAAGTTCTCCGGCTTTTCGCGGCGCTGCCCCATGTAGGGGTGGAACTCCCAGCCGCCCTCGGCGGGGCGCAGACCTTCAAAATTGTTCTGCTCCGCCGCGTAGGTGGCGAGTACCGCCTGGATAGCGAGCGCGTTATGAACCTTTCCGCCCAGCACCAGCTGCACTGCCTCGGCGAGGGGCACCCAGCGGTAGGTCATTTCTGCTTCTTCGTCGGTGCGTTCGCTACGTTCTTCGACGGGCAGTTCCGAGAGGTTACGCGCCAGGTAGACGCGGCCTGCTTCGCTGGTTGCGCCGGGGCTGCTGAAGTAGTCGGTCAGTGCGTTCCAGGTGTCTGCCTGCAGGTCTGCCTCTTCGGCAAGTTCGCGCTGCGCGGCGACCAGGGGGTCTTCACCGTCGATGTCGAGCAGTCCGGCGGGTACTTCCCAGAGGTTCATACGCACCGGGTGGCGGTACTGGTTAAGCATCAGCAGTTCGTTGTTGTCGTTGAGGACCGCCACGGCGACGGCGCCGGGCATTTCCACGACGTCGCGGGTCAGCACGGCGTTTTCGTTGAGTTCGTACTCTTCAACGGTCGTTTCGATCACGTAGCCGCTGTACTTCACGGTGCGGGTGCGGATGGTGCGTTCGGAGGGTGCATCAATAATCTGCTGGTTGTTGCTCATTCTTTCATTGTAGGCGGCTTCTTAGCCCCGCTACGTTTGGCGCGTCAGGTGTGGGCGCAGAGTAGACCACGCTCACGCTTAAACGAAAGCATCCCGCTCTCCCCAGTACGGGGTGAGCGGGATGCTGAACGTTTGTGCCTAGATGTTAGGCGCCGCGGCGCTCCAGAGCAGCCTTAATCAGGCCGGAGAAGAGCGGGTGCGGGCGGGTCGGACGCGAGCGGTACTCGGGGTGTGCCTGAGTTGCCACGTAGTAGGGGTGTGCCTCTGCGGGTAGTTCCACGTACTCGACCAGCGAGGAGTCCGGGGAGGTACCGGAGATGCGCAGGCCTGCTTCTTCAAGCTGCTCGCGGTACTCGTTGTTCACCTCGTAGCGGTGGCGGTGACGCTCTGCAACCTCGGTTGCACCGTACGCCTTAGCTACCTGAGAGCCGGGAACCAGGTTTGCCTTGTACAGGCCCAGGCGCATGGTGCCGCCCAGGTCGCCTGCACCTTCGACGAACTGCTTCTGCTCTTCGATGGTTGCGATGACCGGTACGGAGGTTTCCGGATCGAACTCGGTGGAGGATGCTTCGGTTAGACCCAGTACGTTGCGTGCGTACTCGATGACCATGGACTGCAGGCCGAGGCAGATGCCCAGGGTCGGGATCTTGTGCTCGCGTGCGTACTTGAGGGCGCCGATCTTGCCGTCCAGGCCGCGGATGCCGAAGCCGCCGGGCACGAGGATTGCGTCCATGTTGCGCAGCTGGTGGTCTGCATCTTCGTCGGTTGCACACAGGTCGGCTGCAACCCACTTGATGTTGACCTTCACGTTGTTTGCGAAGCCGCCGGCGCGCAGAGCCTCGGAGACGGACAGGTATGCGTCGGGCAGGTCGATGTACTTACCGACCAGGCCAACGTTGACCTCTGCTGCGGGGCGGTGCACTGCGTCGAGCAGGCGGTCCCACTGGGTGAAGTCCGGTGCGGGAGCCTCAATGCCGAAGTAGTCGAGGATGTAGTCGTCGAGCTTCTGGCTGTGCAGGGTCTTGGGGATGTCGTAGATGCTGGGTGCGTCGGCGCAGGAAATCACTGCGTCGGTGTCCACGTCGCATGCGTTACCGATCTTGGAGCGGTGCGATGCGGGGACCTCACGCTCACAGCGCAGGATCAGACCGTCAGGCTGGATGCCCAGGCCGCGCAGTGCTGCCACGGAGTGCTGGGTCGGCTTGGTCTTGAGCTCGCCGGAGGGGCCGATGAAGGGCACCAGGGAGACGTGCAGGAAGAAGACGTTCTTGCGGCCAACATCGCGGCGTACCTGGCGTGCTGCCTCCATGAAGGGCAGGGACTCGATATCGCCGACGGTACCACCGATTTCAGTGATGATGATGTCGGGTGCGTTTTCAATTTCCGCTGCGTGACGCATACGGGCCTTGATTTCGTCGGTAATGTGAGGGATGACCTGGACGGTGTCACCGAGGTATTCGCCGCGGCGTTCCTTCGCGATGACGGAGGAGTAGACCTGGCCGGTGGTCACGTTAGCGGACTGGTCGAGGTTTTCGTCCAGGAAGCGCTCGTAGTGTCCGATGTCGAGGTCGGTTTCAGCACCGTCGTCGGTGACAAAGACTTCACCGTGCTGGAAGGGGTTCATCGTACCGGGGTCGACGTTCAGGTAGGGGTCGAACTTCTGCATGGTCACAGAGAGGCCACGTGCGCGAAGAAGCTGACCAAGGGAAGAGGCCGACAGGCCCTTACCGAGAGAAGATGCAACGCCGCCGGTCACGAAAATCTGGCGGGTTACCTTGTCGTTAGAGGACGCGTTCAGAGCGTTATTTTTTTCATTCACCACGGAATTCAAGCCTACCATTTTCTTGTCTGCTATCCAAGCAGAGGGTTTTGCCGCGAGAGGATTCTCTCAGGCGGCTTTCCCTCCCCTATTTGTCCTTATCACCACTGTAAACGGAGCTGGGGATTTATTATTCCCGCCGCGCCGTGTAGAAGCAGGTGTAGGAGCATTCACAGAGTATCTCACATCCTCTGGGATCCATGCACCGCTATTGGTCACCGGCGCGGGCTGTACTGGCAACTTTCTGAGGCACGCTCGCACACTTCAGCCCCTTTGATGGTCTTTGGTGCGAAAGATGCCACCTTTCGGCGCTTTTGCCAGCACTTTCCTCATACTTTTCTCTGCCGGTTTGCCGCCGGCTTGCCGTCAGTTTCAGCGCCCCTGCGGCACTTCTCGACCGGCTGCCAGTAGCTCTCGGGCATGCTCTCGCGCCGATTCTGATTGATCGTGCCCGGAGAGCATTCGCGCCAGTTCCACCACGCGTTCCTCTTCGGAAAGTACCTTGACCTTTGAGAGGGACGCGTCATCGTTTTTCAGCACGAGGATGTGCTGGTCCGCGAAGGCTGCAACCTGCGGCAGGTGGGTGACCACCAGAACCTGCACGTGTCGGGCGAGCATGGCGAGGCGGCGACCGATTTCGATAGCGGCCTTACCGCCCACGCCGGAGTCCACCTCGTCGAAGATGAAGGTGGGTACGGGGTCTACTTCGGCAAGCACTACCTCCAGGGCGAGCATTACGCGGGAGAGCTCGCCGCCGGAGGCGCCCTTACCGAGCGGGCGCGGCACGGCGGTTCGGTGGGGCGCCAGCATGAAGGTCACGGTGTCTCGGCCGTGCACCGAGAACTTTTCGGCTTCAGCAACTTCCACGACCAGGGAGGCGTTCGGCATGGCAAGAGCGGTGAGCTCCTCACTGACGGCGTCTGCCAGTTTCTGTGCGGCGGCACGGCGCAGGGCGGTCAGCTCTTCTGCCTGGGCGCCGAGCACCTTGCGTAGCTGTACCAGCTCGGTTTCCAGGGTTTCCTGTCGCTGCGGGTCGTCCACCAGGGTCTCAAGGCGTGCACGGGATTCTTCGGCCCATTCGAGAACCTCGGCGATGTCGGCACCGTATTTGCGGGTGAGGGTCGCCAGCTGGGCGCGGCGAGTCTGCACCTGCGCCAGACGTTCGGGGCCTTCAACATCCAGGGAGGCCATGTAGGAGGACAGATCCGAGGAGATATCGGTGGCAAGAATCAACAGTTCGTTGACGCGCGCGGCGAGAGAAGCAAGCTCTTCATCAGCGTCTGCCTGCGCCTGGAGCGCGGAGCGGCTTGCATCGAGCAGGCTCATGACGCTCTGCTCGTCGCCGGTAGAGTATTCACTACCGCTGAGCGCCGCGGAGGCGGTTGCCGAGGCAATGCGTAGCGCTTCAACGTTCATGAGCTTCACCATTTCGGCTTTGAGCTCTTCTTCTTCGCCCTCCTGCGGGTTGACGGCACTGATTTCTTCGAGGGCTCCCTGCAGGGTCTGCGCTTCGAGGGCTCGTGCGCGCGAGTTTTCGCGTACTTCCTTCAGCTCTGCGGCGGCGGCGCGGTATCGCTCGTAGTTTTCGCGGTACTTCTCCAGCAGGTTGGAGAGCTCTTCACCGGCGTACAGGTCGAGGGACTGGCGCTGCTCTGCCGCTGATTTGAGGCGCAGCTGATCGGACTGGCCGTGGACTGCAACAAGAGTCTGACCAATCTGAGACAGGGTCCCGATGGGTGCGGAGCAACCGCCGACGTGGGCACGGGAGCGTCCCGAGGCGTTGACGGTGCGTGCCAGCAGCAGCTCGGAGGTCTGTTCGTCGATGTCTTCGGCGGTACCGCCGGCTTCTTCGGCAAGCTCGAGGGCGCGGTGCCCGTGGGGCAGGCGAATCACTGCTTCGGCGAGGGCGCTCTTAGCACCGTTGCGCACGCTGGAGGCGTCGGAGCGGGCGCCCAGGAGCATACCGAGGGCGGTGACGACCATGGTTTTACCTGCGCCGGTTTCACCGGTCAGCACGGAGAATCCGGGTTCGAGGGGGAGCCTCGCATCGGTGATGATGCCGAGGTCTCGAATATGGATTTCCTCAATCACGAACGTTCATTCCTTTTCTTTAGTGCTTCTCGGTGTCCTGCGGGCCACGCCAGCCACGGATCGGAAGCTCAAATTTACGCACCAGTCGCTCAGAGAAGGGAGCCGGGTGGATACGGGCGAGCAGCACCGACTTTTCGGAGCGTCGCACCTCAATACGGGAGCCGGGGTCCAACTCCACGGTTCGGCGGCCATCGCACCAGAGCACGCCGGAGGCACCGTTTCCGGGCATCATTTCTACCGCCAAGGTGGAGGTCGGCGCTGCTACCAGCGGGCGCGCGAAGAGCGCGTGAGCCGAGAGGGGCACCATGAGAATTGCCTCAACTTCGGGCCAGACGACCGGGCCGCCACCGGAGAAAGCATAGGCGGTCGAGCCGGTGGGGGTTCCCATGACCACACCGTCGCAGCCGAAGCTGCTGAGCGGGCGGCAGTCCACTTCAATAATGACTTCAATCATTTTTTCGCGGTTGCCCTTTTCAACACTGGCTTCGTTCAGCGCCCAGTCGCTGTGCACGCGCTTGCCGTCGTTCCAGACTTCCACATCGATTGCCATGCGTTCTTCAACGGTGTATTCGTTGTTGACGATGCAGCGAACGGTTTCGGTCAGGTCGCTCTCTTCGGATTCGGCGAGGAAGCCGACGTGCCCCAGGTTCACGCCAATGAGCGGAACGCTGGTTCGGCGTACCATTTCTGCGGCACGAAGAATCGAACCATCGCCACCGAGCACCACGCCGAGTTCAATATCGATGAGCGCTACAGATTCGTGGACGACCTGCACGGGGACGGGCTCGTCCCAGTTTTCACTCAGGGTCTCCAGATCGGAGCGAGTCATGACGGGCGCGAGTCCCGCTTCGTAGAGCTGGGTGCATGCCTGTCGGGCGGCATCTCGTGCTTCTTTGCGCCCCACGTGGGCGAAGACGAGAATCTTACGGTGACGTTGTTCCACCGAGTCTTCGGAACCATGACGTTCGAAACTGTGGTGTTCAGAACCATGACGCGCACCTGCGGTAGCTACCTGTGCGACTGCTTCCTGCGGTGCATGGCTTTCGTGTTCTGCCATAACGACTCTCTCCCATCGGGTGTTGAGATCGGGGTGTTGAGATGGTGTATCTACCCCTATCATACCGAATATGTTCTCGAAGATTTTCTAAAGTACCATATTTTTAGAAAATTATTTCGAATAGCGTACAGCTGGGGTATCTCTAGATACCTGCGAAAAATACCCGTGAAAAGTGCCTGCGCATAGCGCGGCAGCCTGAGAAAGCACCACCCTCAACGCATCCTGCGTTACCGAGCGGTTTTTCTCAGACTGCCTTAGCACTATTTATTTTCGGCACCAGAGGAAGTACTCTACGTTGCCGTCCTGTCCAGGGAGCGGGCTGGGTTCCATACCCATCACGCGCAATCCGTGGCTCACCGCAGATGCCTGCACTTTTTCCACGGCTTCACGGCGGGCGGCTTCTTCGTGCACCACTCCCCCGCGTCCGATGCGGTGCTTGCCGACTTCGAACTGCGGCTTGACCATGAGCACCAGGTCGCCGCCGGTTTCGGTGGCATTCGCTAGCGCCTCCATAACCAGGGTCAGTGAGATGAACGAGAGGTCAGAAACCGTCAGTTCGACCTGCCCACCAATGTCTTCGGGCTTCATGTAGCGAACGTTGAGCCCTTCGTACACGCCGACTCGCGGTTCTTCGCGTAGCGTGTCCACAAGCTGCCCGTGTCCTACGTCAACGGCGGCTACGTGGGCGGCTCCTCGACGAAGCAGCACGTCGGTAAAGCCTCCGGTGGATGCTCCCGCGTCCAGGCAACGCTTGCCTTCTACCTCGATTTCGGGGAACGCGTCGAGGGCACCGGCGAGCTTGTGCCCTGCGCGGCTGACGTATTCGGTCAGCTCGCTCTGGCGCACGTAGAGGGTATCCTCCGGGCCCACGAGCATGGACGCTTTGCGCGCAACCTTGCCGTTGACTTGCACGTCCCCTGCCGCGATGAGTTTTGCGGCGAGGGTTCGGGAGCTCACGAATCCGGCTTCGACCAGGTATTTATCGAGGCGCACGGTGTCCTTGTCTTCTTTCTGTCGTCGTCTGGTGACGGGTTATCTAGTGCTCCTCAGAGCATTGCTGTTCTGAGGGATCACCGCCGCGAACTAGGAGAGGTTTTCGAGGTCCTTCTCCAGTTGCTCACTCATCGTTTCGAGGCGCTTGACGCGCTCTATGGGGTCCATGGCGAGGGTCGCCGCGAGTTGGCGCTCGAATTCTGCATCAAGCTCAGCGGTTTCCTCTGCTGTGCTATTAGTCTCCGGTTCTTTAGGCACCGGGGATCCCCTGGATGTTGGGGCGTGCGCCCTGTTCGGGGTTTGCTGCCCACCATGCTGCGCAGGCTACGCGCCATGCTTCGGCTTCGCTCTCGCTGCCCGCGAATGCTTCGGCATCTTCAATCTCGGGGCCGGTCAGGCTCAGGTTTTCGCCGCGGACTCGTGCCTGCCAGGTGGGGCCGGTTGCGGTGACTTCGTAGCCTTCGTAGAGCACCTCAATTTCAGGGTAGGGTGCGAAGAAGTCCTCGAGGGTGCGCAGAATATAGGTCGGACGCTGGTTCGGCACGGCCTCGATGACATCCTGGTAGGTCTGTACGCCGGTGAGGACGAGGGCGCCGTCCATCTTTGCGTTGTTGGCGCCGAGAATATCGGTGTCCAGGCGGTCGCCCACGATGACGGGGCGGCTGGAGTTCACTGCCTGCGCTGCGGTGTGGAAGATGGGTGCTTCGGGCTTGCCCGCAACGAGCGGGGTGCGGCGGGTTGCGCTTGCCACGGCTGCTACGAGGGTTCCGTTGCCGGGTGCCTGGCCTCGTTCCTTGGGGATGCTCTGGTCGGTGTTGGTGGCAATCCAGAGGATGTCGGGGTTTGCGAGGGTGTAGGCGGCTTCCGCAAGGTCTTCCCAGCCGATCTTGGGGTCGAAACCCTGGATGACGGCTACGGGGCCTTCTTCTTCCTTGCGTACGGTTTCGAGGCCTACCGCACGAACGCAGTCGGCGAGTGCTTCGGTGCCGGTGATGAGCACTTTGGAGTCTGCGGGTACGTGCTGTGCGAGCAGTGCGGCGCCTGCCTGTGCGGAGCTGACGACTCGTTCTGCTCGGGTGTGCACACCCAGTTCACGCAGGTGCTCTGCTACAGATTCTACAGAGCGCGATGCGTTGTTGGTGACGAAGATGACCGGTACGTTGAGTTCTTCTTCGGCACGGTTGAGCGCTTCGGGTGCGCCTTCGATGGCGAAGGGACCCGCGTAGACCACGCCGTCCAGATCGGAGAGGAGGGCATCGTAGCGGGATAGGAGTACGTTCGTGGTCATAGAGTGTTCCTCTCGGGGTCTCTGGCGGTTGTCGCTATTAATCGTACCTGTTAGACACTCTAGCGATGGTGCCTTCGGGCGATTATATGGAAAACCGCTGGACGCTCTCCCCTGCTTGGGTGTGGCGTCCAGCGGTTTCACGCTGACACTTAGGTCATGTATTTAGAATTCTTAGATTCTCTGCAGTCTTATTCTGCGGAGGTTTCTTCTGCTTCTTCAGCCTTAGGCGCATCAGACTTAGGCGCTTCGGTCTTCTCGTTCTCGGCAGCCTCTTCGTCAGCTTCGCTTGCTTCCTCTTCTGCGGAAGCTTCTGCGGTTTCTTCAGCTTCTTCTACGGTCTCAGTGAGTTCTACAGACTTCTCTTCCTGCTCGAAGAGGCCAGCTTCACCGAACATGTCGAAGATTTCGGGTTCTGCGAAGTTGCCCTGGCCCAGTGCTGCTTCTGCCATGAAGGCGAGGCGTGCCCAGCGTTCTGCTTCCTGGTTACGGCCTGCGTTAGCCAGCGCGTCGGAGTATGCGCTGAACAGGCGGGGGCTGTACTCAAAGGCACGCTTGGGGTTCAGCTGAGGAATCTGCAGTGCTACGACGGCCTCAGACTTCTTGCCCTGATCGCTGAGGATGCCGGATTCAACGATGGCGAGCTCCACGCGCACGTTGGCGGGCAGTTCTTCCTTCTTGAATTCTGCAATCATTTCCATTGCCTTGGGCAGGCGGCCGAGCGCACGTTCGCAGTCTACCAGCAATGCCAGGTGGTCTACGGAGCCGCTAATACGGCGGTGGGTGCGCAGTTCGCGCAGGGCCAGTTCGAAGTCTTCTGCCACATATGCGGCGACGCCAACGGCTTCGCGTACTGCGGCAATACGACCTGCACTGCGGGATGCAGCAACGGCGTGTTCCAGCGCGAATTCGGGGTCGATGTCGAGGTAGCGACCAGCCATGGCGAGGTGCTTTGCAACGGTTTCTGCGTTGCGCGGTTCCAGGGCGCGCAGCTGACGGAAGGTTGCGCCGTCCAGCTCGCGACCGGTGATGTCGTCGTCAATTTCCGGCGCCTTGGGCTTTGCGGGGCGGTAGCCTGCACGGCCACCGATGCTGCGTACTTCTTCGCGAGGTGCCTCAGACTCAGGGCCGTTGGATCGAGGTGCCTTGGATCGGGAGTCGGAGCGACGGCCGTCGAACTTCTTGCCTCCGCGGTCGTTACGCTTGAAACCGCCCTTGCCGCCAAAGTTCTTGCCGCCCTTCTGGGAGCGGAAGTCCTTTCCTCCGCTGTTCTTGCGGTGCTGGCGGGGGCCGGAGCCGTTAGACTCGTGACGGGGGGTCTCAGACATGAATCTCCTTGGGAGGTATCCGCCAGTGTGGGCGGGTAGGGTATGCAGTCGATTCGGGCGAACCGCTGCCTGAGGCATCAACTCTATGAGGGGTGCTTTAGATACACCCGCTAATGCCTAAACATAAGCCATACCATTCTAGTATAGAGAGCACCATCCGTGCACCCGTACTGATGGGATGTTAAAGACAAATGGGGAGGCCTTTAGGCCTCCCCAAACAAAAATAGCCCCGGCGAAGCCGGGGCTATTGAATAATAAAGCGGCAATAACCTACTCTCCCACACCCACAAAAGTGCAGTACCATCGGCGCGAAGAGTCTTAGCTTCTGGGTTCGGAATGGAACCAGGCGTTTCCCTCTTGCTATAATCACCGCAAACCTACGG
>NZ_ACVO01000006.1 GCF_000175615.1 Rothia mucilaginosa ATCC 25296 | reverse complement strand
CACGCATTGGAATACGGTAAGGCGTCAGGTAAAGCTTAGGGGCCTGACCCCGGTAGAGTACCGGGTTCAGGCCCTGCAGGAGGCCGCGTAACGGCTAGTATTTAATGCGTCCAAGTTTCGGGGCGCAGTTCATTTCTAGTACGAGGGGGCTTTACTATGCCCGCACGTTGCATCTTCCCTTGTCAGAAATGTTTGGGGCTCAATATTATCTGCGAATGGGGCCGTTTTCATTTACACTTGAGTGTGTGTTCTACGGTGAACACACTTGTCCACTCACTTTATAAAGGAATATTGTGTTGAAAATTCACACCGCGACCGCTGGTGTTCTTGCGGGTGCTCTGCTGCTGACTGGTTGCTCTTCGTCTGTTCGCGCTCCGAAGTCTGTGCCTTCTGCGTCATCGTCGACGTCTGTTTCTGCTAGCCCTTCGGTTTCAGCTACCCCTAGTTCTTCTCCGAGTGCGTCTGCGACTCCTTCGGAGTCTCCTACCCCGACGGTAACCCCGTCTCCGGTTCCGACTACTGAGGCTCCCGTGCAGGCACCGGCGGCTGAGGCACCTTCCGCGGAGGCGCCGGTGGCTGAGGCTCCCGCTCAGCAAGCTCCCGCGCAGCCGGTTCAGCAGGCTCCGGCGCAGTCGAGTGTTTACTACAAGAATTGTGATGCGGTACGTGCAGCTGGCGCGGCGCCGTTGCATCGTGGCGAGCCGGGTTACCGCCCTGGTCTTGATTCTGATGGTGACGGTGTGGCGTGCGAGCCGAAGAAGAAGCGCTAGGCTTCCGTCTGTCCTTATAGCGAAGCCCCCTCGTACTATTTCTAGTACGAGGGGGCTTCGTCGTATCAGCCTCGTTCTGTTAGCTCAGCCGGTGAGGTTAGCGCGGCTGGTAGGCGCGGGCACGCTCAGCACGAGCACGGCGCGCCTCCGCATCCTGCAGGACCGGCACCAGCATACGCACCACCTGGCCCATACCGCGCACCACCAAATTCAGCCACAAACCCACAGACCACACCGCCGCCACACGCGGATGCCCCGTGCGCATCCACCGCACACCCAGAAAAGACAGCGAGTAATACAGCAGAAGCAACAGCGACTCACGGAAGCGGTGCACCTGCCGAAGGAGAGGGTTCTGAGGAAGCTTCATCATGCCTCCCAGTATACCCACCGGAACCCCTCGCCGGGTCTCCCCCGCACTACCCGTAATAGTCGCGAATCGTCACCGTCTTCAACCCGCGCCGATCCAACAACGCCCGAATACGGTCCAGCTCAGACACCACACCCCGATAATTCAAATGCCCAATCACAATATGCTGAGCCAATGCATACTTCTCCGCATAGGCATACACCTCAGCCGAAGAAATATTAGACGAATCCGCCAACGACCCGTACCACAGAACCGGGCGCGTAAAACCACACGACGCCGCAGCCGCCAACACGCGCGCATCATAATACCCGTACGGCGGGCGGAAATACGGCTTCGAAGACACCCCAAACAGGCGACTAATCTCCTCATCATTACGGGTCAACTCCTGAACAATCTGCTCATCCGTCAGGCTCGTCAACGCCGCATGACTATACGTATGGTTCGCAATCTGCAACTGACCGCTCTTCACCAGCGGCAACAACAGGTCACGATGCTGCCTAAACGCCGGGTACTGACCGTTGATAAAGAAGGTGAGGCGCGTGCCGGTACGGCGGGAAAACTCCGCGTAGGCGCGTACCACCTCCGGGTCGGCGCCGTCATCGACCGTCCACGCAATATACTTGCCCTCACCGGACAGGCCGGTCTGCGGGCCAGTCCAGGCACGAGCTTCGGGAACCGGGTTCGACGAGGTCGCAGTCGCAGAATCGGTCTTAGATGCCGCGGCGGTCGGGGATGCAGTACCCGTTGCGGAGCCAGATGCGGAAGGGGCAGCCGCCGAGCTTGCCGAAGGGGCCGAAGAAGGGCTCGCCGAGGCGCTACCCGACGCACTACCGGACGGGCTGCTCGATGGGGTACAACCAGTGAGGCCAAGACCCAGCACGCCGAAGCCCACCGCACCCAGACCAAAGGTACCAACGTGTTGTAAGAGTTCCCGTCGCCCCATGGATGCGCGGGCAGAAGCACCCGCCACCGCCCGGTCAGCGGTGGGGTCAGTAATAGTGGATTGACGAGTAGTGATAGGTGTTTCTGAGTGTGGAACAGTGTTCATATTACGAGTGTATGATGAGACCACTGTTAGCTATCGAAAAATTCAAAATATTACTTAATGATTAACAACTGCGCTATTAAAGAACCTCTACGTACTTTCAGTCCCCTCACTCACCGAAGACCACGCTCAGTACACTAAGCTACCCGCACGCCAGATAATCAAGGTACAGCTACAGCGCAAGGTGCAATTCTAAGCACAGCAAGACCCCTCCCCCAGAACGCATTCACAACGCGCCCGGGAAAGGGGCCTCAATATATAAGTTCACACAATCGTACATCCAAGTACGCGGAGAGAAACCTACTCGGACTCCGGAGCTTCCGGCTGCTCCGCCTGAGCGGATTCCAACGCATTCAGTGCCTCCAGCGCTGCAGCCTCCGCAGCCTCTTCGGCGTCCGCCTCAGCCACACGCTCAGCATCCGACTCAGCAGAAGTCACCGCCGCCGGGTTCGTCAAAACCTTCACACCCATGCTGCGCAGCGCATCCGTATTCGTGATCGTCTCGTCATTATCAATCAGGTACACCTTGTACCCGTCATTCCGCAGACGACGCATCAGCTCCAGGAGCATGCTCTGAGCGACCTCATCCACCGCGTACACGCGCGTCACATCCAGGGCGACCTTCGAACCCTCCATCGGGGATTCCACAATCTCACGGATTACGCGCTCCACACCCGCAAAACGGATGCGGCCCTGCAACTGAATCAGGCGCATAGACTCATCGCCCGAACCGATCTGGTAGTTCGCACGCAACGCCGAACGAGCCACCGTCGGCACGTTCATCACATGCATGCCCATGTCATCAGAGAACTGCTCAAACAGCTCCACACCGCGCACACTGTTACCGTGACCGTCCAGACGCGGCGAGAACGTCGCCACACCCAGCTGACCGGGCACAGCACCAATAATGCCGCCGCCCACGCCGCTCTTCGCCGGCACGCCCACCTGGGTTGCCCAGTCACCCGCAGAGTTATACATACCGCACGTGAACATGACGCTCAGCACCTGACGCACCACAGTCTTAGGAACCACCTGCTCACCCGTCACCGGATGCACACCATAGTTCGCCAAAGTCGCCGCCATCAACGCCAAATCCTTAACCGTCACCATCAGCGAGCACTGGCGGGTATAACCCTGCACCGCCACAGTCGGGTCACCGGTCAGGATGCCGTGGCCGCGCAGCATGTGCGCAATCGCGTAGTTGCGGTGCGCGTGCTCCAGCTCAGACTCGTACACGCGCTCATTCACCGACAGGCGACGGCCCGCAAACGCAGACAGACCAGAAATGACGCGCTCCATGCGCTCGCCCTGAGTCGCACCGGGAGGGCCCACCAGCGAATGGGTGGTAATCGCACCCGCGTTAATCATCGGGTTCAGCGGCTTACCGGAGCCGTCCTCCAGGGACAGCTCGTTGAACGGCTCACCGGAAGGCTCCACACCCACCTTCGCAAGCACGTCATCATAGCCGCGGTCCGCGAGCGCCAGGGCGTACACGAACGGCTTAGAAATCGACTGGATCGTGAACTCCACATCGGAGTCACCGGCGGCGTACTGCTCACCATCAACCATGGCGATAGACGCGGCAAGCTTGTCCGGGTCCACGGCGGCAAGTTCCGGAATGTAGTTTGCCAACTCACCGGAGGTATCAGAAGCGACCGACTCGAGGGTCTCGGTCAGGTAAGTGGCAATAGGTGAATGCATAGTGTTCCGTATCTGCTGCTAATCGTGGTTGTTCTCGTCAAAAATTCTAGGATGCGCCCGCCCGCTGTTCCGTTTCAGCTATTCCGTTTCAGCTGGGCTGAGGCGCTCATCGTTGCAGGCTACCGCGGCTACCAAGCTAAAGAGCCAGCCAGCGGGCCTGTCAAAGTGTGTGGGTGAGGAGCACCTTTTGCTCCCTAAAGAGTGTATCTTTTGCGTGTTGAAGCCACCAAATATAACGGTCACTTCTCCCCCGCTATTTCAGGCTCTGGTACCTGTTCTGGTTTGCCGTTTTCTGCCGTAATTTATCTGCCGTAATTTACCGCGGCGGGCAGAACCTCCGACGAAGCTCAAGCAAAATCTATGGGCAAAACCTACGGGCACAGCCTAGGGGTGGCGAATCGAAGCCGGCTCACGGCCACCCAACTCGGCAGTCTCCAGCTGGAACGTCGAATGCTCCACCGACACCTCAAAATGACCCGCCACGCACGAACGGATACGGTCCAAAATCGCCACCGCAGACCCGTCATGGAAGCACGAATCGGCAACCACCACGTGTGCGGTCACCACCGGCAGACCGGTCGCCACCATCGAAGCGTGCACATCGTGCACCTCCACCACACCCTCAACGCGCAGCATGTGCTCACGCATCGCGTCCAAATCCAGACCGTCCGGGGTGAACTCCATGAGCACCGCAGTCGTCTGCTTCATCAGGCGCATCGCACGCGGCACAATCAGCGCCGCAATGAACAGACCCGCAAGAGCGTCCGCCTGGTAGAAGCCGGTCAGCCAAATCACGATAGCCGCCACAATCACACCCAGCGAACCCAGGGCGTCATTGAGCACCTCCAGGAACGCGGCACGCATATTGAAGTTCGCGTTCCTCGCCGTAGCCAGCACCGCAATACCAATAGCGTTCGCCACCAGGCCAACCACACCAAAGATCAGCAGCTCGGTGCCGGGCACCTCCGGCGGGGCAAACAGGCGATGCACGCCCTCCACCGCCGTGTAGATACCCACCGCCAGTAGCAGCACCGACTGACCCAGCGCAGCCAGCACCTCAATACGGCGAAAACCCCACGTGCGGCGGGACGTTGCCGGGCGCGTCATCAGCGAAGCCGCCGTGAGCGCCACCAGCAGGCCCGAGGCATCCGCCAGCGCGTGCGCCGTATCAGTCAGCAGCGCGAGACTTCCGGTGACCAACGAACCGATCGCCTGCGCCAACACAATAACGACCGCCAAGCTGAACGCAATCAGCAGGCGCGGACGCATCGAGGCGGCATCCTCCGGGCTCGGGGCATGCGAATGGTCGTGGTGATGCCCGTGGTGCCCGACGTGGCCGTGATGTGCGTGCGCTCCCATGCACTTCTCCTCAACTATGAACTGCGTTGTTGACTATCGAGAGTTATCAGTGGATAGCAAAATCGCCCGATTCACAAGAACCGGGCGATAAGCTCCTCAACCGAGAAAACGTGGAGATAAGGGGACTCGAACCCCTGACCCCCTGCATGCCATGCAGGTGCGCTACCAGCTGCGCCATATCCCCATATTCTGTTAGTGACCTCAACGAGGCAACATGAATATATTACACACACCACGGACAGCGATGCAAACCCGCGCACCCAAAACTCCAAAAAGTTCCCGGCGGCTAAGCAAGAAGGGCGGACCCCGCGGCACCATACAGCGCCAGCAGAGCCCACCCCTCATCAGCTAAAAATCAAGCAGAAGCCTACGCCTCATCCTGAGCGGGAATGATGCGTGCAGCATCTTCCTCAGTCTCACCCTCAATGTCGAAGGGAGCCTCGTTCTCAACGCCCAGCTCAATACGCGGGGCCTCAGCCCACAGACGATCCAGAGCGTAGAACTCGCGGTCCTCCTCATGCTGAACGTGCACGACAATATCGCCGAAGTCCAGCAGAATCCAACGACCCGAGGAACGACCCTCACGGCGGACCGGCTTCAGGTCAGCCTGCTCACGCAGAGCGTCCTCAACCTCATCCGCAACAGCGTTCACGAGGCGCTCATTGTGGGCAGAAACCACCAGGAAGCCATCAATCAGACCCATCGCGTCGGATGCATCCACAGCGAACAGGTTCGTTCCCTGCTTCTCCTCCGCAGCGCGGGCGGCAATGCGCAGAGCCTCAACCGAGGACTGTGCAGCAGTCATATTTTCCTTCCTTGCCGGCAGAACACCCGCCGGCAGCACCCGCAACAGGGATGCATTGTTCACGGCCTACTTAGGGCCAAAAATCATAATCAGACCAACAACGACCAGGGCGAGCAGCAGCACAATCCACAGCCACGCCAGGGAGGCCTTCTGCGCAGGCTGCAGAACCTCTTCAGTCTTCTCAACAGCGCCCTTAGAAGCGGACTCCTTGGAAGCCTCAGCGGAAGGTACCGGAGCAGACTTGGACTTAGCAACCTTAGAATCAGCAACCTTGGACTCTGCATCCTTCGCGGCTTCCTCAGACTCCTCAGCGTCCTCGGTAACCTCTTCAACCAGAGCAGCAGATTCTTCGGGATCCTGACGATCCACCATGCGCTGTAGCAGCTCCTCAACCTCATCCGGGCTCAGAGCAACAGTCGGGTCACCATCCACCGAATCCACGGTGTCACCAGCGGAGGCGCTATCCAGCACGCTCAGGTCAAGACCCTGCGCGTTCACTGCGCTCACGCGGGTGGGCAGCTCGTCAGCAGACTCTTCAACCTCAGCAACCTCAACGGTCTCTTCCTCAACGGAAGCGACCTCAGTCTGCTCAGCCTCAACGTCAGAGCTGTCCAGCTCCTCAACCTTCGGCTCATCGCGCACCAGGTACTGGTGCAGCTCGGGTTCCGGCTTCTCCTCCTTGACCACGGCAATGACCGGGATCGAAGAGGTCATCGGGTTATCCACCGCGGAGGGGCTGGTCGCATCCACACGGTTCTGCGCGATCTCTTCGGGGCGCAGAACACGCAGGCTACTGGTCAGAGGAGCAGGCTCGTGCAGCTTCTCCTCATCGTTCGCCTCAGTGTCAATCTTGCCCTGAGCCGCCAACGCCGCAAAACGACGCTGAACGGCCAGAACCTGCGGGTCAATAGCGTCCGCATGAATCACGGAGCCCATATTCGCAACAGGCTTCGCGGGCTCACCGCGGCGGGCTGCACGCAGGTACTCGGCAACTTCTTCACGGTAGCGGGCAAGACGGCGCGGACCCATCACCTTAGTAGGCGGCGGCACCTCAATGCCGTCCTCGGTCACGTACGTCTCGTAGAGGTACGCTTCGTCCTCGCTATAGGGCTTCGAACCCGTAGCTTCACTCATGTGTTCCCTCATTATTCGTCGATTGGGGTGCCTGCCCAGACTCATCTTTCACGTGGGGCAAGCCGTCACGGTACGCCGTCAAGGCGTCCTTCTTGTACAGGCCGTACTTAGCAATGTACTGCACCACACCATCGGGCACCAGGTACCAGATGGGGGCGTCTTCAGCTGCGCGGCGACGAATATCGGTCGAAGAAATCGCCATCGCAGGAATCTTCAGGGTCGTAATATGACGACCCTCAGCCAGCGGCGGATCCAGCTCGTGATCGGGGCGGGTCACGCCCACAAAAGTCGCCAAATCCCACAGCTTATGGGCATTGCGCCAGGTCATAATCTGGCTAATCGCGTCCGCGCCGGTAATGAAGAACAGGTCAGCATCCGGGCGCAGGGCGCGCAGCTCGTTAAGCGTATCAAAGGTGTAGGTGGCGCCGCCACGGTCAATATCAATACGGCTCACCGTAAAACGCGGGTTCGACGCGGTCGCAATCACCGTCATCAGGTAGCGATGCTCAGCATCACTCACGTGCCGCTCCCCCACCTTCTGCCAGGGCTGACCGGTCGGAACGAACACGACCTCGTCCAGGTCGAACACGGCGGCAACTTCACTAGCTGCCACCAGGTGTCCGTGGTGAATCGGGTCGAAGGTTCCACCCATCACGCCCAGACGCACCCGACCGGGAATGCGCGGGGGAATCGACTCGGTGCTCGGAGCACCAAAATCAAGGTGAACAGACTGGTCAGTCACAAATGCCGTCCTTGCTGGGGACAGAGACCGCACCACGGTAGCTAAAAAGCCACCACAGGTGCGGATGCGGGCAGGTACACAGAAGGTACGCAACACCGAAAAAGGTGCCCGCGTACATTCCCCTCTATGCTACCTGCTTACGGTCAAAAACATCGAAATGACGGGGGTGAGCTAAGCCGCCAGTGGAATACCCAGCCAGCACGCCCGACCACAGGCTCACCCGCGTGTTCCGACACGCACATCCGGCACGAGAGACAACCGCAACCGCAGAACCTACAAGAAAGCGCCGCGCACCGGAGCCAAACCCCGGTACGCGGCACCACTCACTGTCTATGAAACAGCTGTCTAGGCAACAGCTACGCTTCAGCTACTAGTCGTCGATGTTCGGCATGTCGATATTCTCGTCGACCTTGCCTTCCTTCAACTTCTTGCGGTACTCAACCGACTCGGTCCACACGCCTGCAACACGCTCGGACTCCAGCTCGGCACGAGCCTCCGCCTTCGCGTCCATACGCTCCTTGTACTCCACACGCTTCTGCGCACGAGTCGGGCGAATGATCTCTTCCAGACGAGCGTCCGTACCACGCGGGGAGGACAGCAACTCAGCACCACCGACCATGGTCGGCTCCCAATCGAAGATCACCGAGTTGTCGTTCTCACCAATCACCACGGCGTCACCGGCACGAGCACCAGCCTTAAATAGCTCATCCTCAACGCCCAGGCGCGCCAGGCGGTCTGCCAGGTAGCCGACAGCCTCATCATTATTGAAGTCAGTCTGCTGAATCCAACGCTCAGGCTTCTCACCAATCACGCGGAACAGCGGCTCAAGGTTACGCTCCTCGCGGCGAATAGTGAACTCCTGCTTCTTCTTACCGCGGAAGCCCTTCGGGCGAACCACAGGAGCCTCAACAACCACGCGCTCCGCTTCCTTCTCGGCAGCGGCACGAGCCACGCGGTCCTCCTCCACGAGCTTTGCCATCGCAAAGATCAGGGACTTCAGACCCTCATGGGAAGCAGTCGAAATCTCGAAGACCTTGAAGCCCATCTCCTCAAACTCGGGGCGAACAAACTCAGCCAGCTCACGAGCCTCAGGAACGTCAATCTTATTGAGCACCACAATCTGCGGACGCTCATGCAGCGGCACGGTCACACCCGCAGTCGGGTCAACCTCATAGTTCTGCAGCTCGCCGCGAATCACCTCAAAGTCACTGATCGGGTCGCGGCCCGGCTCCAAAGTAGCGCAGTCAATCACATGCACAAGAGCCGAAGAACGCTCCACATGGCGCAGGAAGCGGTGGCCCAGACCGCGGCCCTCCGAAGCGCCCTCAATCAGACCAGGAACATCCGCGACGGTGTAGCGAACATCGCCTGCCTGCACCACACCCAGGTTCGGGATCAAAGTGGTGAACGGGTAGTCAGCAATCTTCGGACGCGCCGCAGAAATCGCAGCAATCAACGAAGACTTACCCGCCGAGGGGTAACCCACCAGAGCCACATCCGCAATGGACTTGAGCTCCAGAACAATATCAGCCTCTTCACCGGGGGTGCCCAGCAGAGCAAAACCGGGAGCCTTACGCTTAGCCGAAGCCAACGCAGCGTTACCCAGACCGCCCATACCGCCACGGGCCGCAACATACTCGTCGCCCACACGCAGCAGGTCAGCCAAAACATTACCCTCGCGGTCCTTCACCACAGTACCCTGCGGCACGGTCAGAACCAGGTCCTCACCGTTAAAGCCGTGGTGCATATCGCCACGACCAATATCGCCATTCGGGGCGTGCTGATGCGGGCTGTGGTGGTACTCCAGCAGGGTCGTGGTCTGGTTATCCACGCGCAGAATCACCGCGCCACCATTACCACCGTTACCGCCGTTAGGGCCGCCCAGGGGCTTAAACTTTTCACGTCGCACGGAGACGCAGCCGTTACCTCCGCGACCGCCAGATACATGCAAGACCACGCGGTCCACGAATTCTGCCACGGGTTCTCCTTATCTTGGAAAATCTTCACTTCGCCACCGCACGGCACACACCAATCATGCTGCGGATGCGGCGGCAGGCGCGACCGGGTTGGGGTGCGCCTCATCGTGGAGCCCAGCACGGGCGTCCACGGCATTCGAGGTCATAGCGAGAGGGGGTAGACTAACGCCTACCCCCTCTGCCCTAGCGGTGAGTATTACTCAGCTGCTGCCAGGATGTTAACGACCTTGCGGCCCTTGCGGGTACCGAATTCGACGGTGCCTGCTGCCAGAGCGAACAGGGTGTCGTCGCCACCGCGGCCAACGTTCAGGCCGGGGTGGAAGTGGGTGCCGCGCTGGCGAACGAGAATCTCGCCTGCGTTGACGGACTGGCCGCCGTAGCGCTTAACACCGAGGTACTGGGGGTTCGAGTCACGGCCGTTACGGGTGGAGCTTGCGCCCTTCTTGTGTGCCATTCTGTATTCCTACCTTAGGGTTGAATTCCGGTCGTTTCGATTACGCGTTGATAGCGGTAATCTTGACGGTGGTCAGCTCGGCGCGGAAGCCCTGACGCTTCTTGTAACCGGTCTTGTTCTTGTACTTCTGAATAACGATCTTCGGACCGCGCAGGTCCTCAACCTTCTCAGCAACAACCTTGGCGGAAGCCAGGGACTTTGCGTCAGCGGTGACCTTGTCACCGTCGACGAGCAGCAGCACGGGCAGCTCGATGGTGCTGCCGGGCTCGCCTGCAACACGGTCAAGGGTAACGAGGTCGCCTACGGAAACCTTCTCCTGGCGGCCGCCAGCGCGTACAATCGCGTATGCCACTATGGGACTCACTTTTCTCGACAACTTGCTTCTTGAATCTCACACGAATGAGCAGCCTGCGCTTTCATTGCTGTGCGCCCTCCCCCGCCAATCAAATGACCGCGAACAAGGAGGAGCGGCCCGTGCGTTCCGGCGGGATTGCCCGCCGAAGCCAACACGCGAGGCTCACCGGTGGTGTCTCTCTCCCGCACGTTCCAAACTCAGCCGAATACTCGACCGCGCCGAAGACGATGCGGGTGGGAGCGGTGTCTCCCGCTGGCCCTGCGTCGATAGGGCTTCACTGAGATAAACACCAGTCCTTAAGGATACGGCATGATCTACACGCCGCGCAATAGATAATTTCACGGATTATCCGCAGACACCACGTGATGCTCCCCTAATACTGCACCGCACTCTTAGTAGCGCCTTTAAAATGACGCAGCACACACACAGAAAAAATAGCCTCGGTAGGGAAGTTCCGGCTCGCCCTACCGAGGCTATCTCATATACACACACCATCGGATTTCCGATGATCGGAAGCTAAAGACTAATCGTCCTTACCTTCACGCTTAATGTCGGCAGCGGCAACGCCAATGCCGAACAAAACAGGAGCCGAAGCGTCATCAGCCACCGGAGCCACATCCGCAACAGAAGCGGAAGCAACCACGGAACCCTCAGCACGCTCGGAAGCGTCCACGGTCACGACCTGAGCACCGGCACCGGCGCTCGAAGCCGCACGGCGAGTGCGACGCTTACGCGGGGTCGAACCGGGCACCTGAGCCGCAGGCTTCTGAGCCTCCTCAACCGGAGCCTCAACCGCTGCGGGAGCTGCGCCCACCACACCGGTCACCGCCGGAGCACCAATCACGCCGGTCACAACCGTGCGAGACTCAGACTTCTCAACCTTATCAGCCTTTGCGGGTGCCTGCTCGGATGCCATGCTCTGCTCAGCCGCCTTCTCGGCGCGCTTCTCATCAGCGGCACGACGAGCACGGCGGCGGGACGCACGCGGAGTCTCACGAACATCCTCAATGCGCAGGTCCTCACGCTCAACACGTTTGGACTCCTGAGCCTTCTGCACACCCGAGTTTACCTCAGCGGAGGTTGCCTCAGCGTTCTGCTGCTCGCGGTTCTGACGCTTGGACGAACGACGCTCCTCCGAACGATCCTCACGGCCCGAACGGAACGACTCACCCTCAGCGCGGGCAAGACGGCCAGCCTTCTGAGAAGCACGAGCCTTCGCCTCACCGGCGCGAATCGCCTCAAAACGATCCGAGGATCGGCTAAAGCGCGGGTCGAGCTCCGGGTCAACGTGGTGCTCGTCCTCCAGCGCACCCGCGCCGGAATCCTCAACAGCGGCAATATCCGCATCGGTCAGCTCGCGGCGCTGGCGGTTACGAGAAGACTTCTTCTCGCCACGCTTGGACGAACGACGCTCCTCAGAACGATCCTGATCAGAACGGCCCTCAGCAGAGTCCTTCGAGGAATCCTCAGCGGACTCCTCCTCCGCGCGGTCGAACGCGCTCGCCAGCTGCTCCAAGGAGAAACCGCCCTGCTCACCAATCCAGTTACCCTCGGTGACCTCAGCGACCTTGTCCTCACGCTGAGCAACCTCCGCGTGAGCCTGCTCGCTGGCAGCCTCGGCAATACCCTGAATCTCCTGCTCAAGCGAAAGCTCAGCGGTCTCCGCGCGGCGCGAACGCTTACGGCGCTTACGCTTCTTACGGGTCGAAGCAGTCTCCTCCGAAACATCCTCGCTCTGAGCGGATGCGGCAGCCACCGCAGCCATAGCGTTACGGCGCTCAGCCTTCTTCGACTCCAGAGCATCCTGCTTCTGCTGGTCACGAGAATCCTCGCGGGCAGCGGCACGGCTACGCTTACGGTCATTACGCTCATGGCGGTGGATGTAATCCGACGCGCCACCGCTACGACCGCTCAGCGGCTGATCGTGAACCACCAGGCCACGACCGGCACACTGCTCACAGGGCTCCGAGAAGACCTCAAGCAGACCGGTACCCAGGCGCTTACGGGTCATCTGAACCAGACCCAGCGAAGTCACCTCAGCCACCTGATGCTTGGTACGGTCACGGCCCAGGCACTCAATCAGGCGACGCAGAACCAGGTCACGGTTCGACTCAAGCACCATGTCAATGAAGTCAATGACGATAATGCCGCCGATATCGCGCAGACGCAGCTGACGGACAATCTCCTCAGCAGCTTCCAGGTTGTTCTTGGTGACAGTCTCTTCAAGGTTGCCGCCGCTACCGGTGAACTTACCGGTGTTCACGTCCACCACGGTCATGGCTTCGGTACGGTCAATCACCAGCGAACCACCCGAAGGCAGGTACACCTTACGGTCCAGTGCCTTCGCCAGCTGCTCGTTAATGCGGTAGTGGTCGAAGAGGTCATCCGCGGAATCCCACTTCTGCAGGCGGGAAACCAGGTCCGGCGCCACGTACGTCACGTACGCCTCGATGGAATCCCACGCGTTCTCGCCCTGAACGATCATCGCGGTGAAGTCCTCGTTGAAGACGTCACGCACGGTCTTAATCATCAGGTCGGGCTCCTGGTAGAGCATCTCCGGAGCCAGCACCTTGCGGGAGTTAGCCTTCTCCTGAATCTCTTCCCACTGCGCACGCAGACGGTTAATATCGTGGGTCAGCTCCTCCTCAGAAGCACCCTCCGCCGCAGTACGAACAATCACGCCAGCACCCTCGGGCAGCTTGTCCTTCAGAATCTTCTTCAGACGCGCACGCTCGGTGTCGGGCAGCTTGCGGGAAATACCGGTCATCGAACCACCCGGCACGTACACCAGGAAGCGGCCGGGCAGAGAAACCTGGCTGGTCAGGCGGGCACCCTTGTGACCAATCGGGTCCTTGGTGACCTGCACCAGAACCGAATCGCCGGGCTTCAGGGCGTTCTCAATCTTGCGGGGTGCACCGTCCAGGCCGGTGACATCCCAGTTGACCTCGCCCGCGTACAGTACAGCGTTGCGGCCGCGTCCAATATCAACGAACGCAGCTTCCATGGACGGCAGAACGTTCTGAACCTTACCCAGGTACACGTTGCCGATCAGGGAATCCTGCTGGGTCTTGGACACGAAGTGCTCAGCCAGCACGCCGTCCTCAAGCACACCAATCTGGATGCGGCCGTCCTTCTGACGAACCAGCATCTGACGATCCACAGACTCGCGGCGAGCCAAGAACTCAGCCTCAGTCACGATGTGGCGGCGGCGACCCAGGGATCGGGACTCGCGGCGGCGCACACGCTTCGCCTCCAGGCGGGTAGAACCGCGCACACCGGTCACAGTGTTGGATGCGTGAGAGTCAGCCAGGCGCGGAGCACGCACCTTGGTGACGGTCTCAACGTCGTCATCAACGCCGCCCTCAATCTCAATATCTTCGGTACCGCGGCGACGGCGACGGCGACGGTGGCTCGTCACCTCAGCCTCAGCGGCAGCCTCCTCGCGGCGGCGCTCCATGCGCTCCTTACGCTTCTGCTCCTCGGCAGCGGCGCGGCGTGCCTCACGCTCCAGCTTGGCGGCAACAGCGAGCTCGCTCAGCTCCTCCGGCTCGGGTGCCATGAACAGCGGCATCGCACCCATGGGGGTACGCGAGCGCAGTTCCTGCAGCTTTTCGCGCTGCAGGTCGCTAATGGTCTTTACGGGCTCGGAAGCTTCTGCGGGCTCCTCGGCAGGTGCTTCAGCTGCGGACTCCTCAGCAGACTCTTCTGCGGCGGGTGCCTCAGGTACAGCTTCTTCGGTTGCGGATTCTTCAGCAACCGCAGTAGCCTCGGCGGGCTGCTCAGCAGCTTCAGCGGTAGCCTCGGTCTTCTCAGCCTTCTCAGCTTCCTCAGCCTTTGCGGGGGGCACGACCTCAACCTTGGCGGTCTCTTCCTTCACCTCAACGGCAGACTCGGCAGCGGGCTCAGTAGCGGCGGGCTCAGCAGACTCTGCGGCGGGGGCAACAACTTCCTCCACCTTCGCGGTCTTCTC
>NZ_ACVO01000007.1 GCF_000175615.1 Rothia mucilaginosa ATCC 25296 | reverse complement strand
GTGTAGGAACGAGGACGAACACCGCCCCTTTTATCGTCCCCATCCAGCCCCTCCAGAAAGCGGGGGAGGGCGCCTTCACAGGCTAAGCGAGTATCCTAGAAGCTTCGTATCCCCGAACCGAAACGAGAAAAAGCGTGGAAATCCTGCTGTACGCTGTGGGCATTATCCTCATGGCAATCGCTATTGCCGTCTCGATTGCCCTGCACGAGGTGGGGCATCTGGTGCCCGCGAAGCTGTTCAATGTGCGCGTCCCGCAGTACATGATTGGCTTCGGTAAGACCGTGTTCTCTTTCCGCCGCGGCGAGACTGAGTACGGTTTCAAGGCGATCCCGTTGGGCGGCTACATTTCGATGATTGGCATGTACCCGCCGAGCCCTGCTGAGGTGAAGGAACACCATGAGGAGGGTCATTCGGGGAGTACGAGCCCGTTCGCATCCCTGGCTGAGGAGGCTCGTGCGGCGGATGCTGAGCGCCTGAAGCCCGGCGATGAGGACCGCCTGTTCTATAAGTTGCCGGTGCTCAAGCGCATGGTGATTATGCTGGGTGGCCCGACGATGAACCTGCTGATTGGTGTGGTGTGTACTGCTGTGCTGATTTGTGGTTTTGGTACGGCGCAGGTGACGAATAAGGTGTCGGCGGTGTCTGAGTGCGTGCCGAGCGTGAATGTTACTCATGATTCGATTAGCTATGGCGAGTGTACGGATAAGTCCACTCCGTCGCCTGCGAAGGCTGCTGGTGTGCGGGTGGGTGACCGTGTGGTTGCTGTGAATGGTGCGTCGACGGGTTCGTGGGAGGCTGTGTCTTCGGCGATTCGTGCGGCGGGTTCTCACCCGAGCACTTTGACGGTGGAGCGTAATGGTCAGCGTCTGGATTTGTCGGTGACTCCGGTTGAGATGATCCGCCCGGTTTCTGATGGTAAGGGCCAGTATGCGCGTGCTGCGGATGGTTCGATTGCGACGACTCGTGGCGGTTTTGTGGGTGTTTCGCCGTCGAGTGAGTTGGTGCCTGGTTCTATTACTGAGGTGCCTGCGATGGTGGGCGATACGCTCTCTCGTGTGGGTTCGTCGATGTTGTCGTTGCCGCAGCGTGTGTGGGAGTTGACGGTGACTTTGGTGACTGGTGGTGAGCGTAGTGTTGAGTCGCCGGTGTCTGTGGTTGGTGTGAGTCGTATTGCCGGTGAGGTGACGGCCACCGATCGCATTGACCTGAAGTCGAAGGCCGCGATGCTGGTCTCGCTGGTGGCGAATATGAATTTGATGCTTTTTGCGTTTAATCTGATTCCGCTTCTGCCTCTGGATGGTGGCCACGTGTTGGGTGCGCTCTGGGAGGGTGTGCGTCGTTTCTTTGCACGTTTGACTGGGCGTAAGGATCCGGGTCCGTTTGATCCGGTGAAGTTGTTGCCGTTGACGTATGTGGTGGCGGGCGCGTTTATTGTGATGTCTGTCATTCTGATTGTGGCGGATATTGTTAAGCCCATCACCCTGTTTTAGTGTGTTGTTGCACGCGGTAAGGGTACCCGTATTAGTGCTTTCTTTCGCGTCAGTGGCACAATAAAAAGTTGAACGAAGGATGCGTCGTACGTCCTTCATAACCCATGTATGGAGGAAAACCTTGTCGGTCAGCCTTGGTATGCCGAAGCCCGCTCCCGCGGTTCTGTCCCCGCGTCGTAAGACTCGCCAGTTTAAGGTGGGTTCTGTCGGTGTTGGTTCTGAATCTCCGATTTCGGTGCAGTCGATGACGACCACTAAGACCCACGACATTGGTGCGACTCTGCAGCAGATTGCTGAGTTGACCGCTGCCGGTTGCGATATTGTGCGTGTGGCGTGCCCGACTGATAAGGATGCGGAGGCTCTGCCCATTATTGCGAAGCAGTCCCGTATTCCGGTGATTGCTGATATTCACTTCCAGCCGAAGTACGTGTATGCGGCTATTCAGGCTGGTTGCGGTGCTGTGCGTGTGAACCCGGGTAATATCCGTAAGTTCGACGACCAGGTGAAGGAAATCGCTCAGATGGCTTCGGACCACGGCGTTTCTCTGCGTATTGGTGTGAATGCTGGTTCGCTGGATAAGCGTCTGTTGGAGAAGTACGGTAAGGCTACTCCGGAGGCTCTGGTTGAGTCTGCTGTGTGGGAGGCGTCGCTCTTTGAGGAGCACGGTTTCCGTGATTTCAAGATTTCTGTGAAGCACAATGACCCTGTGGTGATGGTGGAGGCGTACCGTCAGCTGGCTGAGCGCGGTGACTGGCCCCTGCACTTGGGCGTGACTGAGGCTGGTCCGGCGTTCCAGGGCACCATTAAGAGCTCGGTGGCGTTCGGTACTCTGCTGTCTCAGGGTATTGGCGATACTATTCGCGTGTCGCTGTCTGCTCCTCCGGTTGAGGAGGTGAAGGTGGGCACCAAGATCCTGGAGTCGCTGAACCTTCGCCCCCGCAAGCTGGATATCGTGTCTTGCCCGTCGTGTGGTCGTGCGCAGGTGAACGTGTGGGAGCTTGCTGAGAACGTGACTAAGGGCCTGGAGCACATGAAGGTTCCGCTGCGTGTTGCCGTGATGGGTTGCGTGGTGAACGGTCCGGGTGAGGCTCGTGAGGCTGACCTGGGTGTTGCGTCCGGTAACGGTAAGGGCCAGATTTTTGTGAAGGGTGAGGTCATTAAGACTGTGCCTGAGGATCAGATCGTTGAGACTCTGATTGAAGAGGCGACCCGTATTGCTGCTGAGATGGAGGCTTCGGGCGAGTATGTTCCCGAGGGTTCCCCGGCTGTTTCGGTAAGCTAGTTAGCTTTTGTGCGCGGAGGCGCCCTGGTGAGGGCGCCTCCGCGCTTTTCCGGTTATGTCCGGTTAGGGTGGTGGCAGGCTTGGTGTTTGCCGCTGCCGGTTGTGGCCGCAGGATTCGGCTACTTTTTCGGGGGTGCGTGTCCCCGTATTTTCACTTATTTTTTGTCGCTCATTCTCTATCACTCAACAGGTCATGTTCACTCTTTTTTCTCGCCGCCGTAAGGCTAAACGTGCCCGGCGTGCTGCTGTTTCGTCGATGGATTCTTCCCCTATGCCTGATCGCGTGAAGGAACACGTTTTTGCTCTGGATGCTCGGTGGTGCGATGAGCTGGAGGAGGTCCTGTTCAGTGACCCGGTCCCGAATCTGTACTCCATTGAGCATTATTTGGCGTGCCCTCTTCCGGTGAGGTCCCCGCGTATTCCGCTGCACTACTATCAGGGTTTTGTGGGTTGTGAGCGTGACGGGCAGCTGTGCTGTGTGCTGTTGCTGGGTTCGAATGTGGTGCCGGTGCGGCTGTGCGGTGCCGCTGTTGAACACGTCGCGGTTGAACACGCTGAACACGATGTGGATTCTCCCGTTGTTGAAGCGGCGGATGCCCCCGTCCCGGACACTGCGGCGCTGGATGCTACGGCGCTCGCGCATCGTGACGCGCTGGCTCAGCTGCTACTGCAGGTGGGTTCTCGCCTGGATTCCATGTTCGGTGAGAGCGTCTTCGTGATACCCCTGTGGACGCGCATGCAGGAGCTGTGCGAGCAGACTCGGGGCGATAAGAGCTCGCTGTTGCAGATGCTGCAGCCGAGCCTGGGTGACGGTTGCGATCACCGTGCGCGGGTTCTGTCGGAGCGTCCCAATCAGCCGTTGCTGTATCTGCCGCCGGAGAAGGACCTCGCCCGCTTCTACGAGGTGGAGCTTCCTGAGCTGCCGGCGCACCTGCCCGCGCCTCTCAAACCCGAGCCCCTCAAGCCGGGGGTGAGCCCCGCCGGTGCTGTCCAACTCAGCGGTGAGGCTGCCGGGTATGCGCGCCTCGCCACCTCCGCGGACCTGGGGGAGCTTCTGCCCGCCGCGGCCGCCATGTTCACCGAGGAGGTCGGCTTCGACCCGGTTGCTCGCTACGGTGACGGCTATGCGGCGCGCCTGCGCACGCTCATTGCCGGTCAGCGTAGCGCCATTGTCACCGATGTGAATGGGCGGGTTATCTTCAAGGCGGATGCGGGCATCGTGAACCTGGACGCCGCGCAGGTGCAGGGTGTATGGCTGCATCCGGACTACCGCGGCTACGGTCTGGCTAAGCCGTTCTTTGCCGCCGCCGCGCAGGTTCTGCAGCGCCGCTACCCGCACTTGAGCCTGTACGTGAACGACTATAACGCCCGTGCTCTTGCCATGTACCGGGGGACCGGTTGGGAGCAGATTGGGCAGTTCTCGACCATCATTTTTGAGCGCTAAACACGCCGAACCCTAAAACGCTATAAAATTAAAGACGACTGTGCCTATTTACGGCTCACCCGGTGAGCCTCGGGCACCCTACCTAAACCTATCGACCTTTCAAGGAGAATCGTGGTACTTCGCCTTTCCAACCTCTTCGTGCGCACTCTGCGCGAGGACCCCGTAGACGCTGAGGTCGCCAGCCACAAGCTGCTGGTCCGCGCCGGTTACATCCGCCGCGCAGCCCCCGGTGTGTACACCTGGCTGCCCCTGGGCCTGAAGGTACTGCGCAAGGTCGAGAACATCATCCGCGAAGAGATGGACGCCATCGGTGCGCAGGAAGTTCACTTCCCCGCACTGCTGCCCCGCGAACCCTACGAGGCAACCAACCGCTGGGACGAGTACGGCGATAACCTCTTCCGCCTCAAGGACCGCAAGGGCGCCGACATGCTGCTGGCACCCACCCACGAGGAAATGTTCACCCTGCTGGTCAAGGACCTGTACTCCTCCTACAAGGATTTGCCGGTTTACCTGTACCAGATTCAGACCAAGTACCGCGATGAGGCGCGCCCCCGCGCGGGTCTGCTGCGCGGCCGCGAGTTCGTCATGAAGGACTCCTACTCCTTCAACATTGACGATGAGGGCCTGAACGAGGCGTACATGGCGCACCGCGCCGCCTACCAGCGCATTTTTGAGCGCCTGGGCCTGGAGATTGTCATTGTGACCGCACAGTCCGGTGCGATGGGCGGCTCCCGCAGTGAAGAGTTCCTGCACCCGACCCCCATCGGCGAGGACACCTTCGTGCGTTCCGCGGGCGGCTACGCGGCAAACGTTGAGGCCGTCACCACCGTGGTTCCCGAGGAAATCGAAATCACCGAGGACACCCCGGCGGCACTCGTTGTGGACACCCCCGACTCCGCCACCATTGAGACCCTGGTGGAGCGCATGAACGAGCTACACTCCGAGGTTACCGGCGGCACCCTGGAAGCTTCGCAGACCCTCAAGTGCTTCCTGGGCACCGTCATCACCCCCTCCGGCGAGCGTAAGGTCTTCGCCGTGGGCGTTCCCGGCGACCGTGCCGTGGACCTGGGCCGCGTTGAGGTCAACATCGGCGCCCTGCTGGGCATCGGCGGCGAGGTTGAGGTTGAGGCAGCCAGCGAAGAGGACCTGAAAGCATACCCGCAGCTGGTCAAGGGCTACATTGGCCCCGGCCTGAGCCTGGACGCGCCCCTGTTCGGTGCGTACACCGAGGACGAGGATGCGGTGGCTTCCGCAACCGGCATTCCCTTCTTCGTTGACCCCCGCGTGGTGCGCGGTACCCGCTGGGTGACCGGCGCAAACGAAGAGGGTAAGCACGTGGCGAACCTGGTCTTCGGCCGCGACTTCACCGCCGACGGCGTGATCGAGGCGTGCGAGGTGCGCGAAGGCGACCCGGCACCGGACGGCTCCGGCGAGCTGGTCGCAGCCCGCGGTATCGAGATGGGCCACATCTTCGCCCTGGGCCGCAAGTACGCTGAGGCACTGGGCCTGAAGGTCCTGGACCAGAACGGCAAGCTGCAGACCGTGACCATGGGCTCCTACGGCGTGGGCGTGACCCGCGCACTTGCCGCTATCGCTGAGGGAAACCACGACGAGAAGGGCCTGATCTGGCCGCGTAACCTGGCACCGGCAGACGTGCACATCGTCATCACCGGCAAGGAGGCAGCATCCCACGAGTACGCTGAAGAGCTCAGCGCATCCCTGGAATCCGCCGGCCTGCAGGTCATGCTGGACGACCGCCCGAAGACCAGCCCCGGCGTGAAGTTCGGCGACGCCGAGCTGCTGGGTGTGCCCACCATCCTGGTGATTGGTCGCGGCTTCAAGGACGGCGTGCTGGAGCTGAAGGACCGCCGTAGCGGTGAGGCTCGCGAGGTGTCCGTCGAGAACGCGGTGGCTGAGGTCATTGCTGAGGTGCGCGGCGCCTAAGGTACGCCACTAGCCCGCAAAGACGTAAACCCGTCGCCACCTGTCCTACCTCCCAGGAGGTGGGGCAGGGTAGACGGCGGAAGAATGAAAGAAGAGAACTATGGCATACAAGCCGAAGCGTTCTGGCTCTAAGAAGAGCGCCCCGAATGCGCGCGCTCGCCGTGCCGCATCCCGCGTGGCGAATGGTGTGAACACTCCCCGCACTCGCGTTGAGAGTGAGCCCGTGGTGGAGGCACCGGTGCGCGTGGGTACCCGCGCAATTCGTGAGGAAGAGGTTGCCGAGGCGATTGCCCCGGTTATCTCCGAGTTCTCGCTGGTGCTGGAGGGCCTGAAGATTTCGGGTCCGGCGGCGAACCGCACCGTGAAGATTACGGTGGACTACACCGCTGAGCGTACCGATTCGCTGTCGCTGGATTCCCTCGCGGAGATTTCCGGTGCGATTTCGAGCGCCCTGGACCGTGCGGATGAGAACGACGAGTTCTTCCCCTACGAGCTGGAGGTGTCCTCGCCCGGTGCTACCCGCGCCCTGACCGAGCGCCGCCACTGGGAGCGTGCCCGCACCCGTCTGATCGCGGTCACCGCACCCGACGGCACCGAGTACCTGGCGCGTCTGCACGAGGTGCAGGACGAGGGTCCGGTGCTGGCTCGTAAGAAGAACACGAAGAAGGGTCAGAAGGAGTCGTACCACGAGCCGAGCTTGCTTCCGTGGGAAAATATTGCTTCTGCTCACGTCGAGATTGACTTCAATTCGTCCGTTGAGCCGGTAGAATAGAGTTATTAAAGCTTCAGGCACGGGGTGTTCCGTGTCAGGTATATACCGTTCGGGAGCCGGGGCGCATTGAGCGTCCCGGCGCCGTGCTAACTGGGAAAGGCTGAAAAGCGTGGAGGATATTAAAACTATTGACCTGGGCGCACTGCGCGCATTGGCGAAGCAGCGCTCTCTCGTCATGGAGGAGCTCTTCACCCTGGTTGAGAACGCCCTGCTGCTTGCGTACATGAAGCAGCCCGGCGCCATTAAGGGTTCTCGTGCCGTCATCGACCACACCACCGGCGAGTTCGTCATTCTGGCTCCTGAGCTTGATGAGGATAACCAGAAGATTGACGAGTTCGACGATACCCCGAACAACTTTGGCCGTATCGCTGCCGCAACCGTCCGTCAGGTGCTCTCGCAGCGTCTGCGTGACGCTGAGGACGCATCCGTTCTGGGTGAGTTCAAGGACCGTGAGGGCACCCTGGTGTCCGGCGTGATTCAGCAGGGCAACAACCCGCGTATGGTTCAGGTTGACCTGGGCACCGTTGAAGCTGTTCTGCCCAGCAACGAGCAGGTTCCGGGCGAGAAGTACCCGCACGGCTCCCGCCTGCGCGCCTACCTGGTTGAGGCTCGCCGCGGCCCGAAGGGTCCCTCGATTGTGGTTTCTCGTTCGCACCCGAACCTGGTTCTGCGCCTGTTCGAGCACGAGGTTCCCGAAATCTCTGAGGGCCTGGTTTCCATTAACTCCATCGCACGTGAAGCTGGCCACCGCTCCAAGATTGCTGTGTCCGCGAAGAACCCGACCATTAACGCTAAGGGTGCGTGCATCGGCGATATGGGTGCCCGCGTGCGTGCGGTTGCTGCCGAGCTGAACGACGAGAAGATTGACATTGTCGACTACTCGACCGATCCGGCAACCTTCATCGCTGCGGCGCTGTCCCCGGCGAAGGTCACCGAGGTCATTATCGCGAACCCGCGTGAGTACTCCGCTCGTGCCGTGGTTCCGGATGACCAGCTGTCCCTGGCTATCGGCCGTGAGGGTCAGAACGCACGTCTGGCAGCGAAGCTGACCGGCTGGCGTATCGATATTCTCTCCGAGTCTAAGTACGCTCAGGTTCGTGCCGAGGAAGAGGTTGCAGCTCGCGTGGCTCGTAGCCTGGCTGAAGAAGCTTCCGCTGAGAAGGCAATTGAAGAAGCAACAGAAGAGTCCGCACAGGACGCTGAATAAGCATTAGCCCCGGTGAGGGGCGTATCCCGCAGCATATCCTTTTGATGCAGGCGCAAGAGATCGGGCAGGTTCGTGCCCGGTGTTCTTGCGCCTGCGTCACAGTTTTGCCCATGATTCTTAAAAACGGGATACACTATTAAGATGTACCGGTGCGTAACCGGGCGCTTTAACGCGCCCTCGCACGCACCGGATGGAGCATCACGAATGTACTGCGAACGCGGTTCTACACACGCTAGAGAGGGGAGAGGACCATGAGCGATCACGACCTCACCGCAACCTCCGAAGCGTTTGAAGGACCGGTCCGCACCTGCATCGGATGCCGTGCCCGCGATGAACAGCGCAACCTGCTGCGCATCGCCCGCACACCCGTCACGTCTGCTACCGAGCAGGCGGACACCCCGCCCTATCAGCCCGATACGGCGGGAACTATGCCCGGGCGAGGCGCTTGGATTCATCCGAGCGAAAAGTGCGTAGCCGCTCTGCAGAAAAAGAACGGTCTGGCGCGCGCCTTCAAAAAAGCGGTCCCTGCAGCCCAGTTGCAGGCGTGCTGTGAGCAGATTCGAGCCGTTATTGCGGACTCGACCCCCTCATAGACGCTTTTCGGGTATATGCCCTCTGTAAGTCAACGAGTTTGACGACTTCTTATCTGAAAGCGAGTCAGAAAACTGATGGATATCTAATGAGTGCCGCGAAATGAGTACCCTTTCGTGCTCACCCACCGGCAATTTCACGAATTGGCGCGCCTTCGGGCGTGCACCCCGTAAACATTAGTGTCCGCACCATTCCCGGTGCGGACCGGGAATGGAGAAAATTTGGCTCAGCCTCGAGTACACGAGTTTGCTAAAGAAGTAGGCGTACCTTCCAAGGAAGTTATCGCCAAGCTCAAGGATATGGGCGAGTTCGTTAAGAGCTCCTCTTCCACCCTGAACCCCATGGTTCTGAAGAAGCTGCGCGCGGAATTCCCCGCCGCAGCCGCTAAGCCTGCCGCAAAGGCAGCACCTGCAAAGGCAGCAACGGAGTCGGCGGCTAAGCCGGCACCCAAGCCCGCAGCGGCTAAGCCTGTCGCTAAGCCGGCTCCCAAGCCCGCAGCGGCAAAGCCTGCCGCTAAGCCGGCACCCAAGCCTGCAGTTAAGCCCGCAGCAGCTGAGAGCGCAGCTCCCAAGCCTGCAGCAGCTAAGCCCGCCGCAAAGCCGGCAGCAACAGCACCCAAGCCCGGCGGCCCCCGCCCGGGTAACAACCCCTTCGCATCCCAGCAGGGCATGGCACGCCCCGAGGCTGCACCGAAGCCGGCAGCACCCAAGCCTGCCGCTCCGAAGCCCGGCCCCAAGCCCGGTCCTCGCCCCGGTAACAACCCCTTCGCATCCCAGCAGGGTATGAAGCGTGGCGGCGGCGACTCCCAGCGTTCCGGCGGTCCCCGTCCGGCACGTAACGGTCGTCCCGGTGGCAATGGTGGCGCACGCCCCGGCGGTAACGGCGGTCCCCGCCCCGCAGGTGGCGCACGTCCCGGTGGTAACGGTGGCCCCCGTCCGGCGGCTGGCGCACGTCCCGGTGCACCCCGTCCGACTGGTGGCGGCGGCGCACGCCCGAACCCCTCGATGATGCCCAAGGTTTCCAACGTTGGTGGCGGCGCGTCCGGTTCCAACAACGGCGGCGGTAACGGTGGCGGCGCACGTCGCGGCGGCGGTTCTGGCGGCGGCTTCAACCGCGGTCCGGGTCGTCCCGGCCCCGGCGGTCGCGGCAATGCACAGGGTGCATTCGGTCGCGGTGGCTCCAAGCGTAAGGGCCGCAAGTCCAAGGCAGCTCGCCGCCATGAGCAGGAGCAGCTGAACGCACCGGCACCCGGTGGCGTGGTTGTTCCTCGCGGCGACGGCTCGACCGAGATTCGTCTGCGCCGCGGCGCGTCCATCATGGACTTCGCTGAGAAGATTGGCGCAAACCCGGCATCGCTGATTACGGTTCTCTTCCACCTGGGCGAGATGGCTACCCAGACTCAGTCCCTGGACGAGGAGACCTTCGAGCTGTTGGGTGCCGAACTGGGTTACGTCATCAAGATCGTTTCCCCGGAGGATGAGGAGCGCGAGCTGCTCGAGTCCTTCGACATCGACCTCGAAGCCGAAGCAGAAGCTGAGGGCGAGGACGTCCTGGAGGTTCGTCCCCCGGTCGTTACCGTCATGGGTCACGTTGACCACGGTAAGACCCGCCTGCTGGACGCTATCCGTAACACCAACGTCATTGAGGGTGAGGCCGGCGGCATTACCCAGCACATTGGTGCGTACCAGGTCCACACCACCGTTGAGGGTGAAGACCGCGCGATTACCTTCATCGATACCCCCGGTCACGAGGCGTTCACCGCTATGCGTGCCCGTGGTGCGAAGGTCACCGACGTGGCAATCCTCGTGGTCGCAGCGGATGACGGCGTTATGCCCCAGACCGTTGAGGCACTGAACCACGCACAGGCAGCTAACGTGCCGATCGTGGTTGCTGTGAACAAGATCGATAAGGAAGGCGCGTCCCCGGACAAGATCCGTGGCCAGCTCACCGAATACGGTCTGATCCCCGAAGAGTACGGTGGCGACACCATGTTCGTGGACGTCTCCGCTCGCAACGGCACCAACATCGACGAGCTGCTTGAGGCTGTCACCCTGACCGCTGACGTGCTCGAACTGACCGCTAACCCGAACAAGGAAGCACGCGGCGTTGCTATTGAAGCAAACCTGGACAAGGGCCGCGGTGCGGTTTCCACCGTCCTGGTTCAGTCCGGTACCCTGCGCGTCGGTGACGCTATCGTTGCCGGTGTTGCTCACGGTCGCGTTCGTGCAATGTTCGATGAGAACGGTCAGGCTGTGAAGGAAGCTGGCCCGTCCCGCCCCGTTCAGGTGCTGGGTCTGTCCACCGTTCCTCGTGCAGGCGACACCTTCCTCTCCACCGAGGAAGAGCGTACCGCTCGTCAGATCGCTGAGAAGCGTGAGGCTGCTGATCGTAACGCTCAGCTGGCTAAGCGTCGTAAGCGCGTGACCCTCGAGTCCTTCGATGCCGCTGTGGCTGAGGGCAAGATGGACACCCTGAACCTGATCATTAAGGGTGACGTCTCCGGTGCTGTGGAAGCACTGGAAGAGTCCCTGATGAAGATCGACGCCGGTGGCGACGAGGTTCAGCTGCGCGTCATCCACCGCGGTGTGGGTGCTATTACCCAGAACGACGTGAACCTGGCTACCGTGGACAACGCGGTCATCATCGGCTTCAACGTCCGCCCGGCAGAGCGCGTTGCAGAACTTGCCGACCGCGAAGGCGTCGAGATGAAGTTCTACTCGGTCATCTACCGTGCGATTGAGGAAATTGAGCAGGCCGTCAAGGGTATGCTCAAGCCCGAGTACGAGGAAGTGGAGCTCGGCTCCGCAGAGATCCGCGAGGTCTTCCGCTCCTCCAAGTGGGGCAACATCGCAGGTTCGATCGTCAAGAACGGCATCATCAAGCGCAACGCCAAGGCACGCCTGGTGCGCGATGGTTCCGTGGTGGCAGACAACCTCACCATCGAGTCGCTGCGTCGTTTCAAGGACGACGCTACCGAGGTTCGCGAAGGTTTCGAGTGTGGTATTGGCCTCGGCTCCTTCAACGACATCAAGGAAGGCGACATTATCGAGACTTGGGAGATGCGCGAAAAGCCGCGTGTCTAAGACTCACACGCTGATGCGCCCGTCACCCGCTAGTGTTCCCGCACCCGCAGGCTTCTAGAGAATAGAGCCTGAGGGGCGGATGCTGGCGGGGCGGGCGCTTCCGCATTACCTGGAACGCCTCCGTAACACCCCGAGTGTTCGCGGAAGCACCACGAGATTTCAAGGAGAAACACATGGCTGATGCAGCCCGCGCGGCACGACTTGCCGACCGCATCAAGGTAATTGTGGCGAAGGCGCTGGAGCGTCGTGTTAAGGATCCCCGCCTCGGTTTTGTGACCATTACCGATGCCCGCGTGACCAACGACCTGCAGCACGCAACCCTGTACTACACCGTGTTCGGCTCCGAAGAGGACGCCGCAAACACCAAGAAGGCGCTGGAATCCGCTAAGGGTATTCTGCGCGCCGAGGTGGGTAAGAACATCACTGCCCGCCTGACCCCCACCCTGACTTTCGTCGCTGACGAGGTTCCCGAGAACGCCTTCCACATTGAGGCGCTTCTGCGTGAGACTCGCGAGCGCGACGCCGCCCTGGCTGCTGCAGCTGAGGGTGCCGAGTACGCTGGTGAGGCTGACCCCTACAAGAAGGACGAGCCTGCCGAGGGTGAGGACGCCTAAGTGGCGAAGAAGCAACCTCAGGGCCCGTCCGGCCTGATGGTCATTGATAAGCCCGCCGGGATGAGCAGCCACGACGCGGTCTCTCAGATGCGTCGTATTGCTGGCACCCGGCGGGTTGGTCACGCCGGTACGCTGGATCCCGCCGCGACCGGTGTGCTGATTTTGGGCATCAATAAGGCAACGAAGCTGCTGACCTACCTGGTCGGTCAGGATAAAACCTATGACGCGACGATTCGCCTGGGTATTGAGACGCTGACTGAGGACGCCGAGGGTGAGCACACCGCCGCGCATCCGGATGCCGTTGAGGCGCTGACCGGTTTGGACGCTGAGCAGATGCGTGCGCGCATCCTGGAGGCTGTGGCGCAGCTCAGCGGCGATATTCTGCAGGTTCCTTCTGCGGTGTCCGCTATTAAGATCAACGGTGTTCGCTCGTATGCGCGTGTGCGTAGCGGTGAGCAGGTTGAGTTGGCGGCGCGTCCGGTGACGATCAGCGAGTTCACGGTACATGCCATCAACCCTGGTTTTGCCGAGTACGTGATTGAGGACCCCGAGAATGAGGGCGAACACGCGGCAACCTCGGTTCCCGTGATTGACTGCAAGGTGACGGTTTCGTGCTCTTCGGGTACCTACATTCGTGCCCTGGCGCGTGATTTGGGCAAGATTCTGGGCACCGGTGGCCACCTGACGGCTCTTCGCCGTACCCGTGTGGGTGCCGTGGTGCTTGAGGACGCAGCCGATTTGGCGCAGTTGAAGCAGCGCCGTGAAGAATCGGAGACACCGCTGGAAGATTTGCCGCTGCTTCCCCTGGAGGAGGCAGCACGCCGCATCTTTGGTGCGCGTGAGCTCTCTGCCGCGGAGGCGAGCGATATTTCCTACGGCCGTCGTATTAGCCCCAGCGGTGACGGGTCCGTGGTGAAGCGTTCCGTGCACGCGAGCGCGGATGAGTCCGGTGCGGTGCAGCATGCCAGCGTTGAGGGTATTGTGGCGGGCTTCGCCCCGGACGGTACCCTGGTTGCCCTCCTGGAGAATAAGAAGCAACGCGGGAAGGTGCAGGCCGCCCCGGTGCTGGTTTTTGAGGCGAATCGTTCCTTCAATTAGGCGTTGAAGGCTTATGATGGGCGAAGAGGGTTCGGCGTTTGCGCCTACCCAAAGCTGATTTGCCCAAAACTGAATCCTTCAATCCTGATTGATTCAGCGCATATTGAACGTGCGCCCTACCGAATGTGCGCCCTATTCATTCAACACGCTAACGTAAACATCCCTGAACACACATGACTACTCGTGCGGGTGCCGCCCGGCCCTGCTGAAGGAGAGAAAATGAGCGAGAACCAGAGCTCTGCTAAGAAGGCGAGTGAGCCTCGTACCGCGCCGGTGCCCCGCGTGGAGTCTGCACAGGCTGAAGCTACCGTAACCGGGGCTACTGCTCAGAGCGGTACCGCGAAGACTGCCGGTGCTAAGAGTGCTGAGCCCATTTCTGCGGCGAAGGCACCCGAGGGTGTTCGTGTAGCCTCTCCGGCGTCCGGCGATAAGGCGTCGCAGAAGGCCGATAAGAAGGCTGAGAAGAAGGCAACCCGCGAGGCGTTTGCCCGCCCCAAGAGCATTGAGGAGGCGGCTAAGCCTCAGAACCGTGCGGCGTTCCGTGCGGCGGTGGCGCTGTACGGTCTGTTCATGATTGCGTACGGTGTGTGGCAGGTTCTGGGCGGTGTCCGCGTTATTCCGGATGCGCCTGCAGATTTTGCGAACCCCTCGGTGCAGTCGAACTATGTGTTCTTCGCGGCAACCTATGTGGGTGTGGGCCTGTCCTTCGTGTTCATTGCCGTGAAGTTCAAGTGGGTGAACATGCTCGCGTTCTCCTGCCTGGTGGTTTTCCTGGGCGGCGTGGGTCGTATCCTGTCGTGGGCGTTCTTCGGCACCCCGCACTGGTCGCTGATCGTGCTGATGGTGACTGAGCTTGTGATTCCTCCGTGCCTGCTGGTGTGGTACGGCTGGATTAACAAGTCCAATAAGATTCGCGAGGAGATGCTGAAGGCTTCTCGTAACCAGGCTCGTAAGTAGTCGTAACGCCCGGGAAGGTTCCTGCCGCACGGTGGGGTGCCTGCCCGGGCTTTCTTATGGGCGGGTGCTGCGCATGGATTTTCCAGGTGCGGAGGTTGCACAGTTGCGTGTCAGATACCCTGCCGTATCCGCAAAGGTAGGGGAGAAGGCACCGCCTGCGGGGGGCGCCGTTCCATTCCCTGTTGATTCCCGTTTTGAATTCTGCATCCTGCCGCCTGTGGTCTAGGATGGTTAGGTACATTTATCTTTTTCAGGAGAGCCCGTGACCCTCTACACCGCTTTGAGCGAGGTCCCCGCCGGCTACGGCCCCTCGGTCGTGACCATCGGCAATTTTGACGGCGTGCACCGTGGACATGCCCGCGTGATTTCGCGCGTGGTCTCCCTTGCTGAAGAGCACGGTTTGAGCTCTATCGCGGTCTCTTTTGACCCGCACCCGATGCAGGTGCACCGTCCCGAGGCGGCCCACCACGACATTATGGGTCAGGGTTCGCGACGCTACTTCATGTGCCTGCTGGGTCTGAACGACTACCTGCTGCTGAACTACAACCTGGAGTTTGCTGCGCAGACCCCCGAGGAGTTCGTGAAGTCCACCTTCGTGGATGCGCTGAACGCGCGTTTTGTGGTCATCGGTGACGACGTGCGCTTTGGTAAGAACAACTCCGGCGACCTGAACACCATGCGTGAGCTGGGGGAGAAGTACGGCTTTGAGGTGGTTGTCGTTGAGGATCTGATGGTGGATGAGAACACCCGCTGCTCCTCGACCCGCATCCGCCAGCTGCTGCTGGAGGGCGATATGCCCGCCGCAACTGAGCTGCTGGGCCGTCACCACATGATGGCTGGTGAGGTCGTGCACGGTCTGGCGCGCGGCCGCGAGTTGGGCTTCCCGACCGCGAACCTTGAGCTTGAGGCGCGCGGCCTGATTCCCGCAGACGGTGTGTACGCCGGCTGGCTGGTGGACGAGTCCGGTAACCGTCACCCCTCCGCTATTTCGGTGGGTACGAACCCGACCTTTGACGGTATTGAGCACCGCCAGGTTGAGGCGCACGTGATTGACCGCCCGGAAGAGCGCGTGGAGGATTTCAACCTGTACGGTCAGCGTGTGCTGATTGAGTTCGTGAAGCGTCTGCGCCCCATGGTGGCGTACACCGGTGTTGAGGCGCTGATTGAGCAGATTAACGATGATGTGGTGCAGACCCGCGAGGTGCTGGCTGAGGACGCGAAGAACTACTGCCCGCCGGAGTGCCCGGTGCAGGCGGAAGTGAAGCATCCCCACTTCTAAGAGCAACATCCTGCGCTCATAGCTTTTGCCTTTAACGGCTTTGAAGCCCCGGCGGTAAGATTTTCGATCTGCCGCCGGGGCTTTTGCGTACCCGACCGGATGCGCAAAAGCGGGCACCTTCTTCGCGCCTGACCGCCTGCGCCTTCCTGCGAAACCTCGTGCGCCGCACGCCTTGACGTTCTGCGCTGCCCGCGAGGCACCCCTGTTTTAGTCGTCCCCGTTTTAAGAGAAGATAGAGTCATGGAAAAAATGAACGTCGAATCCTTCAACCTCGACCACCGCGCCGTAGCAGCACCCTACGTGCGTATCGCAGACCGCAAGGTCCTGCCCGGTGGCGACACCCTCATCAAGTACGATATCCGCTTCACCCAGCCGAACACCGCGCACCTGGAAATGCCGACCGTGCACTCCATCGAGCACCTGAGCGCCGAGCACATGCGCAACCACACCGACCGTCTGATTGACTTCTCCCCGATGGGTTGCCAGACCGGTTTCTACGCGCTGACCCTGGGCCTGGAGCCCGAGGATTTCTTCCCCATCCTGGAAGCAACCCTCAACGATATCCTCAACGCAACCGAGGTTCCGGCAGCGAACGAGGTGCAGTGCGGCTGGGGCGCCAACCACACCCTCGAAGGTGCGCAGGCTGCGGCTCGCGAGTTCCTCGCGGCACGCGATGAGTGGGCGCAGGTGATGGCGTAATGAGCGCACAGATCCCTGACGCTTTCGCATCCGCCTTCAACCCGGTGGACTTTGACCCGAACGCTTTCGACCCGGCTGAGGCGTTCAACAGCATGTTTGAGCTGATGGACGGCATGTCTAACGCCATCATCATTCAGGTGGCTATGGATGAGGAGCTCGCACCCTTCCTGAAAGTGACCGAGGAGCTGCAGCCGTCCTTCACCGAGGGCGCCGCAGTATTCCACCCGCGTTACCTGCAGGTGGGCGAGGACCAGGTTCCGCTGCTGCTGGTTCGCTCCAAGATTGGTCTGGTGAACGCGGCGAGCGCCGTCACCGAGGCGATTAGCTACTCCTCGAACTGCCTGGGCGTCATCAGCGCAGGTACCGCCGGCGGTTTGGCTCGCGGCATTAACGTGGGCGACGTGCTGATTGGCGAGAACTACACCTACACTGACGCCGACGCGACCGCGTTCGGTTACGCGCGCGGCCAGGTTCCGGGCATGCCCGAGAGCTACGGCGGCCAGGCGGATGAGTGGCAGGATGCCCTGGAGCATGCGCTCGCCGCACTGGAGCCGGTGCGTGAGCAGGCTGAGAGCGTGTGGGAGGTGCGCCGCGGCCAGATGCTGGCGGGTAACTCCTTCGTAACCGCCCACAACGTGAAGGACACCCGCGAGGCGTTTGATGGCGCTATCAGCACCGACATGGAGACCACCGCTATTGCGCAGGTCTGCCACAACTACGAGATTCCGTTTATCGGGGTGCGTTGCGTGTCTGATCTGTGCGGCCCGGAGGCTGACCAGGACTTCCACCTCTCCGTGGACGTGGTGGCTCCTCGTTCGGCTCGTTACGCGCTGCAGCTGGCTGCTGAGCTGTGGACCGAGGCGCAGCTGGAGGCGCTGGAGCTGGCTCTCTAAAGCTCTAGAGCATGCGGCACGAAGTGAGCTCGCATGCGGCAAGTGCCGGGGCGTGAACCTGACGGGTTTGCGCCCCGCTCTTTGCGCCCCGGTCCTTTTATGCCGGTCTTTTTTTGTACCCCAGTCTTTTTCTGATAAGGCACTTTGATGTACCCGGTCCGTAAGAAACGCAGAAATATTAACCGCGGTGAATATACATTCTGTGTGTCGTGGAGTACTATGAATGTGGAAACTGTCCGATCTCACAGAGGAGTACGTCGTGAAGTTCTGCCCGACTCTCGCCTCCGTCACCGGTCTGCTCGGTGGCTACAAGGTTGCATCTAGCACCGGCATCCGCCCGCTCGGTGGCGCTGTCCTGGCACTGTGCGGTGCCGTGGCTTACAAGAATTGGAAGCGTAAGGCTGGCGCAGGCCGTGCCACCTTCCTCACCGCTATCTACCTCGGCGCGTTTGGCGCCGCTCATCCGCTCGCCAAGAAGCTTGGCGCGTGGCCTGCAGTCTACACCGTGACTGCTGCAACCGCTCTGTGCTCTATCGTCATTGGACGTAAGCGACAGAAGTAGTCTTTGACGAAAAGACGGCGGAAAGGCAACGTTGCCTTCCCGCCGTCTTTTGCGTTCCCTCCCACCGTACCGGTTGGGTGGGGATGCGATGGGGCGACGCGCGAAGGCAACACCTTCCGCGTAACGCCCCATCACTCGATGGGGAGTGAATCAACCGGTACCGCTCTCAGCCGCCTGCTGAGCTGCGGCACCACCCGATAAGTTTCCCCGCCACCGGCGGGTACACCCCACGAGGTAAAGGAAAAGAAGAAGATGAATACCACTCCGGACTCATCCCCGGTACAGCAGGGAGCAGTAGCCTCCGAGAGCCCGCAGCTAGCGCGTGGACTCTCCCTGCGTCACATCATGTTCATCGCCCTCGGCTCCGCCATCGGCACCGGCCTGTTCTACGGCTCGGCATCCGCCATTCAGCTGGCGGGTCCCTCCGTGCTGCTTGCCTACGTTATTGGTGGCGCTGCAGTGTTCATGGTGATGCGCGCAATGGGCGAACTCGCTCTGGCGCACCCGGTCTCCGGAGCGTTCTCCGAATACGCCACCCGCTACCTCGGACGCTGGGCGGGTTTTGTGACCGGCTGGACCTACGCCCTGGAAATGGCGCTGGTCGCCATTGCGGACGTCACCGCCTTTGCCGTGTACATGAAGTTCTGGTTCCCGAACAGCCCCTCCTGGATTTGGATTGTTTCGGTCCTGCTGATTCTGCTCGCTATTAACCTGGCGAAGGTCAAGGCGTTTGGTGAGACCGAATTCTGGTTCACGCTCGTGAAGGTCAGCGCCATTGTCGCCATGATTGTTGGCGGTATCGCCCTGCTCTTCGTGGGTGTGCAGGCGCACGACTCCGTGGCGCCCTCGGTTACGAACCTCTGGGCTCTTGAAGGCGGCTTCTTCGCGAACGGTTTTACCGGCTTCCTCGCCTGCTTTACCGTGGTGATGTTTGCGTTCGGCGGTATTGAGAACATCGGTATTGCCGCCGGTGAGGCGAAGGACCCTCGCACCTCGATTCCCAAGGCGATTCGCACGGTGCCGTTCCGCATCCTCATCTTCTACATTCTGACCCTGTCGGTCATCATGTCCCTATACCCCTGGTACTCGGTGACGAAGGCGAACTCGCCGTTCGTGCAGATTTTTGAGGGTCTGGGCATTCCGGCTGCTGCTTCGATTCTGAACGTGGTCATCATTACCGCGGCAATCTCTGCGCTGAACGCGGACGTGTACGGTGCCGGCCGCATGATGTACGGCCTGGCGAAGCAGAACCTGGCGCCGGCTTCTTTCGCGAAGGTTACGAAGAACGGTGCGCCCTGGATGACCACCCTCATCATGGTGCTGGTTATGGCGGTCGGCGTGATTGTGAACGTGCTCTTCGAGAACGCGTTCGAGGTGGTCGCCTCCCTGGCAACCTTCGCGACCGTATTCGTGTGGGTCATGATTCTGCTGGCGCACATTGCCTTCAAGCGCAGCGGCGCCGATACCGAGGCACAGCCGGTGCGCCAGCCCCTGTGGCTGAGCTACCTGGCGTTGGCGTTCATGATCTTTATCGTGGTGCTCTTCGGATGCTTCGCGGACACCCAGCTGGCGCTGGTAATGGGCGCACTCTGGTGCCTGTTCCTGCTGGGCTACTACCGCCTCGTGGTTGTGCGCGCTCGCGCAGAAGCAGCAGAAGCATAGGGAGCAGAAGCACAGACACCGAATAAACGTAGAGCCCACTGAATAAACGTAGAGCCCGGTGCGAGGACTCGGCGTGAGAACCCGACTGTGAAGCCCGGCGACCGGTAGTGTGATGAGCTACCTGTCGCCGGGCTTCTGCTCACCCTTCCACGAAAGCGCCCCGGTAGCGTAGAATGGGAAGAACGCGTCTGCAGTCCGCAGTAGACGACGTGTATTACAGGGCGTAAGCCCACCACCCGGCGGCAACCGTCCGTACGGGACGTATGCGGTACTAACTCTAGGAGTTAAAAGTGGCACTGGATCCCGCTGTCAAGCAGGCAATCATCAAGGAATACGCAACCCACGAGGGCGACACCGGTTCGCCCGAGGTTCAGATTGCAGTTCTGTCTCGTCGTATCGCCGACCTGACCGAGCACCTGAAGTTCCACAAGCACGATCACCACTCCCGTCGTGGCCTGATGATCCTCGTTGGTCGTCGCCGCAACATGCTCGGCTACCTGAAGAGCGTCGACATCGAGCGTTACCGTTCGCTGATCGAGCGCCTGGGTCTGCGCCGATAAAACAGGAGCGTCTTGACGCTTTTGTGGTGATTAATCGCCTTTAGGCGGTGTGTGCGGACGTGCTGTCAGCACTACCAACCCTCCAACACGGAGGCGGGTAGCGCCAGCGCGTCCGTACTGCCGCGTTGAGGGGCGCATCTTCCGCTCGCTAGATTCCAACGCTAGATTCCAAGGCTAGAATCACAGCGAGAAATCGGTAGAAGACACCGCCCCACCTGAAAGAAAGAATAGAAGGCCGTACCGGCACACACGCCGCGGTCCTCGGTAGCGAATTACGGAACAACACCACCCCCACAACCGCGCCGACACACGTCGGGCACACGAAAAGGTAGGGGAGAGGTGCCGTGGTTTCCTATCGAAGGCCGACTCGTGCGCCGTACGGCCTGCCAAGAAGAAAGAAGGAACCGTGGAAGGTCCCGAAATCAAGTTTGCTGAAGTCGAAATCGACAACGGCATTCACGGTAAGCGCCACGTGCGCTTTGAAACCGGCCGCCTCGCAAAGCAGGCTGCTGGCTCCGTCCTCGTCACCATCGATGACGAGACCACCCTGCTCTCCGCAACCGCAATCGGCAAGTCTCCCCGTGAGGGCTTCGACTTCTTCCCGCTGACCGTGGACGTGGAAGAGCGCATGTACGCAGGCGGCAAGATTCCCGCATCGTACTTCCGCCGCGAAGGCCGCCCCAGCACCGAAGCAATCCTGGCTGCACGCCTGATTGACCGCCCGCTGCGTCCCGCCTTCACCAAGGGCATCCGCAACGAGGTGCAGGTCGTTGTGACCGTCCTGACCTACGAGCCGGACGAAATCTACAACACCTTCGCAATCAACGCTGCATCCGCATCGACCTCCCTGTCCGGTGCGCCGTTCAACGGCCCCATCGGTGGCGTGCGCATGGCACTGATCGACGGCCAGTGGGTTTGCTTCCCCAAGTACTCCCAGCTGGAAAACGCAGTGTTCGACATGGCTGTTGCAGGTCGTATCGTCACCAAGGCTGACGGTACCGAAGACGTCGCCATCATGATGGTTGAGGCAGAAGCAACCGACAACTCCTGGAAGCTCATCAAGGAAGACGGCCAGACCGCTCCCACCGAAGAGATCGTTGCAGAGGGCCTGGAAGCAGCTAAGCCCTTCATCGCAGCACTGTGCAAGGCGCAGGCTGACCTGGTGGCTCGCGCAGGCAAGCCCGCCCTGGAACTGCCCTTCTTCGGCGGCCACGGCGAAGACGTCGACGCAGCAGTTGAAGCATTCGCAGCAGACCGCCTGGCAGAGGTGTACTCCATCGCTGGCAAGCAGGAACGCGAAGCAGCAGCAGCCGAGCTGCAGGAAGAGCTCATGGAAGCTCTCACCGGCGAAGGTAAGGAATTCGAAGAGCGCTCCAACGAGGTCTCCGTAGCATTCGCTGCCCTGACCAAGCACGTGGTTCGCCAGCGCATCCTCACCGAGCAGGTCCGTATTGACGGCCGCGGCCTGACCGACATCCGCCAGCTCACCGCTGAGGTTGAAATCCTGCCCCGCGTTCACGGTTCCGCTCTCTTCGAGCGCGGCGAAACCCAGATCATGGGTATCACCACCCTGAACATGCTCAAGATGGAGCAGCAGCTGGACTCCCTGCACCCGGTCAAGTCCAAGCGCTACATCCACCACTACAACTTCCCGCCGTACTCCACCGGTGAGACCGGCCGCGTGGGTTCGCCCAAGCGCCGCGAAATCGGCCACGGTGCACTCGCAGAGCGCGCAATCACCCCGGTGCTGCCCTCCCGCGAAGAGTTCCCCTACGCAATCCGTCAGGTCTCTGAGGCCCTGGGCTCCAACGGCTCGACCTCCATGGGCTCGGTCTGCGCATCGACCCTGTCCCTGCTGAACGCCGGTGTGCCGCTGCGCGCACCCGTTGCAGGTATCGCAATGGGCCTGGTCTCTGACGAGGTTGACGGCGAAACCCGCTACGCAGCCCTGACCGACATCCTCGGCGCGGAAGACGCGCTGGGCGATATGGACTTCAAGGTTGCAGGTACCTCCGAGTTCGTGACCGCTATCCAGCTGGACACCAAGCTCGACGGTATCCCCGCATCCGTGCTCGCTGGCGCACTGACCCAGGCACGTGAGGCTCGCCTGCACATCCTCGAGGTGCTCGTCAGCGCGATTGACGCACCGGATGAGATGAGCGAGTTCGCACCGCGCATTATTTCTGTGAAGATCCCGGTTGCCAAGATCGGTGAGGTCATCGGCCCCAAGGGTAAGATGATCAACCAGATCCAGGAAGACACCGGCGCAGACATCTCCATTGAGGACGACGGCACCGTATACATCGGCGCAGCTGACGGCCCCTCCGCCGAGGCTGCCCGTGCGGCAGTGAACGCTATCGCTAACCCGCAGGTTCCCGAGGTGGGCGAACGCTACCTGGGTACCGTGGTGAAGGTGACCGACTTCGGCGCGTTCATCTCGCTGACCCCCGGTAAGGACGGCCTGCTGCACATCTCCGAGATGCGTAAGCTCAACGGCGGCAAGCGCGTTGTTGACGCTGAGGACGTTGTCTCCGTGGGCCAGAAGGTCCAGGTGGAGATCACCAAGATTGATGACCGTGGCAAGCTCTCGCTGGCACCGGTCGTTGAGGGTGGCGACGACGAGTAGTCGTAACCCCCGCTAAGTGATGAGGGGCGTTCGGCGCACCCGGTGCGGTTCACTCCCCGCCGGGTGTGCCGGGCGCCCCTCATTTTCATGAGGATAGAGAACAACAGAATGCAGACTGCTGTTCTCGCTATGAAAGGAATATCGGAATTGTCGACTCGACGAGATACGACGATTGACGTTGCCAAGGGCCTCGCGATTATCGCGATCGTCTTTGGTCATATTCATCGAGGAATGTGGGCGTCAGGGTTGGGCACCGAGGCCCTGCGCCCCTACAAGTTCATGCTGGATTACGGGGTTTACTTCTGGCACCTGGTAGTTTTTGCCTTCCTGAGCGGCCTGTTCGTGTCGCGAGGAGCGTTGAAGACTACTCCCTCCTCGTACCTGACGAAACGTCTGGTTCTCTTCGGATACCTGTACGTCATTTGGCAGGTTCTACAGGTGGGTATGAAGCTTGTACTTCCGTCTAATTCTTCCGATAAGACGACTGTGATGAGCCTGCTGGAACTGTGGAAGCCTGAGGGGCAGCTTTGGTTCTTCCCCTGGCTCATGATTGTCACCATCATCGCTGTGCTGGGGCGCGTCTGGCAGAAGGACGTCAAGGCCTACGTTATTGTGGCGGTATGCGCAATCCTCGCCGTTGCGTTCTGGGGCTACAGCGGTGACTACGTGGGAACGCAGGGTATCTCCCTGGCGGTCTTCTTCATGCTTGGCGTGGCTCTTGGCCACGAGAAGTTCCAGGCTATGATGGAGTCTGTATCGCTGGCGGTTCATGCCGTTATCGCGGTCGTTGGTCTGGTTGTCTACACCGTCATCCTGGTGAATGTGCAGGCCGCTCCGCCGACCGTCGTGCCGTACTTTGCGAACAACCCGGCGGCTATTGCTGTCGGTATTGTCGCCTCCCTGCTGTCGTCGCTGGCGGTGCTCTCGATCTCCTACCTGCTGGCACGGGCTCCGTGGAGCGGCTGGCTCGTCTACCTGGGACGTCACTCCCTGGAAATCTTTATCGCGCACATCGTGTGCGGTGCCGCTTTCCGTTTCGTACTGACGAAGTCTGGTCTTTTCTCGGTACCTCTGTTCCTAGTGGGGGGTACGATTTTTGCGATCCTCGCCTCGCTGCTGCTGGGGTACTGCGCACGAAAGCTCCGGATTCCGCTCTTTACCCTGCCGCGTCCCATTGAACAAAAGATTAGCTAACCGAACTCACATCGAAGGACACTGAATGTCTATTTCCCTGCCCGTCGAGCTTGACGCCATCGCCGAGGAGCTCGACTACGAGCGTGGCCGCCTCATCTACGAGGGTGCGGGCGGCAACGAGGTGCGCCGCTCCATCCTGCCCGGTGGCGTGCGCGTCATTACCGAGAAGATGCCCGGCACGCGCGGCGTGTCCATCGGCTTCTGGGTGGGGGTGGGCTCGCGTGACGAGGCTCCCGGCATGCTCGGCTCCACCCACTTCCTGGAGCACCTGCTGTTCAAGGGCACCGGCACCCGCACCGCCCTGGACATCGCATCCTCCTTCGACGCGGTAGGCGGCGAATCCAACGCCCTGACCGCTAAGGAGCACACCTGCTACTACGCGCGTGTGCTCGACGATGACGCGCCCATGGCGGTGGACGTCATTACCGACATGGTCACCAACGCCCTGCTGGACCCGGCTCACCTGGAGCAGGAACGCGGCGTGATCCTTGAAGAAATCGCCATGGACCAGGACGACCCGACCGACGTTGCTTTCGAGAACTTCGTGGAGCAGCTCATGGGTGAGAACCCGCTGGGCCGCCCCATTGGCGGTACCCCGCAGGAGATTACCGAGGTGCCGCGTGACGCCGTGTGGGAGCACTACAAGCGCTACTACACCCCGGACCGCCTGGTCATTTCTGCCGCAGGTTCGCTGGAGCACAGCACCATGGTCCGCCTCGTGCTGGAGGCGCTGACCCGCTACGGCTGGAACCTGCAGGAGGGCGTGGCACCGGCACCGCGTCGCGTACGCACCGACAGCGGCATTGTTCCGCTGAGTGAGCTGCGTGAGGTGGAGAAGGGCTTCGAACAGACCAACATTGTGATGGGCTGCCCGAGCATTATCGCCGGTGACGACCGCCGCTACGCGATGAGCGTGCTGACCAGCGCGTTCGGTGCGGGCATGTCCTCGCGCCTGTTCCAGGAGATTCGCGAGAAGCGCGGTCTGGCCTACAGCACGTTCGCGTTCTCCGGTGCGTACTCGGATGCCGGCTACTTCGGCATGTACGCGGGCTGCCTGCCCGCTAAGACCGAGCAGGTGCGCGAGGTTATGGGCTACGAGTTTGATAAGCTCGCCACCGCCGGTATTACCGAGGAGGAGCTGACGAAGGTCCGCGGCCAGCTGGCTGGTTCCACCGTGCTCGGTAGCGAGGATTCGGGTTCGCGCATGTCCCGCCTGGGTCGCGCCGAGCTGGACTCTGGACTGTTCACCAGCACCGATGAGCTGCTGGAGAAGATCCGCGCGGTCTCCCTGGAGGAGGTTCGTGACCTGGCGGCGTACCTGGGGCAGCAGCAGATGATTACCACCATCGTGCGCTAACCCTCAACGCGAATAAGGCACAAAAATGCCCGTTCCCACACCCCGCTAAATCGGGGGAGGGAACGGGCATTTTGTATGTATCGGCACCTATCAAAGAGACGATTCCAAGAAGCGCTTCCGGGTGCTCTGCCACCCATGCTCTTGACGCTCAGCATGAGCGGCAGAACCCGAAAAGCTACCTTTGAGAGCTACTACTTCTGTGCCTTGGCAATAGCTTCCATCAGCACCTGGGCGTAGAGCTCCTGACCGGCAGCCTCCGGGTGAACGCCGTCAGAGGCCAGCAGACCGCTCTGAGTCTGCAGAGCCTGGCGGATCGTAGAGTTCCAATCCGCAATAATTACGCGATCAGAATGCTGAGCCGCAAACTCACGAATCTTACCGTTCGAGTAGTCAATCCAGGTCAGGTTGCGCGGGCCGTAACCGGTGACCAGCACCAGCTTAGAATCGGAGGGCATAGCCGCCAGAACCTCGTCGAGCTGACCGTCCAGAATGGTCGAGTTCGCGGTCACCGACAGCACGAAGGTCTTACGAATCTGGCCGTTGGCACCCATGGACTTAATAATCGGCAGGGCCTTGGCGATGGTGCGTGCCTCAGCCGCATCGATGGACGCTTCGGGCATCTTGTCGTACAGCTCGGGGGATACCGCCACCACAATGGAGTCACCCACAATGGTCACCTGCGAAGAATCCACCGAACCGGTTGAAGCCTTCGACGCCGAGGGGCTTGCCGAAGCCTTCGCGTCCTTACCTGCAGCGCTCGGGCTTGCCGATGCGCTCGCAGCCTGCGCCTCCTGACGAGCCTTCATACGCTCAGCGGCAGCACGCTTGCCGTCCTCAACAGACTGCTGGGCGGTAGTCATCGCCGGAGCGGTGTGCACCGCCAGACCGGTCGAAGCAGCCGCCACAACAGCGGCAAGAGCCACCGAAACCGGCAGGAACTTAGTGCGCGAGGACTGGAAAGCCGCCACCACACGGTTAGCGCTACCGCGGAAACCGTAGCGGCGAATCGGGGTCTCAACCCAGCGGTACGACATCTCCGCAATAGCGAAGGTCGCCACCAGAACGCCCACGTTTACCAGCGGGGAGCGGTCAGCGCCCAGGGCGTAGTGCATGACCACGGCGAGCGGCCAGTGCCACAGGTACAGGCCGTAGGAACGTTCGCCCACCCAGCGTAGGGGAGCGAAGTTCAGCAGGCGGCGCAGCACCTCGGAAGCGCCAGCAAGCATGTCGGGAAGCATGCCCTGAATCACGCCCAGTGCCAGCAGGGAGGCGCCAAACAGGCCCCAGGGAATCGCACCGGGTGCGGACTCAGGAATGAGGATTGCGTAGGGAATCAGCGCGAACAGGGACAGCCAGCTGATCATGACGCGGGCGAAGGCGACCAGGCCGAAGGGCTGAGCCACGCGGTACAGCACGGACTGCTGCAGCGGCGGGTACAGCGACCAGGGGCGCGCAAACGCCAGCAGGGCGCCGAGTAGCAGGCCGTACAGGTGAGTGTCGGTGCCGTAGTAGACGCGGCTAATGGGTGCGCCGGACATCAGAAGAGCGGTAGCAACGCTCAGTGACGCAATAATGCCCAGCACCATAACCACGCTGAAGCGACGCCACGAACGGCGCAACAGCACGCCAGCGCCAACAATGAGCAGCGGCCACACCACGTAGAACTGTTCTTCCACTGCCAGGGACCAGAAGTTTGTGAAGAGCTCCGGGGAGGTCTGCGCGAAGTAGTCATTACCGGCAAAAATGGAAATCCAGTTGGACGAGAAGGTCGCCGCACCGGCGAGCTGTCGGCCGAGGTTCACCTGAATATCGCCGCCAATGAGCAGGCTGACCGGTCCCATGACCAGAATCAGCAGGGTAATGGCGGGAAGCAGTCGGCGGGCACGGCGAATCCAGAAGTTGCCCAGGGCAATTTTGCCGGTGAGAGCACCTTCACGCAGAAGCAGGGAGGTAATCAGGAAACCGGAGATGACGAAGAAAATATCCACGCCGATCATGCCGCCGGGTAGTACGGTGGGCCAGAAATGGTACACCATCACGAGGAGCACAGCGATTGCTCGCAGGCCGTCCAGACCCGGCAGAATATATCGCCGGTTAGCCTCATCTGGACGCACGGAGGAGGTAAAGAGGGACTTCATACTGTGAAAGCACTCCGTAGGATGGAAAATAGAGAAATACTTCCTAATTATATGGTTGCTATCTATAGATAGCGTATTAAACGGCTTATATGACGGTTAGATTATTGCGCTTTTTATGCCGTTGAGGTTCCGTGGGGCATCTCACCCAGTGTGTGCGATGGCGTGCACCGCGCTCACACGGGGATAATAGAGGCTGTACGTCACAGCGTCTGCCCCATCGTCGGGGTGCTCATAAGTTACGGAGGAGAGAAGATGGCCCGCGAGGGTAACGAAAAAATCTGGAAGGTAGCGGTACTCGGTGCCGCGGGCCGTATGGGTTCTGAGGCGGTGCGCGCCGTCAACACCTCCGCAGACATGGACCTGGTGGCGGCACTGGGCCGCGGCGACGACCTGCAGGAGCTGGTCGATGCCGGCGCAGAGATTGTTATTGACCTGACCGTTCCCGAATCCAGCGAGGCGAATGTGCGTTTCGCGGTGGAGCACGGTATGCACGCGGTGGTTGGTACGACCGGTTGGACCCCCGAGCGTCTGAACTCCCTGCGCGAACTGCTGGCTGAGCACCCCGAGGTGGGTGTGCTCATCGCCCCGAACTTTGCGATTGGTTCGATTCTCGCCACCGAGTTCGCGGCGAAGGCGGCACGCTACTTCGAATCGGTAGAAATTATCGAGATTCACCACCCGAATAAGGTAGACGCCCCCTCCGGTACCGCTGTGCACACCGCCCGCAAGGTGGCTGCCGCCCGCGCGGAGGCTGGCGTGGGCGCAAGCCCGGATGCCACCACCTCCGACCCTTTGGGTTCGCGCGGCGCCGTAATCGACGATATTCACGTACATGCGGTGCGTCTGCGCGGCATGGTGGCGCATCAGGAGATTCTGCTGGGCGATCCCGGTCAGCAGCTCGTGATTCGTCACGATTCCTTTGACCGTGCCTCCTTCATGCCCGGTGTTCTGCTGGGTGTGCGTGAGGTGGCGGCGCATCCGGGTTTGAGCGTGGGCTTGGACGCCTACATGGATTTGTCGTAGGGGAGCGTTATGTCTGAACAGACTTCACCCGACGCCTCGCCGGTATCTTCCGAGGCTCGTAGCCCCTGGTGGACTTCGCTGCGTCTGTGGACTGTCTGCGCCTGCGTGCTGATGGTGCTGACCGTGCTGATTCTGCCACTGCCTTTGGCGGCGCGTGCCTCTATTATGGGTGTGCTGATTTTTAGTGCTGTCTTTGTGACGGTGGATGCTGGCGGATTCGGCAAGACCTTCGCGGCGCTGACCTGCGCGCTGCTGACCCTGTACCTGGTGCATATTGCGCAGCAGGGCTTCGTGATGCTCACTTCCGGTTCTGTGGCTGGCATTGTTCTTGGCGCGGGTATGATCCTGCTCCCGATTCTGGGTGCGTGGGCGCTGGTGCGTGAGGTGCTTTTCGGCGCTTGTATTCAGCGTATGGCTCAGGAGCTGGCTGCTTCGGGTGAGCTTGCGGAGGATACCCTGCCTCGCACCCCGGCGGGTCGTGTGGACCGTGAGGCTGCGGCGGTGGAGTTCGAGAGCTTCGCCGCGGCGGTGGAGCAGGAGCCGAATAACTGGAAGGCATGGTTCAACCTGGCGTGCATGTATGATGCGGGCGGCGAGCGTAAGCGTGCTCGTGCGGCGATGCGCAACGCGTGGGCGTTGCGTTCGGGCGGTCAGGCGAAGGGCATGCGTTAGGCGCTAGCGCTGCGATCCCTAGTCAATGCCACATTTATTTTCGGTATGAGACTGATAACGCCGAGGCTATGTGCCCGGTTTCATAGGCTCTCGTGGAAGTACCGCGGGTTTGAAAGAGTCCGAATTGTAGAACACGCATGAAAACTTATGCGTTCTGTAGCAAAAATCTGCATTTCGGGCGTACTCTGGACATATGTCTGAGAACCTTTCGAACCCCGGTACTTTTGTTGAGCCTGTCTTTGGTCGCCTCCTGACCGCAATGGTGACCCCCTTCGCGAAGGACGGCTCCGTTGATGAAAAGCAGGTCGCAGACCTGGCGAACTACCTTGTGGAGAACGGCCACGACGGCCTGGTGGTCTGCGGTACCACCGGTGAGTACTCCACCATGACCGATGACGAGAACGAGCGCGTCTTCCAGATTGTGAAGGATACCGTCGGTTCTCGTGCGAAGATTATTGCCGGTGTTGGTTCGAACGACACCGCGCACACCATTGAGCTGGCACACCGTGCCGAAAAGGTTGGCGTGGACGGCCTGCTGGTTGTGACCCCCTACTACAACAAGCCGACTCAGCCGGGTGTCTACGCCCATTTTGCGACCGTTGCTCAAGCAACTGAGACCCCCGTCATGCTTTACGATATTCCGGGTCGTGCAGGCATCCCCATCGCACCCGAAACCTACCGCCGCCTTGCAGAAATTGATAGTATTGTAGCGGTGAAAGACGCCAAGGCAGACTTTGGTGCCGCAACCGAGGTCATGGCAACCACCGACCTGCACTACTACAGCGGCGACGACGGACTGACCCTTCCCTGGATGGCAATGGGTGCCGTCGGCCTCGTTTCGGTGACCGCACATGTGGCACCCGCACTCTTCCGTGCCCTGATTGATGCTGTCGTTGCACAGGACCTGGTGGAGGCTCAGCGTCTTCACCTGGAACTGACTCCGATTGTCCGAGCAACTATGGGCCGTGCCCCCGGTTGCGTTGCCGCCAAGGAAATTCTTTCCTGGCAGGGTGTGCTGGATGAGCCCGTTGTTCGCCTGCCGCACGTACTCTCCGAACCGGAGGTTGCCCAGGCTATGCGAGCTGACCTGCTCTCCTCGAGCATCGCTCACACCCTGAAGAACGCCTAAACTTTAACGCTGACCCAGCGTATGCAATAGCGCGGGGAGCGTATATATAGAGGACTTCGGCTACCGTCCACCCCGACTTCGGGGCGCATGATGTAGCCAACGGACGCGGACTCCACACCTAACACTAGGTGAGGGGTCCGCTCTGGCGTATTGCCGCGGTTTACCGTCGATGATTCGGCCCACCACTCAGACAGGGGCCCAGCTTAGGTAGAGGCACCCGCGCACTACACCCCAAATACTTTTGAATACTTTCGGTGATTTGGACGCACCGGCAGCACCCCACCTCCTCGGCATGTGAGAGCCGAACCGGCGGGAGCGCTTGCGGTACGAAGCGTCGCCTACGAATCACAGACATCACAAGAAAACATAGAAGAAAGAGGAGACACACGATGAGCGTCTTTGAAGCGAATCTTCCCCTCCCTCCCCGCCTGAAGAAGGACACCCTGCGCGTGGTGCCCCTGGGCGGCCTGGGCGAAGTCGGTCGTAACATGACCGTGTACGAAATCAACGGCAAGCTGCTGATTGTTGACTGCGGCGTGCTCTTCCCCGAAGAGTCCCAGCCCGGCGTGGACCTGATCCTGCCCGACTTCAGCTACATTGTCGACCGTCTGGACGACGTGGTTGCCATGGTACTGACCCACGGCCACGAGGACCACATCGGCGCGGTTCCCTACCTGCTGCGCCGCCGCCCCGACATCCCCCTGGTCGGTTCCGAACTGACCCTGGCACTGGTTGAGGCGAAGCTCGCCGAGCACCGCATCAAGCCCTACACCCTCGCGGTGAAGGAGCACCAGGTGGAGCGTTTCGGTCCGTTCGAGTGTGAGTTCGTTGCTGTGAACCACTCGATTCCGGATGCGCTGGCTGTCTACATCCGCACCAAGGCAGGCAAGGTTCTGCACACCGGTGACTTCAAGATGGACCAGCTACCGCTGGATGGTCGCATCACCGACCTGCGCCACTTTGCTCGCCTGGGCGAGGAGGGCGTGGACCTGTTCCTGCCGGACTCCACCAACGCTGAGGTTCCCGGCTTCACCCCGACCGAGAAGCACATCGGTCCGGTGCTGTCGAACGTTTTCCGCGACGCAAGCGGCCGCATCATTGTGGCGTCCTTCTCCTCGCACGTTCACCGCGTGCAGCAGGTACTGGACGCAGCCGCTGAGCGTGGCCGCAAGGTCGTGCTCGTGGGCCGCTCCATGGTGCGTAACATGACCATTGCCGAGAAGCTGGGCTACCTGAAGGTCCCCGCTAACGTGCTGGTGGACCTGAAGAAGGTTGACGACTACCGCCCCGACCAGATCGTGATGATGTGCACCGGTTCGCAGGGTGAGCCGATGGCGGCACTGTCGCGCATGGCGAACGGTGACCACAAGATTCAGATTGAGCCCGGCGACACCGTGGTGCTCGCCTCCTCGCTGATTCCCGGTAACGAGACCAGCGTCTTCCGCATCATTAACGCCCTCATGAAGCTGGGCGCTAACGTGGTGCACAAGGGCAATGCGAAGGTTCACGTTTCCGGTCACGCTGCCGCGGGTGAGCTGCTGTACTGCTACAACATTCTCAAGCCGAAGAACGTTATGCCGGTTCACGGCGAGGTTCGCCACCTGATCGCTAGCGGTGACCTGGCGATGGAGACCGGCGTTCCGAAGAAGAACGTGCTGCTCTGCGAGTCCGGCACCGTCGTGGATCTGCGCGATGGCGTGGCGTCCGTGGTGGGCGAGGTTCCCTGCGAGTACCTGTACGTTGACGGCCGCTCCGTCGGTGAGGTCACCGAGAGCGACCTGAAGGACCGCCGCATCCTGGGCGAAGAGGGCTTCGTGTCCATCGTGACCGTCGTGGACCGCGCAACCAAGCGCGTGGTGACTGGCCCGGATATTCACGCTCGCGGTATCGCGGAGGACGACGCGGTATTCGACGAGATTGTTCCGAAGATTACCGCCGCCCTGGAGGATGCTCTGCACCGCGCACCCGAGAAGGTGCACACCGTGCAGCAGCTGCAGCAGATTGTGCGCCGCACCATCGGTGCCTGGATTTCTCGCCGTCTGCGCCGCAAGCCCATGATTGTTCCCGTGGTTGTTGAGAACACCTCGAAGGCCGCGAAGAACTAATACTCTGCGCGAGGCTAGTCGCCTGTCATAGCGAAAAGGCGGGGTCGATACGTTGTGTCGGCCCCGCCTGCTGTGTATCTGCAGAATGTACGGGCGGAAAGCTACGTGAAAGCGAATGCGGTAGGGGAGAAGCGCCTCATCAGCGCCCTATCAATGCCCTCACAGAGACAGGGCGGGGCACACTTTTTAGCTCACTGATAACGAAAGAATCGATACATTAACGGGAAGGTTGATACCCTAAAAGGTATGGCTCCACGGACCACGAAGGGTCGTAACACGACCTCTACTAAAGCAAACACTAAGAAGACCACCCGCAAGCGCACCACCTCCCGAGGCGGTGCCCAGCGCGGTGCCAACGCGGCGAACCCTGTAGCGGGCGCTATTTCCTCCGTCTGGCTGAGCATCGCTCACGCTATCGGTGGGCTCTTCCGCTCCATTGGCGCGGTGCGCACCGACCTTGCGCCCGAAGACCGCCGTGACGGCGGCGCGCTCACCATTCTGCTGTTCGGCCTCATCAGCGCCGGAGTGGAATGGTACAACTGGCGTGCCCACACCTCCCTCGGTTTGTTGCGTGCGCCCCTGGACGCCTGGCACACGATGCTGGGCGGTATCTTCGGTCAGGGCGCCCTGCTGGTCCCGGTGTTCTGCCTCATCATGGCGTGGTGCGTTTTCCGTGGACCCGACCTGATTAAACGTAATAACCGCGTGGCGTTGGGCTCCTTCATCATCCTGGTGGCGACCTCCCTGTTCTTTGCTCGCCATGCGGGTCACCCGACCTTCGCGGATGGTTTTGACGCCGTCTGGGCTGGTGGTGGTGTGGCTGGCGTGCTGCTGGGCACCCCCATTGTGCGTGTGAGCGGCGGTATTGCGTTCGTTGAGATTCTGATTCACCTGCTTCTGGGTATTGCCGGTCTGATGGTTCTGACGAATACCCCGATTCGTCAGGTGGTGCCGCGTACTTTGCACCTGGTCGGTCTGGCTCTGGGTGAGAAGCCGAACGGCACGACTCGAACCTCCGCGAAGGATAGCCCTTCGGATGCGACTCAGACCGTGGACCTGAACGCTGAGGAGCATGACCGCAGCTACCTGTACGAGGACGAGAAGCCGGCACGCACGCCTCAGAAGTCTGGCGGCCTGTTCGCTCGTCTGCGCGGCTGGTTGGGCATTGCTCCCGCTGCGTCGACCGATTCTTCCCTGGACGAGTACGCCGGTGATGAAGCATTCGTGAGCGCCGTGGTGGATGAGACTCACCCGGAGACCACGCAGATGCCGGTACAGCCGGAGGACTCTGCACAGGATTCTGCGCAGGCATCCGCTCAGCAGACGCGCCCGGCGGCTAAGCCGAACCGTCTGTCCCGTCTGCCCGGTCGCCTCAATCAGGCACCGGCCGCGCAGGGTGCGTCCGCCCAGGGTACCTCTGCACAGAACGGCGCTTATTCGAGCAGCCCTGACCTCTTTGACGTTGAGGCGTCGGATGCGCCCGCAGCCCGCCTGGATCAGGTGCAGCGCGCCGCTGTGGCGAACGGCCGCGTGAACCGTATTCCTGGCGAGGAGCCTCTCTTTGACGTTGAGGCATACGACGGCTTCGGCGCCGCTGAGGAAGCTGCACCGCAGACGAAGCCGCACCAGATGGTGAACCCTGCACAGTCTGCCGCTCCGGCTTCCGCGTCCCAGGCTCCTGCCGCACCCGCGGCTCAGCCTCCGATTCCGACCCGCATGCACTCGCCCGGCGCGCACCCGAAGAACGCGGCTCCCGCGGCTTCGCGAGCGCCCGAGGCTGGCGCATCCCGCCCGCTGCAGAACAATACTCAGGTGGCGACCACCGAGCAGGCGCGCGGCGAGCAGGTTGTGCAGTCCTCCCGCGGCGCGTACGTGCTGCCTTCTGAGGAGATGCTGGTTTCTGGCCCGCCCGCTAAGGAATCCTCCGAGGTCAACGAGCACGTGGTTGAGGCTCTGACGAATGTGCTGGAGCAGTTCAAGGTGGATGCGCAGGTCACCGGCTTCTCGCGCGGCCCGACCGTGACCCGTTACGAGATTGAGCTGGGTCCCGCCACGAAGGTGGAGCGTGTGACCGCGCTGAGCAAGAACATTGCGTACGCTGTGGCGAGCCCGGATGTTCGTATTCTGTCCCCGATTCCGGGTAAGTCCGCGATTGGTATTGAGATTCCGAATACGGACCGTGAGACCGTTGCCCTGGGTGATGTGCTGCGTTCCCCGCAGGCTCACGCGAACCAGCACCCGATGGTCATGGGTGTGGGTAAGGACGTTGAGGGCGGTTTCGTGCTGGCGAACCTCGCGAAGATGCCGCATATGCTGGTCGCTGGTGCGACCGGTGCCGGTAAGTCTTCGTTCGTGAACTCGATGATTACCTCGATTCTGATGCGCGCAACCCCCGACCAGGTGCGCCTGGTGATGGTTGACCCGAAGCGTGTGGAGCTGACCGCCTATGAGGGTATTCCGCACCTGATTACGCCCATCATTACGAACCCGAAGAAGGCCGCTGAGGCTCTTCAGTGGGTGGTTCGTGAGATGGACGCCCGCTACGACGACCTCGCCCACTACGGCTACAAGCACGTAGACGACTTCAACAAGGCGGTGCGTGAGGGTAAGGTTCAGCCCGATCCCGGTAGCAAGCGCACGGTGCACGAGTACCCGTACCTGCTGGTGATTGTTGACGAGCTCGCCGACCTGATGATGGTCGCCCCGCGTGACGTGGAAGAGGCGATTGTTCGTATTACGCAGCTGGCGCGTGCGGCGGGTATTCACCTGGTGCTGGCGACCCAGCGTCCGTCGGTGGATGTGGTGACCGGTCTGATTAAGGCGAACGTTCCGTCTCGTATGGCGTTTGCGACCTCCTCGGTCACTGACTCTCGCGTGGTGCTGGATCAGCCCGGCGCGGAGAAGCTGATCGGTCAGGGTGACGCGCTCTTCCTGCCGATGGGTGCCTCGAAGCCGATGCGTGTTCAGGGCGCGTGGGTGTCTGAGTCTGAGATTCACGCCGTGGTTGAGCACGTGAAGAAGCAGGCGCCGACCATCTACCGTGAGGACGTGATGGTCTCTGCCGCGAAGAAGCAGATTGATGAGGAAATCGGCGATGACCTCGACGATCTGCTGCAGGCGGCGGAGATTGTGATTACGACCCAGTTCGGTTCAACCTCGATGCTGCAGCGTAAGCTACGCATGGGCTTCGCGAAGGCCGGACGCATCATGGACCTGCTGGAGTCGCAGGGCGTGGTGGGCCCCTCGGAGGGCTCGAAGGCACGTGAGGTGCTTATCCGCCCGGACGACCTGCAGGCGACCCTGGCGCGTATTCGCGGTGAGGAGCCTCCGGCTGCCGACCCGTACGCGAATGCGGTGGACCCGGGCGAGCCGGTCACCGACTATTTCGATGAGCCCGATGATGAGGGCTCGGAGGACGCCTGGCAGCTGACCGGCCGCTAGTCCTTCAGCGCCCTATCCATTCGGCTGAGTCCACTCGGCTGAGTGAGTGCGCGACATGCACCCCGTACCGTCCCTGTGATGTCTGCTACGGCACACGTATAATGGACGGTACGGGGTGTTTGCGTATCCCCGATACGTTTAGGTGTCGGTGCGTACGCGGTCTCTCACCGTCGAAAGCCATCTACCCGTAAGGAGCCGTTATGAGTGAAGCTCGCAATTCCGCATCCGCCGGTGCGGTCAGCACAGCGAAGCCTTCGAACTGGAATGTGCCGAATGTGTTGACGGTTCTGCGTATTATTGCGGTTCCTTTCTTCATTGTTGCCCTGGTTGCGGGCGGTACTTTTGGTGCCGCTGATCCGACGCACCGCTGGCTGGCGTGGATTATTTTCATTCTTGCCATGCTCACGGACTGGGCGGACGGCTACCTGGCGCGCTCGCGTAATCTGATTACGAGCTTCGGTAAGATTGCTGACCCGATTGCCGATAAGTTCCTGACCGGCGCGGCGTTCATTGTGCTGTCGGCGCTGGGTGAGCTGTGGTGGTGGGTCACGATTGTGATTCTGCTGCGCGAGTGGGGTATTACGATCATGCGTCTGTTCGTCATTAAGTACGGTGTGATGGCTGCTAGTAAGGGCGGCAAGATTAAGACCGTGCTGCAGACGGTGGCGCTGGTGCTGATGCTTCTGCCGCTGGGCCAGCTGGGTCTTGGCTGGCTGATTCCTGGTTGGGTTCTGATGGGCGCGGTCACCGCGATTACCGTGTGGACCGGCCTGGTGTATGTGCGTGATGCGTATATTTTGCGTCGTAACTGGTTGCAGGCTCAGGCCTCCCAGGGCGGCGGTCAGTAGAGGCGAGGGGAGTGGCGTGTGCTGCTCCCCTTCGCTGTACCTGCGGCGCGTTGTGTGCCGCGTGAGGTTTTGGGCGGCGGTTCGTCGCTGAAAGGAGAGAATGATGGTTCCCCTCGTACTTGAAGATGCTCTGTCCCTTGAGCTTTCCTCCGCTGAGGTTTTCACCGGTACCCCGGAGGCGGCGGCGCTACTGCTACGTGATGCGGTGCAGTTGCGCGCCGCCCAGGAGGGGCCGGTGCAGGTGGCGACGGCTGAGTCGCTGACCGGCGGGGATGTGGGTGGCGCGATTTGTACGGTGCCGGGCGCATCCGCGTATTACCGCGGCGGCGTGATTTCGTACGCCTACGAGGTGAAGGCTCAGGTGCTGGGCGTGGACGCTCAGCTGCTGGCGCGTGAGGGCGCGGTGCATCCTGCGGTGGCGGTGCAGATGGCGGTCGGTGCGGCGCGTGTGTGCGGTGCCGATTATGCGGTGTCGACCACGGGTGTTGCCGGTCCTGATCCTGCGGATGGTCAGCCGGTGGGTACGGTCTATATCGGTGTGTGTTCCCCGGGCGGTTCTGAAGTGTTTGAGCGCCATTATTCGGGGGATCGGGCGCAGATTCGTGCAGCGGCGAGCGCGGATGCGATTGCTTTGCTGGCGCGTGCGGTGCGCGGCGGTGCCGGTGGGGTTCTGAAGGACGAGCTGGCGTAGCGTGCTAGGGCTGGACTGGGCTGGGCTGTGCGGTGCCTGGAACGGCTGTGTAGTCGTCTGTGCGGCGCCTACCTGAGAAAAATTTACGGTTCAAATATATTCACAGGGTTCTTTCAGCTCCACAGGAATAAAGGCATAGGTTCGCCTGTTTGAATAGATACAAGCCGTAAGAAGAGGACGAAAATGGCGGGGCCCCTAGCTCACGCTCCAAAAATCAGTTAGGCTTAACTCTGTACAGTCCCGCAGGTCGGGAATACCTACTCAGGAAAGTGATATAGAAGCTCATGGCTAAGCAGCGCGTATCGATTAATGGCATTACTAAGTGGAAGGAAATCGAGGAGACCCCCCGACAGGTCGCCCCGGTCGTTGAGGAAGCTAAGGTTGTTCCCCTGCGACAGGCAATCGGTGAGGTTCTTCGCGATGTTCGCCAGCGTCAGGGCCGCACCCTGCGCGAGGTTTCCCAGCGTGCCCGTGTTTCCCTCGGTTACCTGAGCGAAGTTGAGCGCGGTCAGAAGGAAGCTTCCTCCGAACTGCTGGCGTGGATTTGCCAGGCTCTGGACATTCCGATGTCCCAGATGCTGCGTGAGGTTGCCGACCGTATGGCGGTTCTCGAGGGCGTTCAGATTCCGGATACTGTTCCGGCTGAGATGTCTGAGCAGTACAAGAGCGATTACTACATTCTCTCGAAGTAACGAGAGGCGGCACATGCCGCGCTAAACGTGAAGCGATGCCGTGCATCCCCGTAAAGTGGGGGTGTGCGGCATCGCTTATTCTCGGGTTTATTCTGGGGGGGGGGGGGTACTCTCGGGCGATGTGACGAATTATGAAGCGAACTAGCAGTGAAGCGTAAGGAGTGCTTGTGAAGCTGAGCGAATTTTGGGCGTGCATGGAGTATGAGTTCGGTGCCGGGTATGCACCGGTGCTGGCGCGTGACTTGGTGCTGGGTTCGCTGGGTCATGTGACCGCTGCGGAGGCGCTGGACCAGGGGGTTAACCCGAAGGATGTGTGGCTTGCGATCTGTGAGGAGCAGGAGATTCCGCAGGAGCGTCGCCTGGGCCCCGATAAGGAGCCATTGCGCTAGTCGGTGAGTCTGGCGCTTTCTCGCGTAGGGGCGGGGCCTACCGTTTGTTCGAGTGCTAGCGCCTGCGCGGGAGGTATTTTCGAATAATTAGCCGATAATCCGGGGATTTTCGAAAATATATGCCGAAACCCTATCCGATTTATTCGAAACCGTGTCGTAATTTTGTTCGACTCATGCTAGACTTTTCCACATCAGGAATTTTTCGGAAAAATCTTCAAAGTTTTCCACAGATTTTAAAAAATGGCCTTATCCTGTCAGGCTGTGACCCTAGAGTAGTCTCAGAAGGAACCGGTAGGCCAAAACCTTCAAGGTCTCGATCACGAGTCCCACCGATTCCGAAGAAACATTACTCCCGTCAACCACTGACAACACAAAGAACGAGGTACTACCGTGGCTAAGAACACCAAGTCTCAGAGCGTAGCTCGCGTTCCCGAAGAGGGTCGCGCCAAGGCACTTGAAGCCGTGATGGCACAGATCGACAAGAACTACGGCAAGGGTGCAGTCATGCGCCTGGGCGATAAGGAAATCACCAAGACCGAGGTTATCTCCACCGGCGCTATCGCCCTGGATGCCGCTTTGGGTATTGGCGGTCTGCCCCGCGGCCGCGTCATCGAGATTTACGGTCCCGAGTCCTCCGGTAAGACCACCGTTGCGCTGCACGCTGTAGCGAACGTTCAGAAGGCAGGCGGCGTGGCAGCATTCATTGACGCCGAGCACGCACTGGACCCGATTTACGCGGCTAAGCTGGGCGTGGACATCGACCAGCTGCTGGTCTCTCAGCCCGACACCGGTGAGCAGGCACTGGAAATTATGGACATGCTGGTTGGTTCCGGCGCCGTTGATATCGTGGTCGTCGACTCCGTTGCCGCGCTGGTTCCCCGCGCCGAAATTGAAGGCGACATGGGTGACTCCCACGTGGGTCTGCAGGCTCGCCTCATGAGCCAGGCGCTGCGTAAGATTACCGGCCGCCTCTCCGCAACCGGCACCACCGCAATCTTCATCAACCAGCTGCGTGAGAAGATTGGCGTCTTCTTCGGCTCTCCCGAAACCACCACCGGTGGTAAGGCGCTGAAGTTCTACGCTTCGGTCCGTATCGACATCCGCCGCATTGAGACCCTCAAGGACGGCGCTAACCCGATCGGTAACCGAACCCGCGCCAAGATCGTGAAGAACAAGATGGCTCCGCCCTTCAAGCAGGCTGAGTTCGACATCCTCTACGGTGAGGGCATCTCCGTTGAGGGTGGCATCCTGGACCTGGCGGTGGAGAACGACATCGTCAAGAAGTCCGGCGCATGGTTCACCTACGACGGTGAGCAGCTGGGCCAGGGCCGCGAGAACGTTCGTAAGCTGCTCAAGGACAACCCCGAGCTCACCGAGGAACTGCAGTACAAGGTTCTGGTGAAGCTGGGCATCATTGAGGAAGAAGCTGACGAGCAGGCAGCTGCTGAGTCCGAGGGCAACGACCCGCTGGACGAGCTGGCTGAGGAGTTCTAAACCCGCCCGCGTAGCTTCTTGCTAACGCCACGACTGATTGCCGTGTGCTGTGCATTCCGCACGGTGCACGGCAATCTGTCGTTAACGGGAGCACGTTAAATGGAGTAAGAGCGGGCACTGAGACAGCGCCTCGTTACAATGGGGAAGCGCCGTATAGCCGGGCGCACGGGTCATCAGTGACCCAACTCATCAAACGAGCCAACACAGGGGAGAGGAGGAACTGAGCATGACGGAGCAGCGCATGACGGAACAGAACGGCCATGAAGAGCACGAGCGAAACAGCGCGCGTGACGGCGACGCCGGTTTTGCGGCGCTGGATGCGACCGAACCGCACTTCGGCTCCTCAGCGCTTGGTAACTCTGTTTCCTTTGAGCCTGTTGCCCCGCCGGTTGAGGTAGGCGGCTTCGAGGTACTCAATTTTGAGGCACCTGCCGCCCTGGCGGAGCCCACCCTCACCTGGGAGGCGCCGCAGGCTACTGTTCCCGCTGTTGAAGAGCCCCCGTATGAGGAAGAGCCCCCATACCCTGATGAGCCTCCCTATGAGGGTGAACCTCCCTATGAGGACGAACCTCCCTATCCGGCAGAGCCTTTGTACCCTGAAGCAGAGTACACAGGGGAATATTATGCGGGGGAATATTGGGTACCCTCGGACGAAGCGGTACCCGCAGAAACGGTAGCGGAGAAGCCAGCGTCCGCAGAAAACGCACCCAAAAAGTGGGTGCGGAACAGGGTCGCGGATTCGATAGCCGCCGAGGAGTTCCCGGACTGGCACCCCGCCTCGCACGGCTTTGTTGAAGAAAGCATCGCCCGCGATAACGGCGGCGACTACGCCGGGGAGTTCCGCGTACCCGAGCTGCCCCTGCAGGCTGTGCCCGGCAACTTTGAAGATGGCAGTTCTGGGGAGGATGGCGAATCGCCGCGCCGTAGCCTGCTCGTTGACCCGAACCTACCCGCCGTCTCCATTGACGAAGCGCCCGCTCGTGCCTTCACCCCCGGCGGTGCCGAGCCGCGCCCTATGGCGGCGGGGCGCATGAGTCGAGCCGGTGCCGCCTCCATCGGATCGGGGCTCACCGCCGAAGAGAAGGAAGAAATCGAGAGGCAAGCCGCTCAGCGGGATAAGCAGAAGAAACGCAAGTCTTCGCGCGCCTCCAAGAACACCGACTACAAGCGCGGGTTCCGCCGCATGAGTGCGGCGCAGCAAGAGAAAATGCGGAGCCGCTCGCCCTACGCGCCCGCCTTCGGGGCTCGAAATGACGACGAGGAAACCCGCAAGAGTCCTGCGGGCCGCGGCTCGGGGAGCAACCTATTTAGGGAGGGAAGTAGCTTGAACGAAGAACTCACCCCCGCCGAAGAAGCACTCATTCGCGGTATTGCCGAGGAGGAAGCACAGGGCGTCGGTATTGGCAAGCGCCGTGCCGCTTCGGCTGGATCCCCAAAGGGCGGTTCTCCGACACGCGGTTTTCAGAAGGGAAGCGCTTCCTCACAGGCGGAAGGCGCTGTGACCTCCTGGAAGCAGAAGGTGCGTGCCGCCCGAGCCGCGGAAGAAACCGACCCCTACACGCGCGCTAAAACCATCGTGTACAACCAACTGGCGTACTCGGCAAAAACCCGAGGTCAGCTGCGTAAGAAGCTGCAGGCAGAAGGCTTTGACGCGGAGCTTATTGAGCCGCTGCTCGATAAGTTCGAGGCTGCAAAACTCATTGACGACGCCGAATACGCCCAAACGTTCGTGGCGCAGAAGAGCCGCACCAAGAAGCTCTCCCGCGCCGCGCTGCGCCGTGAGCTTGCTGAACGCGGGGTGCACGGTGAAGAGGCGGAGAACGCCTTGGCTCAGCGTACCGACGAGCAGGAACGTGAGGACGCCGCCGAGCTGGTGCGTAAGAAGCTGCGCCCCGGCATGGATCTGAGCGACCGCGCCGAAAAGGATAGGGTGACCCGCCGACTGCTGGGGATGCTGGCTCGCCGCGGGTACTCCTCTTCGGTGTCGATGTCGGTGATTCGTGAGGAACTTGCTGCCTACGGTGCGGAGGACGAGCTCTGGTAGGTTGCAGCTCCGGTAGAGGACGAGCAGGTACGCACCTTCAACGAGCCACTGTCAAAAAGCCTCCTCCAAAGAGCCTCCGTCAATAACTCTCTGCAAGTGAGCTAAAAGGGTGAGCCCGCTACAGACATACTCTGTGGCGGGCTCACCCTTTACGCTTTTGAGTTTTATAAAACACCTTGTCGAAGGCTATATCCGCTGTTTACTCCGCTGCTTATTCAGCGGCTCCCAGACGGTCCGCGAACTCGGCGAGGGTTGCATCCTGAGAACCGGCAATCTCAAGGAGCAGGCGCATCAGCTGCGCACCTTCACGGCGAATACGAGGCAACAGATCGGAACGCGCCGAAGAAGAGTACAGCTCCAACAGGGCGCACACGGTCACCGCCGTGCACACCGCCAAATCCTCCGCCAGGTGCTCATCCAGCGGGGCGTCCTCAAAGAGGGCAGAGTACAGCGCCGGCAGCGCCTTCTTGCGGTCCACCCGGTAGCGCGGGTACTCCGGCGAGGAAGGGAAGCCCAGCATCGCCTCAACAAACGGGAAGCCGCGGTGATGCAGGCAGGTGCCCTCCGCATCGACCATGCGCACCTGCGCGCCGTCCGCCGAACCAATCAGCACGTTCTGCGGCGAAAAATCGCCCGAAGAGAGCATATATACCCTGCCGCGGTTGAGCTTGAACTGCTCGGGTACCGGCGGGCGCTTGGTAAAGAAAGGCTGCAGAACGCGGCGGAAACGGAAGGACAGCTCCTCAACGGCGGCGGGAAGAACAGGCGCGTCCTCATGCGCGGCAGAGCTGGAAGCCGGGCTGTCAGCATCGTGCTCGGGGGTGCGCGCCTCATCAGCCACACCGTACAGCTTCTTCAAACCGCGCTCAGCCAAACCCGGCGAGGCAATAGCGCCCGGGAACTGTGCCTTGCGGTCGGCACGCGCCAGGTTCAGGCGGTAATCCTCCACCGCCTCGCCCATAATGCCGCTGGCGGCAAGGGAACGGTACGCCTCAATGTAGTAGTTCAGCGCATCCAGCGCCTGCTGTTCGGTGCCTTCCAGTAGGGCGTGGGCGACCGAATACTGCTCGCCCTCAACGGTTCCGGCGCTCACATCTTCCAGCGCCAGCACGCGCAGCTCAGGATCCGCGCCGTAGAGCTGCGGGAACAGACCCGGAACCTGCCGGTTCAGCGCCTCCAAACCGTAGCGCTCACGCAGGTACCCGAAACCGCCCGCGTTCACCGTCGAATCCTTACGGCGGTAACGCTTCACAATAATCGAGGTCGGCAAAGACTGTGTAGACTCGAAAGACTGTGCAGACTCGGCGGCAGGCTCATACACGACACGCACCACAACGGAACGCATGCCGGTGCCCAGAATCTGCACGCGCTCAACCGCACGGGCAGCTACCTGCTCCAAAGAATGCGCCCAGCTGAGCAGCTGCATCAGGGTCTGACGCATCGAGGCAGAATCAGCGCTCGCCTGAGGCGGCACGGGAGAGTAGGCGGCAATCGCCTCCTCAATGAGGGTGCTCAGAAGCTCCCCGTCAGGGGCGGGAGAGGAAGAATTGTTCGGTGACAGAGCCGGAAAGTTACTACTAAGGGAAACCTGCATAGAGCCATTATCCCCCATCGGATACCCTATAGGGCATGACTTCGACCCTCAGCGATTCCGCCCAGACCCCCGAAACCAGCCCCCGCACCTACGAAGTGCGCACTTTCGGCTGCCAGATGAACGTGCACGACTCCGAACGAATGTCCGGCCTGCTGGAGGCTAACGGCTACGTTCGCGCTGAGGAAGGCACCCAGCCCGACCTGGTGGTTTTCAACACCTGCGCAGTCCGCGAAAACGCTTCCAACCGCCTCTACGGCAACCTCGGTCAGCTGGCACCGGTCAAGCGCGCCCACAAGGGCATGCAGATCGCCGTGGGCGGCTGCCTGGCGCAGAAAGACCAGGACGCCATCATTGAGAAGGCACCCTGGGTGGACGTAGTGTTCGGTACCCACAACATTGGTGCCCTCCCCACCCTGCTGGAGCGTGCCCGCCACAACCACGAGGCGCAGGCAGAACTGCTCGAATCCCTCGAAGTTTTCCCCTCCACCCTGCCCACTAAGCGCGACCACGTGTACTCCGGCTGGGTGTCCATCTCGGTTGGCTGTAACAACACCTGCACCTTCTGCATCGTGCCGTCTCTGCGCGGTAAGGAGAAGGACCGCCGCCCCGGCGACATTCTCGCTGAGGTTCAGGCGCTGGTCGATGACGGCGCTATTGAGGTGACTCTGCTCGGTCAGAACGTGAACTCCTACGGCGTGGAGTTCGGCGACCGTCAGGCATTCTCCAAGCTGCTGCGTGCCTGCGGTGAGATTGAGGGCCTGGAGCGTGTACGCTTCACCTCCCCGCACCCGGCAATGTTCACCGACGACGTGATCGACGCGATGGCCGAGACCCCGAACGTTATGCCCGTGCTGCACATGCCGCTGCAGTCCGGCTCTGACAAGGTGCTCAAGGACATGCGCCGCTCCTACCGTTCCAAGAAGTTCCTGAACATTCTGGACAAGGTGCGCGAGCGCATCCCGAATGCCGTGATTACCACCGACATCATTGTGGGCTTCCCCGGCGAGACTGAAGAGGACTTCCAGGACACCCTGAAGGTTGTGGAGCAGGCTCGTTTCTCCTCCGCGTTCACCTTCCAGTACTCGATCCGCCCCGGCACCCCCGCGGCAACCATGGAGAACCAGATCCCGAAGGAGGTCGTGCAGGAACGCTACGAACGTCTGATTGCCCTGCAGGACCGCATTGCGGGTGAAGAGAACCGCAAGCAGCTCGGTAAGACCGTTGAGCTGATGGTCGTTGCGGAGGCAGGTCGTAAGGCTGAGCAGACTCACCGCCTCTCCGGTCGTGGCCCGGACCAGCGCCTCGTGCACTTCTCCGTGCCCGAGGGCTGCGAGACTCCGCGCCCCGGCGACATGGTCACCGTACCGATTACCGAGGCTGGTTCCTTCCACCTGATTTCTGACCCGACCGCCGAGCAGTACCAGCTGCGCCGCACCCGCGCCGGTGACGCGTGGGACCGCTCCCAGGCTGACTCTTGCGGTACCGGCACCACCCAGGTGCCCGGTGCGCCGGTGGGTCTGGGCATGCCGACCATCGGTCTGCGCCCCTAAAACCTATATCGAATCATGCGCCCTGTTCTTCGGGCTCTTGCCGCCACCGCAAGTGGGGGTGGGGGAACCGGTAGAATGGGGCGCATGACTATCTCCGAAACTCTGCCCGTTATCGCTATTGTGGGCCCGACCGGCACCGGTAAGAGCGCGCTCGCCATTGAGCTGGCTCTGCGTCTGAACGGTGAGTGCATTAACGCTGATTCTATGCAGTTCTACCGGGGCATGGATATCGGCACCGCAAAAATCACGGCGGAGGAGATGCGCGGTGTTCCGCACCACCTGCTGGACATCATGGACGTGCGGGACGAGGCCTCCGTAGCGGAGTTTCAGGAGCGTAGCCGTGAGCTGATTGAGCAGATTCGCGGTCGTGGCCGCTACCCGATTCTGGTGGGTGGTTCCGGCCTGTATGTGCGTGCCGCCCTGGATAAGTTGGAGTTCCCCGGCACGGATGCGCGGGTGCGTGAGCGTCTGGAGGCGCAGGCGCGTACCGAGGGTATTGGTGTTCTGCACGCCCGCCTGGCGGAGGTCGACCCGGAGTCGGCTGCGCGGGTGAAGGATGAGCGCCGTATTATTCGAGCCCTGGAGGTATTCGAGGTGACGGGCCGCCCGTTCTCGGCGTTCATGCCGGTGCGCGAGTACGTGACGGAGAGTATTCAGATTGGTCTGGATATGGATCGTGCCCTGCTGCACGAGCGTCTGCACCGCCGTGTGGAGCTGATGCACGAGCAGGGTCTGCTCGATGAGATTCGCACCCTGAATACGCAGGGGTTGCAGGAGGGTAAGACTGCTTCCCGCGCGATTGGTTACGCGCAGTTCGCTCGCGCCCTTGATGATTCGGAGTACAGCGTGGAGCAGGCGATTGAGGATACGACGATTGCGACCCGCCAGTTTGCGCGCCGCCAGCTGACCTGGTTCCGTGCGGACCCGCGCGTGCACTGGCTGGATGCGCTCTCACCTACCCTTGCCGATGAGGCATTGGCTACAATTTTGTAAAAATAAGCGAATAGACGTATCAAAGCTGGGAAATTGAGGTTAGTCTAGGACATATTCAACTCAACTACAGAGGAAATATGTCACTCACATCACATACGAAAAATTCTGCCACTCTGTCCGCGACAGAATCCACTCCGCGTTCCCTCTACGATGCCATTCTAGGCGGAACGAATTCGCTGAACTTCATTCGCCTTTCTATGGCGACGCTCGTCATTATTGCGCATTCCGCGCCGCTCGTTGGCTTTACTACTGGCTTTCTGGGTATCCCTGCGCCTCACGGTATCGACTCGCTGGGGCATTGGGCCGTAAATATGTTCTTCTGCATTTCCGGTTTCTTGATTGCTCACAGCGCTCAGCGAGGAACCATCACTGGCTATCTGAAGCGTCGTATTCTGCGCATTTTCCCCGGTTACTGGGTCTCTATCCTTTTTGTTGTTTTTCTGTGTGGGCCCATCGCCGTCGTAACCGGACACACTGCAGACCCTTTCTCCATTAAGGGTGCAGGCGGATACATCATCCGCAACTTTGATCTTTTCAACCTGCAATACCCCCTTTTCGGTGGCCCCACTGGCATCCCTTTCACCCACGCATGGAATGGGTCAGCCTGGACCCTCAGCTTTGAATTCCTCGCTTACCTAGCACTTATCCCGATTTTCTACATTGGGTTTATTCGTAAGAACGCAAAATGGCTGGTTCCTGTCATCTATGCTGGGCTATTTTTCGGGCACCAGATTTTTGAGCTGATGGGTCGCGAGCCCAATCACTTTGTAGAGGGCATTCTCCGCCTGCACGCATACTTCTTCGCTGGTACCCTCCTGTACATGTGGGGTAAGCGTATTCGTTATAACGCTACTGTGGCTATTGTGGTCACGATTCTAGGATTTGCTCTGCAATGGTTTGCACCTGGTATTGCCCAGTACATGCACCTGCCTGTGGCTTACGGAATCCTGGCTCTCAGCGCTGCGATTAAGACCGACCTGTGCCGACATAACGATATTTCGTATGGCGTGTACATCTACGCGTTCCCAGTGCAGATTATGTTGACAATTTTCGGTAGTGCATCGCTGGGCTGGGTTCTGAATGCCATCATCACTTTCGTGATTACCATTGGTCTGGCGTGGCTGTCTTGGCTGTATGTTGAGAAGCCGGCGCTGGCTTTGAAGGACCGCAAGCTTCTGCGTATTCGTCGCGATCGCTCTGCAGACGCCGTAGCGGCATCTTCATAAACCGGTAAAAGTATCCCGCCTATTTCTGCGGCTTTCGGTAATCTTGACGAACTCATCAAGTGAACCGGGAGCCGCAGAAGTATTTCCGAGGAAGAATGCCTGGTTCACCATCTGGCGCGGTAAAATCATAAACGGACAGGTCACCAACCTTAAGGACAGCATATGAGCGAGAACCCTTCCATCTGGGGCGAGCTGGCAGGCCTGACCCTCACCAAGGGTCACGGCACCGGTAACGACTTCATCTTTCTGACGGATGAGAACGCAGAAATTGCCCTCACCCCCGAGCTGGTAGCCCGTGCCTGCGACCGACACTTCGGCATTGGCGCGGACGGCTTCATTCGTGCTGCCCGTAGCACCGCCTCCCGCGCGGGTCAGAAGCTGCTCGAGGAGCACCCGGACGCTGTCTGGTTCATGGACTACCGCAACGGTGACGGCTCTATCGCTGAAATGTGCGGCAACGGTGTGCGCGCGTTCGTGGAGTACCTGCGCACTGAGGGCCTGGTTGAGCTTGAGGTGGGCGAGACCGTCAAGATTGGTACCCGTGCCGGCGTGAAGACTGTGGCGCGCACCGAAGAGGGCTACGCGATTGATATGGGTCCGTGGAGCTTCATTCACGGTGAGGCTGCCCGTGAGGGTGGCGAGGACTGCCTGGTGTCTGCTCGCGGCCTGAAGACTCCGCGTGCTGGCCTGTCCATTTCGATGGGTAACCCGCACACCGTGGTGATGCTCGGCTCCGACGGTAAGCTGGACGGCCTGGACCTGCACAGCCTGCCTCAGGTGAACCCCGCCCCGGTCAACGGTACGAACGTTGAGTTTGTGGTGCCGGTCGACCTGGACGTTGAGAGCGGCGCGCAGGTGGGCGCTATCCGTATGCGCGTGCACGAACGCGGCGTGGGCGAGACTCTGTCGTGCGGTACCGGCGCGTGTGCGGCGGCTGCGGCGACCCGTTTCTGGGGCGGCGAGGAAGCACCGGATGAGTGGCTGGTGCATGTGCCCGGCGGTACCCTCGCGGTGACTTTCGTGCTGGGCCCGGACGACCTGGAACATGTTGTTCTGGCTGGTCCGGCGCAGATGGTTTCGACCGTCGTGCTGCGATAGCCTGTAGCGATAGCGAGCAGTCTTAGAGCAGAGATTTTATAGAGAAAAGCGGCGGATGTTTTCTGATAACACATTCAGAAAACACCCGCCGCTTTTATATTTTAAGCAATTAGCGCCAGAGGATTTAGCGCCAGAGGTTTAATCCTCGTAGCGGTGCACCTGCAGAATACGGAAGCCCTTCGAGGTCGCATAGCGCGACACCTCAAACTCGCCGGGGTGCAGCTGTCCAAGCTGCGCGTCCATCCACTTCTGCAAAGAATCGGAGCCCAGGTTCTTCTGGACCACCAGGTAGGCGTCACCGCCGGGCGCCAGGCGCGGTAGCCAGGTCAGCAGGATCTCGTGCAGAACCTCCTTGCCCACACGAATCGGCGGGTTCGACCAGATGGTGTCAAAACGCAGTTCGGGGTCAACCGACTCGGGGGTTCCCACGGTAACGTTGGGCAGGCCGAGAGCGGCGGCGTTGCGTTCGGTCAAGCTAATGGAGCGGGAGTTCACGTCCACCGCGTGCACCTGCGCGTCCGGTGCGAGCATCGCCAAAGTCAGGGTGATGGGGCCCCAACCGCAGCCGATGTCAAGCATGCGTTCGCCCTGCGGGTCGGGTGCTTCCTGCAGCAAAATAGCGGTGCCCTTATCAATGCCGGAGGGGCTGAAAATGCCGTTAGCTGTGGTGACGGTGACCTTGCGGCCGGCAAGCTCCACCTGCACGGGACGGGGCTTGAATTCGGTCTCGGGGGTTTCAGAGAAATAATGCTGCTCGCTCATGCTATCCAGTGTACCGGTAGGGCAAGAACCCGCCGCACACGGGCAGAGAATGCACGGGGCGGGTTGGTAGCTTGCACGCCCTGAGCGCACAGGCGACCGAACCCCCTACCCGATGCGGGCAACGGCGGTAGAATTATAGTCGTATGAATTCTAAGAACACCCCCGTATCTGATACCGAAAAGCTGCCCAGCGATGAGCAGCTGCGCCGCACCGTAGACCGCGTTCTGGGCCGCTCCCAGGCCGCCGCCTCCGTCACTACTTATGACGCTGCCGGTACCGCGCATCACAGCGATAACTCCTCCAGCGCTCACGGCAACAATAGCCGCCGTGTGCTGGATACTCGCGCGCGTGAAATTTCTGACGTTCAGCGCGAGCATTCCGAATATGACGGTGACCAGGAAGACCTCGCTGAGCGCCGTGCACTGCGCCGTATCGCGAACCTCTCCACCGAACTTGAAGACGTCACCGAGGTCGAGTACCGCCAGCTGCGTCTGGAACGCGTGGTGCTGGCTGGTCTATGGACTGAAGGCACCGTAGAGGACGCAGAGAACTCCCTACGTGAGCTCGCGGCACTGGCTGAAACCGCAGGTTCCGAGGTTCTGGACGGCCTGGTTCAGCGCCGCCTCAAGCCGGACCCCGGCACCTTCCTCGGCTCAGGTAAGGCGCTGGAACTCAAGGACATTGTCGAGGCGACCGGCGCCGACACCGTCATCGTCGACTCGGAATTGGCTCCCTCGCAGCGTCGTGCCCTTGAAGACATTGTGAAGGTCAAGGTCATTGACCGAACCGCCCTGATTCTCGACATTTTCGCTCAGCACGCTAAGTCCCGCGAGGGTAAGGCGCAGGTTGAGCTGGCTCAGCTGGAGTACATGTTGCCGCGTCTGCGTGGTTGGGGTGCCTCCCTGTCTCGTCAGGCGGGTGGCCGCGCCGCAGCCGGTGAGGGTATCGGTTCGCGTGGTCCCGGTGAAACCAAGATTGAGATGGACCGCCGCCGCCTGCGCGCTCGCATGGCGAAGCTTAAGCGTGAGATCGCTGCGATGGCGCCGGCGCGTGAGACGAAGCGTCTGAACCGTCGCCGTAACCGTGTGCCTTCGGTGGCTATCGCTGGCTACACGAATGCGGGTAAGTCCTCCCTGCTGAACCGTCTGACCGATGCCGGCGTGCTTGTGGAGAACGCCCTGTTTGCGACGCTGGACCCGACCGTCCGTAAGGCTCAGACCCCGGACGGTATCGGCTACACCCTCTCTGACACGGTGGGTTTCGTGCGTTCGCTGCCGACCCAGCTGGTGGAGGCGTTCCGCTCCACCCTGGAAGAGGTCGCTGACGCTGACGTCATCCTGCACGTGGTGGATGCTTCGCACCCGGACCCGGAGGGGCAGATTCGTGCTGTCCGCGAGGTCATCGCGGAGGTTGACGCCCGCCATATCCCCGAGATTATTGTGCTGAATAAGGCGGATGCCGCCGACCCGTTCGTGCTGGAGCGTATGCGCCAGCGCGAGCCGGAGCACGTGATCGTTTCGGCGCGTACCGGTGAGGGTATTGAGGAGCTGAAGCAGAAGATTGCGGACACCATTCCGCGTCCCTCCATTGAGGTGAAGCTGCTGATTCCATACTCGCACGGTGAGATTATTTCGCGCCTGCACGAATGGGATGCCGAAATTAAGAGCACCGATTTCGTATCGGACGGCACCTTCGTGGTGGCTCTGGTCCGTGAGGATGTCGCCTCCGAACTGTCCGAGTATGTGCTGGAGGGCGACCTGCTGGAGGTCCTGGAAGAGGAACTTGCGGAGGCACACGCCCTGGCTGAAGCTGCCGCTTCTGTTTCCGAACAGTCCTCCATCTCTGAGGCTCTCTAGGAGCGTATGAGCGTGACCGAGAGCATCAACGCGCCCAAAAACGCCCCGGGAACTTTGCCCGGACCGGCGACCGACAGCACCCGATTCACCGGGCAGGAGCTTGAGACCCTGCCCGGTGCGAAGGATGCCCTGACCCTGCTGGACGAGGCGGTTGCCGCCACTGGCGGTCAGAATCGTGCCGGTCAGCGCACCATGGTGGCGTATGTGGCGCAGGCTCTTGAACTGCAGCGTCACCTGCTGGTTCAGGCGGGTACCGGTACCGGTAAGTCCCTGGGCTACCTGGTGCCTGCCCTGGCGCGGGTGGGGGAGTCGGACCAGCCGATTGTGGTTGCGACGGCGACTCTTGCCCTGCAGGCGCAGATTGTGAACCGCGATATTCCGCGTCTTCTACAAGCGCTGGAGCCGCGCCCGGAGTCGCAGGCGCAGGTGGCTCTGCTTAAGGGCCGCAACAACTACCTCTGCCTGCACAAGCTGGAGGGCGGCTACCCGGAAGACGAGCCGGATGCTCTCTTTGACATGCCTTCTTCGACCTCGCGCGTGGGTGAGGAAGTGATGCGCCTGCGCGAGTGGGCGGACCGCACTGAGACCGGCGACCGTGACGAGCTGAAGCCCGGCGTCTCTGACCGCGCATGGGCTCAGGTATCGGTCAGCGCCGCCGAGTGTCTGGGTCGCCGCTGCCCGCTGGTGGAAGAGTGCTTTAGCGAGATGGCGCGTAGCCGTGCCGCTGAGGCTGATATTGTCATTACGAACCACTCCCTGCTGGCGATTAACGCTTTTGAAGGCATGAAGGTTCTGCCCGAACATGAGACGGTCATTATTGATGAGGCTCATGAGCTGGTGGACCGGGTGACCGGTGCCGTGTCTGGTTCTTTGACGGTTGCGATGGTTCGCCGTGCGGCGCGTAGCGTGAAGAAGCATTCGAAGGCTGATTCCGGCGCACTGGAAATGGCTGCCGGCACCCTGGAGACCGCGTTCGAGGGTCTTGCCGAGGGCCTGCTGAAGGGCCTGGATGGTCGCCTTTTGACCGCTATTTCTGCGGTCAACGATGCCTCCCGCACCGCCCTGTCCGATACCAAACCGGACGGTCAGGACGTTGATGCCGGCCTGCAGATGGCGCGCTCGCGTGTCTCTGAGGTGCACGATATGAGTAGCCGCATTCTGGAGGCTTCGGGCGAGCAGGACGTGCTGTGGATTTCTCGTCAGGGTGGTTGGGAGAACGGCCGCTACGTGGCTGCTTCTGATACCGACCCGGCGACCCTGAACATCGCCCCGTTGAGCGTTGGCCTGCAGCTACGTGACGGCCTGTTCGCTGACCGCACCGTGATTCTGACGAGTGCAACCCTGACGGTGGGTGACTCTTTTGACGTTGCCGCCGGTGCCCTGGGACTGCAGGGCGAGGGCGCGCCGCGCTGGACGAGCATCGACGTAGGTTCGCCTTTCGACTACCGCAAGCAGGGCATCATGTACGTCGCCGGGGATTTGAAACCTCCGGGATTCGGTGTGCACGAGGGTCAGCTGGAGCGCCTGCGTGAGCTGTGCGAGGCCTCGGAGGGCGGCGCCCTGGGACTGTTCTCCTCGAAGCGTGCCGCCGAGCGTGCCGCCGAGTACATGCGTGAGCACAGCGACCTGAACGTTCTTCTGCAGGGTGAGTCTTCGCTCAAGGCTCTGGTGGAGGAGTTCAGCGAGGACGTTGACTCATGCCTGTTCGGAACGATGAGCCTGTGGCAGGGCGTGGACGTTCCCGGTGACTCTTGCCGCCTGGTGGTGATGGACCGCATCCCGTTCCCCCGCCCGGATGACCCGATTGCGCAGGCTCGTACGGAGGCGGTGAACCGTCACCGCGGTAACGGCTTTATGGCGGTTTCTGCTCACCATGCGGCGATTCGTATGGCGCAGGGGGCGGGCCGTCTGATCCGTTCGGTGTCTGACCGCGGCGTGGTGGCTGTGCTGGATTCTCGCGTGGCGACTAAACGCTACGGCGGTTTCTTGATGAAGGCGATGCCGCCGATGTGGTCAACGCAGAATAAGGCAGCCGTGATTGGTGCGCTGGCTCGTCTTTCGGCGAGTATTGAGCGTTAGCTCGGGTAAGAAGATCCATCCTGGCAGCGCCGCGCTCTGATTTAGGAATATCCGCTGTGGAAATAGCCGCTTTGAAAATATTCGCTGTAGAAATATAGAAATCACCCCGGTGATACGTAAATGTTCACGTATCACCGGGGTGATTTTTATATAGAGCTAAAAGCCTCGCGGCTATGTCTTTTAGAAGCTGTGGCTGTTTAGAGACTGCGCAGCACGGAGACGACCTTACCCATGACGGTTGCGCGGTCGCCCATAATCGGCTCGTAGTTGGAGTTGCGCGGCATGAGCCAGGTGTGACCGTCGACCTGACGGAACACCTTCACGGTTGCTTCATCGTCAAGCAGAGCGGCAACGATATCGCCATTGTCAGCGGTGTGCTGTTCGCGGACGACCACCCAGTCACCGTCGCAAATCGCGGCGTCAATCATGGAATCGCCCTTGACCTTGAGCATGAAGAGCTTGCCGCTACCGACCAGCTGGCGGGGCAGAGCGAGCACATCCTCCACGGACTGCTCGGCGGTAATGGGGCCGCCCGCTGCAATTCGTCCAACCAGGGGAACGGGTACGAGGTCTTCATCGCCGACTTCGAAGTTCGGCAGCTCGGGCAGGGAAGAGGAAGCGCTACCGTGGATGCCGACGCCGTTCTCATCCAGCACCTCAATGGCGCGGGGGAGCTTGGGGTCGCGGCGAATGTAGCCCATGGTCTCGAGGCGACCGAGCTGGTGAGTGACCGAGGACAGGGACGCAAGACCCACCATGTCACCAATCTGGCGCATGGACGGCGGGTAACCCTTTTGTTCAATCTCGGTGCGGATCGCGTCAAGAATCTTCTGCTGGCGCGCGGTCAGCGCCGGACGGGGTGCTGTTGCCATTTCTTTTCCTTCGGTCTGTGCCCCGATTTCTGTATTCCGGTCTCTGCAGTCTGTATGAGACACAGTCCGGTCGGGGCACGGATGGGTGCTTTACACGTTTTCTGGTGAAGTCCTAAAAATTTTTTGGTTCTGCCGAAATGGGTCTTATCTCGTCAGGGGGTGGAGGAATTCTAGCCGTGCCGGAGCGATATGCAGGCAACGAGTATGCGCCTCCGCCCTATAAAACTCAGTCAGCAGCACCTGCATTCGATACAGAACCAAGCTGTAACGGGTACAGAAACCTGCTGTGAGTAGGACTCATCAGGAGCGTGTGGAACGTCTCTTGACACCAGTGTAGAACACTACACCGAAAAACTCAAACAAATATTCTAGATTTTTTCTTCGAAACTCGAAGAAATTTTTAGTACATCTCTGCTAGACTTTAGAACAAGAGTTCGTATATACTCTTGAATCTCTCCTGAAATTCAGGATTTACGGGTGAATGTTCGAAAAATATTCGAAGATTCGACCCGGAGCCTTCCGGGAGACGAGAGTGAATGAGTGTTCGAATGTATTCGAATCCTCTGCCTCTCTCTTCGCATGATCTACCTCGGATGCTCTAGGGAGCATCTGGCGAAGAGAGAGCGCAGGGGATGGGGTTCCGAGGTCACCCAGTGCGACCCCGCGCAGCCCGGTACACCCGACGCTCTGACCTAACTAGAGAATAGCTACCCAATAGTTATCGCCTAACAATCACCACTCCATAGTTATCACTCAACTAGGACCTCCGAGCGGGCATCGCTCGGCATTGCTAGACCCGCGGGGTAACCCCGGGGCGAGCTGAGAGAAAGGAACCACAATGACTACTGCAGCACCTATTGCTTCTCGTGGCACTTCTGCACACCTTCCGGCAGGTTTGGTGGTACTTCACCCCGCCCGCACTGCGTCCGCCAGCACCGTGTCCGCCCGCACCGTGCAGGGGCGTTCTCGTGTGACTGTGTCTTCGCAGTCTGTTCGCTCTTCTCGTGCGGCTCATACACCCCGTCCTGCTCAGGTGGCTCAGACCGCCCACGCTCCCGCCGTTTCTGCTCAGACATCTTCTGCGGCTCAGGCGCCTGGCGCGAAGAGTGCTCTTCTGGCTAAGGGTGGCGAGCTTCTGCGCGCGGTTCCCTCTTCTATTCGTCGTCTTGGCACTGTGCGCGGTTTCCTGAAGGGTCTGCCTCTGCTGACTTTGGCGGCACTGATTGTGCTCGGCGCTATTAGCTTCTTTGGTCCGGCGGCTTCTGCCTCCGTGGAGAACGCTTCGGTGACTCGAACCGTCGTTGTGGTCAAGCACGGAGAGACCCTGTGGGATATTGCTCAGGCGGTGGATCCGCAGGGTGACACCCGTGATACTGTGGTTCGTATTATGGAGTTGAACTCGTTGACCAGCACCTCTGTTGATGCCGGTCAGCGTCTGGAAATTCCTCAGACTCAGCGCTAAGCATGGACCCGCGTGTGGTTGGCTTCTGCATGAGCTTGATGTCTTGACTCCGAATCCGCTATCTCTCAAGCTAGAGCGCTTGAGCCGAATTCTTGAGCCTATGAAATAGGAGCGCACCGATGCCTGTTCCCGTTGAATCCGCACCCGTCGAAACTGAATCTGTACAGAATGCTCAGACTGCTCGTCCTGTGGTTGCCGTTTTGGGGGAACCCGGAACTCGTGGCGCCCTGGTGAAGCTTCTTCAGGATGCGGGGGCGGAGGTCATCGTGACCGCTGTGCCCGATCAGCTGCGTGAGGCTGACGGCATGGTGGTTACCGGCGGTGCGAGCTCTCTTGAGGCGTATGAAGACCTGAAAGCTAAGGACGCTGAGCGTGTGATTGGTCGCCGTGTTGCCGGTGGTCGTCCGGTGTTGGTTGCCGGTGCAGCACTGAGTTGCCTCTTCGATTCGGTTACGGTGGAGCATCCGCAGATGGGGCAGGTTCAGGTTCAGTGCATGGGGGAGTGGCCCGGCGAGAGCGTGGAGCTTTCTACCCGCGACTTGGTGCCCGGTGTTTCTGCCCTGCGTTCTTCCTCCGATAGTGTGCTGCTCAAGGATCTTGAGGGCGAGGCTCACTTCAAGTCTGAGCACGGCGTTTTTGAGTGGGCTTTTGATCAGAGCATTGAATATATTGCCCCTCCGGCGGTGACTTGGACTGTCACCGAGCCCGCCTATATCGCGGCGGTTGAGAACGGTCCGCTGACGGCGGTGCAGTTCTGTCCGGTAGGTTCTGGCGAGCTGGGGGCGGAGTTTATGCGCCGCTGGGTTGCGTCCCTGACGGTGACCGGTCGCCTGTTTTCTGGCGACTCCGCTACTGCTGCGGGAGGTAACTAATGTCTGCACCCGTTCTTGAACTTCTGCCCGCTGTTGATATTTCTGAAGGCTATGCGGTGCGCCCGGTGGGTGGCACCCTGTCCGGTGGTGAGCAGCGCCTTGACCCTGTTGAGGCGGCTCTGACCTGGGTGAAGGCTGGTGCTCGCTGGATTCACCTGGTTGACCTTGATTTGGCGTTTGGTCGCGGCACGAATACTGAGGTTCTGGCTGAGGTGGTTGCTGCCGTCCGTGCCGAGAATGCCCGCGACTCCGCTCCGGTTCGTATTCAGGTCAGCGGCGGTGTGCGTAATGCTGAGAGTCTGGAGCGCGCCCTGAGCCTGAACCCGGATCGCGTGAACGTGACCAGTGCGGCTCTGGCGGATTCTTCCTGGCTTGAAAGCACTCTGGCTCGTTATGCCGATTCTGATCTTCTGGCTCTTGGGCTCGATGCCCGCTATAACCCTGAGCGGGGCTGGGTGACTGTGGCTCGCGGTACCGACTGGTCGGGCCCTGACCTGGCGGAGGCGCTGGCGTGGCTGGAGAGTGCGGGCGTGCGCCGCTATATCGTTACGGATGTGAGCAAGGACGGTTCCCTGGCTGGTCCCGGTGCGGAGCTGCTGGATGAGGTGCTGGCTCAGACTGCCTGCCGGGTGGTGGCGTCCGGTGGTGTGGCGTCGCTGGCTGATCTTGAGAAGCTGCGTTCCATGGTGCCTTATGGTTTGGAGGGCGTGGTGCTGGGTAAGGCGCTGTATGTGGGTAACTTTAGTTTTGAGCAGGCTCTTGAGGCTGCTGGCTTCCGCTAAAGATACCGCTCCCGCTAACCCGCACAGACTTTATACGTAACGAAGCCCCATCTTCCTCAGTGTGAGGGAGACGGGGCTTCGCTGTGAATAGACCGGGTACGGTTTAGTAGACCGGGCCGGTGAGCTTTTCGCCGGGGCCCTTGCCGGGCTCGTCCGGGAAGGGGGATGCTTCGCGGAATGCGAGCTGCAGGGTGCGCAGGCCGTCGCGCAGGGGTGCTGCGTGCTGGGAGCCGATTTCGGGTGCTGCGGAGGTGACGAGGCCTGCCAGTGCGGTGATGAGCTTGCGTGCTTCGTCGAGGTCCTTGAGGTCGTCGGCGTTTTCGTCTGCTGCCAGGCCGCACTTGACGGCTGCGGCGCTCATCATGTGGATGGCTGCGGAGCTGATGATTTCGATGGCGGGTACGTCTGCGATGTCGCGCAGCTGTTCGTTGACGGCTTCGACCTGCTCTTCGGTGAGTTCGGTGTGGCCGTGTACGGGGGTTTCTTCTTCCGCGGTGAAGCGGAAGTTCGTGTTTTCAGTGCTCATAGTCTTAGAATCTCATATTTCGTTTGTTTCGGTAAATGCGTCCTTAAGAGTGGGCACTTCTGGGGACTTTCTGGAGGAGTCCCCGCAATTTTTATGGTGTTTTGCGTCTATTTCCTTGCGTCTGTCGGGGATTCTGCGGTATGGTTGTAGGCAGTTTGCAAGTGGAGCATGCCTCCCACCCGGTTGACCGCCGCAGGCGTTAGTTTGCGAGTTTTGAGGTGAACGGGTTTGTCCGCCGCTTTCGGCGTACGCTGGTTTGTGCCTCCGCTTGTGTAACTGCGGGGGCTTTTTTAGTGCCCGCAACGGATAGTATTCACGGGGAAACCCACAGAGCACAGGAGCTAGTCATTAGCGAACCACGCATTAACGATCGTATCCGCGTTCCCGAGGTCCGTCTTGTCGGTCCCGGTGGCGAGCAGGTAGGCGTTGTCCCTCTGAAGGACGCTCTGCGTCTGGCTGAGGACGCCGAACTCGACCTGGTCGAGGTTGCCCCGAACGCGAAGCCGCCCGTGTGCAAGCTCATGGATTACGGTAAGTACAAGTACGAAGCCGCAATCAAGGCTCGTGAATCCCGCAAGAAGCAGGCTAATGCCGTTCTGAAGGAGATCCGTTTCCGCCTGAAGATTGATACCCACGACTACGAAACCAAGGTTGGACACGCTCGTCGTTTCCTTTCCGGTGGTGACAAGGTCAAGGCAATGATTCAGTTCCGTGGTCGTGAGCAGCAGCGCCCCGAGATGGGTGTGCGTCTGCTGGAGCGTCTGGCGGCTGAACTGGCTGAGGTGAGCACCGTTGAGTCTCGCCCCCGTCAGGATGGCCGCAACATGGTGATGGTTCTGGCTCCGCTTCGCGGTAAGGCAGAGGCTCGCCGTGAGCAGGGCGCCGGCGGTCGCAAGGGTCGCGAGCGTATTGACACGACCAAGGCGAAGCCCGTAACTAATTCTTTGGCAGACGCTATGCCTGCCGAGTTGAAGGCACAGGCTTCTGCCGAGTAGGGAACCGGGTCGTCACTTTAGGATGGGCACGTGCCTCCACCGTTGGGTGGGTGTTGCGGGTTCACCCGGTGCCGGTTCCGAGGCACCTCGTCAGGGGTGCCTCACCTTTGGTCCTTGGGGCTGATGCGTGTATCGCTCAACCCCACTAAGCTACCCCGCTGTTGTGGCGGGGGATGAATGTAAGGAGAACGGCAGCTATGCCGAAGCAGAAGACCCACTCTGGTGCTAAGAAGCGCTTCAAGCTCACCGGTAGCGGCAAGGTTAAGCGCCAGCAGGCGAACCGTCGCCACTACCTGGAGCACAAGTCCTCTCGTCTGACCCGTCGTCTGGCTTCTGACCAGATCGTTACCGGCGGCCAGGCAAAGGTTGTCAAGAAGATGCTGGGTAAGTAAGCAACGCTTACTCTCTGCACCTGGCGCACTGATAGTGGTGCGCACTGATTAAAGACTCGCTCCTGTTCAGCGTGATATGTGAGCTGTTCAGGACATAAGACGAAGGAGACACACGTGGCACGTGTGAAGCGCGCGGTTAACGCGCACAAGAAGCGCCGTACTATTCTCGATCGTGCATCCGGCTACCGCGGTCAGCGTTCTCGCCTGTACCGTAAGGCTAAGGAGCAGGTCACTCACTCGCTGGTTTATAGCTACGACCACCGTCGTAAGAAGAAGGGTGACTTCCGTCGCCTGTGGATTCAGCGTATTAACGCTGCTTCCCGCGCACAGGGCCTGACCTACAACCGCTTCATCCAGGGCCTGAAGGCTGCTGGTGTTGAGGTTGACCGCCGTATGCTGGCTGAGCTGGCTGTTAACGAGCCCGCTGCCTTCAACGCACTGGTTGAGATTGCTAAGAACAACCTGCCCGAGGACACCTCGGCTCCCAAGGCTTAATTAGCCTAGGTTGTGTTCTTACCTCGAAGATCTAGGTTCGGGGTAGGATGCTTAAGCGTCGTGAGCGGCCGTCTGCACTTTTGAGTGTGGGCGGCCGCTTTCTGCGTATCTGGGGATTGTGCTTGTGGCTGTTCTGCGTTTTTGGGTGTGCCTTTGCCTGTACCCTTTAAGAGTGAACTTTTTTGAACGTATTAGTACCCCCGTTGTGATGTCCAATCCGCAGGCAGATCGTGTGCGCGATATTGCGAAGCTGCGTACCCGCGCTGCTCGCACGAAGAAGGGCCAGTTCCTGGTGGAAGGCCCGCAGGCTGTGCGTGAGGCGTTGAAGGCGCATCTGAAGAAGCCGATTCTGGATGCTGTCTACGTTACGGAGGCGGCTTTTGACCGTCATGAGGATATTGCTGAGCTGCTGGAGCAGGTGTACGGCACTCCTACCCCGGAGGAGGGTCGCCGCGTCTTTATGCGTGTGGTGACCGATGAGGTGCTGGAGGCGATGGCTGATTCGGTGAGCCCGCAGGGTATTATTGCGGTTTCCTTTATGGTGGATGCGTCGTTCTCGCTGCTGTGGGGTGAGGGCGCGTTGAACCCGAAGTTGATTGCTGTGCTGTCTCGCGTGCAGGATCCAGGTAATGCGGGCACTATTCTTCGCGTGGCTGATGCGGCCGGTGCTGACTTGGTGATTACGACTAAGGGTTCGGTGGATTTGTATAACCCGAAGACGGTGCGTTCTACCGCGGGTTCGCTATTCCATGTGCCGATTATTCAGGGCGTGCAGCTGGAGGATTTCGCGGAGGATGTGAAGTCTCAGGGTACTGCTGTGCTGGCTGCTGACGGCTATGGTGCGGTGAATCTGCAGGAGCTGAGTGAGTACACTGCGGCTCGTCGTGCCGGTGTGGAGGCGAGTGCCCCGTCCGGTGTGAAGGGTAATTTTGATCTTTCTAAGCCGACCATGTGGCTTTTCGGTAATGAGGCGCAGGGCTTGAACGCTGAAGAGAAGGCTGCCGCCACGATGCGCGTGGCTGTTCCTGTCTATGGTTCGGCTGAGTCTTTGAATGTGGGTACGGCTGCTGCTGTGTGCCTGTATGCTTCGGCGATGGCTCAGCGCGGCGTTTCTCGCTAGATTTTTCTAGGTTTTGGGCGGTTCGCGGCTGTGGCATAGCGGCGGGCCGCCTTAGCCTCATAGGTTTTAGAGTTTTAGTTTAGGGCTGAGAAAGGGAAAATATGTCTGCTCCTTCTGGTCATTCGGGTTCGGGCGCGATTATTGCCGCGCTGGGTGCGAATCTGGGTATTGCGGTGCTGAAGTTTTTGGCTTTTGCGCTGACTCGTTCTTCGTCGATGTTGGCGGAGGCTATTCACTCGGTGGCTGACTCGGGTAATCAGCTTTTGCTTCTTCTGGGCGGTCGCGCTTCGCAGAAGCAGGCTGATGAGGAACATCCGTTTGGTTATGGCCGTAACCGCTATATTTACGCGTTTATTGTTTCGATTATTATCTTTGCCCTGGGTGGCTTGTTCGCTCTGTATGAGGGTTATGAGAAGCTACATGACCCGCACGGTATTACTGAGTGGCAGTGGGTTCCGGTGGCTGTTCTGGTTGGTTCGATCCTGCTGGAGGGTAATTCGTTCCGCGTGGCGGTGAAGGAGTCGCGTGATCTGAAGGGCAAGCAGAGCTGGATGCGTTTCTTGCGTACTTCGAAGAACCCGGAGCTTCCGGTGCTTCTGCTGGAGGATGCGGGTGCGCTGCTGGGTCTGATTTTCGCGCTCTTTGGCGTGGGTCTGACTCTGTTGACCGGTAATGGTCTGTGGGATGCATTCGGCACCCTGGCTATTGGCGTGCTGCTGGTCTTTATTGCCGTGTTCCTTGCGGTGGAGATGAAGTCTCTGATTTTGGGTGAGGCGGCTTCTCCGGAGGATTTGGCGAAGATTCGTGCGGCGATTGAGGATGGCGATAGCGAGCGCATTATCCACATTAAGACCGTGCACTTGGGTCCCGAGGAGATTCTGGTGGCGGCGAAGATTCGTATTCACGATGCCGACACCGGCCGCGCTGTGGCTGATGAGATTGACGCGGCTGAGGTTCGTATTCGCGAGGCTGTTCCTGCGGCACGCATCATTTATCTGGAACCGGATATTTTCCGGGCCTAGCTCTAGGAGATTTTTGTTATGACCGTTGAGATGATCGTTGATGGTTTGCTAAAGATTTTCGTTGGCCTGATCATTCTTTTGGTGTACCTGCGTCTGACTCACCGTTCTCAGGCGGGGCACCAGACCCCGATTGATACCATCGGTAACTTTGTCATCGGTGGTGTGTTCGGTGGCGTGTTGTACAGCAAGCAGATTAGCCTGTTCTACTTTGTCATCTACATGGTGTTTACGCTGTGCATGATTCAGCTGCTGAACGTGGCGACCACGAAGATTCGTTTTCTGCATATGGCGGTGCGTGAGCAGCGCGTGCCGGTCATTACGGATGGTGATATCGATATTAAGAGCTTCCAGCAGGCAGATGTGGTTCTTGATCCGATGCGCCTGATTGCTGACCTTCGTGCGCAGGGTATTTACGACCTGGAAGACATTGAGTTCGCTCAGATTGAACCGAACGGTGCGCTGAGCGTGATCCGTAAGGGTGACGGTGTGCCGAACTTTGCTCTGATTGTGAAGGGTAGCTTGGTCACTCGCGATATCGCGGATGCGCACAAGACCGAGGATTGGGTGTACCTACAGTTGCGTGCCGCTGAGGTCGAGCTTGAGGATGTCTTCCTCATGGAGTTCAAGAACGGTAACCGCCTTCTGATTCTGCTGAATGACGGCACTAATATTCGCCGTGAGGTGGCTGAGGCCTCGAACATGAATAATACGGAAGAAGAGTGGCAGGAAGGCGTGGAGGAAGCTCCTGAGCCGGAGGATACTGAGGATGCTAAGAAGGAAGTAGCGGAGCACGCTGCTGAGGATGCGCATCCGACGAAGGATTCTAAAGCGTAGAAGAAGGTAGAGAAAGATGAGTGAAGTGTCGCCCTCGTTTGAGGTTCAGGTGGTTGGCGCCGCCGTGGTTGATTCTTTGGAGGCTCCGACCCGTATGCTGGTGGCTCAGCGTTCTGAGCCGCAGACTGTTGCCGGCATGTGGGAGTTCCCGGGCGGTAAGGTCGAGCCGGGGGAGAGCTGCGAGCAGGCGCTGGTGCGTGAGCTGAAGGAGGAGCTGGGCGTGCAGGCGCGTTTGGGTGCTGAGGTGCCCGGCGCGTACCCGCAGGGCTGGCGTCTGAGCGAGCGTCTGGCGATGCGCGTGTTCTTTGCGGAGATTCTTTCGGGTACTCCGGATACTTTGGAAGATCACAGCGCGCTGCGGTGGATGCCGTTGCCGAAGTCTAAGGATGACGCGCAGGCGTACGATGATTTGCTGGGTTTGCCGTGGATTCCGGCGGATTTGCCGATTGTTGTGACTCTTCTGCAGCAGCTGCAGGACACTGGCACTGGTGAGGCCTAGACCCAAGGTCTGACCTAATGCTCTGCGCTAGTTCGTTGCGAGGCTAATTCGCCGTTGTGTGACACGTTCGCGGCGGTAACAGGATAAATTTTCTCTATCTTTTTTGACACTGTTTGAAGGCGGGATTCCCTGTGGGGAGTCCCGCCTTTATTCATATTTTGAGGGCGATTTATGCGCCATATGATTTTGACTTGTGTATTTGTTGGGGAGAGGATTTTGTCATATATGGGTTCGACACGGATACATACTTTGGAAACCAATCGGTAGGCGGGTAGTATTGAGGGAGAAATCACATACGTATTGGGAGACAATGATGACTGCTCAACCCCCGTTTGATCCGGGTGCCTACCGCTCCGACGCGGTTCCCTCGGACACTCAAGCTATTTATATTCAGGAAGGCGGCGCTGAGCCGCGCGGAATTCTGTTCCACTCGCCGACCAAGCACCCGAAGATTCTGCGTCTGCAGGAGATTATGATTGTCTCCGCGCTGCTCTGCTTGATCCACGGTGTTATTTCCTCGTTCGCACCGGATAACCTGTCCCCGCTGAAGGGTCTGCCGGAGTTCGGCGTTGCAGGCGGTATCGGCCTGCTGGTTGTTTCTGCGGTTGTGTACATTTGGGTGTACTTCACGATTCAGAAGGGCAAGCGTCTGGGCCTGACCGTTGGTCTGATTTTTGCAATTCTGGGTGCGTTCGTGGCGATTATGTCTCTGATTGGTAATGTCATTGACGCTCAGCGCTACGGCTTCGTGCCCCTGTACGCGGCATGGTTCATTGCGAACGTGCTGTGGATTCGTGCTTCTTTTGACCCGGCTGTGAAGCAGGCTCTGAAGTAGAAGCGCTCTCTTCAACCCTGTTATTGAAAAGATATACTCTAGAACGCCCGGATGGACTATCCGGGCGTTCTGCTGTTTACGATTCCTTCTCTGGTCTAAAATGGATAGGATATGCGCCCGTCGCCTTCCCCCCTGTTCCGCACCCTGTGTGGGTAGCCGGGGGAGAGCAGACGGTGCTACCTAAGGTGTATAACGAGCCAGCCGGCATAGTGCCGGTGGTATGCAGAGAAGAGTGACAATGACCGATTCCGTGCAGGAACACGAGGGTCTTAACGGCCCGGCTCAGGTTCTCGCCCGCATTGCGCAGGTTCTGGAGGAGAACCCCGAGAACGGTTTGGACGCTATCCGTGAGGCTTTTGAGGCTGAGCATGAGCGTGCCAAGCATGAGATTCGCGAGAAGGCTAAGGACTTTGACAGCCTCAAGGAGGTGCGCCTGAGCTTCTTCGGTGAGAAGGGCATCATGAGCATCGCTAACCGCCAGATGCGTGATCTTCAGAACCAGCACAAGGGCCCGGTGGGTAAGCTGATGGGTCAGGCTCGTGCAGCCCTGACTGAGGCTATTGAGGCTCGTACCGCTGAGCTGGAGGCTGAGCGTGAGGCTCGCATCCTGGCTGAGGAGGCTGTGGACGTTTCTGCTGCTTCGCCTCGCCGTTCTCTGGGCGGCCGCCACCCGATCGCTCTGATGCAGGAGCGCCTGACTGACATTTTCGTCGGTATGGGTTGGGAAGTTGCTGACGGCCCGGAGCTGGAGTCTGAGTGGTACAACTTTGACGCTCTGAACATTAAGCCGGACCACCCGGCACGCGAAATGCAGGATACTTTCTACGTTGAGCCGAAGAACGCTCACCTGCTGCTGCGCACTCACACGTCGCCGGTGCAGATGCGCTCGCTGCTTTCGCGTGATTTGCCGCTGTACATTGTGTGCCCGGGCCAGGTGTACCGCACCGATGAGCTGGACGCGACCCACACCCCGGTCTTCCACCAGATTGAGGGCCTTGCCGTGGATAAGGGCCTGACGATGGCTGACCTGAAGGGCACCCTGGAGTACATGGCACGCGCCATGTTCGGTGAGGACGCTAAGATTCGCCTGCGCCCGAACTTCTTCCCGTTCACTGAGCCTTCCGCTGAGCTGGATTTGTGGCACCCGAACGCTAAGGGCGGCCCGCAGTGGATTGAGTGGGGCGGCTGCGGCATGGTGAACCCGAATGTTCTGCGTGCTGCGGGTATTGATCCTGAGGAGTACTCGGGCTTCGCTTTCGGTATGGGTATTGAACGTACCCTCATGTTCCGTAACAACGTCGCTGACATGCATGACATGGTTGAAGGCGACATCCGTTTCTCTGAGCAGTTCGGGATGGAGATCTAAATTATGCGTGTACCCCTGTCATGGCTGCGCGAGTTCGTGCCTGTAGCTGAGGATGCTTCGGCTGAAGATTTGATGGCAACCCTGGTGAAGGTTGGCCTGGAAGAAGAAGACGTTCACCGCCCCTCTGATGAGCTGTCCGGCCCGATTGTGGTTGGTCAGGTGCTCTCCATGGAGCCGGAGACCCACTCGAACGGCAAGACCGTGAACTGGTGCCAGGTGCGTGTGGTTCCGGAGGGCCAGGAGCAGACTCTGACCGGTAAGGGCATTGAGCCTTCCGGCGTTCAGGGCATTATTTGTGGTGCCCACAATTTCAAGCCCGGCGACAAGGTTGTTGTGACCCTGCCCGGCGCTGTTCTGCCCGGTGGTTTTGAGATTACCGCTCGTAAGACTTACGGTCACAAGTCGGCTGGCATGATTGCTTCGACTCGTGAGCTGGGTATTGGCGATGATCACGGCGGCATCCTGGTGCTTTCGACCCTGGGCCTGGACCCGGAGCTTGGCACCGATGCGATGGAGCTGCTGGGTCTGTACGATCAGGCTGCCGAGGTGAACGTGACCCCGGACCGCGGTTACGCGTTCTCTCTGCGCGGTATTGCTCGCGAGTGGTGCCACGCTACCGGTTCTTCCTTCGAGGATTTTGTGCTGGCGTACGGCGAGCGCGCCCCGGAGGCTAACGACGCCGGTCACCCGGTTGTTCTGCGTGATGACGCCCCGATTCACGGTAACCCGGGTTGCGTGCGTTTCGTGATGCGTGAGGTGTCGGGCGTGAAGGCAGATGCGCCGGTTCCGACCTGGATGTCTTCGCGTCTGCGTCTGGCGGGTGTGCGCTCGCTGTCGCTTCCGGTGGATATTTCGAACTACGTGATGCTGGAGACCGGTCAGCCGCTGCACTTCTACGATGCTGACAAGGTTCAGGGTGAGATTGTGGTGCGTCGCGCCGCTGCTGGCGAGAAGCTGGTGACCCTGGATGGTGTTGAGCGTACTCTGCACCCCGAGGATATCGTCATTGCTGATGATTCCGGCGTGATTGGTCTTGCCGGTGTGATGGGTGGCGCCTCGACTGAGGTGACCGATTCGACTACCCGCATTCTGGTGGAGTCTGCTCGTTTTGATGAGGTATCGGTGGCTCGTACTGCTCGCCGTCACAAGCTGATTTCTGAGTCCTCGAAGCGTTTTGAGCGTGGCGTGGATCCGCAGATTCAGGCTGCGGCTGCTCAGCGTGCGGTTGAGTTGCTGGTTGGGCTGGCTGGTGCTCAGGTTGAGCCGGGCGTTACTGATGTGTCGCTCGGCTATGAGCCGGTCGTGATTGATCTGCCTGCTGATTACACTGCTGGTCGTATTGGCGTGGATTACTCGCCGGAGCAGATTGAGTCTTGCCTGCGTGAGATTGGTTGCTCGGTGGAGCGTACCGAGTCTGGTTACGCGGTGACTGTCCCGTCGTGGCGTACTGACCTGCGTGCGAAGGAGGACCTGACTGAGGAAATCGCACGTATTGACGGTTACGAGAACATCCCCTCGACTCTGCCGGTGGCTCCTGCGGGACGCGGTTACACTCCGGAGCAGGCGGGTAAGCGTCGTGCGCTGAATGCGCTGGCGGCTTCCGGTCTGACTGAGGTGTTCGCGTACCCCTTCGTGTCGGCTGATGCGAACAACCTGTGGTCGGCTCCGTGGGTGAGCACCCCTGAGAACCCGGTGACTGAGGTTCCTTCGGTTCGCCTGGAGAACCCGATTTCTTCGGCTGAGGGCTGGATGCGCCGTTCGCTACTGCCGGGCTTGGTTGAGGTTCTGAAGCGTAACCTGTCTCGCGGTTTCAAGAACCTGGCTATTTTTGAGGCGGGTCACGTGTTCATTCCGGGTGAGCAGCTGGGTTCGGAGTCTATTCCGCCGCTGGGTGCTCGCCCGTCGGATGAGGTTCTGGCTGATTTGAATGCCGGTATTCCGCAGCAGCCCACTTTTATTGCTGGCTTGTTTGCAGGTACTGAGCATGAGGTGATGCCGGGCGCTGCTCCGCGCGCTTTCGATTGGCGTGACGCTCTGGACGCTGTGCGTCTGGTGGCTGCCGCTGTTTCGGCTGAGATTCAGGTCCGTAACGGTGTGCACACTGCGTTCCACCCGGGCCGTGTGGCTGAGGTTCTGAACGTTGCCGGTGAGCGTGTTGGTTTTGCTGGTGAGCTGCACCCGAAGCTTCTGCAGGAGCTGAACCTGCCTGAGCGTACTTGCGCGTTTGAGCTGGATTTCTCGGCGCTGTTCGCTGGTCGTGTTGAGGCGCGTCAGGCTACTCCGGTGCTGACTTTCCCGGCTGCTACTCAGGATGTGGCGCTTCTGGTGGACCGCAATCTGCCTGCTTCTGAGGTGGAGCGTGTTCTGCGTGAGGGCGCTGGCGAGCTGCTGGAGGATATCCGCGTGTTCGATGATTACCGCGGTACCGGCATTGATGACTCGAAGAAGTCCCTGGCGTTTGCACTGCGTTTCCGCGCGCCGGATCGTACGCTGACTGCTGATGAGGCGTCGGCTGCTCGTGAGGCTGCTGTGGCTGCGACTATTGAGCAGCTGGGTGCGGAACCGCGTGTCTAACCGGGTCTAACCCTATGGCGTAATGCCTAGTGCTGACGGGGTGGGAGTCGCTGGCTCCCACCCCATAGCTTTTGGTGTTGCGTCGTGGGTATACCTGTTGGGTTGGTTTATGAAGCGTTGATAAGCGCTTTCAGTGGTGAACTCATGTGGTTATGGGTACCCTAGAAGATAGATGAAGTGAGGGAGAGAGTAATGGCTAATCGAGAGAACTCGCGCGAACAGGATGAGCTGTCGCAGTCTACTGAGGTCGAAGAAACCTACTTTGAGGATTCTGAGTACGAGGATTCTGAATATGAGGAGTACGACGAGTACGACGAGTACGAGGATTACGACGATGAGGAAGAGAACTCCTCCCTTTTCGCGATGAGTGAGGAAGAGCTGGATGACCGTCCGGGCGTGAACTGGCTGTCGGTTCTTTCTGCTGCTGTCGCGGTTATTCTTTCCATTGTTTTGGCTATTGCGGGTGTCCGTGCTTTTGCGTCGGTGAATAATAACGCCGAGTATGCCGGTAAGAGCTGGGTCATTCAGGGCACCTACCAGGATTTGACTCCTGACCTGATTACGAAGGGCAATGTTGCTCGTTATAAGGGCAACTTGCCGGCTGATGACGCGCTGAACGGTAAGACGTATGTGTCGAACCTGAAGGATAAGTATCAAGTGACTTCGGGTGCTCCGATTGAGTTCCGTGGTTCGCAGACTGGTGACGTTCCTTCCGAGTTCCCGCGTGAGGTGGATGGCCTGTTGGTGGAGAAGGGCGGCACTCTTGAGGTCGTCTACACTGCTGAGAAGGGCACGTTGAAGCCTGTGACTGAGGACAGCGTGAATGCTGAGCGTTTTGCCGGTATCGCAAGTATTGTTGGTGCGGTGCTGGTGCTTCTGCTGGGTCTGGGTTTTGCTGTGTGGCTGAACCGCCGTTCGCGTGATGTCGAGTATGAGGACCTGGATGGTCTGGTGGAGGATGAGCGCTAGGCGTTTCTGAATCTTGAGGATTGACCGGTTGACGTTTTGTTGAGGAGCCTGTTTCTGGCGCACGTGGTGTTGCTGGAGGCGGGCTCCTTTTTCGCGCTCGCCTGCCGGAAGGTCTCTTGACCGGCGTAACGCGTCAGCCCACAATGTTCTTGCACGCTATGCATTCATTGCGAGGTTATGCGCCCGAATGTGTAGATACACGCTACATTCGCGGCGTTTTGTGTGACAGCTGGTGAGATAAACCCTGAAATTTCCCCCATATCTTGGAATAATCCATATTTGGCGCGCATATTTATGTGCATATGTATTATCTTGGGTAGTAAAGAATGTTGCGCTGCGCCACCGTTGGGCAGCTCCGTTCTGAATTCGTGATTGGCACCGTAGGAAGAAGAGATATTATGCCTTTCCCCTCGACCAAGATCGCGCGTCAGGCACGCATCGTTGAATTGCTGCAGACCCGACGTGTCCGCTCCCAGGCTGAACTGGCGCAGTACCTGACCGATGATGGTATGAAGGTTACTCAGGCGACCCTTTCCCGTGATCTTGTTGAAATTGGCGCTGAGCGCATCCGTGATGAAGGCGCCGGCTTGATTTATGCTGTGCCGAATTACCCTGCTCGTCGTGGCGGCGGTACTGCACCTGATGCCCGTATGATTTCCCTGTTTAAGGCGCCGCGGCAATCAAGAGCGAACTGCCGAACGCCCAGGACTGCACCTGATGCCCGTATGATTTCCCTGTTTAAGGAGCTGCTGATTACCGCTGAGGGTTCGGCGAATATTACGGTTCTGCGTACTCCTCCGGGTGCTGCACAGTTCTTGGCTTCGTCTATTGATCAGGGCGGTCTTGAAGCGATTATGGGCACTATTGCCGGTGACGATACGGTAATAGTGATTACTCGTGACCCCAATGGTGGGGCTGCGCTTGCCGAGAGCTTCTTGGATTGGTCTGCTGCTCAGTAGTAGTTGGGGCGTATCTTGCGCTGTTCTTCTGAAGTTTCGGGAGAGCGGTTGAAGGTACGCCCTTCTGCTGTCTTCGGGCTCTTTTTGCGGGCTTCTAGCTTGGCTTCTCTTTTTCTAGATATACCGATTTTTCTGTTGTGAGAGTTTTCTATCATGTCTGAAATGCACGATTCAGCGAACAATATTGCCTACCTTTTGGCGGAGGCTGCTTCTGATTCCGGTTCTGCTTCTGATTCTGGGGCTAAGGCGGCTTTGGCGATTCCGGCTTCTGACTCTGCTGATATGCAGGTGGTGAGCTACGTGCAGTTGGCCTCTGCTGCTACGCAGGCTCAGCGTCATCTGGTGGGGCTGGGCGTTGAGCGTGGTGACCGGGTGGCGTTGTCTATGCCGAATGTGGCGTTGATGCCGGCGTTGTATTACGGCATTGTGGCTGCGGGTGCTATTTGTGTTCCGTTGAATCCGCTGTTGTCGGGTGCTGAGCTGGAGTATCATCTGCGCGATAGCGGGGCGAAGGTGCTTTTTGCTTTTGCGGGTACTCGTCTGGCGTCGGAGGCACTTTCGACGGTGCCGGTGAAGAACGGTTCGGTTCGTTGCGAGATTTTCACCGGGGGAGAGGGTTCACCGGTGGCTCCTTTTGATGCGCCTGCCGATAGTGCGCTGTCGGATGCTGTTCCGTCAGCTGCTGTTCTGGAGCCTGTCCCGGTGGCGGCGAGTGATCCGGCGATTATTCTCTACACTTCGGGTACTACGGGCAAACCTAAGGGCGCAACGCTGACTCATGCGAATATCCTCTCGAATGCTCGTAGCTGTGTGAGTGTTTTTGGATTCACCGCTGAGGATGTCATTTTTGGTGGTCTTCCGCTGTTCCATGCGTTTGGTCAGACGGTGTCGATGAACGCGGCGTTTGCGGCGTCGGCTACGGTGGCTTTGCTGCCACGTTTTACCCCTGATGGCGCGCTGAATCTGATGGAGCGTGCCGGGGTGTCGGTGTTGGCTGCGGTCCCGAGCATGTATGTGTCATTGGTGGCGGCACTGGAGGCTGAGCCTGAGCGTGCGCGCTCGCTGCGTGGTCGCATCCGCTTCGGTATTTCGGGTGGTTCGCCGCTGCCTGCGCCGGTGCATTCTGCGTTGAAAACGCTGATTGAGTGCCCGGTGTATGAGGGCTACGGTTTGAGTGAGACGTCGCCGGTGGTTTCGTTTAATCAGGCGGAGTTTGGCATGGTGCTCGGTTCGGTGGGTCGTGTGTTGCCGGGCGTGCAGGTGCAGGTCCGTTGCCCGCAGGGTTCCGAGTGCGCGCCGGGTGTGAGCGGTCAGCTGTGGGTGCGCGGCGAGAATGTGATGGCTGGCTACTGGAATAATCCTGCGGCTACTGCTGAGGTTTTTGACGGCGAGTGGTTTGCGACCGGCGACGTTGCTCGTGTTGATGAGCAGGGCAATATTTTTATTGTGGACCGTATTAAGGACATGGTTCTGCGTAACGGCTATTCGGTGTATCCGCGTGAGATTGAGGATGTTCTCTATACCCATGAGCAGGTGCAGTCGGTAGCTGTGTTGGGCGTGCCGGATGAGCGCGTGGGCGAGGAGATTGTCGCCGTGGTGATGCCGCGTCCGGGTGCTGATGAGGGCGTGCTGCAGGCGGAGTTGAATGCGTTGGCGCGTACTCGTTTGGCGGCGTATAAGTATCCTCGCCGCTACGTGATGGTGGAGAGCATGCCGCTGGGGCCGACCGGCAAGATTCTTAAGCGTGACTTGCGGGTTGTGATTCAGAGAGGCTAATCCCGGCAGATGGTTCTTGTCGCTCATCTGAGGACAAGCGCGGGTGAAGAGGGTAGAATTTTGTAGGCGGCTTCTACCGCGTTATTGTTCCCGGGTGTTTTTTCGGGACTATCCCCTTCACGAAAGAGAGAGCATGAGCGTTCCCGCTTCTGAGGCTTCGCGAACCCCTATTGAGCAGTTGATTCCGGCTGCTTGCGCTACGATTCCGAATTACCCGCATGAGGGTATCCTCTTTTACGATGTGACCACTCTCTTCGCTAATGCTGAGGTGTTCAAGGCGTGCATTGATGAGCTGGCTACTCGTTTTGAGGGTCAGTTTGATGTGGTGGCTGGTGTTGAGGCTCGCGGTTTCTTGCTGGCTTCTGCGCTCGCGTACGCTACCGGCACTGGCGTGATGACGGTTCGTAAGGCGGGTAAGCTTCCGCGTGAGACGTACCGTGAGGAGTATGCGCTGGAGTACGGTAGCGCGGCGATTGAGATTCACTGTAATGATTTCGCTCCGGGTACTCGTGTGCTTCTGCTGGATGATCTGCTGGCGACTGGCGGTACCCTGGTGGCTGCCGCGAAGCTGGTGGAGCGTGCGAACCTGAAGGTTGCCGGCGTTGGTGCTCTTCTGGAGCTGGAGGGTCTGGGCGGTCGTGAGGCGCTGGACGGTTACCGTCTTGAGACGCTGAGCTTGGTGTCTGAGTACCCGCTGCCGTCGAAGTAGTTTTATAGAGTTTGAGGTGTACCGCCGGTTGGGCGTGTGTAGCTGATAGTGATGAGGGGTGCCCTGCCGGTTGAGCCGGTGGGGCACTTTTCTGTATGGGCCGGTGCGGGTTTTCTACGGGGGTAATATTTCTGCCCTTCGGAGCCTGTCCTGTAAAATAGTGACCCGTATTTTTGGGTGTCTGTCGCACCCTGTCTTTGAGACACCATAGGTTTAAGGAGCTTACGTGTCATCTGAATCTCTACCCCAGCAGTCTGCTGATTCTTCGGCGGCTGAGAAGCTGTTTGCTGAGCAGATGGCTGCGGAGCGTGAGTATGTTGCTCGCGTGTATGCTCGCCTGGATGAGCTCCGTGAGGAGACGGCTGAGAAGCTGGCTGCTGTGCGTAAGAATCAGGCGGTGGGCGGTCATCAGAACCGTTCGGAGCGTGACTCTTTTGCTACTCACTATGAGGATCGTTTGGCGCAGCTGAATGCTGTGGATTCTCGTCTGACGTTTGGCCGACTGGATATGGACCGTGAGGGCGCTGATGCGGTGCGTTATATCGGTCGTATTGGTATTACGGATAGCAATCAGCAGCGTCTGCTGATGGACTGGCGTGCCCCGGAGGCGGGTACGTTCTATCAGGCGACTGCTTTCCACTCGATGGGTGTGCGCCGCCGCCGTCACCTGATGCTTGAGGGCCGCACTGTCGTAAATATTGAGGATGAGGTCTTCGATTCGGAGATGCTGCAGGATGAGGACACCCTCCACGGTGAGGGTGCTCTGTTGGCGGCGTTGAATAAGAAGCGTACCGGCCGCATGGGCGATATTGTGGCGACTATTCAGGCTGAGCAGGATGCGATTATCCGCTCGGAGCTGCCGGGTGTGCGTGTTGTGCAGGGTGGCCCGGGTACCGGTAAGACTGCTGTGGCGCTGCATCGTGCGGCGTACCTGCTGTACACGAACCGTGAGCGCCTGTCGAAGGCTGGCGTGCTGGTGGTTGGTCCGTCGAATTCGTTCATGTGGTATATCGAGCGTGTGCTTCCTTCGCTGGGTGAGACCGGCGTGGTGATGTCTTCGCTGGCGACCCTGTACCCGGGTCTGCGTGCTGTGCCTGAGAAGGACCGTGCGGTTGCCGCCCTGAAGGGCGATTTGCGCATGGTGAAGGTTATTAAGCGTGCGGTGGCGGATCGTCAGAAGGTGCCGGCTCAGGTTCAGCGTCTGAATGTTGAGGGTACCGATGTTGAGCTGACTCCGGAGATGGTTCGTTCGGCTCGTTCTCGTGCTCGTTCGACGGGTAAGCCGCATAATGAGGCTCGTGAGACGTTCGTGAAGATTCTGTTGAAGGAGTTGACCGCGAAGCTGGATGATCAGCTGAACCGTGCGGCGGGTCGTGTGGTGGAGCGTCCGTATCTGCAGGATGACGTGCGTGCTTCGATGGATGTGCGCCGTGCCTTGAACCTGGCGTGGATGCCGCTGTCGCCTGAGACTCTGTTGCGCTCGCTGTTTTCGAAGCCGCACTATCTGGAGTCTGCGACTCGTGAGTTGTCGAAGGCTGAGCGTGAGCTGCTGGCTCGCCCGGCGGATGCCCCCTTCACGGAGGCTGATGTTCCGCTGCTGGATGAGGCTGCTGAGCTTCTGGGCGATTTTTCGAAGGTGACCGGTGCGGCTGCTGCGGCTCGTGCTGCGGCGGAGCATCGCGCGAACCTTGAGAATGCGGCGAAGGCGCTGGAGAATGTTCACCAGTCGCTGGAGGATATTGGCGCTGATGGCGTGATTACTCCTGAGCAGATTGCGATGATGAATGAGGTTCGTGGCGAACGTATGACTGCTGCGGCTGCGGCTTCTGCTGATCGTACGTGGGCGTATGGCCATATTGTGGTGGATGAGGCTCAGGAGCTCTCGCCCATGCAGTGGCGTCTGCTGATGCGTCGTTGCCCGATGAAGTCGTTCACGATTGTGGGCGATATTGCTCAGGCGTCTTCTGCTGCGGCTGCTTCTTCGTGGTCGCAGGCGTTGGAGCCGTTTGTGGGTGAGCGTTTCACTCTGGAGGAGCTGACGATTAATTACCGTACTCCGGCTCAGATTGCTGAGGCGGCGGTGTCGGTTGCTCAGGCTGCTGGTTATGAGGTGTCTGCGCCTCGTGCGGTGCGTGAGGGCCAGTGGCCTCCGCTGGTTCATGAGGTTGCCGCCGAGTCTGTGGTGGAGCAGACCGTGTCTGTGGTCAGCGAGGAGGTCGCTCATTCGGGCGGCGCTCTGATTGGTGTGGTGTGCCCGCCGAGCCTGTATGTTCAGACGGCTCAGGCTGTGGCTCGTGCTCATGCTGATCGTACGGGTACCGCGCAGACTGCGTTGGAGAATCAGGTGCTGGTTCTGACTCCGTGGGAGGCGAAGGGCCTGGAGTTTGATGTCGTGGTGATTGTTGAGCCACAGCAGCTGATTGATGATGCTGATGGTGCTGTGGGCGATTTGTACGTGTCGATGACTCGTCCGACTCAGCGCCTGCACATGGTGGGTTCGCGGATGCCCGCGGGTCTGTAGCCTTGTGGCTTGTGTAGCCTCTATCTGTTATTTCTTTGAGCCGGTGCCGCACCGGTTTGAGCGCTCGCTTGGGTTTTTCTGAGCGTTTGGGCTGGTGCGGTGCTAGGCTTGTTACATATTTTGTTCGAGCGCCTTCGGGCGTTGTTACCTTGTGAATGGGAGAAGCATGTCTGCCGAGATCCTCAACGCGCAGCATAATGACGATACCTTCGAGAATATTTGGCAGGAGCTGAAGTGGCGCGGCCTGGTGCACGTGAGCACTGATGAGGCTGCTCTGGAGAAGGCGCTGAGCGAGGAGAGCCTGACTTTCTATACGGGTTATGATCCGACTGCGGCTTCTTTGCACCTGGGTCACTTGGTGCAGCTGCTGGTGATGCGTCGTCTGCAGCTGGCTGGTCACAAGCCGCTGGGTCTGGTGGGTGGTTTCACCGGTTTGATTGGTGATCCGCGTCAGACTTCTGAGCGTGTGCTGAACTCTCCTGAGGTTGTTGCTGAGTGGGTTAAGTCTCTGCGTGCTCAGATTGAGCGTTTCCTGTCTTTCGAGGGTGAGAACGCTGCCCGCATGGTGAATAACTTGGACTGGAGCGGTCAGATGTCTGCTCTGCAGCTGCTGCGCGATGTTGGTAAGCATTTCCGCGTGGGCACCATGGTGAAGAAGGAGATTGTTGCGAAGCGCCTGAACTCTGATGAGGGTATTTCGTACACCGAGTTCTCGTACCAGATTCTGCAGGGCTTGGACTTCTTGGAGCTGAACCGTCGTTTCGGTTGTACTCTGCAGACCGGTGGTTCTGATCAGTGGGGTAACCTGACGAGCGGTACTGAGCTGATTCGTAAGGTGGAGGGTAAGAGCGTTCACGCTATTGGTACTCCGCTGATTACTAACTCTGATGGCACTAAGTTCGGTAAGAGCGAGGGTAACGCTATTTGGCTGAACCCGCAGATGTGCTCGCCGTACGCTTTCTACCAGTTCTGGCTGAACACTGCGGATGCGGATGTGCTGGATCGCCTGAAGGTGTTCACTTTCTTGACTCGTGCTGAGATTGCTGAGTTTGCGGAGAAGGTTGAGAAGGAGCCGTTTAAGCGTGAGGCTCAGAAGACTCTGGCGTACCTGGTGACTTCGCTGGTTCACGGTACTGAGGCTACTGATCAGGCTGTGGCTGCTTCGGAGGCTCTGTTCGGTAAGGGCGATTTCGCTGCTCTGGATGAGGCTACCTTGGAGTCTGTGGTTGCTGAGCTTCCTTCGGCTAAGCTGTCCGAGGACCGCCTGGATATGATTTCTGTTCTGACTGAGCTGGGCTTTGCGAAGTCTAACTCTGAGGCTCGTCGCATTCTGAAGGAGGGCGGCGCTTCGGTGAACGGTGTGAAGGTTCAGGGCGAGGACGCAGCTATTTCTAAGGATGATTTGCTACACGGTCGTTTTGCGATGGTTCGCCGTGGCAAGAAGAACCAGGGCGCTGTAGAGCTGATCTAATACAGAGCTGATTTAGTCTTCTCGATACATATAGATGGGGAGGGGTTCTTCTCTACTGAAGTATTCATTACTGAATGTTCGGTGGGGGAGTGCCCCTCCTTTTCTGTTCCCGATATACGTTCCCTATATGCACAGAGAGCCCCTCCGTCAGGAGGGGCTCTTCTTGTATCGTTCTGCTGCCCTCTTCTGGCTCTGGGTTTTCGTGGTTTGTCTTTGTTGGCGAGGGCTTTAAACGCCTTTCGACCCTGTTTTGGGGCTCCCGAGAGGGGAATTCGCAGATTTTTGAGGTTTTTTGGAAGTTTTTTGAAGATTTTTTAGCACCCATAAAACGCACTGACTAGGTAGTTTGTTGTTTGTGAGGGTGTTTGGGACCCTTTCGAGGCCCTGTTTGTGTCCCACTTCACCCTATTTCGGGTTGCAGACCCATTTCGGCATCTGTATAGTTGTATGAGTCGCCGCGGCGAGGAGGAAAAAACGAAGAACTTCTTCGGTGTTTCTCCTAGTCAGAAGCGGTTTGACTGTCTTTCAATTGTATAGTGTTTTGGTTTCTTGCTTAGAAGATTCTTGGTCATCTGAATGGTGATGTTGGAGGAGTTTAGGAAAGAAACTTTGTGGTGTGAATCACGGAAAACGGATTTGCATGACACACAAAACGCTGGTATAGTTGATTGAGTTGCCGCGGGAACGTGGTGATAACGAAATAACATGAATGACCGTTCAACGGTAAGACGTCCTTCGAATGAAGGGGTCAA
>NZ_ACVO01000008.1 GCF_000175615.1 Rothia mucilaginosa ATCC 25296 | reverse complement strand
CAGGTGGCGTACCTAAAAAAATCGATTGCCCTGAAGGCGCAGAAGCGCTCCCAAACCGGGACAAAGCCCTAGTGGTCGCTGAGCTTTCAGGGCATGGACACGCGGTGCGTGATCTCCTCGAAGCTGCTGGCCTTGCCAGGTCGAGCTACTACTACGCACTGGCTCACCCCCAGCAGCCAACCAGAGTGCAGCTACGTCCCAAGGTCGCCCAGATCTTTTCGCGAACCCCCAACGGGTGTGGTCACAGGCAGGTAGCTATGTGCCTGCGTGCTGAGGAAGGGGAGCGGATCGCTGATAAGACGGTCTTGAAGATGATGCGTCAGATGGGGTTGCGTTGCGGTATACGCCGTGAGAGGGCCTACCACAGGTACAACTCCTACAAGGGGGAGGTGGGGCAAAGTTTCGCCAACATCATCGGTCGTGACTTCACGGCTGATGGTCCTTGGCAGAAGTTGGGTACCGATGTTACCGAGTTCAAGCTTTCCTTCGGTAAGGCCTACCTTGCTCCGGTTTACGACTTTGCCAGTAAAGAGATTGTCGCCCATTCCATCTCGATGTGCCCTAATCTTGCCCAGCAGCAACAGATGCTTCAGGTACTCATGGAGGCCAAACCTGCAGGGGTTGAACCGGTCTTGCATTCGGATATGGGTTGGCAGTATCAGCATGAGACCTATGTCAGAACGCTTGCATAATGGTTTTGTCCAGAGCATGTCAC
>NZ_ACVO01000009.1 GCF_000175615.1 Rothia mucilaginosa ATCC 25296 | reverse complement strand
TGCGTTTTATGGGTGCTAAAAAATCTTTAAAAAACTTCCAAAAAACCTTATAAACGCAGAAGAAACCACTCAAACCCTCACAGAATGCCCTCTAGAGCCCCCTCCGCAGCCCCTATTCCCATGCCCTGCGCTTGATTCCTAACCCTGCACGATTCCTAACCATGCGCCCGGGCGCCCATACCTATAGATACAGAAAGCCCCTCCCCTTCCGTTCGGCAAGGAACAGAAGAAGAGGGGACAGCTACAGAGTGCTGAAGCTTAGTACTGAGTTAGTTGAGTACGGGGTTAGTACTGGGGAGGCGCCTCATTCGCCATATTGTTGAAGCGCGAGTACTTACCGCTAAATGCCAACGGGATAGTACGAGTCGGACCACCACGGTGCTTAGCGATAATCATGTCCGCCTCACCCACGCGTTCACTATCCGGGTTATACATATCCTCACGATGCAGCAGAATCACCATATCCGCATCCTGCTCAATAGAACCCGACTCACGCAGATCCGAAACCATCGGACGCTTATCAGTACGCTGCTCCGAACCACGGTTCAACTGAGACAGCGCAATCACCGGAACATCCAGCTCCTTAGCCAACAGCTTCAGGCTACGAGAAAACTCCGAAACCTCCTGCTGACGCGACTCAACCTTCTTACCCGAACTCATCAGCTGCAGGTAGTCCAGCACCACAAGCTTCAAATCATTACGCTGCTTGAGGCGACGGCACTTCGCGCGAATCTCCATCAGAGTCATATTCGGCGAATCATCAATAAAGAGAGGCGCAGAATCAATACGACCCTGCAAAGTCGCCAGGTTCGTCCAGCCCTCAGTATCCAGGTCACCCTTCTTCAGACGACCCATCGAAATCTTGCCCTCCGCAGAGAGAATACGCATCGCCAACTCAGTACGACTCATCTCCAGCGAGAAAAACACAGTCGTCATCTGATGATGAATAGACGCAGAACGAGCAATATCAAGAGCCAAAGTCGACTTACCCACACCCGGACGAGCCGCAATAACAATCATCTGGCCACCGTGCAGACCACCGGTCAGCTCATCAAACTCAATAAAGTCAGTCGGCACACCGTACACGCCATCGGGACGGTTCGAGTTCGCATCAATCTCATTGATGGTCTCCTCCAACGCATCAGAGAAAGACACATAATCTTCCTTCGCGTTACCATCAGTCACCGCATAGATCTCAGCCTGCGCCTGATCCACCAAAGTATCGACCTCAGTCTCATTGGCGTAACCCAGCTGAGCGATCTTCGTACCCGCCTCAATCAGGCGGCGCATAATCGCGTGCTCCTTAACAATCTCAGCGTAATACTGAGCGTTAGCAGCAGTCGGAACCGACGCAATCAGCGTATGAATATAGGCCGCGCCGCCCACACGAGTCAGCTCGCCGCGCTTCTTCAACTCATCAGCAACCGTAATCGCATCCGCAGGGCTACCGTGACCGTAAAGAGAAAGAATCGCCTCATAAATCGTCTCGTGCGCCGGCTTATAGAAATCAGATGCACGCAGGCTCTCAACCACATCCGCAATAGCGTCCTTCGACAGCAGCATGCCACCGAGCACCGACTGCTCAGCCACATCATCATGAGGCATAGTGCGGGAACCATAATCAATGGCAGTTTCAGACATGCTTATCCTCGCGTTTCAATCCGATATCTACGACGTTCCAGAAACAATTTCTGCAGAACTCCAATGCTAGTTTCTCACGAAGGCACACGCGAAACCCATACACGCTTAACGGGGAGCGCACAGATAATCCTCAATCTTCTCAACGGCGAGCGCCGCACCATCCATAGTGCGCATTGCCTCACCCAGCTGCCGCGCCCTAGCGCGCATGCCCTCATCGCTGAGCAGATGGTCCAGAATATCGCGCACATTGCCGCGGCGCACATCATTCTTCGTAAAGCGCAGGGCGTTACCGTAGCGCACGCACTCCTCAATATTCCAGCTTTGCTCAGCCTGCATCGCAATACCGGCAAACGGCACACCCGCCAGGCACGCCGTCTGTACCGTCCCCTCACCGCCGTGGGTCATCGAGGCGTCAATATGACCGGCGAGCAGATGCGCTGGAATAGTCCCGGGAACAGTCCCGGCGAAATGGATATTGCTGCCCAGCAGGTGGGTCTCCAAGAGCTGCACCCCGCCGCCGACCAGCACATCCACCGGAGCGGCTGACAGTTGCTGCAGCACCTGCACCAAAATATCTGCAGAGCCAGATGAGCCCATTCCCACGTAAATCAGGGGTCGTTCTCTGGGCTCGCGAACAATCTGCGGCAACTCACCGGGCGCACGGTAATAAATAGGACCCACACCAACATCAGGATCCACCAAAGAATCCCCGCGCAGCTGCGTAAACAGAGAACAGATAAGATTTACATCGGCGCTGAGCATATCCACAGTACGGCGAGGAAGCCTCAGCCCATGCTCACGTGCCACACGAGTAAAAGAAGCCGGCTTATACGACAACACCCGCGCCACCGCACGCAACCACCCCGGTGCCGCAAGCTCGCCATCTACAGGCTTCTTCGAAAAATACGTCGACGAGTAAGCGTACGGGCGCGCATAGAAAATAGGGACACCCGCAATACGCGCAGACAGCAGCATCGTCAGATTAGAACCAATCACCACAGCATCCGCGCTAAAGTCACGAATAGCCTCAAGCTCAGCGTTGACCCGCCGACGCACTATATCGGTCGTGAAAGGATGCCGCACTCCCCTACCTTGATCCAGCGCCATAATCTGCTCCGCCTCAGCATCGCTCATAATTGGCTCGCGAAGATGCACAGGAAGCCCCGCATTTTCCAGCAGTCCCAAGTACTTAGGGGAATACACATGGAACAAGACCGTATGACCTCGCTCCCGAGCCACACACGCTATCTCAATACATCGCGTGGTTTCACCCATATTGAAGCTTTCGGGAGAGAAAAGAATACGGCTCATAACAAACTCCGGTAGGCGCACACGTGACTGAGCCGAATCTGCGACTCATAACCTCACCAGTGTAAAACGGAGCCCCAGTATTCCTCGTTATACGGGGGAATACTGGGGCTCCGTTTCGCTGTATAAGATTCTCCTACTTCTTACGCAGAATCAGACCGATAGCGCCAATATGGTCAGCGTGACGGCGGAACACACCACGCATACCCAGCACACGCTCACGAATCTGCGGCTTACGCGCCAGGTTGAACGCAATCTTCGCAACGCCAGCGGGACCCTCATCAGCCAGCAGACGCTTCGGCTCCAGCAGAGCCATATCGGTCTGGTACACATCCAGCACCTCAAAGCCAGCCTCTTCCGCCAGGGCAGTCCACTCGGCAACAGTCAGCGGGCGGGCATTCACACGGATCGTGCGCGCCAGGTCCTTCTGAATCTCTTCCTTCAGCTCGGGGCGCAGGTAATCGGGAACCAGCGACATCTCGTGAATAGCGTAGTAACCGCCCGGACGCAGCAGACGAGCCGCCTCACGCATAATCTCCAGCTTGTGCTTATCGGTCTGCATGGTCAGCATCGCCTCGCCCACCACGGCATCGTAACTTTCCGAAGGCAGACCGGTCTCCTGAGCGCTAGCGTTCACCACACGGTAGTTCGGCTTAGTCGATGCGCCAATACGCTCGGTCACGATTTCAGCAGCCTTGGGATCAAGATCCACACCGGTGTAGCTCTTGGGGGAACGCTTCACAATCTCCAGGGCGGTAATACCCAGGCCCGGCGCAAACTCCACGACATCAATGTCGCCGCCCAGAGCACGAGCCAGCAGCCAGTTGGTGGTCTCACGGCCGCCGGGGCGCAGAACCTTCTTGCCCAGCTGAGCCAGCAGCCAGTGACCCGCCGCCTTGTCGGCGGGGCGGTCGGTACCGGGAACGGAAGGGGTCTTAGACACGGAAGACAACTCCTCAATACTTGTATTTAATATGCAAAATTTATCTTTCCCAATTCTAGACCCGCCACCCCAAGAAAGGAAATATGACGTTATATAGAAGTATGGTTGCCCTTTATTACAGAATGCCGCAACACCACTACAGCCACCCTTACGGCACACCCTAGAGATTAAACAGAAACTGGAGCTGAACCTCTCGGTCCAACCCCAGTCTCATCACACACACATACATACGAAAATCAGAGCCACTTCCGCAAGGAAAGTCCAACTTTCTGATGGCCCTCTCGAACCATCTATATAAAGTATTACGCGTAAACCTTTATTCCCTGTAGGTTAAAGCTGTAAGAAAGCTGGGAATAGATTTTTCTTCAAAATCGGGGTGCAGCACCCCGGATTTCACGCGGAAACTACACGTCGCGTTAAAAGAAGAAAGGCAAGGCGCTTTTGCCTTGCCATCCTTCTTTCGCTAGCGGGCGACCCCGCTACACGAAACACACACATTCACATCGCAGTCCTCTCGAACCAACACTTATAGTAAACACCTCCAACCTTATGGGAGGATTGAATTTCGCTGGAAACAAGCTGGGAGAAAACCAACAGAACCCTGAGAGCTTTGATATTGTGCAGTTTGCGGACTCTAAACCGGGCTAATAAGCCGCCATATACAGACCCAGCAGCACCAACGGGTTAGCCACTACAGAAATAACCGCCAAGCAAATATTAGCCACGCGGTACTGACGGAACTTCACCAGACCCACCAGCGCGCACACCAGCGCAACACTGGATGCAAGGCCGCCAACCACCAGCAAAAGAAGCAGAAGAGCAGTAGCGACATTAGCGTCCGCAAATGGGATAACCGCTAGAGCGCACAGCAGCAAATTGACGCACTCCAACACCACACCCGTGGACAGAAGCTGAGCGCTAGAAGACAAACGTGAAAAAGATCGAGCCATGTCTACCAGTCTACGGGGTCAATTGGCGTACTTCGCAGTCGCAACCGCTCTAACCACCAATCCTTCTACTGCCCTACCCCTATTCTCAACCTCTCAAAAACAATGTTTCACGTGAAACATGTACAGGAGCGAATACAACAAACGGGGTGCCCCTCACGAAGAGGGACACCCCGTCCGACACTCAACGCCGTAGCATCAAAGCACCAGCGTCAAATATCTAAAAATCTACTTACGCAGCAGCAACGACGTCCAGGACAACGTTAGCAACAACGTCAGCGTGCAGGCGGACAGTCACCTTGTACTCACCGGTGCGCTTGATAGCGGAACCCAGGTGGATGGTGCGCTTGTCAACGGAGCCAATGCCAGCAGCCTCAATAGCCTCAGCAATAGCCTCAGCCTTGACGGTACCGAACAGGCGGCCGTCAGCGCCAGCCTTGTGTGCAACGACAACCGGCTTAGCAGCCAGGGACGCAGCAATTGCCTGAGCCTCTTCCAGAGAAGCCTTAGCACGAGCCGCACGAGCGGCGCGGATGGACTCAACCTGCTTCTCGCCACCCTGGGTCCAGGTCACGGCGAAGCCGCGGGGCAGCAGGTAGTTACGTGCGTAACCGTCCTTAACGGTGACAACATCGCCAGCTGCACCGAGGCCGGAAACTTCCTGAGTCAGAATGATCTTAGCCATGTTACTGTCTCTCCTTCTCTTTAGCGGCCAGCGCCGGAGTAGGGCAGCAGTGCAACTTCGCGGGCGTTCTTAATAGCCTGAGCGATCTTGCGCTGCTCCTGAACGGTCACGCCAGTCACGCGGCGAGCGCGGATCTTGCCGCGGTCGGAGATGAACTTGCGCAGAAGTGCGACGTCCTTGTAGTCGATAACGGTGACGTCAGCAGCCTTGAGGGGGTTCTGCTTGGGTTTGGGCTTACGGATTTCAGCCTTAGCCATCGTGGTGCTCCTTAGAGTTGGGAGCCCGCGGCGGATAACCGCGGGATGGATTGATAAATTACTATTCGGAAAACGAAACCGGCTTAGAACGGAGGTTCGTCGTCGGCGCCGCTACCCCAGTCATAGTTACCACCAGACTGAGAACTCCACGGATCAGCAGCAGGAGCTGCGGGGGCCGCCGGAGCAGCCGGAGCGGAGTAGCCAGACTGGCCAGAGTAACCATTACCCTGAGCAGCAGCAAAATTGTTCTGCTGAGGAGCGGAGAAACCGCCCTGAGCAGCAGCGTTGTACCCAGCGCCACCGCCGAAGCCACCCTGCGCACCGCCACCGAAGTTATTACCTCCGGCAGAACGCTGTGCGCGAGTCACCTGAGCAGTAGCAAAACGCAGAGTCGGGCCGATCTCCTCGACCTCAAGCTCAAACGAAGTACGACGCTCGCCTTCCTTGGTCTCGTACGAGCGAGACTTCAGACGGCCCTGCGCGATAACCTGAGTACCCTTCTTCAGAGTCTCTGCAACATTCTCAGCGTAACCACGCCACACCGACGCACGCAGGAACAGGGTCTCCCCATCCTCCCACTGGTTCGTCTGGCGGTTAAAAGTACGCGGAGTCGATGCGATCGTGAAATTAGCAACCGCCGCACCCGCAGGGGTGTAACGAAGCTCCGGATCGCCAGTCAGATTACCAATAACGGTAATAACGGTATCGCCTGCCATTTGATGCCTCCTCGATAAGAGTTACAAGTATGTTGAATCCAGTACAGCGCAACCCCCTGACATTTTTAGGGGGTCAGCCGACCGGAAAGACCAACTACTTGCTGGAGATCTTCTGATCCTCCGGGCGGATGATCTTGGTACGCATGACGGACTCGTTCAGGTTCAGAACACGATCGAGCTCAGCTGCGGTCTCGGGGGTAGAGGTGAAGTTCACCACTGCGTAGATACCCTCAGACTTCTTCTGGATCTCGTATGCCAGGCGACGACGGCCCCAGATGTCGACGTTGTCGACGGAACCACCCTCGTTGGTCACGATCTCGAGGAACTTGGACAGCGACGGCTCAACCGCACGGTCCTCAACCTCGGGGCTGAGGATAACCATCAGTTCATATGCACGCATGATTAAACCCCTCCTTTGGGCTAAACGGCTATGGGATTTCCATAGCAGGAGATTCATTGTGCCCTACACGTGAAACACACCGGGCGGGGAACACGCATAGATTTCTTAACAATACACGAGAAAAAGCAGATAGAACAGTACCGCACCGCGTGACCTCAACCATGCGATGCGGTACCGAAAATCGCAGAAGCTACACCTCCCGACGCTGCTCCCACCACTGCAGAAGACGAGCCTTCGCCTCCTCCTCAGGAAGCGAACCCTCATCCAGACGCAGATTCAACAAGAACTTATAGGCCTCACCCACCACCGGGCCCGGCGTAATACCAAGAATCTGCATAATCTGACCGCCATCCAGATCCGGACGGATCGAATCCAGCTCCTCCTGAGCAGCCAACTCAGCAATACGACGCTCCAAATCGTCATACGCCTCAGCCAGCGAGCGCGACAAGCGACGATTACGAGTCGTCACATCAGAACGCGACACACGATGCAGACGCTCCAACTGATCGCCCGCATCACGCACATAACGGCGCACCGCAGAATCAGTCCAACCCGACTCACGGTAACCATAGAACCGCATATGCAGCTCCACCAGACGAGCCACAGCCTTAATCGTGTCATTATCAAAACGCAGCGCACGCATACGCTTCTTCACCATCTTCGCGCCCACCACCTCATGGTGCAGGAAGGAGACAGAGCCGTCCTTCTCAAACTTACGAGTCTTCGGCTTACCAATATCGTGCATCAACGCCGCAAAACGCAGAATAAAATCAGGAGCCGGGCACGGACCGTCCTCGTCCGTCTCCTTCTCCATCGCCTGCTCCATCACCTTCAACGAATGCGCATACACATCCTTATGGTGATGCGCCGGATCCATCTCCATACGCAACGCAGGAAGCTCCGGCAACACATAATCCGCCAGACCCGTATCCACCAGCAGGTTCAAACCCACCCGCGGATAATCCGCCTCAATCAGCTTCATCAGCTCATCACGCACACGCTCAGCCGAAATAATCTCAATACGACCAGCCATCTCACGCATCGCTTCGAAAACCTCCGGGGCAACCTCAAGATTAAAACGCGCAGCAAAACGAGCCGCGCGCATCATACGCAGCGGATCCTCAGAAAAAGACTCCTCCGGCGAGCGCGGAGTACGCAAAACACCCGCACGCAAATCCTCAACGCCACCAAACAAGTCAACAACCTCACCACTGGGCAAAGCCGCCGCCATCGCATTAATCGTGAAATCACGACGCACCAAATCGGCGCTCAAATCCGTGCCGAATTCAACCGTCGGCTTACGCGAATCCGAAACATACACCTCAGCACGGTACGTGGTCACCTCATACACCACGCCGTTCTTACGCGCACTAATCGTGCCGTACTCCTTACCGATATCCCACGTGTGTTCACCCCACGCACGCAAAATCTGCTCGCTCTGCTCCGGAGTAGCATCCGTCGTCAAATCAAAATCAGTGAAATGGCCGCCATCATCCAGCAGATTGTCGCGGACAATACCGCCCACCAAGTACAGCTCAAAACCCGCCGCACGGTACAGTTCTCCCAGCTCGGCGGCATCCGGGTACTTCGACACAACATCAATAATCAGCGACATAATCCTTTAATCGTGCCAGAAAAACCACCCACGCGCCCACCCCACACCCACAACACCCCACCAAAGACAGCTATCTCACCCCAAACCGAGGCACCAAAACCTCAGCCTATCGGTTAAGGTAGAACCATGAGCATTCCCGTACCCCGCGCCCCCAAAACGCGCTTCACCGCGCCCGCGCGAGCGGTACCCGCCCCCGAAGAAGTCTCCGCAGGCGGGCTCATCATCGACTTTGACCGACCCGAACAGCTACCCGTAGCCATCATCGCCCGCATCAACCGCAACGGACAACGTGAATGGTGCCTACCCAAAGGCCACATCGAACACGGCGAAACCACCGTCGAAGCCGCACAACGCGAAATCAGCGAAGAAACCGGAATCACCGGCTACCCCGTAGCCTCCCTCGGCACTATCGCCTACTGGTTCACCTCCAACGGCACGCGCATCCACAAAACCGTGCACCACTACCTCTTCGCAGCAACCGGCGGCGAACTGAGCATCGACAACGACCCCGACCACGAAGCAATCGACGTCGCATGGGTCCCCCTCGAAGAGCTCCCCACCCGCCTCTCATTCGCCAACGAGCAACACATTGCCCGTAGCGCGCGCGAATACATCACCACCCAGCTCTAAACACCCGCTATAAGAGCCCCAAAAACTAAAAAGAAGCAATCACCCGCCGACACAGGAGAGACATACGTGGCACGTAACGACGCCCGCTCAAGCGCAATCATGGCAGCAGGCACCCTCGTCTCGCGCATCCTCGGATTCGTCAAGACCATCCTGCTCACCGTAGCCATCGGCTCACTCTCAACCGTCGGCGACGTCTTCGAAACCGCCAACACCCTACCCAACCTCATCTACGTCCTCGTAGCAGGCGGCGTGTTCAACGCAGTCCTCGTACCGCAAATCATCAAGGCAGCCAAAGCACAAGACGGCGGCGCACGATACATCTCCAAACTCGTCACCCTCACCGTCACCGCAATCGGCCTCATCACCCTCATCACCGTCGCCTGCGCCTGGCCCATCATCAGCATCATGGGCTCAGGATGGAGCCCCGAACAACGACAGCTCGGCTTCATCTTCTCCCTCTGGTGCCTACCCCAAATCTTCTTCTACGGCCTCTACACCGTCATCGGACAGGTCCTCAACGCCAAAGACGCATTCGGCGCCTACATGTGGTCGCCCGTACTCAACAACGTCATCACCATCCTGTCGCTGATCCTATTCATCTTCCTCTTCGGCGCACAAACCCCCAACCCCAACCCGATTCACACCGTAGACAACTGGACCAACGCACAGACCCTCGTGCTCGCAGGCTCCTCCACCTTCGGCGTCATCATGCAGGCACTCGTCCTGTTCATCCCCCTACGCAAGCTCGGCCTGCGCCTCAAGCCCGACTTCGCGTGGCGAGGCATCGGCCTGCGCGCAGCCTCCAAGCTCGCCGCCTGGACCCTCGCCTCCGGCATCATCTCCAACCTCGCATTCCTCTACATGACCAAGGTCGCCGCAGGCATCGTCGGTCAGCGCGAACACTACGCCGCCCTCGGCATCCAGATCCCCGGCCTGCAGGCGCTCAACTACGCCTCCATGCTGTACATGCTCCCGCACGGCGTCATCGGCATCTCCATCGCCACCGTGCTCTTCAACCGCATGAGCGCCTCCGCCATCGCCGACGACAGCGACAGCGTCATCTACGCGCTCTCCCACGGCCTGCGCAACGCAGCCGTAGCCACCGTCTTCTGCATGGTCGCGCTCATGGTACTCGCAGGCCCCGTCGCCGTACTCTTCAGCGGCGGCGACCCCATCGCAGCAACCATCATCGCCAAGCTCATCGTCATCACCGCGCTCGGCACCCCCACCCTCACCATCAACTACCTCTACAGCCGCGTGCTCTACGCCCGCGAAGACGCACGCACCCCCTTCCGCATCCAGGTGTACTCCGCCATCATCATGGTCATCATGAGCTTCGCAGCGTCCCTGCTCGACGCACAGTACACCGTGTACATGCTCGCCTTCATCTACCCGGTGCACAATATCCTGATCCTGTTCATCAGCCACCACATGGTCCGCCGCCGCCTCGGCTACTACGGCCAGCGCGGCATCGTCAGCACCTACGCCCGCACCACCCTCGCGTCCCTCTTCGCCGGCGGAATCGCAGCCATCGCGCTCTGGCTGCTCGGCGGCTACCAGCTCGACGGATTCGCCTGGGCATCCAAGCTCACCGCAATCATCACCCTCGCCGTATGCGGCACCGTCATGGGACTGGCATACCTCGCCGGTATACAGATCTTCCGCGTCAAGGAAGCCAACGCACTACTGGCACCCCTCACCTCCAAACTTGAGCGTTTTGCCCGCCGCTAAAGCAGCACACAACGCCCAACCCGGGTAGCTGCCCGTGCACCCACCGCACCCCACGCCGGGGCCCGCAGAAGGCACAGGCAACCACCCGGACGCCACAAACTATCACTCAACCCCAGCATCCTTCAATGCCGGGTAGAATCTAATAGTCAGGGCCCGCCACACGGCAGGCACTATGAAACCACCTCGGGAGAACACGTTGTCGCAACAGATTCCGGTCGGATCGGTCCTCGGAGGCCGCTACGAGATCACCGCACACATCATCATTACGGCAGAATCCGACATGGTGCTTGAAGGCACCGACCAGATTCTCAACCGTAAGGTCTCGGTCGTCGTCGCATCGCCCAGCCGCAGCGCACTGCTGGAAGCAAACTCCCGCGCGCTCGCAACCAACGCACGCGGCAACATCCAGATTCTCGACCTGGGCATCACCCCCGAAGGTAGCCGCTACCTCGTCACCTCCCACACCCGCCCCGACACCCTGCTGGACACCCTGCTGGTCGAAAACCACGCACTCTCCAACGCAGAAGACGCGCTGGGCACCGAAATCTTTGGCGACTCCGAAAGCGGCAGCTCCCCCAACACCTACGAGAAGGTCTCCACCTCCACCGCCAACCAGGAGAGCATCACCGCCGCCAAGAACTGGAACGCATCCGACGGCACCGCCGTCACCGCGTACTCCGAACCCACCAGCATCTACGAAGATGACGAAGACGAAGAAGACGGCAGCCGCGGCACCTGGGCCGTCGCCCTGGCAGCAGTCCTGCTGCTCGTCATCGTCGCAGGCGGTATCCTCACCTCCCTCGGCGCAATCGGCTCCAACCAGGCAGCCGGCCCCCACACTCCCAAGTCCTCTATCTCGGCTTCCGAATCGGCTGCGGCAAGCGCCAGCGCATCGGCATCCCCGACCGCTAAGGCGTCGAACGCACCGGCTAAGATTGCGTCCGTGGCCCGCTTCGCACCCTCGGACACCACGTTCATGAGCGACATGGACACCCTCATCCCGAACCTGACCGACGGTAACGCCAACACCGCATGGATTAGCTACGGCTTCGGCACCGCCAACTACGCCGGCACCATCAAGGAATTCGGCCTGGCTCTGAAGTTGCAGACCCCCACCGTCGTCTCCAAGCTGACCATCCAGCAGAACACCGGCACCGGTGGCTCCTTCACCGTCTACACCAACAGCTCCGCATCCCTGAACGGTGCGGTTGAGGTCGGCAAGGGCACCTTCGAAGGCAAGGACGCAGTCGTCACCCTGGACACCTCCAAGCAGAGCGCAGAAAAGGGCGCCTACGTAATCATCGTGGTCAACGAGCTGCCCCGCCTCTCCCTGCCGATTGGAAATTGGAGTTACGGTCTGCGCATCAACGAAATCAAGGTGGACTAATCAACCCATAACGTGACGCCGACAGGGCGCTCACACCCCAGACACAAGGGCGGGGCTTCTGAACTCAACAGTTCGGAAGCCCCGCCCTTTTTGATGTCTATTTATGACTCTTTATGGCAGGGCCTCTACTCAAAGATTCACAGTGCGCGGAGTATCTGGATAAGGGTCCCCAAAAAATGGAATAATCGAGGATAAAGCCCTGTTATAGGGGCAGAACGAAAGACCTACAACGGAAAGATATATCTGATGACTGAGAATCTGGGAGGCCTCTTCGGAGGCTCCGCCCTAGGCAATCTGAACCTCGCATCCGCACCCGCCACCAAAGCCGCACCGGCAGCCGAGGTTGAGGCCGACGCAACCGTCCACAACGTCATTATTGTGGGCTCCGGCCCTGCCGGCTACACCGCAGCAATCTACGCGGCACGCGCCGAGCTGAAGCCCGTCCTCTTCGCCAGCTCCCTGGCACCCGGCGGCTCCCTCATGAACACCACCGAGGTGGAGAACTTCCCCGGATTCATTCAGGGCATCCAGGGCCCCGAGCTGATGGAGAACATCGGTCAGCAGGCTGAGCGTTTCGGTGCAGACATCCGCTACCAGGACGTAGAGAAGGTCGAACTCACCGGCGACGTGAAGAAGGTCTACACCGCTGACGGCGCCGTTCACCTGGCAAAGACCGTCATCATGACCACCGGTTCTCAGGTCCGTAAGCTCAACATCGAGGGCGAAGACCGACTCTCCGGTTACGGCGTCTCCTGGTGCGCAACCTGCGATGGCTTCTTCTTCAAGGACAAGGAAATCGCAGTAGTCGGCGGCGGCGACTCCGCGCTGGAGGAAGCGCTGTTCCTGACGACCTTCGCATCCAAGGTGTACCTGGTGCACCGCCGCGATTCTTTCCGCGCTTCGGAAATCATGCAGACCCGCGTGTTCAACAACCCGAAGATTGAGGTTGTCTGGGACTCGGCTGTCACCGCCGTTCACGGCGAGAGCAACCTCGAGTCGATCACCCTGACCAACACCAAGGACGGTTCTGAGCGCCAGCTGGCTGTTCAGGGTCTGTTCATCGCTATTGGCTCCGATCCTCGCGTGGAACTGGTACGTGACCAGCTGGAGATTACCGAGCACCACACCATCGCGGTTCAGGGTCGTTCCTCGAAGACTTCCGTTCCCGGCGTTTTCGCTGCCGGTGACGTGATTGACCCGACCTACCGCCAGGCAATTATTGCTGCCGGTTCCGGTGCTGTTGCCGCTCTGGACGCGCAGCACTACCTCGAAAACCTCTAAACTATTCGTATTACTCGCAGGGGAATCCACCCCGTGTCAGAAAGGAGCACTCCATGAGCAGTGCACAGCAGGCAACTGATGCCACTTTTGACGAACTGGTTCTGAAGAACGACAAGCCCGTTATCGTGGACTTCTGGGCTGAATGGTGCGGCCCCTGCCGCATGGTTGGCCCCGTGATTGATGAGATCGCTGGCGAGTACGCCGGTCAGGTCGACGTGGTCAAGGTGGATGTTGAGGCGAATGGCGATACCGCTATGAAGTACGGCATTACCTCTATTCCCGCCATCTACCTTTTCAAGGGTGGCGAGGTCGTCAAGAAGACCGTAGGCGCTAAGACGAAGCCCGCTCTGCTGGCTGAGTTCTCCGAGCACCTGGGCTAATCTTTCGAGAAGCTAAAGAAAAACCCTCGGTGATGTTTCACGTGAAACATCACCGAGGGTTTTTTGTATATACAACTGATTTCAGTTGCTAAATATTGTTTTACGCGAAAATTTAGCCCGAGAAATCAGAATCCAAAACGCGGATGATGCGGTTCAGATCCTCAACATTCGCAAATTCGATGGTCATCTTACCCTTGCGAGCACCCAGCGAAATCTTCACCGAAGTATCGAGCTTGTCAGCAAAAGCCTCCGCAATATAGTCCAGGCGCTCACGGTGCTTCTGAGGCTGAGGAGCCTTGCGCTCCTTCACCTCCGCAGCGCCGGATGCATGGTTCACCAGCTCCTCAGTTGCGCGAACCGACAGCCCCTCATTCACAATCTTCTGTGCAAGAGTCTCAATCTGAGCCTGATCCGTCAGAGCCAGCAGGGCACGCGCGTGACCCGCGGAGAGAATACCCGCCGCAACGCGACGCTGCACCAGAGCCGGCAGCTTCAGCAGACGAATCGTGTTCGAAATCTGGGGGCGAGAACGACCAATACGCTTAGCCAACTGCTCCTGAGTAGTGTCGAACTCCTCCATGAGCTGTTGGTATGCCGCTGCCTCTTCAATGGGGTTCAGCTGGCTGCGGTGCAGATTCTCCAGCAGGGCGTCACGGAGCAGGTCGCCGTCTTCAGTCTCACGAACAATCGCCGGGATGGTGGTCAGTCCAGCCGCCTGGGTTGCACGCCAGCGGCGCTCACCCATGACCAGTTCGTACTTTTCGGCGCCGCTTTCGCGAGAGGGACGCACAACAATCGGCTGCAGAACACCAATCTCACGTACCGAGTGGATGAGCTCTTCCATGTCCTGCTCATCAAAGTCGGTTCGGGGCTGCTTGCGGTTCGGGTGGATATCGTGAACGTTCAGCTCGGCAAACTGGGCACCGGGAACCGGAACCAGACCGCTCTGCTCCTCAGAAGCGGACTGCGGGGTGGAGACATCTTCACCAAAGAAGAAATCCACCGGGCGGCGAGTCAGGGTGGTGTTGCGCAGTGCCGCACCCATATCCACGCGAGACTTCTTCTTCGATGTTTCACGTGAAACATCCTGCGAGGAGGCGGGAGCTTCGACCTTCTCCTCTGCCTTCTCAGCTTCAGCAGGCTTTTCCTGAGCGGGTGCAGCTTCAGCAGGCTTAGCCTCTACAGACTCAGCCTTAGCACTCTTACGCTGTTTCTCCGGCTTAGCCTCGTGAGCCATTTCGAAGAGGCCGTCAGTCATCGGCTCTTCAATCGGAGTGGACACCTTCTTGGGTGCAGTCTTTACTGCAGTAGTCTTTTCGGATGCCTTCGCCTCAGCATTACCAGAATTCTTCGTACTCTGAGGGATCAGTGCCCCCAGGCCACGACCCAAGCCGCGTCGCTTTTCAGCCATCGTTACTCCTTAGGACTCCCGGACGAGCCCACTCATTTTTTCTTCTTCATCTAGTGTAAACGAAATAAGCACTCGAAAGCAGGAGTAAAAAATGCACGGTGCATAATCAAAATTATTCCCAATAATTAATTCTCTAAGGCTGTTTTCTCGTGTTTCACCCAGAAAATTCCGCACACAATAAGCCCTTTTGGAATCATCAATAGACAATCCAAAAGGGCTCATTTCAAAAGATTTAGATTATGCGGATCGGCGCGAGAGTTCCTGTGCCGCCTCGCGGTAGGCGCGCGCGCCAGTCGACGAAGAATCGTAGGTGATGACGGTCTGCTGATAGCTGGGAGCTTCAGAGATACGAACCGAGCGAGGAATCTTGACCCCTAGAGTCTCCTCCGGGAAGTGCTCGCGCACCTCCTCTGCCACCTGGAATGCCAGGTTGGTACGAGCATCGTACATGGTCAGCAGGATTGTACTGATGCGCAGCTTGGAGTTCAGATGCTTCTGAATCATCTGAATATTCTTCAGCAGCTGGCTCAGACCTTCCAGAGCGTAATACTCGCACTGGATCGGAATCAGAATCTCTTCTGCCGCAACGAAGGCATTGACGGTCAGCAGGCCGAGGCTCGGCGGGCAGTCGATGAAGACATAGTCCAGGCGCTCCATACCCTGCTTCTCGCGCCATTCGGTGTAATCCATCAGGGCATTCTTGAGGCGAGTCTCGCGCGCAACCAGGGAGACCAGTTCAATCTCCGCGCCCGCAAGGTCGATATTGGCGGGGGCACAGAACAGGCCGGACATGTCGGGGCATTCCTGAACAATTTCAGAAAGTGGCTTATCCTCAATCAGAACGTTGTAGACGCTGGGAACATCCACGCCGTGCTCAATGCCCAGTGCGGTCGAGGCGTTACCCTGCGGGTCGTTATCGATCACCAGGACGTTCAGTCCAGCCTCCGCGAGCGCGGCTGCGAGGTTCACGGCGGTGCTGGTTTTACCCACGCCACCCTTCTGGTTCGACACGGTGAAGACACGCGTATGCACAGGCTTGGGGAGCAAATCTGCAACAGATTTCTGAGCTTGAGGAGTCATCGGGTGCCTTCCATATTCCGGGTGGTGTGTCTACGGTGATGCTTCGTCTGATGCCTCGCACGTGGCAATATTCTGCGGTATTCGTGCACGAGGAGGATTCAACCTCCGCTCCCCCACCATTCACTCATCTCAGCATGTTTCACGTGAAACATACTCCGCGAGGTGATGAAGTCTGCAATGTTTCACGTGAAACATTGGTGATGCCTGTCTGGTCTCTGAAGGGCTCAGTGCCCTACTGCACCATCAGGCTTTGATGCAGAGGAGTCTAAGGTTTCAATCCTTCCTTAAGGGTACCCGGCATCAGGTCAATACTCCACGCGAGAGGTCATTCTATGTACTCTACAGATACAATTGCCACGCACACCCGGCAAGCCAGCGTACAAAAAAATGGGCGGTACCGCGTAAGCCAGCCTATTTACTAGCTCGTTGCGGTACCGCCCATTTGAGACGAAACCTTTAGAGGCGAACTCGAACCACCGTCGTCGGCTCTTCCAGCAGGTCGCCACCGGCGGTGAGAATCTCGGTCTCACGCGCACCGTAGCGGTTCAGCTTCTTCTTCGCCTTAGTAATCTCCTCCGCGGCGCTACGACCCTTCAGAGCCAGCAGCTCACCGGTGCCGCGCAGAATCGGCAGAGTAATGTCCAGCAGGCCCACCAGAGCGGACACAGCGCGCGCAGTCACCACATCAGCTTCAACAGCACCCACAGCCTGCTCAGCACGCGAGCGCAGCACGGTCACGTTCTCCAGACCCAAATCCTCAACAACCTCATTCAGCCAAATCACGCGGCGCTCCAGAGGCTCAATCAGGGTCAGCTTCAAATCCGGGCGGGCAATCGCCAGGCACAGACCGGGCAGGCCAGCACCAGAGCCAACATCAGCCACCGAAGCATTCGGAGCAATATACTCCTGCACCACAGCACAGTTCAGCACGTGGCGAGCCCACAGGCGCGGCACCTCACGCGGACCAATCAGACCGCGCTCAATACCGGTCGTTGCCAGATGCTGCACGTAGCGCTCCGCCAGGGGCAGACGCTCACCGAACACAGCCTCCGCGGCGGCGCGCTCACTCTCACTGAGAGTAACCATCGAAGTCTCCATACTAGGCTCCTACCTCGGGAAGAGAAATCACCACGTGACGGCGAGGACCCTCGCCCTCCGACTCGCTGTACAGACCAGCGGCAGCCACCACATCGTGCACAACCTTGCGCTCGTACGGGCTCAGCGGCTTCAGGTGCTCATCACGACCGGTAGCACGCACCTTCTCAATCGCATCAGCGGCAATCTTCTCCAGCTGCTCACGACGCTCTGCACGGTAGCCGGCAACATCCAGAATCAGGCGGGAACGGGTACCATTACCAGCCAGGACGGAGAGACGCACCAGCTCCTGCAGAGCCTCCAGCACCTCACCGTGGCGGCCAACCAGGTGGCGCAGTTCCTCATTGTCATCGTCGTCATTGAAGACCGAAAGATAGATGCGGTTATTGCGCACCTCAATATCGATATCGCCGTCCATATCGACAATATCGAGAAGCTCCTCGAGGTAATCAGCGGCGATATCGCCTTCTTCCTCGATGTCCTCAAAATCGTCTTCTTCGCCCTCAATGGGCTCCTCTACCAGCTGCTCCTCAACGAGCTGCTCGTCCTCATATTCCATAGCTTCAGTCACAATAATCCTCAGGGTGTTCGGAGGGGTGTCCTAGGGGTAAAAAGTATCTCATACACGGCGCCGGGCCCGCGCCACACGTGGCGAGAACCCGGCCCGACTCACGGAAGAAAACTACTTCTTTCCGTTCTGCTTATTGCGTTGCTGCTTCTGGCGCTTCTTACCGACCGGCTGCTGACGCTGACCCGCAGCGGCACGCTCACGAGCCTCCTGCAGATCCTTCTCGTGCTGCTCACGGGTCTTACCAATCGGGGGCAGGCCCTTCGCAGCACGGCGAGCGTTCAGCTCACGCTCCGCCTGAGAACCGGGGGTCGGGTTATTGCGGATAACCCACCACTGCTGACCCAGCGACCACAGGTTCGACACGGTCCAGTAGTACATAACACCCAGCGGGAAGTTAATACCGGAAACAGCGAAGATGATCGGGAAGATGTACATGATCATCTGCTGCTGACGGAACATCGGAGAGTTCAGAGCCGCCTCCGACATGTTCTTCACACTCAGCTGCTTCTGAATGTAGAACTGGGTCGCACTCATCAGAACAATCATGATGACCGCCTGAACAACGGTCGCGGTGGTGTCACCAGCGCCCGGGTGCAGCATGGTCGCGAACAGCTGAGCACCAAAAATCTGCGAGTCGTTGAACTGGTGCACCAGATCAGCCGGCAGCATGAGCACGCTCTCGTTGCTCTGCGCCGCGGTGGGAACACCCATCAGCACCTGGTACAGACCGAAGAAAATCGGCATCTGAGCCAGAATCGGCAGGCAGGACGCGAAGGGGTTCGTACCGTGCTTACGGTACATTTCCATCTGCTCCTGAGCCATCGCCTGGCGGGAGAGCTGGTCCTTCTTGCCCTTGTACTTCTCCTGCAGCTTCGCCATATCGCCCTGCATCGCGGTCATACCGCGCATAGCCTTAATCTGCTTGACGAACAGCGGAATGGTCAGGGTACGCATCACCAGGGTCAGGAAGATAATGCACAGAACCCAAGTCAGGCCGGACGCCGGGTCCATACCCAGCGAAGTGAAAAGAGTGTGGAACAGCCACAGGACCACGGAGACGATCCATTTAAACGGCCAAAGAATCAAATCAAAAATATTCACGCGGGAATACTCCTTAAGGACTCGGCTAAGTCATTGTGTGGGAGGCGCCGCCTACTCAGGGCGGGCGTCACCACCGGTGTGAGGGGTGTAAAGATGGGGGTGGTTGAGCAGAATAATTTTCGGTTCTGCTCCGGGAGCGAAAGTGCGCTTCCCCTCCGGGACTGGGTCGATACCTCCGGTTGCCCAGGGAACACACCGCAGAATACGGCGCACCGTCAGGGAAAGCCCGCCCATCGCACCGTGGGTGGTCAGCGCCTCCAGAGCGTAGGCTGAGCAGGTCGGGTAGTAGCGGCACACATTCCCGTAGAGGGGGGACACGACCTTGCGGTAGGCCTTCATGCACGCGATCAGCAGGTTCTGCGGTAGAACGTAGAGAGCCTGCAAGAAAGTTTCAGGCCTTACGAATTCGTTAGGTGCTAGTGCCAGCAGCTCGTCGGGGCCCAGAGTCTCGGCAGATGCGCTATAGGTGCCGCTGTGATGCGCGTGGAAGCGTTCTTCACAGCGGTCACGCTGGGAACGACTCACGGCTTCTCCTTGCTCTGAGACAGGTCGAGCTTAGCGAACGCAGCCTCGAGTGCCGATTCGTAGTCGCGGCGCAACTGATCCCAGCTGGCGCTCGCGGAGGCGGGAAGCGCTCGCACAGCAATGGCGTAGCCTTCCGGATGCGCGGCGCAGGTGAGCGCGGCAAGTTCACGCAACCGGCGCTTGACCAGGTTGCGTGTGACTGCGTTGCCCACCGCCTTCGACACAATGAAACCTACCTGGGTTGTTTTTCCAGGATTTTTCGCCGTAGATACAACGATGTTCCGACGTCCTGTACGGATGCCGGAACGGAAGGCGTGGGAGAATTCTGCGCTGGTGCGCATACGGTGCCGTTGAGGCAGCACGTGTTCCCCTTTACGTAGTGTGGGAGATTCGGCTCATGTGGTGAGCTGACCTCCGCGTGTATTTCACGCTTAATGATAGTTCGCCCGCCGATGCGTGTGCATCGGCGGGCGAACTATATGCCGTAATTAGGCCGAGAGCTTTGCGCGACCCTTACCGCGGCGGCTCGACAGAATCGCGCGGCCTGCACGGGTACGCATACGCAGACGGAAGCCGTGCTTCTTAGCGCGACGGCGGTTGTTCGGCTGGAAAGTACGCTTGCTCATACTTTGTCTCCTTGATTTTTGCGGTTCGTGCCCTCACGGGTATCGGAACCGTACGCTTCTTGGTGCACGGAGGTACCGCGACTATTCGCAGTAGGCGGTGCACACACAACAGCACAACTCTAGAAGAGTGGAGGGCGTAAATCAAGTTCTTGACGCTTTTTTCCGCGTGATTCCGGGCTCGTTTGTGGTGTGGAGGTGGTAATCGTGGCGGGTGCACAGGCTGTGGAGACACTATGTACTCTTGGGACGCAAACCTGGGGATATTTACGGCAGCAGGATATCCACCATGGTGTATATCCCACCCAAACCCCCTACTATCAGCGAGTTATCCACACCCTTGAGCTTTTGGAGTTTTCCGCTAAATATCAGGGAAGAAGACCTGTTATGCACTTAAATCCATCGCTTATCCACTTCTGTAATTACAAGTTTTCCACCGTGTGGAAAACTCTTGTGGATAACTTTCTCTCCCTGTGTATTAAGCGGGTAGAATCTTAATGACCTCGCGGTGGCCTCCGGCATGATTTCTTTACTGCACCACCGCTTCACATCGAGTGAAAGTAAAGAATTCCATGACCGACTCCCTTCAGGCACGCTGGGCGCATCTGCTCTCCATTCTTGCCGCCGATCCGGCGGTGACGGCACGTCAGCGCGGTTTCGTGAATCTTGCGCAGCCTCAGGGATTGATGGGTTCTTCTCGCCTCATCATTGAGGTGCCGAATAAGCTCACCCGTGCGGTCTTTGAGGAGCAGATTAGCGCTTCGTTCCGTGCGGCTCTGCACGAGGCTTTTGGCCCGTCGACCACCGCGCTTTTCGATGTGAATGAGTCGATGATTCCGGTTGAACCTGCAAGTCAGGACGTTTTCCATGGTGAGCGCGAGGTTCCTGTCGAGCACCAGCCCGCCCCTTCGGTCCCGGCGGCTTCTGCACATCCTGAGGCGCCCGCCGGTTCGCGCGCTTTTGAGTACTACACCGAGCCGCATCCGGGCCCTGACCACTATGAGGTGCCCGCTGATGAGCAGGTCACCCGCCCCTCCCTGCAGGCTTTGGAAGCGGAGCGTGCCGGATTCCCCTCCGCACAGCAGCCGGCGGCTCCTGTTGCGGGCGCGCCGGCGCCTCGCGAATACCCGGCACCTACTTTCGTTCCGGACGCCCCGACGGTACCGGAGGCCCAGCAGGTGCATCCGCATGAAGACCCGGAAAACGCGCCGACTTGGGATAGCTCTGCCCGACTGAACCCGAACTACACCTTCGACACCTTCGTGATTGGTCAGTCCAACCGCTTTGCGCACGCGAGCGCTTTCGCTGTGGCGGAGCAGCCCGGCATTGTCTACAACCCGCTGTTCATCTACGGCGGTTCGGGCTTGGGCAAGACCCACCTGCTACACGCGATCGGCCACTACACCAAGTACCTGTACCCGAATCTGCGCGTACGCTACGTGAATTCTGAGGAGTTCACGAACGATTTCATTAACTCGATTCGTGACGATGAGGGTTCGTCGTTCAAGCAGATTTACCGCAATGTTGATGTTCTTCTGATTGACGATATCCAGTTTTTGGCGGGCAAAGAGGCGACGATGGAGGAGTTCTTCCATACGTTTAACGCCCTGTACAACCACCAGAAGCAGATCGTGATTACCTCTGATTTGCCGCCGAAGCAGCTGACCGGTTTCGCTGAGCGTATGCGTTCGCGTTTCGGTTCGGGTCTGAATGTGGATGTGCAGCCTCCGGAGCTGGAGACTCGTATCGCGATTCTGCGGAAGAAGGCTCAGAACGAGATTTTGCCGGTGCGCGATGACGTCATGGAGTACATTGCTTCCCATGTCACGGCCAATATTCGCGAGTTGGAGGGCGCTCTGATTCGCGCGAGCGCTGCCGCCTCGATGAAGAAGCCGCCGGAGCCCATTACTCTGGCTGAGGCGGAGACCTATCTGAAGGATTTGCTCTCTGATACCGGTGGTGCGGAGATTACGTCGGCGCTGGTTTTGGCGACGGTGGCGAAGTATTTTGATGTGTCTATTGAGGATATGCAGTCGAAGTCTCGCACCCGTACGCTCACGAATGCGCGTCAGGTGGCGATGTATCTTCTGCGTGAGCTGACCGAGATGTCCCTGCCGCGTATTGGTAACGATTTGGGCGGCCGCGACCATACGACGGTGATGCACGCGGTGCGTAAAGTGAGCGCGCAGATGGCGGAGCGTCAGACGATTTTTAATCAGGTTACTGAGCTGACGAATTTGATTCGCCAGGAGCAGCGCGCCGCTGGCTAGACGTACTTTTATCCCTGCCCCGCAGCTTATTTTGTGCCTCAACTAGGTGTTTTATGGGTTTCGGGGCGGGGATTTAGTGCTGTATTCAAGGGTTTTAGCGACTCGAAAAACTGGATTTTCGGGGTGTGGATAAGCTGTGCTTTAACTCATGCGCTCGTGTGGACGTTAAGTGCATGAATATTCAAAAGGTGTGGAATCGAGGAAATGTATAAATATCCATACACAATGCATCCTCAGCGTTGAGTGGTTTCTTCCACTTAATGTCCACAGGATACTTCCGCGTCATTGCAGGCAAGGAAGGGGTTTTCCACCGTTTCCACAAGCGTTAACAATACTACTGTACTTAAAGAAAAAATCCTCCCCATAACAAGTAGTTCTGCTCGACCAACCGGGCTGGTTCAGGTTTTTCTGTGCACCCTCACTGAAAACGTAGATTTTCGCGGATTTGGATCAATAGCTGCATGCTATCTCTTAGGTTGGGTTTGAAGAAGAAACCAACACCGAACCATCACCTAATTCGAACCTGTTTTCGACTGGGTTTGCTACACCTTCCGCCTATCTTTGTAATTACAAAAATACAGCGGTACTACATGCCTCATTTCACCCGATTTTTCGCTGCAGGAGCGACCTCCGTGTCTCTGTGTAATTACAAAATCCGGTAGGATGGATAGACGCGCGCGCGGGAAGATGTACTGCGCACCAGAGCACGCGATATTTCCGGCTCTATCGTCCAAAGCTTTACGTGCGCCCAAAAATGACTCTCCAATTCCGTGAAAGGCGCCTTCTCGATGAAATTCACCGTTGAACGCGATGTCCTTGCCGAAGCAGTCGGCTGGACGGCACGCTCACTTCCGCTGCGTCCCACCTCCCCCGTACTCAACGGTCTGCTGATTACCGCCTCCGCAGGTGAGGTCAGCATCGCAAGCTTCGATCACGAGACCAGCGCCCATCAGGTCATTGCAGCCGATGTTGAAGCAGAAGGCGTGTGCCTGGTTCCCGGCAAGATCCTGGCAGAAATTTGCCGCTCCCTACCGAACGCACCCGTCGAGTTCACCGCAGATGAGTCCGTGATTCGTATTCACTGCCGTTCCGCTAACTTCCAGCTCGCTGGCATGCCGGTCGTGGACTACCCCGAGCTTCCCGAGCTTCCCGAAATTTCCGGTACCGTGGACGGTGCCGAATTCGCTGAAGCCGTCAAGCAGGTTCAGATTGCGGTGTCCAAGGATGAGACCCTGCCGCTGCTGACCGGTATCCGCGTTGAAATCAACGGCGACACTATGACCCTGCTCGCCACCGACCGTTACCGCCTGGCAATGCGCGAAATCAAGTGGAACCCGGTCAACCCCGACGTCCAGGCGGCTGTGCTGCTGAAGGCTAAGACCGTCTCCGAGGTCGGTAGCACCCTCTCCGGTTCCGGTGATCTGTCTATCGCCCTGCCCGCAGCGGGTGAGCTGATCGGCTTCGCAGCGGGTACCCGCCGCACCACCAGCGTTCTGATGGACGGCGACTACCCCAACATCCGTGCGCTGTTCCCCGAACAGACCCCGATTCACGCGGTGGTTCGCACCTCCGACCTGGCTGAGGCTGCTCGCCGTATCTCCCTCGTGGCGGAGCGCAACACTCCCCTGCGTCTGAAGTTCACTCAGGGCTCGGTTGCTATTGATGCCGGCCGCGGTGATGAGGCTCAGGCTTCCGAGACTCTGCAGGCGCACCTGTCCGGTGATGACATCACCGTTGCGTACAACCCCGCCTACCTCTCGGATGGTTTGAAGGTTTTCGGTACTGAGTTCGTTCGTTTCTCCTTCACCGATGCGCCGAAGCCCGCCGTGATTTCCGGTCAGGACGAGCCGCTGGCTGAAGATGACCGCAACTACCGTTACCTGCTGATGCCGGTTCGCCTGCCGTCGAACTAGTTTCAGCGTCGCTACCCCGCACGTCTTTCGGTGCCCTATGCATCGTGGGTATGTGCGGGGTTGCGCTGTTTTTTCTGCGCTCATCCGTGCGGAAAAACCACAGTATTTTGGCCCGCGCACTGTGCCCGCCAGCTGGCGCTGTGAACCCCTGCGACCCCGTATGCGAAACCCCATGAAAGGAGCTGCTCCGGTGTATATCGACCATATTTCGTTGTTGGATTACCGCACGTACGCTCTGCTGAGCCTGCCTCTTTCGGCGGGAGTTACGGTGTTTCTGGGCTCTAACGGTGTGGGTAAAACCAATATTGTTGAGGCGATCGACTATGCGGCGTCGCTGTCTTCGCACCGTGTGAGCCATGACGGGCCGCTGGTGCGGGCGGGTGCTTCGCGCGCCTATATCCGTACCCGTACGGTGCGCGGTTCGCAGCAGACGGTGACCGAGTTTGAGATTGCTCCGGGGCAGAGTAACCGGGTGCGCATTAATCGTGCCGCGCCGGTGCGTGCCAAGGAAGCGCTGGGTATTGCCCGCACGGTGCTGTTTTCCCCGGAGGATCTGCAACTGGTGAAGGGTGATCCCGCCGGTCGTCGTCGTTTTGTGGATGATTTGGCGAGCTCTTTGCGTCCGGTGGTCTCCGGGTACCGTAGCGAGTATGAGCGGATTTTGCGGCAACGTAATTCGTTGCTGAAATCCATGCAGCGTAAGGCGCGGGACGAGAACGCTTTGAGTACCCTGTCGGTCTGGGACGAGCAGCTGTCGACCCTGGGTGCTCAGCTGCTTTCTGCGCGTTTTCGTCTGTTGCAGCGTTTTTTGCCGCAGCTTCGCCGCGCCTACGCAGGGCTGACAGACGGATCTAAAGAGGTCGGTTTCAACTATGAGTCGACTGTTTTTTCGAGCATGGGCGAGCGCTCGATCGAGCATGCGGCGCTGATGCGCATTGAGGACCTCAAGGAGGCTTTGATGCGCGGTTTTGCGGAGCGTCGTCGCGATGAGATTGAGCGTGGCGTGACCCTGGTGGGTCCGCACCGTGAGGATATTACCCTGCTGCTCGGTGGCATGCCGGTGAAGCATTTTGCCTCGCACGGCGAGAGCTGGTCTTTTGCGCTGGCTCTGAAGTTGGCGTCCTGGTTTGTGCATGTTGAGGATGATTCCTCGGCGGGCTCTTCGCCGATTCTGATTCTTGATGATGTGTTTGCGGAGCTTGATTCTGCGCGCCGCCACCGCCTGGGTGTGATGGTTGCCGACGCGGAGCAGGTGTTGATTACCTGCGCGGTACTCAGCGATATTCCGGAGGAGCTGGGCGACTACCGCCTGGTGTCGGTGACTGTGGGTCATGCCGAGTATGTGCAGCCTGCCGCCACCTCTGTGGATAGCGAGGGGTTGACTGCATCTGCGCTCGCGGAGGGTGACGGCGATGAGTAACCCCGTCCGCCCTCAAAACCATGTTTCACGTGAAACATTCGGTGAATTCGCGGAACCGCAGTTTGCGGAGCCTCAAAACCCGCACGAGGTTGACGGCGTGGTTGAGTTCTACCGTGACGAGGTGGATGCCCCCTCCGCCCTGCTGACCCGCATGCGAATGGCGGCTCAAGAACGCGGCGAGGCGCCCCTGAATGCATTCTCGGCGAATAAAATCATGCGTGACTTCGGTGCGGTCATGTCTGGAACCGCCTCGAAGAAGAAATCACGGCGAGCGCAGGGGTGGGACCCCCGCGTCATGGGTGGCTATAGCGGCCCCGGAGAGAGCTCTCGCGACCCCAAACCCCTCGGTGGCATCGTCAGTGCCCTGATTCGTTCTCGTGGCTGGAAAGAGCCCGTGGCGGTCTCTAGTGTGCTGGCCCGCTGGGCTGAGCTCGTGGGCCCTGAAATCGCGGCACACACCCGCCCCATCAGCTTCGAAAACTCCATTGTTGAAGTCCAGTGCGACTCTACCGCCTGGACGACTCAGCTGCGCCTGATGCACGGGCACCTCATCGAACTTTTCCGCCGTGAACTGGGTGATGGTGTCGTGGCCCAGGTTCGCGTGCTGGGCCCGAATAACGGACGCTGGAATCAGCGAGGCTATCGGCGTGCCACCGGTATGCGCGGTGTGCGCGACACCTACGGGTAGCCTTCTGGGTGTCTCTGACTCTCGTTCACCTTCTGATTGAATGGTGTTAGGTCAAAATAAGCCTTTTTCTACACGCTATGAAAGCTTTAGAATCGCCGGCAACCCCCACGAAGTGGTGAACCGTATCCCCTACCTCAAAAGGGGGTTGAGGCACTCTAAACCGCCTTTGCGGGCTTTTGAGCGGGTGGTAGTGCCCAAAAAAGCTCAATATGTGACGCTTGTAGATGGTTTTATGCTCTCTTGCTCGGTAAAATAAAAGAGACAATGCGTAAAGTGTGCCCACCTATGGGTACCACCGGCACCGCGGGTTGTGCAGGCACTTTCTTGTGCCCTCTGTGAGGCGTTCTAGGCTCCGCTCTTGGCTGCCCGTAGCTTTCCTTCGCCGGTTGCATCATCTACTCAAGGAGTTCTGCCTCGTGGCATCTGAACAGAATGCATCTGAACAGCAGCATGAATACGGTGCATCCGATATTACCGTGCTGGAAGGTCTGGAAGCGGTTCGTAAGCGCCCCGGCATGTACATTGGCTCGACCACTGAGCGCGGTCTGCACCACCTGGTCTACGAGGTCGTAGATAACTCGGTCGACGAAGCGCTCGCCGGCTACGCCTCCAAAATTGACGTGACCATCCAGGCTGATGGTGCTGTTCGCGTAGAGGATGACGGTCGCGGTATTCCCGTGGATGAGCACCCCACCGAGCACAAGTCCACTGTTGAGGTCGTCATGACCGTGCTGCACGCTGGCGGTAAGTTTGGCGGCGGCGGCTACTCCGTTTCCGGTGGTCTGCACGGCGTGGGTATCTCCGTGGTGAACGCGCTGTCTACCCGTGTGATTACTGAGGTGCACCGCCAGGGCTACGCATGGCATATTTCCTTCTCCAACGGTGGTGTGCCGGATGGTCCCCTGCGCAAGGGTGAACCGTCCGATAAGACCGGTACCATCCAGACTTTCTACCCGGACCCAGAGATTTTCGAGACCGTCGAGTTTGACTTTGAGACTCTGCGCGCGCGTTTCCAGCAGATGGCGTTCCTGAACAAGGGCCTGACCATCACCCTGACCGATGAGCGTGAGAAGTTCGTCGGTGACGAGGTTGCTGAAGAGAGCGAGAAGAAGGAAAACATCCTCAACCGCGTGCGCGCGAACGCTGATGGTTTCATGACCGTCACCTACCGTTACGACAACGGTCTGTTCGACTACGTACACTTCCTCAACGCAGGCGCGAAGACCATCGTGAACGAGGAGATTGTCTCCTTCGAAGCCGAAGACACTGAGCGCAATATGAGCCTGGAAGTGGCGATGCAGTGGACCGGCGCCTACAAGGAGTCCGTCTACTCGTACGCGAACACGATTAACACCCACGAGGGCGGTACTCACGAAGAGGGCTTCCGCGCCGCACTGACCTCGCTGGTGAACCGTTACGCGCGTGAGAACAAGCTACTGCGCGATAAGGACGATAACCTCACCGGTGAAGACGTGCGTGAGGGCCTGACCGCGGTGATTTCGATTAAGATTTCCGAGCCGCAGTTCGAAGGTCAGACCAAGACCAAGCTGGGCAACTCGGAGGCTAAGTCCTTCACTCAGCGTGAGGTGAACGATCACCTCGGCGACTGGTTCGGTCGTAACCCCGCGGTGGCGAAGGATATTGTGCGCCGCGCAATCACTGCCGCTCAGGCGCGTATTGCAGCCCGTAAGGCACGCGAGACGACCCGCCGTAAGGGTCTGCTGGAGACCAGCTCCATGCCCGGTAAGCTCAAGGACTGCTCCTCGAAGGATCCGTCGATCTCTGAGATTTACCTGGTGGAGGGTGACTCTGCGGGTGGTTCGGCTGTTCAGGGTCGCAATCCGAACACTCAGGCTATTCTGCCGCTACGCGGTAAGATTCTGAACGTTGAGCGCGCCCGTCTGGATCGAGCCCTGTCCAATGCCGAGATTCAGGCGATGATTACCGCTTTTGGTACCGGCATCGGTGATGACTTCGATATTGAGAAGGCACGCTACCACAAGATCGTTCTGATGGCGGATGCGGACGTTGACGGCCAGCACATTACGACTCTGTTGCTGACTCTGCTCTTCCGCTTCATGCGTCCGCTGATTGAGGCTGGCTACGTGTATCTGGCTCAGCCGCCGCTGTACCGCATCAAGTGGTCGAACGCCCCGCACGACTACGTGTACTCGGACGCTGAGCGTGATGAGGCTCTGGCTCGTGGTGCTGCGAAGAACCTGCGCCTGCCCAAGGATAACGGTATTCAGCGTTACAAGGGTCTGGGCGAGATGGACTACACCGAGCTGTGGGACACCACCATGGATCCGGCTCGTCGTACCCTGCTTCAGGTGAAGATGGAGGATGCAGCTGCTGCTGACCAGATCTTCTCTGTTCTGATGGGTGAGGACGTTGAGGCTCGTCGTGAGTTTATCCAGCAGAACGCAAAGGACATTCGATTCCTCGATATCTAGCACGAAACGGCATATGCCCCGTATGGAATATGTCAAATGAGCTATATAGCCGAGCGAGTCATTGAGGAATGAGAAAGTAATGAGCGAAGAACAGCAGAATAAATCCGCTGAGGTTGACGTAGTCAGCAACGGTGGCGCTGAAAGCGTAGACCACCACGGTCACATTGAACAGGTGGACCTGCAGACCGAAATGCAGCGTTCCTACCTGGACTACGCAATGGCGGTTATTATTGGCCGCGCCCTGCCGGATGTGCGTGACGGCCTCAAGCCCGTGCACCGCCGCGTGATCTACGCGATGTACGACGGCGGCTACCGCCCGGACCGATCCTTCAATAAGTGCGCCCGCGTGGTCGGCGACGTGATGGGTCAGTTCCACCCCCACGGCGATAGCGCTATCTACGACACTCTGGTGCGCCTGATTCAGAGCTGGATTATGCGTTACCCGCTGGCTCTGGGTCAGGGTAACTTCGGCTCCCCCGGTAACGACGGTGCTGCAGCGCCTCGATACACCGAGACCAAGATGGCTCCCATTGCCCTTGAGATGGTGCGTGACATCAACGAAGACACCGTTGATTTCCAGCCCAACTACGACGGCAAGTCCCTGGAACCGACCGTTCTGCCCGCGCGCATCCCGAACCTGCTGGTCAACGGTTCTTCGGGTATTGCTGTGGGTATGGCGACCAATATCCCGCCGCATAACCTGCGTGAGGTTGCCGAGGGTGTGGAGTGGTTCCTGAAGAACCCGCACGCCACCAATGAGGAGCTGCTGAACGCGCTGATGGCGCGCATTAAGGGCCCGGACTTCCCGACCGGTGCACAGATTCTGGGTACCAAGGGTATTGAGGATGCGTACCGTACTGGCCGCGGCTCCATCACCATGCGCGCGGTGGTCAACGTGGAGGAAATCCACGGTCGTACCTGCCTTGTGGTCACCGAGCTGCCGTACCAGGCGAACCCGGATAACCTGGCGATTAAGATTGCTGAGCTCATCAAGGACGGTAAGGTCACCGGCATCGCGGATCTGCGCGATGAGACTTCGGGTCGTACCGGTCAGCGTCTGGTGATTGTGCTCAAGCGTGATGCTTCCCCGAAGGTTGTGCTGAACAACCTGTACAAGCACACCCAGCTGCAGGAGAACTTCTCCGCGAATATGCTCGCCATTGTGGATGGCGTGCCGCGTACCCTGTCCCTGGATGCGTTTGTGCGTCACTGGGTGGATCACCAGATGGACGTTATTGTTCGTCGTACCCGTTACCGTCTGCGTCAGGCGGAGGAAGAGGCGCACATCCTGCGTGGCCTGCTGAAGGCTCTGGATGCTCTGGATGAGGTTATTGCCCTGATTCGCCGCTCCCCCACCGCTGATGAGGCGCGTAGCGGCCTGATGGAGTTCCTGCAGATTGATGAGGCTCAGGCTCAGGCAATTCTGAACATGCAGCTACGTCGTCTGGCTGCTTTGGAGCGTCAGAAGATTCAGGATCGCCACGATGAGCTGATGCGCATGATCGCTGAGTACAACGCGATTATTGCTTCGGAGACTCGCCAGCGCGAGATTATCTCTGAGGAGCTGGGTGAGATTGTGAACCGCTACGGCGATGAGCGTCGCACCCAGATTATGTACGGCTACAACGGCGACATGTCCATGGAAGACCTCATCCCCGAGGAAGAGGTCGTGGTCACGATTACTCGCGGCGGCTACATTAAGCGCACCCGAAGTGATCAGTACCGTAGCCAGCACCGCGGCGGTAAGGGCATTAAGGGTGCCTCGCTACGCGGTGATGACGTGGTGGAACACTTCTTTGTGACCACTACGCACAGCTGGATTCTGTTCTTCACGAACCTGGGTCGCGTGTACCGTGCGAAGGGTTACGAGCTGCAGGAGGCCGGTCGTGACGCGAAGGGTCAGCACATTGCGAACCTGCTGGAGTTCCAGGGCGGTGAGCATATTGCTCAGGTCATGGAGCTGAAGAGCTATGAGGATGCTGAGTACCTGGTGCTTGCTACTCGCGGCGGCATGGTGAAGAAGAGCCGCCTGAGCGATTACGATACGAACCGTACTGCCGGCCTGATTGCGATTAACCTGCGTGAGGGCGATGAGGTTGTTTCGGCGTTCACCGTTTCGGATAAGGACGATATTCTGCTGGTGTCGCGTAACGGTATGTCGCTGCGCTTCCACGCTGATGATGCGTCGTTGCGCCCGATGGGTCGTTCGACCTCCGGTGTGACCGGTATGAAGTTCCGTGAGGGCGATGAGCTGATTTCTGCGAATGTGGTTACTGAGGGCTCCTTCGTCTTCGTGGTCACTGAGGGTGGTTACGCGAAGCGTACGAGCGTGGATGAGTACCGCGTGCAGGGCCGTAACGGCTTCGGCATTAAGGTTGCTAAGCTAGTTGAGGATCGTGGCGCCCTGGTGGGTGGCCTCATCGTGGACGAAGAGGACGAGGTGCTGGTGGTTATGGCCAGTGGCAAGGTCGTTCGTTCGAACGTGAATGAGGTTCCTGCGAAGGGACGCGATACTATGGGTGTTATCTTTGCAAAGCCCGGTAAGGGCGATTCTATTATTGGTGTTGCACGCAACCAGGATCGTCAGCTGGATGATAGCGACGATGAAACCACTGAGAACACCGAGGCTTCGGAGTCTTCTGAGGCGCCCGGTACGGACAACGAGGGTGAAGCGGCGGCTGCCGATCTCACCGCTACTGGAGGTAACTAATGAGCAGCACTCCCGCGAGCTCCTCTCCTGCGTCGGCACAGCGTTCGGCGTCGGCTGGCGCATCTAAGTCTTCGGGTGCGGCTAAGGCTGGCGCGCGTCGCCCGGCTCAGGCGCGTTCGGGCCAGGCTCGTCCTGGCGGTACCGCTAAGCGTCCTGCCGGTAAGCGCCCTGTGAACGCTAAGCGTCCTACTGGTTCGCGCCGTCAGCTGGTGCGTCCTGCACCGCGTTCGAAGATTCGTCGTGCGCGCCTGGTGGTTCAGAAGGTTGATACGTGGTCGGTTGCTAAGCTGATCTTCCTGCTGTCTATTGCTTTGGGCATTGTGACTGTGGTGGCTTCGGTGATTCTCTGGCTGTTCCTGCAGGCTTCTGGTGCGTTTACCGGTGTGAACCAGCTGATTAGCTCGCTGGGTACCGGTTCGACCACTGTGGATATTTCGCAGATGATTTCGCTGGGTCAGGTTGCTTTGGTGACTACTATTTTTGCTGTGGTCAACACTGTGGTCTTTACTCTACTGGGTATGATTGGCGCGATTCTGTACAACCTGGCTGCGAAGCTGGTTGGTGGCGTGACCTTGACTCTGAGTGATGAGTCCTAGTTTGTAGCTTTTTGAGCTTTGTGTGCGGGCGGTGCCCCTCTGGATGGAGGTGGTGCCGCCCGCTCTGTATGCTTGGGAACCCCCAATATTAAAGTGTGATGCAGAACATGCTTTTTCGATTTGGTGTTACCTGCAAACACCTGTATAGTTATATCTCGTTCTACGGAAGAAATTCCGCAGAAGGAGGGCGTATAGCTCAGACGGTTAGAGCGCTTCGCTGATAACGAAGAGGTCCCAAGTTCGATTCTTGGTACGCCCACTCCGCATTATGAAAGGCAATAATGAAGAAATTATTGATTCTTGCTGTTCTTTCGTGTGTCACTGTGATGGTCTTGAAAAAGTATCAGAGCAATGAAGTCGTGAAGGCTTGGAAAAATAACTAAACAGTGGTTTCCGCTGAGACGGGGGCGTGGCGCAATTGGTAGCGCATCTGCTTTGCAAGCAGAGGGTTAGGGGTTCGAGTCCCCTCGCCTCCACTTTCCGGTGATTATAGCAAGAGGGAAACGCCTGGTTCCATTCCGAACCCAGAAGCTAAGACTCTTCGCGCCGATGGTACTGCACTTTTGTGGGTGTGGGAGAGTAGGTCATCGCCGGTTTATTTTTGAAAAAGACCCCGTATCGAAAGATACGGGGTCTTTTGTTGTATTCGCCAAAGTTGTTGTATCTGCTGATGTGATGCGGGGGAATAGGCGCGAATACCTCGCGAAGCTAATGTGCTGCGTGCGCCGCGGGTATAGATTCAATTCTTCGTGATATTCGAATGCGCACGGCTGTAGGAAATCCCTACTGTGGAGAATGTGCTCCGTAGAAAGCCCCGCGCCGTAAAACCCACAGGGGTGTCCCGTGTGGGTAGTTCGGCGACCTAAATGAGGTCTGAATAATAAAGGTGTGTCACAAAAAGAAAGCTGGGAGGTTCCTGAAAGTGAACACTTGGTGAACACACTTTAGCCTCTTGATGGATATAATCACCCCTCTCCCCCGCACTCTCGCATAAGCCACATAAACCAACTTAAGCATTCCAATAGGTGCACCCTTTTTTCCGCGGAATATCGGGAGAGTTTCCCCTGAAATATGGGCTCTATAGTAAAACCCTCACGGAAACCCGCTCAATACTGTGGGTTTATCTGTTATTTCGTGTTAATTCGGAATACTTTAGATTTCGCGAAAACCGACAGATAATTTTCTTGTGACTACAGAACTCATTATTCTCGTGATCGTGGTGCTGACCGCGCTCGCCTTCGACTTTACGAATGGCTTCCACGACACCGGCAACGCGATGGCAACCTCCATCGCCACCGGTGCGCTGAAGCCTAAGACCGCCGTGGCGCTGTCTGCGTCCCTGAACCTCGTTGGCGCGTTCCTCTCTGTTGAGGTGGCACGCTCGGTTGGTAGCGGCATCGTGAACCTGGACCGTATCGATGTAACAACGGACGGCCCGGCATTGATGCTCATCGTCTTTACCGGCCTGGTTGGCGGTATCCTCTGGAACGTTTTGACCTGGCTTCTGGGTTTGCCCTCCTCCTCGTCGCACGCTCTGTTTGGTGGCCTGATCGGTTCGGCTATTGTCGCGATCGGCTTTGACGGCGTGCAGTGGATGGGCGTTCTGTCCAAGATTATTGTTCCCGCGGTCCTCTCCCCCGTCATTGCGGCTATTGTGGCGGCAACCGGCACCTGGCTGGTCTACCGTATCGCTGCTCCGGTGGCTGATGATCGCAAGCACGGCGGCTTCCGCAAGGGACAGGTCGCGACCGCATCCCTGATGTCTCTGGCGCACGGTACTAACGACGCGCAGAAGACCATGGGCGTAATCTTCCTGGCTCTGGTTGCTTCGGGTACCCTGAGCAACGATGACGCGATTCCCTTCTGGGTGAAGGCTTCCTGCGCGCTTGCTATTGCGCTGGGTACTTACCTGGGTGGTTGGCGTATTATCCGCACCCTCGGTAAGGGCATCGTTGAGGTTGACACCCCGCAGGGCGTTGCCGCTGATGGTGCATCCGCTGCGATTATTCTGACCTCTTCCCACTTCGGTATGGCTCTGTCGACCACTCACGTGGCGTCCGGCTCGATTCTGGGTAGTGGTCTGGGCCGTAAGGGTGCTGAGGTGCGCTGGTCTGTTGCTGGCCGCATGGTGGTTGCTTGGCTGATTACTCTGCCGGCTGCCGCGATTGTGGGTGCTCTGACCTGGCTGATTGGTCACGGCCTGAACGCTCTGACCGGCACCCAGTTTGTCGGCGAAATGACCGTGTTCGCTTTGTTGGTAGTCTTCTGCTTCCTGATGTGGCGTCATTCCCAGAAGGACAACATTGACGCTTCGAACGTGACTGGCGACTGGGATGAAAAGGAAGGCGCTGCAGTCACCAGCGCTGAGGCATCCGCAGAAGCCCAGACCCTTGCTACTGAGAAGGCAGGTTCGTAGTCGTGGAATATCTGATTGACATTGTGAACAAGGTTATTCCGGTGCTGATTGCCGGTTTGTTCTTTGGTGCGGGCCTTCCGGCGCTCTATGCGCTGGGTCTGCGTATGCTGGCTGGTCGTACCGAGTACACCGCGGACGGCAAGCTGGTTGAAATTGAGCCTCCGGGAACGGCGGCGAAGATTGCTGCGTTCTGCATTTTTGCTATCATCGTAGCAATCGTAATCATCGGTATTCTCTGGGTCGCTAAGGACTTTATCGACCACACTTTCGGCTGGAATATCTTCGGCGTAACCGGTGGAGGCCACTAATCCCGTGAACACTAAATTGCATATAATGACTGCTTCGAAGGAGGGGCTCGATGCCTGATAAGAGCATGATCTCTCGAGTAATCGACTGGCTGAGCGTCGGGTATCCCAAGGATGTTCCGGTGCAGGACCGCGCGGCAGTGATGGCTATTTTGAAGATGCGTCTGACCGATGAGCAGCTGCAGGAAGTTGTTCGCCAGCTCATGCAGTCTCGTGCTGCTCGTGGCGAGGCGTACGTGAGCGACCAGCGCATTAACGAGTACATTCGTCGAGTGGTGGATCATACCCCGACCCCGCAGGATATTGACCGCGTCGCTAAGATTCTGGGTGCGCACGGCTTCCTGATTGCGGAGAACCACGTGAACGAGGACGCTGAGCCTACGGCTGGCGGTACCGAGTACGTGACCTACGATGATCCGACGACCGGCGAGATTCGTATTGCTGAGTTGGCTGCTGAATCGGCTAATATTCCGACTCCGAACGCTACGACTGCGCAGGATAACTAAATAGCCTGCGGTGAGAGTTGAGAGCTCTCATGAAGTTTGTGACCTATGGGGTGGACTGAGTCCACCCCATAGGTTTTCTTTATGCCCTTCGAATGATGCGCAGCGGGTTGTCGGCATGTGCATGGGTGCGGGCGGTATTCTAGAGGGACTTCACTCCCCTCAAACCGTTGGTGGGCTTTGTGCCCGCCCTGCATCCTGGAGATTCTGTGTCTTCTTCCCCTTCTTTGGAACCCGAGAGCTCTCACATTCCCGATACTTCTACCCGGGGAGCCTCTCAGGGCTCTTCTGAGGCGGCATCCGTTGCCGCTGAGGATTCTATTACTAAGACCCCTTCTACCCGCGTCGATGCCGCTAAAGAGGCTATTGCTGGGCAGGCGCGCCGCCTCGTGGTGCCCCGCCGTTCCCTGCTTCTGACTGGCGGCGTGGTCGCTGCCGCCGGGGTGCTTGCCGCGATGCCGCAGATTGCCGCTACCGGTGTGTTGGGTGAGGATGCGGCGGTGGTGGTTTCAAACGAGAAGCTGCTGGCACGCCGTGAGCGTCTGGTTCGCGAGAATATTGATACCCGCTACCTGAAGATTGAGTCGCTGGGGCGTATCTATGTGGGTAAGGGGCGTAGTGAACAGGACCTGCGTCTGGTGGGTTCTTTCTCCCTCACGGAGGCGGCACAGGCCGATTTGGTGGCGGCAGCTACGGCTCTGACGAACCTGTCTGTCTACGGTTCTCTGCACCGGCTGAGCGTTACCTACGGTGGCGTGGATCCTGCGAATGACCCGCAGAATGTTGCTAACACTGCTACGGATGCTCTGGTGAGCCCGCTGCGCGTCAATGATTCAGCGACCCTGAAGGAAGAGCAGTGGCTGAAGGTGCTGGCTGCCAACGCGGCATTGGGGACTAATGCGAGCTACGCTCAGGTAGGTCTGCTGGCGGATGAGCTGCGCCTGAATGCTGTGGTGATTGATGAGAACTATGATTCCCTGATGAAGCGTTTCCGTGCGCTGGCTGAGCTGGATTTGAAGAATGAGCGGGTACAGCAGATTCATCTGAATATTCAGTTGGCTCCGGAGAAGGCGATGAGCCTGCCCTCGGGTGCGCAGTCGAAGATTTCGGTGAGTGTTGCCGAGTCTTCACACGTGGCAACGGTGGCTGATGTGCTATCGAAGGCCGCCACGAGGAAGGAGCTGAATACCCTGGCATCGTTCTCGCTGGTGTGGAATGCCCGTGAAAAGTACCCCTCAGCGAGCCAGTGGGATGCGTTCAAGCTGGGCTTCAAGGGGCCGGAGTCGAAGGAGGAGTCTGCGAAGGAGGCACAACGCACCGCGATTCGTAAATATCTGCAGGAAGTGAGTGGCCCCCTGCGGGCTCTAACGAAGCGGGAGGCGACAGTGCCGGGTGAGGTGATTACCTAAGCTCCTCAGTATTGTGATGGGTCTAACTAAAAAAATGCGCCTGAGGATTTGGTAAAGCCGCAAAAGGTGTTATAGACTAGTAGAGCACCGCGGGGGCGTGGCGCAATTGGTAGCGCATCTGCTTTGCAAGCAGAGGGTTAGGGGTTCGAGTCCCCTCGCCTCCACTTTCCGGTGATTATAGCAAGAGGGAAACGCCTGGTTCCATTCCGAACCCAGAAGCTAAGACTCTTCGCGCCGATGGTACTGCACTTTTGTGGGTGTGGGAGAGTAGGTCATCGCCGGTTTATTTTTGAACCGAGAACCCCATGTCGAAAGACATGGGGTTCTTTGTATATCCGGGTATGTCAGGGAAATACTGCAGGGTGCACCCGGGAAGATTTACCCGGGGAGATTCAGCGCTCTATCTGTAGCATCTGTAGCGCCTCCTCTCTCCCTTTCCTCCCCCAAAAAAAGAACAAACAATAGCCGCCCGCCAGAGTAAAACTCTAGCGGGCGGCTATCTCTCATAAAGCACTCCCTCACGCCGCTAGCGGCGCCTCAGAAAGTCCTAGAGAAGGAAGATACGGGGAACGCTTATGCGTTCTTCCAGGGGTCCTCCACGGGACGAGCTGCGTTGTAGGCTGCGGCGCCTGCAACACCCAGAGCAACCAGCAGACCCAGGAATGCCAGGCCCTTACGGGGGCGCTTGCCGCCGTTACGCTCAATACGAGCCAGTTCCTTCTCAGCGGCGCGAACGGTCTTTGCGGTAGCCTTACGAGCCTTCTTTAGAGCCTTCTTGTTGCCGGTCAGCTTCTCAGCGAACATCTCAGCGGTCTTGCCTTCCAGCGCGGACTCAACAGCAGCCAGAGAAGAGACAATAGCCTGAGCCTTAGCAGCCTTGCGTGCCTTACGCTTCTTGCAGCAGAACATGGGGTGACCTCCATCGGTTGAAATGCGCCAGCGGCCAGAAAACGCCGCCGCGCGCGTAGTGTTCACCTCTCAGGATATTCAATTCCCGCCCAAAAAGCCCGCCCAACGGTGCGCCCGGGGCGAAAAAACATGTTAGATGGCGAATGAGCGCCGCCCCGTGCCACAATAGAGCCATGACTAATGCAACTGCTAAGGCAACTATCCACACTAACTACGGTGACATCGTCGTCGAGCTCTTCGGCAACCACGCACCGCTGACTGTTGAGAACTTCATCGGCCTGGCTGACGGCTCCCGTCAGTGGAAGCACCCCCGCACCGGTGAAATCATGAACACCCCCCTGTACAAGGACGTCGTGTTCCACCGCATCATCAAGGACTTCATGATTCAGGGTGGTGACCCCCTGGGCATGGGCGTTGGTGGCCCCGGCTACCAGTTCAAGGACGAGATTCACCCCGAGCTCTCCTTCTCCAAGCCCTACCTGCTGGCAATGGCTAACGCCGGCCCCGGCACCAACGGTTCTCAGTTCTTCATCACCACCGTTGAGACCCCCTGGCTGAACGGCCGCCACACCATCTTCGGTGAGGTTACCGACGAGGCATCCAAGAAGGTTGTTGACGCTATTGAGGGCGTTGAGACCGGCTTCCAGGACCGCCCGGTCAAGGACGTTGTCATCTCCTCGATCGACATCGAAAAGCTCTAATAAACCCCATCAGAAGGCTCATACGAGCATTCTGCTGAAGGTGTTGAGAAAACACGTATAGTTCAGGGGCCCGCCAGGATTTTTCCGGTGGGCCCCTGCGCTTATATGCCCCCACACCACCCCGGCTGATCCGGCACACAACCCCTGGAGGTTCAGTGGAGAACTTTCCCAACTACGCAGGCTACGGGCAGAGCCCCACCGTCTGCGTTAACCACCCCAACCGCGTTAGCTACGCCCAGTGCAAGCGCTGCAACCGCACCGTCTGCGGCGAATGCCAGGTGGCGCTGGATGTGGGCATGGTCTGCCCCGACTGCTACCGCGAACTCACGGGCGGTAGCTCGAAAGCACAGGGTTCGAAGGCAAAAGGCTCGTTCCTGGCGCGCCACTGGCATATTAGCTACACGCTCATTCTGATTACCGTCGCGATGTACGGGTTGCAGCAGCTTATTCCCAACGAATGGGTGGTGAGGCACGGAGTGATCTGGTGGCCCTACGTCCAGCATGGCGAGTACTACCGCATCATCAGCTACGGTTTTCTGCACGCGCAAAATGACCCGATGCACCTGGTATGGAACATGATTAACCTCTTCATCTACGGTGTGTCCCTTGAGCGCATGATGGGGCGCTGGAAGTTCCTCTTCGTGTACCTGGGCTCTATCGTCTTTGGTGCCCTCGGCGTGTACGTGCTGACTCCCGGGACCGGCGTGGTGGGCGCCTCCGGAGGTATTTTCGGCCTCATGGGCTCGTTCATGACCCTGCTGATCATCATGAAGCAGAAGGACACTGCACGAGTGTTCGCTATGATTACCGCAGTGAACGTCATCTATAGCCTGATGAACCCGTCGAATATTTCCCACGCATGCCACGCGGGTGGTTTTGTGGGTGGTGTGCTGCTGACTCTGCTGTTCGTCCCGTTCGTGGAGAAGCCGGAGTCCTCGAATCCGCCGCAACAGAGTCCGCAGCAGTGGCAAAACGGCAGGTACTAAGCCTGAAAATACGTGAAAAATCTTCAGAAAATCCGGCACAAAATCTTTGGAGGGTCAGTGGAGAACTTTCCCAACTACGCAGGCTACGGGCAGAGCCCCACCGTCTGCGTCAACCACCCCGACCGTGTCAGCTACGCCCAGTGCGGGCGCTGCAACCGCACCATCTGCGGCGAATGCCAGACGGCACAGGATGCGGGTGTAGTCTGCCCCGAATGCTACCGTGACCTCAATGGAGGCGCCTCGAGCCCGACGCGTTCCTTCATCGCCCGTCACTGGCATATTACGTACACGCTCATTCTGATTAACGTTGTGGTGTACGGTCTGCAGCTAATCATCCCATTCCGTTGGATGTACAACCTCGGCATGATGTCGGGTCCCCGTGTTCACCATGGTGAGTACTACCGCTTGATCACGCACGGGTTTGTGCACTCGCAGAATGACCCGATGCATATGGTGTGGAACATGATTTACCTCTTCATCTTCGGTGTATCTCTCGAGCGCATGATGGGGCGTTGGAAGTTCCTCTTCGTATATATGGCTGCTACCTTGGGGGCTGGCCTCAGCGTGTACCTCTTCGACTACTACCGCGGCGCTGTGGGCGCCTCAGGTGGTGTGTACGGCCTCTACGGTGCCTTCTTCGTGATCCTGCTTCTCAGGAGGCAAAAGGACACTGCGCGCCTCTTTATGCTGCTCATCGGCATTGGTGTGGTGCAGAGCCTCTTCCACCCGAATATTTCCCATGCGGGACACTTTGGCGGTCTTGTCAGCGGCGCACTAGCAACCCTGCTGATTATCCCGTTTGTGAAGAAGCCGGAGTCCTCTCAGCCGCCGCAGCAAAGCCCGCAGCAGTGGCTCAGTGGAAGGTATTGAACCCGAAAACCCGCGGAAATCCGCCGCAGAAGAGGGTTATCCACAGAGGTTTTCCACACTGTGCATAACTACATTCGTGTAATTTCACGATTGTGAGTACATGTTAAAAACCTGTGGATACAGGCTAAAACAACCGAATTACACAGGGTGAATTACACGGGTGTAAGAGTTTTCCCCAGATTTCTCCACAGATGTGGAAAACCTTAAATACCAGGGTGTGTGTAATTACAAAAAATTCCGGTGCTACGCACCAACAAAAGTGCCCGGAAGGATTAACCTTCCGGGCACTTTCACGTATCGAACCCCTCACGGGGCGAAGAAGCAGCGGGTGCGAACCTAGTTCGCCTGAGCCTCCGCCTCCTCAACCTCCTCGGGGGTGAGCTCCACGCCGGTGTACAGGCGGAACTGCTCAGCAGCCTGCAGAGCAATCACCTCACCGCCGTGAATAACTTCCTTACCCGCCGCGCGAGCCGCACGAACCAGCGGAGTCTCAACGGGCATCGCCACCACGTCAAAGACCACCTGCGCCTCAGCAATAGCCTCCTGAGGGTAGGACAGCTCCTCGCTCTCCTCACCGCCAGCCATGCCAATCGGGGTCACGTTCACCAGAATCGGCGCTCGCAGGTTGCCCACCTCCGGCGCCCAGGCGTACTCGTAACGCTCAGCCAGCGCGCGGCCGGTCTCCTCGTTACGGGCAATAATCATGCCCTGGGAGAAGCCCGCATCAAAGAACGCACCAGCCACAGCCGCAGCCATACCGCCCGAACCGCGCAGCAGGAACGGCAGAGACGGATCCACATTATGCGAACGCAGCAGGGAAGCCACCGCAATCACATCCGTGTTGTACGCCTTCAAGAAGCCGTCAGTGTTCACAATCGTGTTCACCGCACCAATAACCGCAGCCGAGTGGTCCATATCGTCCATCAGCGGGATAACAGCCTGCTTAAACGGCATAGACACCGAGCAGCCACGAATACCCAGAGCACGCACGCCGGCGATAGCACCCTCAATATCGGTAGTGGTCATCGCCTTGTACAGGTAATCCAGACCGTGCTTCTCGTACAGGTAATTGTGGAACTTAATACCGTGATTCGACGGGCGACCAGACAAGGAAATGCAGACCGTCGTATCGCGGTTCAGCGCCGGGCGAGCCATCTTAAGCCTCGCCGCCAGCGTTGAGGGTGTTCTCAATCAGCTTCTTCACCTTGTTGCGGCTCACCAGGTCAGCGACCACAAAGTGGGTGTCGCCGGTATCCACGGTGGGGACGGTCGCGTTGCCGTCGTTGAGGGACTTCACGTGCGCCTCAGCCTGCGGATCCTCCCAAATGTTGACCCAGGTAGCGTGGTCGCCCAGCTCGCCCAGCTTAGAATCCAGAGCCTCGCAGTAGGGGCAGCCGGGGCGCCAATAAATGACGACGCCGCCATCCTTCATGACCTCGCGTGCCTTCTGCTGATCGGACTGCTGACGTTCAAACATAGTTCCTCCATAGACGGGGTGCTCCGCGGTATTCAGGAGGCACTGAAACCTACCTGAGGGCGCAGCTCAATAAGTTGACATATCAAGCATAGCCTGAGGTTACAGGGGCAGGGGAGAGGTCCTCATAGGGCGAACGCTCGCGCCGCACTCCCACAGCCCGTGTAGCACTCCCGCAGAAGCCTTCGCCCTGCCTCCCAGAACCCTTCACCCTGCGCTCCAGAAGCCTTCATCCCGTGCATTAACGGCATACGCCCCACACCAAGGTTGCCGGACCAATGATGCGGGGCGTATACAGTTCGCGAGAAAGCGCGAGCACTTGTGCTGAGTAAGAGTAAAAGAAGAGTGAAAACAGGCTACCAGGCGGTAACCGAAGCTGAGCAATATGCCGAGTGAGTCGGTGAATGAAAGAACCCAGGCGGGGCAGAACGCCCCATTGTTTGAGAGAGATGTTGAGTGAAAACCTGTAATGCAAACCCAGGGAAATGGCGCCCTACCCCATGAGGAAGCGAAGCAGAGCGCCAATCCAAAGGAGGCTATCGCCTTACTTGCCGAACTTCTCGGTCAGCTTGGAGACGTTCTCGGTCACGACCTCTTCAACCTTGGCAACATGCTCGTCGGTGACGATCTCCTTGCCAGCCTTCTCGTTGATGACTTCCTGAGCCTTGTCGAGGCCCTGCTCAACGGTACCCTTGATATCGAAGCCCACGGGGGCCTCCTTTCTGCGCTTTCGCGCTCTAAAGCCTCACTCTTGGTGAGGGGTGATTCGCCCGTACGGGCGAAATCGGAGTGTGATGCTTTGGCGGACGAAACCTGCAAGCTGGGCTTGTATGTGACGGTCAAACCCAGTGTAGATGCTATCCATATGCCGGACTATGCGCATCGAAACTTTACAGCTCACGGATTGCGTCCGTCGATAAGTGTACATACCCGCGAAGGCAAGAAAAACCACCCTCAGAAAACGTGGCGCCACTTTTGACCAACGACCAAAAAATTATGGCTTATCAGCGCGTTATTACAGGTGATGAGCGGAGGAAATTTGCAGAAACTCGCAGGAAACTTCCAGCTACGAATATCGTTCAAAACCCCAAAAACGCCCCTATGACACCCCGCCGATTTATGACAGACCTCAGCGCCCAACCCTACAACACCGGAATATCCGTAGGAGTAGCGCCCGCTGCCCAATCATGAGACGCCGCAAAACCAGCAACCATCGGCAAAAAACGAGGCGCCGCATAGCCGCGCACAGCATACGCAGTCGCCACCGCATCCGCGGCAGCCTCCAGCTGAGAGGTCGGAATCAGCGCCATCACCGCGCCACCAAAACCTCCACCCACAATACGGGCACCCAGTGCACCCCGATCCAGGCACACCTGCACCGCATCATCAATCTCAGGGCGAGAAACACGCAACTCATCACGCATCGACACAAACGACTCCGTGAAAATACGGCCCGCCTCCTCAAACGCCGCGAAACCAAGCTCATCAGCATGCTGCAGCAAATAGCTCGCACGACCCACCAGAGTCATATCGTGGAACGCATGACGCACCCAACCACGCGGGAACGAACACGGGCGACCCGCGTCCTCCAGAGCATCCAAGGCACGATTCACCGAAGAATCTACCAAGTCAGCACGCCACGCCTTCGCAGCACGCGCATCCATACCCGCACATGACAAATCCTCCGGTAGGGCATCACGCAAAAAACGCAGACCCAAAGCGTCAGCGCACGCCTCAGACGCCGCACGACGAGCCGCAAAACCGCCATCCGTCAGCTCATGCGGAGTGTTCGTATCAATCACCAAAAAACTCAAGCCATGCTGAGCAATATCCACCGCAACCGGCTCAATCGAAAAATCACGGAAATCAACCACCAGAGCCTGCTCCGGATACGAACGCAACGACGCCGTCTGATCCAGGCCACCCGTATGCGCGCCAGCCATCTTATTCTCAGCCGTAATACACACCTGAGCCAGACGCGCACGCAACGCATCACTATCAGCCGGGGTAGCATCCGCCTCCGGGCACTCCTCACGCACCGGACACGAGAGCTCCAACAACGCCAACGCCGTCGAACACTCCAAAGCCGCCGAAGACGACAAACCGCCACCCACCGGAACACGAGAATTAATCAGCAGATCAGCACCAAACTCATCGGGCAGCATAATATCCCTGCCACCCTCCTGATTCATCGCCCACGCAACACCCGCCACATAGGTGAACCAGCCCTTCAAATGACCCGGCTGAATATCGCGAATCACAACCGTGCGCTCATCGCCGGGCATCTGCAAAGAAGCCGCGCGCAACACACCATCACGACGCAACGCACCCGCCACATAGGTACGGTACGGCAACGGCATCGGCAGGCACGAGCCACCCAAAAAATCAATGTACTCGCCCAAAAGATTCAGGCGCCCAGGCGCAGACCACACACCATCCGGCTCATAACCATACGCAGTAATAAACTCCTCACGCACACGCGCAATCTCCGCGCTATGGTCCGGAAGAGCCGCCCACTGGGCGGTAGCGGTCATCGACATGGAACACCTCTGATAAAGCCCAACGGGGCACTAAGACATAAACAACACCCCACTCGCACCAGATACCCAACGGGCAACAGCGCAAGCACGTGTCACCTCTAGACTAAAGCAGACAACCGGCGAACATCGACTCAGCCGCCAAACCGCGCCGGTATCAGAGCGCGGCAGAGCAGCCAGCACCAACGCACGCAAAAGCCCCGCACCCCCACAAGGGGGGGGCACGGGGCACCATACACAACTAATAAACCAAAAGAGGAACAGGCGACTTACGCATCCTGCGTATAAGGCTCCTGCACCACCATCATCGAATCAATCGCAGAAAGCAGATCCTGGCGGTAACGGTTAAACGCATTCTCAATCAGAGGAACATCGCCACTCGCCACAGCCTCCTGAGGCGAAATCAGCGGCAGAGTCTGATACTCCTCCACCAGGCTCAACGCAATATGGGTCAACAAACGGGCACGACGCAACGCCTCCGCATGACCCAAACCAAGAGCCTGGAACTCATGAGCCATAGCCACCACAGGCTTCAACTCACGCGGGTGCAGAGTCAAACTCAAACGCACCACCTCAGGGCACTCACGAATCGGGTACAGCAGGGAGAACAGCGTATCGCCGCGGCGAATCATCGAAGCGCGAATAGCCTCCGGATTCGCCTCAGCCTCCTCAGACATCGACTTCGGGGCACGAGCCAGAATGTAATCCGCCAACAGAATCAGAAGCTGCTGCTTATTCTTCACGTGGTAGTACAGGGCGCCGGGAGCCACGTGAAGCTCCTGAGCGAGTCGGCGCATGGAAAGGTCCGCCAAACCGTAGGTCGCCAAGACCTCGTAGGCGGTATCTAGAATCTTTTCACGGGAAAGTACCACCCTTTCATTTTAGGGTGTTCAAATCTGTAACGTGAGCAAGATGCACCCCACGGCAAACAAAAACCCCACAAATACGCGGCACAAACCCAAAAAGCAATGTTGATTCTCACTCACCCGGAGCGAACGGTTCGCGTTTCACGAGCACTTTTCCACCAAAACCACTCCAGCACACACAGAATAGGTAGCCGCCCACGCTCTCGGCATAAAATCACGTCTTAAACCGCCCAAAACCGCCAAGACAGGTAAACCTCGCGGGCGCACGCCCCAAAATCAGGTGTTTAATATTCGGTATGAGCAATGCATTTTCTGAACTAATCGAGCGCGCCACTGCAGGCGAAGGCCTCAACCGCGAAGAAATCCACACCCTCCTCGTGGATGGTGAAGGCCAGGACTTCGCCCTCATCGAGGCAGCCTCCGTCGTGCGCCGCAACGAATTCCGCAACATGATTGCGATCCACACCGAAGATGAAGCACTCGCCGACGCACTGGGCACCCGCTCCATCGCCGTGGACTCCTACGAAGTACTGGATATCTCCCGCGATATCGACTCCGAAGAACTCGCGGCAACCATCGAACGTATTGCTGAATCCTCCGCCATCGGCGTGACCGTACTACTGCCCGAAAACGCAGTACCCATGATGCTCATGCGCGTACTGTCCATCCTGCGCCTGGCGGCACCCTCCAAGGTCATTCACCTGCCCGAAGGCTACGAACAGTCCCTGCGCTCGCTGACCTCCCTCGCAATGCACGTGGTCAGCGCTATCACCATCACCGACGACATTGAGCAGTGGCCCATGGTCAACGAGGTGCTCAAGGCACTGCGTCACGGCGGCATCGTCATCTCCGGCACCGGTGGACGCGACGCCCTCGCAGGCTACCTGCGCTACCTCTCCGACCTGGGCGTGGACCTCATGGGTCACCGTGATGCACGCGGCTCCGCCTGCGGTTCGGTCGACGGTGGCGGCTGTGGATGCGGTTCGGGTGGCTGCGGTAGCCACGAGGAGCCGGCACCTTCCGCCGGTGGTTGCGGTTGCGGTTCGGGCGGATGCGGTTCTTCCGCTGAAGCTCCCGCTGAGCCTCACGGTCACTCCCACGGTGGGGGCGGTTGCTGCGGCGGCCACGACGAACCGAAGGAAGAAAAGGGTGGTTGCTGCGGTGGTCACGACGAGCCTGAACCGGTTGTCGAGGAAGCCCCCGCTGGTGGTTGCGGCTGTGGTGCTGGTGGATGCGGTTCTAAGTAGCCCGCTAACAGCAACTACCCTAATCGATATATTCCAAATATAGAATTTTCCCCTGAATAACCTGCTGAAAAGCAAGGATATTCAGGGGAAAACTCTATATTCCATAAAGAGTATTAGGCTTAGAGGTAAACACCACCACAATAAACGCTGCAGAACCCCCATATCCGAAAAGCGGAATGAGCCCCTCCGGTAGAGTAGAAAGACGTAGCCGACTAACCCTAGCCGCGCGAAAGGAACAACACCGGACCAATGCTTTACCTCTCCGTTATTGTCATCATCCTGATTGCGACCGTGTTCATGGTCAGCGTCGGTGACCGACTCAACCTCCCCTGGCCGGTCATGATGACCCTGCTCGGCGCTGCCGCGCTCTTCATCCCCAACCGACCGGACATCACCATCGACAGCGACATCATCCTGCCGATCTTCCTTCCGCCACTGCTGTGGGCCATCGGCGTTAAATTCTCCTGGGGAACCCTGCGCCGCCGCTGGAAATCCGTACTGCTCTATTCGGTCCTGCTCACCACCGTCTCCGCCCTGGCAATTGCCGGCGCAGCCATGTGGTGGGTCCCCGGCATGACCATCGCCGTCGCCCTCGCCGTCGGTGCCGCCGTCTCCCCGCCCGACCCCGTCGCCGTGGAAGCAGTTGCTGAGCCCGTCGGAATTCCCCGCCGCCTCATCGGTACTCTGCAGACCGAAGGTAGCTTCAACGACGCTATCGCAATCGTCCTCTTCCACGCCGCAATTCACTCCATGACCAGCGGCCACCACATCGAGCCGCTCTCGGTCGCTAAAGACTTCGTGCTCGGTTCAATCCTCGCGGTCATTATTGGTTACATTTTCGGCTGGCTCGGCGGCTACGTTCGCCAGCGCGCCCACGACGTGGTCACCAGCAACGCCGTGACCCTCGTGATCCCCTTCGGCGCCTACCTCGCTGCTGAAAGCGTGCACGCCTCCGGCGTTATTGCCGTGGTCATCGGCGCTATCCAGTTCACCAGCACCAAATACATGGCGGCACTCGAAGCGGAAGAACGCCTCTCCTCCACCTCCTTCTGGCAGATCATTGAGCTGCTCATGACCGGTGTCGCCTTCGGCCTCATCGGCCTGCAGGCAAGTAGCATCATCGCCACCGCCGACCCCTCCCGCACTGCAGGCCTCTTTGTTGACGGTGCACTGGTCGCACTGGTCGCCATCCTGGTGCGCCTCATCTGGTTCACCATCGTCTGGCTGGCAGGACGCAAGAACCCCATCCACGAGGGCGCCCCCGAAAGCTTCGCCGAAGTTATCGTCATGACCTGGTCAGGCATGCGAGGCCTCGTGACCCTGATTCTTGCCCTGTCTATCCCCGTGGTCAACGGCACCGAACAGGTCCGCCAGGACGCCATCGTCATGATGCTCTCCGTGCTCTTCTTCACCCTCGTGCTACCCGGCCTGACCCTGCCCATGCTTGTAAAGGTCCTTGGCGTGCGGGCTAACCACGAAGAAGAAACCGCCGTACCCGAACTGCTCAAGATCGCGCAGATCGCAGCCCTCGAGGCACTGCAGGCTGAAGCGAAGGCAACCACCGACCCCGAGACCTACGCCCGCGTGAAGGAAATGTGCTCCGCTATCACCCGCCGCGATGAAATCAGCGAGGCGCTGCCCGAAGAATACAAGCAGCACATGGAGAAACTTAAGGACAAGAGGAACGACTTCGTGCGCCTGCGCGACGCCGCCCTCGTTGCCGCGCAGAACGAGGTTATTTCTGCTCAGGACCGCTACGACTCCCACGACGTGACCCGCGTGGTGCGTAAGCTGGATATCCTGGCGCAGGCCGAAAGCATCCGCTCCTCCGGCATGTTCATTCTGCCCGCCATGACTGCCGGCGCGGTTGCCATGGAACGCTACAACCTCTGGAAGAAGCACCAGGGCGCCCTGAGCACCCGCGCAATCCCTGTGGTTGAGAACGCGCCCGCCTCGCCTCTGGTCACCAATGAGGTAACCCCCACGTCCTAGCCGGTACCTGCACCGCGTGCATGCACGTTACGTTTCTGCTCCTGCCTACGCCACCGAGATAAGCCCGTTGGTCTTTAGCTCACAGGCGATAGACAAGGGCAGAAGCAGATTAAGCCTCAACTATCACCTAAAATGAGACAGGAAACGTAGTGACCGTACGTTAGCTCTCTCAAACTCACGAACACATTGAAAGTAGACATGGATTTCAAGACTCTCTCGCCTGCGTACCTGACCTCCCTCGGCGTGATTTTTTGCGGCGCACTCTTGATCGGAACCTCCAACCCCTGGCTCCTGTGGCTCGGCTGGATCCTTCTGATTCTTGCGTTGGGTCTGAACGTCCTTGCTTTTGTGCTGTCCGTGGGTAAGGCGAAGGGTGACCCAACCCCCGCACTGGTGACCAACCTGGACGGTTTCGAATCCTCCGTTGAGAACCGCATCCGCGAGCGCTCGGAGCACCGCCGTGAAGAGCGTGAAGCTGCTGAGCATGAGGCAGTTGAGCACGAAGCTGCGGCGCAGGCTAACCAGGAAGTAGCTCCCGCTGAGGCTGCTGAAACCGTTGAGGCGACCGAGCCTGCTGAAACTGCAGAGGTCCGCGAGGAAGAGCCCACCGAATCTCAGCCGATTGTTGATCATGCCCCCGGCCGTATGAGCGTTCTGCCCTCGCGTCCCCGTTCGGGTCGTGCCCCCAAGCCCCGCTCCAACGCACGCTAGGTAGGTCGGTAGTGAATACGAAGTTTTTGCTTTCCCCGGCGTACCTGGTTTCTGTTGCCCTGATGCTTTCCGGCGCGGTGCTTTCCGGTGGTCGGTTCATGCTGATCGGCTGGATTCTGTGCATTGTGGGTGTCTGCCTGAACGCCATGACCCTGGTGGTGCTGACGAATCGCGAGCAGCTGTACACCATGGAGGCGAAGGCTGCCCGAGGCACCCGCCGCGGCTTTGATGACCGCCCCGCTGTGGTGCAGCGATTGGACGAGGCTCCGGCTACTGACAGCGCAGACGAAGGATCTGCGGAGTCCGTCGAGGAAGCCGCAGAAGAGCCCGTTGAAGCACCCGCGCAGAAGACCAACTAGGGTGTAACCCCCTAAGACGTAAAAGACCCCCGCAGAGGGTATCTGACGTGAATAAAAGACCGTAACCGCCCCCGTACAGGGGAGTGGTTACGGTCTTTTGTTGTGCCTGAACGCTCACCTCGACTAACGCTCGTCGAATACTTTTGTCTTTTGGGGAGGGGTGAGCGCAACGGGGTCTTTAGCGCTGAGTACCCAGCTTTTGCGCCGCGAAATCCGCGTACTCCTGCACGTGCGCGCGAGCCTGCTTGGTCAGCGCCTTATTCTCATCCAGGATGCGCGCCGACTGCGCCGCCATCAGCTCCAGGTACTGGCTGTCGCGGGTTTTCTTCCATGCGGTGCGTGCCGCCTCCAGCTCGGCGAAATCGTTGAGCGCCTGACGCTGCATCGTGTAGCGGACCCACATGAGCACCAGAATCAGCACCAGCGGAATGAGGCACGCCCAGCTCTGCCACAGCCCGTACAGTGCCGCCGCAATGGCACCCAAAACAATCAGCACCGGGGAAATGGAGACGATGGGGGAGTCCGGGCGGTTCTTCTGGTTCTTCACGAGTGATTCACGCGCCATAGCGCGGAAGGTGTCGGAGAAGCTGGACGGGTCGTAGGACTGAGCAGGCTCGGCCTGCTGGCTCTTCTGAGACTGATCCTTGCCGGGCTGGGGTTTGGGGGATTTAGATGAAGGCGGGCACATAGAAACCTCACGGGGGGGTACACGGGGAGTAATGGGAAAGCGGGTGTTTCACGTGAAACGGGGGAGTAGGCGGTGAGTGCGCGTGAGAGAAGCGGCGAGTACGCGGAAGCGGGTGGCAGGCACTCTGCGCTCGCCGCGCCTAAATGCCATCTCGGCAGCTTCTACAGGGAAGCCTCAATGAACTCGTACGCCTTATCCACACAATCGGTGGTGACGGCCTTGACCTCATCGGGGGAGTAGCTGAAAGACGCCGAACGGTCAGCGTAGCGGTGCATGTCAATGTCGTTCCACGAGTCGCCAATCGTGTGCACCTCATAGGAGGTGCCCGGATGCTCGGACTGCAGGTGCTCCACCAGATGCTTCAATCCGCTACCCTTGGTGCAGGCGGGCGGCACAATATCCAGGAAATCCTGGTTCTTGTGGCAGTCCACCGAGTCGCCAAAACGCTCCAGAATCCAGGTGTACGCCGCCTCGCGGACCTGCGCATCCGGGATCCACAGGGGCACACCCACGTACTCGTGGTTCTGCAGGTCATCAGCCGCCAGGGGAGTGAACTCCGGCAGAATATTCGTCGAGGAGCCCACCCGGTCGCAGAGGCTGTAATCGTTATCCAAGGTCGTGGCGAACAGTGCCACACCGTCCACGGTGCTGAAATGCTCGTAGCATGCCTGCACAACACTCAGCGGAAGAGGCTGACGGTAAATCACCCGGTAATCCCGGTCGGTCACCACCGCGCCGGTGTACAGCACATGGTAGTCGAAGCGGATGGCGGTCGGCTCCAGCGCTAGTCGCGTGGCAAAAATGCTCTTACCGGTGCAGGAGACCGCCAGGTTACCCTCCGCCTGCCAGCGGGCAATCGCCTGCTCATTGGCAGGTTCCACGGCACGGTTAAACAGGATCGTGCCGTCCAAATCGAAAGCCATCAACTTGGTCATACAAACTCCTTCTCGGGAGGGCTACGTTGCCGCGAATTACGCACTGCAACCTGTGTAAAACGGGGGTGCCGCCGGTACTTCAAGTGTACCGACCGCACCCCCGCCACTTGAGATACAGCCCCTGAATCTCACGCCCTCATAGAAGGGCGAAGGGCTCATCTCTCAGATTTTTAGAGAGCCAGGAAGCCCAGGTACGAACCGAGGATACCCACGGCAAACAGAGCGAAAATCAACCAGATAGCGTTGACCTTCTTCTTCAGCAGCCACATGCACAGGAAGCACAGACCCAACGATGCAAGACCCGGCAGCAGGTCGTTCAGCACCGACTGAACGGTAACATCCACCATCGCGCCAGCCTGGTTCTTGTAGCTGGTCAGCGGCAACGGAATGTTCACGCTCGTCCAGCGGTACACCAGCGCACCCATCACGAACAGACCCATCACGGACGCACCCTGAGTGATCTTCTGCAGGGTGTTACCGCCCGCCTCAGTCACAATCTGGGTACCCTTCTCGTAACCGTACTTGAAGCCGTACCAGCGGGTCGCCCAACGAATCGCGGACAGGCCGAAGAAGAACAGCAGCGGGCCCAGAATATTACCGGTCACCGCCAGGGACGCGCCCAGAGCCGCCAGCACGATACGTGCGGTACCCCAGTAAATCGGGTCGCCCACACCAGCCAGCGGGCCCATCAGGCCCACCTTCACGTTGGTGATTGCTGCCTCGTCAATGTCCTTACCGGATGCCTTCTCACGCTCCATCGCAGCGGTCACACCCATAATCGAGGATGCAACCCACGGCTGGGTGTTGAAGAACTCCAGGTGACGGGTCAGTGCCTCCGCCTGGTCTTCCTTCTTGGTGTAGAAGCGCTTAATAGCCGGAATCATGGAAACCGCGAAACCAATGGACTGCATACGCTCGAAGTTAAACGAACCAAGCAGGAAGGTGGAGCGGAAGTAGGTTTCGACCTTATCGCGCTGGGTGAGCTCGGGAACTTCAACGAGCTCGACGTTCTTGTTCTCAGTCATGATGATGCTCCTTACTCGAGCTCGTTATCGAGGTCGTTTGCTGCGGCTGCCGGTGCTGCGGCGGGTGCCTCGCTCTTATGGAAGAGCGGGTTCAGCTGGGTGTACAGCAGACCCAGGCAGGCGCCCACAATACCGATAGCAACCAGGTTGAACTGTGCCTGACCGGACAGGGTTGCAACGAGATCCTTCGCGCCCTCGGTGCCAGCAATCGAAATCGACTGGGTTGCCGGGATAGCAGCAGCGGCAATGAAGCCGAGGAAGAAGAAGGGCATGAGAGCCTTCGAACGCATCATGTTGATGACCATTGCGAAACCAACCACGGTAATCATGCCACCTGCGATACGCAGACCGGTGGTCACCTCGGCGGGAATCATGTCCAGCAGGCGGGTCAGCTCTTCGGAGCTAATCAGCGCCACAATAGCGGTCGGGATGGCCACACGCAGACCCTGCAGAGCCATACCGCTAATGTGCATCAACTCAATACCGCGGAAGTTTGCCGTCTTCGCGAAATTATCAGCCTGATGCTGGAAGAACACCGTAATGGTACGAACGAAAATGGTCAGAACCTGACCTGCTGCCGCTAGCGGCACAGCAATCGCAATACCGGTGGTGATGTCCTGGTGACCCTGAATCACAACAACAGCGGAGATAGTGGACGCCAGAGCCGAGTCGGGAGCCATCGCCGCACCGACGTTCATCCAGCCCAGTGCGATGAGCTCCAGTGCGCCACCGAGCATAATGCCGGTGGTCGGGTCACCCAGCGCGCAACCCATCAGGGTACAAGCGACCAGGGGGCGGTGGAACTGACGCTCGTCCACCACGGATGCGACGCCCGCAATGAACGCCACGAGAACAACGAGAATAAACGTCAGGGCGCTCATGCGTCCAGGCCTTTCTGCTTGAGGATTTTTGCCAGGTCAACCGGGGAATGGTTGGGCAGCTGCTGAACGGTCAGCTTCACGCCGCGCTTGAGGAGTTCGCGGTATGCCTCGAGGTGCTCCTCGGAGGCGTACACCGCGTCCGAAAGCTGAACCATGCCGGTCTTGAAGGTGACGCCACCAACGTTCACTTCGTTGATCTTGACGCCTTCGTCGAGCAGTCGCACCACGTCAACGGGGGATTCCACGACGAACATGGTCTTCATACCGGTGTACTTGGGGTTGTTGTACACACGGCCCGCCTTAGCGATGTCCAGGACGTTGGTCTTCACACTGGTCGGCGCGACCTGCAGCAGCAGGGACTTGCGCAGCTGATCGTGTGCCGCATTATCGGACGCCGCAATGAAGGTCTGCGGCGCGATATGCGGAACCCAGGTGCCCGCCACCTGACCGTGAATCAGGCGGGAGTCGATGCGGGTGAAGATAGCGTCCATGGTGCCGCCGGGAACCTGCTGAGCAGCCGGAACTTCGACCGCCTTGGTCTCTGCGGGCTTCGCCTCGGCAGGCTTAGCGGCTGCGGGCTGGTTCGCTTCCTGGAAGGAGCGAATACCCTTGGTGCCCGCCTTGTGTGCCTTGGCGACCAGGGACTTGAGGGTTGCGTTCTTACGGCCTGCGCCGGAGATGACCTCAATAAGCATCGGTACGTTGACACCGGAGACGACGTCGACGCCCTCGCGGGTGGCTGCGAACTGCGCACCGGCGTTGTAGGGGCTACCGCCGAAGAGGTCGACCAGCAGCAGGGTTTCTTCTGCGTCGGATGCCTCAACGATGCGGGTGTACTCTTCGACGAGATCTTCGGGGCCCTGACCCGGCAGGAACGTGACCGGGTGGACGTTTTCGAAGTTACCGAGGATCATGCCGGCGGTCTTCAGCAGAGCCGGAGCCGACTCGCCGTGTGCCGCCACAATGATAGTGACCATAGTGGTCCTCTCGTTTTCGTGACATGGTGTGTATAGGGCCCGTGAGGGGCCTCATAATTCTCAGATAGTAACACGTTGTTTTTGTGTTTTGTGGGTTTTCTCTAAGCATGCACACTTTAGGTTCTTGTGACATTTTTATCGGTGTTGGAATATGGGTTTTTGATGTCAAAACACGTATTTATTGCCAGGGTGTAAAAAATTTAAACAGAACACCGAAAAATGCTTGCCCGTACGAAGGGGAAGGCGTTATTCTCGCGAAAATTCGGGAATGTTGGCGTCTTGCTGGTGGACTGACGAGATGTTTGATGTGGAATATACGGATTGCATGAGCGCGAGAAAAAGATTTACAAAGAAAATACCGAGCAAAAAAATGAGTGTGCGAATCAAAACATGTGGGAATAATAAAAAACCCACATTTTCCTGCGGTCTGTCCACAGAATGGTATTTCTGGAAGACGCAGCTAAGAACCGTCATTTTCAAAATTTAAATCGACGCGCTAACGCGCGAAAGAAAACCCGGGAAAACGACATTTTAGTGACAGGTTGTATCTATAAATAGCGGCTCACCTTTAACGGCCACGTTCCGCCCGGCAGTGCTTCCCTAGACTCCTTGCTTTAGACTCTTCACTCGAAACCCTTACCGGGATTTCCTCACCGGGATTTCGGGCATAGAAAAAGCGACCGAGAACCCCGGTCGCTTTCTACAGGGCATACGCTACGCGTTAACGCCCCACATATCCCGCGCCAGACGCGCAATATGAATCGTCAAATACGTCAACTCATCACGAGTCAGGCTCTGCTTCAGCTGCATCTGCAGTACCAGCAAAACCTTCTGTGCACACGCGTAGGCGCGTGGTGCATCCTCACGAAGAGCCGCCAACAAACTCGGCTGCGACACCTCATCAACATCCTCCGCACGATTTGCGGAGGCGCGGCTCGCCCGCACAAACAGGTACCTCAGATGCGTCACAAAACGTGCCGCACTCATTGAGTCCGGGTCGATCTTCCGCTCGTAGCTCGCCTCAATAATTTCAAAAACCTGCGCGAAAACCTCAGTCATGCGGAATGCCTGAGACATATCCGCCGTCGCAAATTGCGCGTTGACTAGGTGCAACGCCAAAGGAATAGCCTCATTCGGGTCCAGCTCAACCTGCAGGCGCTCGCGAACCATTTCCAAAACCGTGCGGCCGTACTCCACCTCGCGCGGGTAGAGAACAGTCACCTCCGGGGCGAGCGGATACTGCACCCGCACCCCGTCACGCGCACGAACCACCGCATAGTGCAGGTGATCAGCCAGCGGAAGAATAAACGAGTTCGACAGCTCCAGTGCACCCTCGGCGCGCACCTTCGACTCCAAAAGTGTGGCAATCGACAGAATCTCCGCCGGGATCTCAGAAAGAGTCATGCTCAGGCGCTCACCCGACATACCCTTCTCAGGCACAAACGTCTGCTCCACTGCAGACGGGTCAATCAGCTGGCCCTTACGCTTACCAAAGGCAATGCCGCGACCAATCATCACGGACTCCTTGCCGTAATGATCCACAGTGAGGACAACATTGTTGTTATAAATACGGCTAATGCGCATGTGTCCTCCTCTGCGGGTGTCGGGGCGCCTGTGTCGGGGTGGCACACTGAAACGATAAAAGGCGATTGAGTATCACCTAAGCTACTACAAATTTTACCGAAAGATTGAACCCGTATTGAAGGGTTAACGCGCGTGGTTGGGATAATGGGCGGCGCGAAACTGTGCCCCAGCTGTGATGCAGGCAAGCATTCCATAAGTTTGCGGCTGAAAACCGGCTCCCGCCCCGCCGTGAACCCTAAATCGCGATACTCTTAATCACATGAGCAGCAAAGCAACCGAAATCGCAAAGAACCTTCCCGCCCTCGAGCATCCGGACGGTAGCCCCATCCGCGCCCTCGTCGTTGACGATGAGGAGATGCTCAAGGAACTCGTCAGCATGGGTCTGAAAATGATCGGCTGGGAGGTGCAGTCCGCCGGTGACGGCCCCTCCGCGCTCGCGATTGCCCGCGATTGGCGCCCCGACGTGCTCGTTCTGGACATTATGATGCCCGGCTTTGACGGCCTGGAGCTGCTCTCCCGTATCCGCAAGTTTTACCCCGAAGTTCCCTGCCTTTTCCTGACCGCTAAGGATTCGGTCGATAACCGTATCGAAGGCCTTGCTGCAGGTGCGGATGACTACGTGACCAAGCCCTTCTCTATGGAAGAAGTCATGATTCGTCTGCACCGCCTGGTGCAGCGCTCCGGTGTTGCCGCCATTGATGACGCTGAGCTGGTCGTCGGCGACCTGGTACTGAACCAGGACACCCGCGAGGTCACCCGCGGTGGCGAGCAGATTAATCTCACCGCAACCCAGTTCGACCTGTTGCGCTACCTCATGGAGAACGCGAAGCGTGTGGTCTCCAAGAGTCAGATTCTTGATAATGTCTGGAACTACGATTTTGGTGGTCAAGCAAATATTGTGGAGCTGTACATCTCGTACCTGCGTAAGAAGATTGACGTGGGCCGCGAACCGATGATTCACACCGTGCGCGGTGCCGGTTACGTGCTACGTCCCGCTGTCTAAGTTTATTCTCTGCTCTTCATATGGCGCGGTATAACACCCGGTTATACCGCGCCATATCAGTTATATTCCGTATTTTGAATATAGAAAGAAAGGATGCTCGTGGGCTCCTACTCACCCGGTGAACCCGCCTCCCCGGATAACGAAGCAACCCGCCCCCTGTGCGCGGGTGCCCCCGCACGAGACGGCGCCGCGCCCTCGCCGGGGAACTTCTTCGTGCGCCTACGCGCCGCCTGGAAGAGCATGAGGAACCCCGAGGCATCCCCCGAAGAACTCGGGTACGTACCCCACCTGCGTTCGCGCCTTATCGCCATCCTCGTGGCAGCCCTCGGCATCGCCTGCCTCATTATTGGCCTGTCCACCTACGTGACCCTGCAGAACTCCCTCTACCAGCAGGCGCAAAGCGACCTCAAAGAAACCAGCCACCGCGTAGTGCAACCGACCTCCCGAGACGGCAAGCGAGAAGAAGTGGACTGCAGCGACCTGCAGAAGAGCAGCTCTCTCTTTGCGCCCGGTCAGGCGTCCGGAACCATCATTACCTGTGTCGAGTCCGAAGGTGCCGTAGAAATTGCCAGCAAGCTCGCCAAGGACGGCACCGTACAAACCCTCTCCGCCAATGACCAGGTAACCCTCGGAACCATGGCACTGAACGCCACCAAAGAAGAAGTCCGAGAGGTCAAACTGGAATCCGGCCTGTACCTCATCAAAATCACCCCGAAGGCTAATAGCAGCGCCGACGCCCAGGTGGTTGGTATTCCACTCGCCAACGTGCAGCAGACCCTCACCATCTTCGTGATTGTGGTGTCCCTCGGGTCTATTGCCGTCATGGTTGGTGCTGGCGTGGCGGGCTCCTACATTATTCGCGGCACCATGAAGCCCCTGGAGCGAGTCTCCGCGGTGGCAACCGATGTGGCGCACCTGGACCTGGAAGAGCACACCATCTCCTCGGCGGTGCGAGTGGAGCCGCGTGATTCCGACCCGCGCACCGAAGTGGGTGCCGTGGGCTACGCCCTCAATCAGCTGCTCGATAACGTGAACTCTGCTCTGGAGGTGCGCGAACGCACCGAACATCAGATTCGCGCCTTTATTGCGGACGCCTCCCACGAGCTACGCACGCCCCTTGCCGCCATTAAGGGGTACTCCGATATGCTCCGCTGGACCGAGCCGCTCAGCGAATCCGGCCAGTCCTCCCTGGCGCGTATCGACTCGCAGACCGAACGTATGTCCCGCCTAGTTGAGGATCTGCTGACCCTCGCTCGCCTGGACGAGGGTCGCGAACCCAAGTTTGAGCAGGTTGACCTGACCGAGCTGGTGCTTGAATGCACCTCCGACATGCAGGCGGCAGCGCGCACCCACGAATGGCACCTGAACCTGCCCGACGAGCCGGTTGAGGTTGTTGCCGATCGCTCCCAGATTCAGCGCGTGATTCTGAACTTGCTCTCGAATGCTCGCAAGCACACCGATGGGGGTACGCGCGTGACCGCGGGTCTGTCGGTGGATGCTGCACGCCGTGAAGCCGTGGTGACCGTGGCCGATAATGGTCCGGGTATTGCCCCGGACTTCTTGCCGAAGATTTTTGACCGCTTCACCCGTGCCGATAAGGCGCGTTCCGGTTCGGATGGAACGACCGGTCTGGGTCTGGCGATTGTGCAGGCGATTGTGCAGGCGCACGGCGGTTCGATTCAGGTGCAGAGCCAGCCGGGGCATACGGTCTTTACGGTGCGCTTGCCCCTGGATGCCCGTCTTCAGCCTGTCACCTAGTTCAGTTGTCGCCTAGTTCAGTGCTTGGTCTACTGTCTGAGTTTCGTGTTTCTATTCTGTGAATGGCTACTTGAGGGGGTGGGGTGTGCTGTGTGTGCACTCTGCTCCCCCGCGGTGCTTTTGAGGGTTTATAACGCCTTGACGTGCTAAAACGCTAAATTACTTGTTGAGTAAACGTTAAATCTGCACTTCAAGTTTATTGCCTAGAGTGCAAATATGTGGTGAATCTAACCCCCAAATAGTTACTCCCGGTGAAACATTGCGCGTATTGTAAAAAGCATGGCTAATCTTGTTGAATCCCCCGCAAACATCGCGGACAAGCGTTCCGCCCGCAAGGCAGAGAACCGTATCGCAATCGTTGAGGCAGCAGAATCCCTCATCCTTGAGGGCGGCTACGGCGCCCTCAACGCAGAAGCACTCGCAGAACGCGCAGGCGTCTCCCGCCGCACCATCTTCAACCACTTCGCCTCCGTAGACGACGTACTGGTCACCCGCATGAACCAGTACTTCAACCGCATCTTCGAAGAATGCGACTTCACCGTCTCCGGCGAAAACGCAAGCATGGAAGCCGAAATGCTCTCCATCGCCCGCAAGGTATTCAAGAGCAACACCCTCGAAGAGTACATCGCACCCTTCGCGCACCTGCTCTACGCCCTCGAAATGGACAGCCCCGCGAAGTTCGAAGAATACTCGCACGTCATCCTCGAGCGCACCTACGACATCTTCCTCGAGCGGTACCTCGCGGCATACCCCGACCTGCCCTACCTGCGCGTGGCAGTCTTCGCCTCCAACCTCGCCGAAACCATCGGTGAAGGCGTCTACTACTACCTCACCCGCGCCGAAGAAATGACGGTCAAGGTTGCAGCAGAAGCCCCCGAAGGCACCCACCCCGAAGCACTCGCCATTGAAGCAATGCGCCAGTGTGTCCTCGAAGCACTCGACTACCTGGGTCGTCTGGTCCAGGGCGAATTCGCAAGCTAAGCCCCATAGCGTTAACGCTCAAACACTCTCGCTTCGGGCACCTCATCTGCAGGTGCCCGGGGCGGGGTATTTTTTGTCTAAAAACATGACACAGCGTTCTCCGTACAGGGCAAACCACACACCGCATTCACACGCACCCAACACCCAAACTCTTCACTCGCTCAACTTCAAAGGACTGAATCATGGCTACATGGCTCTACCGCATCGGTGAAGCTGCCGCCCGCCGGGCATGGGCTGTCATCCTCACCTGGGTACTCATCATTGCCGGTGTAGCGGGTGCCTACACCGCGTTCCACGGCAAACTCAGCAACACCTTCACCATGCCCGGAACACAGACCCAGCAGCTCTCCGACGAGCTCGCCCAACGCTTCCCCAGCGCCAACCGCGGCTCCGGCCAGATCATTCTCACCACCGGTGACGGCACCGCCCTCACCGAAGAGCAGAAGCAGGCATTCTCCGCCGCTCTGAGCGCACTGCCCAGCGAGGTGCCCTCCGTGGATGCGGTCACCGACCCGTTCACCACCACCTCCAAGCTTACAGAAGCGAAAACCCAGCTTGACGAGGCGCACGCCAAGATTGACGCCGCCCCCTCCCAGATCGAGGACGGCAAAAAGCAGCTGAATGCCGCCGCCTCGCAGCTTGAGGACGGCATGAAGCAGATTGCCGACAATGAGAAGAAGCTCGACGACTCGCAGGCACAGATTAGTGCTGGTCAGGAGCAGCTCGCCTCCGCGCAGAAGCAACTGGATGACGCGCAGGAACAGCTGAAGGACGGCTACGCCCAGGCGGAGGCGGCAGGCTCACCCGCCGCCATGATGGAGCAGCTCAACGCCCAGCAGGCGCAGCTGACCGAGCAGCAGAACGCGCTCAATCAGCAGCGCAATACCCTGACCGAGAGCCAGAAGCAGGTTGACGCGGGTCGCGCAGAAATCGCCTCCAAGAAGGATGAGCTGGCTGAGGGCAAGAAGAAGCTGGACGAGCAGCGCAACCAGCTGCAGAAGACCGAAAACGACCTGCCGGCACAGCGTGAGCAGTTGGAGCGTCAGCAGAAGCTCTACGACTTTACCGCCGGCTACCGTATGGTCTCTGAGGATCAGTCCACGGCGATTGCGACTGTCTCGTTTAAGAAGAAGATTTACGAGGTGCCGTCCGCCGAATTGCAGAAGGTCATGTCCGACATTGAGTCGGCGAACCTGCACGGGGCGACCGTCCAGTTCGACGCGAACCTGAGCGAATCCGCGCTTGGCGGCGGCTCGCACACCGGTGAGGTGGCGGGTATGGTTATCGCCTTCATCGTGCTCATGATCATGCTCGGCACCCTTGTGGCTGCCGGCCTGCCGATTCTGATGTCTCTGGTGGGCGTGGTGGTGGGTGTGCTCGGCACGCTCTCCCTGTCCTCCGTTGTTCAGATGAGCTCTACCGCCTACACCCTGGGCCTGATGCTCGGCCTGGCGGTAGGTATCGACTATTCGCTGTTCATTCTGAACCGTTACCGCACGAACCTGCTGGATGGCATGCCGAAGGTCCAGGCGATTGCTCTGGCGAACGGCACGAGCGGTAACGCCGTGATTTTTGCGGCGAGCACCGTGATTATTGCGCTCGTGGCGCTGAACGTGACCGGTATTCCCTTCCTGGGCGTGATGGGTAATGCCGCCGCGTTCTGCGTGGTTGTTGCCGCCCTGATCGCGGTCACTCTCACCCCGGCGGTGCTGTCCCTGGCGGGTACCAAGATCATGTCGAAAAAGCTGTGGGCTTCCATCGATACCCCGAAGAAGATTGCGGAACGCCGCGCGCAGGATGCCGAACGCACCGAGAAGCCGAACGGCTGGTTGCGCCTCGTGCTGGCGCGTCCGCTACTGACTCTGGTGGCCGGTACGCTGGCGCTGCTGGCGGTTGCTGCCCCCATGTCTCAGATGCGCCTGGGCCTGCCGGACGCCTCGAACTACCCCTCCGATAGCGCCGCGTACAAGTCGTACGCGCTGGTCAAGGACAAGTTCGGTGAGGGTATGAGCGCCCCGCTGGTTGCGGTCGCGCACACCCCCGCGAATATGAGTGAGGAGCAGGCTCAGCAGGCGCAGATTGATATCGCCTCTGCGGTCAAGGAGCGCGGCGGCGCGAACGTGCAGGCTGTGGTTCCCGGCGGTATGACTGATGATCGTACCCTCATGATTTTCCAGGTGATTCCTGCCCACAGTGCAAGCTCCGTGGAGACTGAAGAGCTCGTCCACGAGCTGCGAGCTGTGACCGTTCCGGTTCAGGGCTCTGAGGTGTCTCTCGGTATTGCGGGTCAGACCAGCGGCAATATTGACGTCTCCGAGGTGCTCGCGCAGAAGCTACCCCTGTACCTGGGCGTGGTGATGGGCCTGTCCTTCCTGGTGCTGATCCTGGTGTTCCGTTCGATTATGGTTCCGCTGGTTGCCTCGGTGGGCTTCCTCTTCTCGGTGCTGGCGAGCTTCGGTGCCGTGGTGTCGATTTACCAGTTGGGCTTCATGAGCTCCCTCTTTGGCGTGGACCACCCGGGTCCGGTGCTGTCCTTCTTGCCGACCCTGCTCATCGGTATTCTTTTCGGTCTTGCCATGGATTACCAGATGTTCCTGGTGACCGGCATGCGTGAAGCGTACGTGCACGGCAAGGATGCGGCGACCGCCATTGTGAGCGGTTACAACCATGCGGTGCGTGTGGTGGTGGCTGCCGCGATCATTATGATCTCGGTGTTTGGTGGCTTCATTTTTGCTGATTCGACGATGATCCGCCCGATGGGCTTTGGTTTGGCGTTCGGTGTGCTCGTGGATGCGTTCATTGTGCGCATGACGCTGACCCCGGCGATTATGGCTCTGCTGGGCGATAAGGCGTGGTGGATGCCTAAGTGGCTGAATCGCCTCACTCCGAATATGGATGTTGAGGGCGCCGCGCTGAGTGAGAAGATGAGCGAGAATATTCAGCACGAGCGTGAGTCTGCTGCTGCCGACTCGGGTAGCAAGCTCGGGTCCGAGTAAAGTATTAGTGTGCGTTTGTGCGCTACGGCGCACTCTGAAGACTAATACGAGATGAAAGGGCAGGTGCACGGTGATGAGGAATCGCGCGAGTATCCGACAGTGGATAGGAGGCGTCCTGAGCCGTGTGCCTGCCCCTTTTCTTGTCTTTTTGGGAGGCGGTACGGGTGCGCTGTGCCGCGTGTACACTCCCGGCGGCGTGCTGGTGGCGAACCTGCTGGGTTCGTTTACGCTGGGCCTGCTGACGATGGTGTGGAACGCCTACGCGCGCCGTGACGGTGAGGAGCGGATTCATTCGTTCCGTCTGCTTTTTGGTGCCGGCATGATGGGCGGCTATACGACGTATTCGTCGATTGCGGCGGTTTTGGCGCAGACGATTTTTCTGCCGTACACCATCAACTACACGTACATGATGCTGGCGGTGGCGGTGTTGCTGGTGGGTGGTTTGGTTGCCGCCGCGGCGGGCATGCTGACGGGCCGTTTTGTAGCGTCCCTCTTGGTGCCCGCTCCTGATGTTGAGGAGGGCCGCTAATGTTTTTCGCTCTGATGGTTTTCCTGTGCGGCGGTTTGGGCGCGATGACCCGCTTCTTTGTGGATAAGGCGATGTCGCCTCGCCTGCGTACGGAGTCGTCGATTATTAGCCCGGTGTTCGTGATTAACCTGGTGGGCTCGTTCCTGTACGGCCTGCTGATTATGCCGGTATCTAATCCTCGCGCGCTGGGGGTGCACTATAACGCCACGGATCAGGTGGCGTTCTGGTGCACGGTGATTACGACCGGTCTGCTGGGTGGGTTTACGACGTTCTCAACCGCCATGGTGGAGGCGCTGACCGCCCGCTCTGAGGGCAAGATGGTGAAGTTCCTGATGCTGTGGCTGGTGCAGGTTGTGGGTGCGATGGTGGCAGCTCTGGCGGGTGCGTTGCTGTTTGTGTTGCTGTTTGGTCGGTATATTGCGCCGGTGTTCCCGCCGGATGTTCTGTACTGACCGCGCCAGCTGTGGTGGTTCTCATGGTGTGTGTGGGTGTGTGTACAGCTTTTTCACAGTTTCGCCTAGGGCGAGCCATAGAGCGGTCTTTTACACTGGTGGTGAACGATATGCGGCGGGTATGAACGGTAACCCGCTATATACCACCAAGAATATATGTTAGAACAGGCATATATGCAGGTGGAGTTCATATAACTCACTCTCACAACCTAAGGAACACACGGCATGCAGGAACTGCTCAGTAAACACATGATTGGCACCTTCGCCATCGAGATTGCGGCGCTTACTGTCGCACTCTCTATCATCGGGTTCATTGGTATGCGCCTGCGCGCCAAGAAGACCGGTCGAGCGCACAGCATCCGCCAGTACTTGTTGACTGCGTCCTTTGCACTGTTCCTTGCTTCTATTCTTTCTCTGACGCTGACCCCGATTGGCTCTTCCAATAGCGTCACGAACCCCGAGCTGTACTACCCGCGTTTCTACGTGGGCTGGAGCTGGCAGCAGGCATGGGATTTGACTGCCGGTATGGGTCTGCGCCGCTTCGCAACGACCGTGTATGCGCAGCTTTTCTTCAATGTCGCCATGTTCATCCCCTTGGGCTTCTTTACTGCGGGCTGCCTGCGCTGGGGTCTGCGCGCCACGGCGCTGAGTGGCTTCGCGCTGTCGAGCTTCATTGAGTTGAGCCAGCTGACCGGTAACTGGGGTCTGGCGGGCTTCACCTACCGCACTTTCGATGTGGATGACATTGTGAATAACACTGCCGGCGCGGTTCTCGGTGCGGTCTGCATCTGGGTGGTGCGCGCGATTCAGAAGCGCCGCGCGGCTAAGCATGACCGGGCACTGGCAATGGCTACCGCCGCCGCGTAGGAGCCTCTGAAAGTCCCCATGTGCCTTCCGTGAGGTAGACGCAACGAACCCCTCATTTTCATAACCTGACCGATATTGTGCAGGTTATGAAAATGAGGGGTTCGCTGTTTTTAGATGAAACCTCGCCGGATAAATCTATTCAGATAAACCCGGCTCGATGAAACCCTAGACAGGGAAGTTCTCGGGTGGGAAGACTACTCGTCCTCGGTCAGCCGGTTCACGACGCGGGTACTGCGGTTACCCTTCACCTCTTCGGGGAGCAGAATCGGCATGGAACCGGTCGGAGTGTAGGTTGCCGCGCGTGCCGCCGCGGTAGCGTGGGTGTCCTCAAACTCGGGGATAACCTCGGCGCTGGGTGCACGGTACAGGTGGCTATTAGCCCACCACGCGAAGAGCAGAACCACAATCGCCAGAGCGCTAGAGACGAACAGCCACGGGCTGACCTGACCCTCGTAGTAGAGCTTGAAGAACGCGCCACCCATGAAACCGCCGGCAATCGGGCCGCAGATCGGAACCCACGCGTAGAACCAGCGTGAAGTGCCCTTATCGTGGATGGGCAGCAGGGCGTGCATGAGGCGCGGACCGAAGTCACGGGCGGGGTTCAGGGCGTAGCCGGTCTGACCGCCCAGGCCGATGACGAGCACGGTGACCATGAAGCCGAAGGCGAGGGGCTTGAGCACGTCGTTGAGGTTGAGGGAGAGTTCCACACCGCCGCTGATGGACGGCTTGAAGTTTACGCCGGTGTACAGTGCCGAGAAGACCAGCATGAACGTGCCGATCATTTCGGAGAGGGCGTTGGTGAAGTAGTTGTGAATAGCGGGGACGGTGCCGAAAACGCCGAGCTTAATCTTCTTGTCGGCGGTTGCTTTCCAGTGCGGCAGGTAGTTGAGGTAGACCAGTCCGGCGCCGACCATTGCGCCGAGTACCTGGGCGATGATGTAGCCGGGGACCTTCTCCCAGGAGAACTCGCCGAACGCTGCCAGGCCGATAGACACAGCGGGGTTGAGGTGGCCGCCGGAATAGGCGTGGGAGGCGTAGACGCCGAAGGTGACGGCGAAACCCCAGCCGAAGGCGATGGTGAAGAAGTTGTCGCCGTGGCCTTTGGATCGGCGAAGTTCGACGTTGGCGATGACGCCGCAGCCGATGGTGCACATGATGAGCGTGCCGAGGAATTCGGCGAGGTAGGGGCTGATGGTGTACACGGGGTGTCCTTCAGGTAGTGAACTGCGGGTGGTAAACCGGGAATCGGTCGGGTGCGCAGTGCCGAGCGTGAGGGAGGTGTGGTTTTGTGTGGGGTTATGCCGCCCGAGTGGCGTGTTTAAACCTTTGGCATCTATGGAACCCTGAATGCCCTAGAAGGGCAATACTTTTGTGTTATTTCACCCTTAGACATAAGCGGTTTTTCGGGTTTTTCGTTTAAAAATAAATGTGGCGAATGAGGGGAAAATCGGTCATAGTCCACACCTTGGACTCATTCCATAAACTCGCGGTTGAACCCATGGAGAAACTCACGAATAAACCCGCGATCAAACCAACACTCACCCCCGCCATCAGCACCCGCCCACACCACTTGCCATCAGCATAGAATGCCCGGGCACCTCACGGGGTACCCGGGCAGTTTCTGTAATTTTTATGCGGCTCTAACTGCGGCTCTTGCGAACCGCGGTGGACTGGCTGTTACGCCGCTACACGGCTACTACTTGGCGCTCGCCCAGTCGAGAATCGCCTCGAAGAAGCGCTCGCATTCGCTCAGCTGCTCCAGCTCAATCCACTCGTTCGGGGAGTGCGCCTGGGCAATATCGCCGGGACCGCAAATGATGCTCTGCACGCCGGCGCGCTGGAACTGGCCCGCCTCGGTGCCGTAGGTGACCTTCTGTGGTGCATCATTGGTGCCCAGCCACTCGTGGGCGAGGTGCACGATGGGTGCGTCGTCCTCGGTACCCAGGCCCGGCACGGCTGCGAGCAGTTCGTGCTTCACACCCACGCGAGAGGTGAGGCTACCGGGCTCTGCACCGGTCAGCTTTTCGGCGCGTGCGGCGCGCGCCTGCAGGTCGGGCAGGATGACCTCCGAAAGTTCGCGGTCAATGCGCTCCACGAAGGATTCGGTGGTCACCTGCGGCAGGGTGCGCACATCGTACTCTACGACCGCCTGCTCAGCGACGATGTTGTACTGCAGGCCGCCGGTTGCCAGGTTCACGCTGCCGGTGGAGTGGGGAATGATGAACGACTCGTCGAACGGGCCTTCTTCCTCCCACTGGTCCGCCATGTCGGTGAAGAAGGTGATGAACTCGCCTGCTGCGGCAACTGCGTTCACGCCATGGGTGGCGAGGGAGCCGTGCTTGGGCACGCCGGTGAAGGTGACGCGGCCGCGGTGTGCGCCCTTGTGCGCGTCGATAATGCGCATGCTGGAGGGCTCACCAACAATCGCGTAGTCGGGGGCGAGGTCGCGCGCCACGAACTCCTCGATAAGGGAGGGGGCACCAATGCAACCGATTTCCTCATCGTAGGAGAACGCGAAATGCAGGGGAGTGCGCAGCTTCGCCTCAGCCACGCGCGGCAGTAGCCAGAGCGCGACAGCGAGGAAACCCTTCATATCGCACACGCCGCGGCCGTAGGCGCGGGTACCCTCCACGCGCAGGGTGAACGGGTCGGCGTCCCACGCCTGACCGGCGACGGGCACGACGTCCGTGTGACCGGAGAGGATAATGCCGCCGCGGGTGGTGCCGTCAGCGGCAGGGATGGTGACCAGCAGGTTGGCGCGGGTGCCGTCCTCGTTGTAGGTGCGCACGCCGCTGTAGCCGTAGCGGGCAAATTCGGCTTCGATGAGCTCAATAAGTTCCAGGTTGGAGGTTCCGGAGATAGTGGGGAACGCGATGAGCTTTTCGAGCCAGGGGAGGGATGCGGGCTGGGTGGTCTGAGCCGTCATAACTATTCCTTCTGCAATGTAATGCTGTGCGCTGTTATGTTCAGGGTACGCCGCGGGGCGGTATTCGTCGCCTCATGGTCGTCGAATACCGCCCCGTGACCCCTGTGCGGGGTTAGATGCTGTAGTTGTTCACGTTGGAGTGGTCGCCCAGCGCGTGGAAGTTGCGCGAGTGGTAGACCAGCGGGGTGCCTTCGCAGTCGTTGCGGATGAACTCTTCAACCTGCGCGGTGAAGACGATTGCGGGGCCAGCCTCAACGCGGCTGAGCGGGGTTGCGCGCAGTACGCGGCCTACACCGTGGACGAGGGGTTCGCCGGTGGAGACGAATTCCCAGGTGCTGGTGTCTGCGAAGCGGGGGTAGTCGTGGGTTGCGAAGTTCTTCGCGAGGGTCACATTCTCAGCGTCGAGCATGTGCACGAGGAAGGAGGAAGCGGCCGCAATCTTTGCTGCGGAGCCGCTGTTTGCCTTGAGGGAGAAGGCGATGATGGGCGGTTCTGCGGCGACGGAGGTCAGCGAGGAGGCGGTGAACCCTGCGGGTTCGCCGTTTTCGTCGGTGGCGGTGATGATGGCGACGCCGGCGGGTTGGTGGCCAAAGGCGAGCTTGAACTGCTCGGAGGTGTCGGCGATGGGCGCCTGTGCTGCAATGGTTTCGGTCATGATCGACCCTTTCTTCTGCGGCTGCGTTTAGGGTTCGTCCAGATGTGTATGCATTGGGCGACCCTTTGTTAAGGGGAGATATGTTTCAGGGTAAAGCTAAAGGGTGGTGAACACCTTATTTATTGCCCTATGTTTCTTAGGTGAACCTTTCATGACGTAGGGTGTGAAATATTACGTCATATTCTTCGCCGTTTGGGGGTGTACCGGTGGTGTCCCATGGGGTTCCCGGTGAAAGGTTCCGAACGGCGGGTTGTGGGTGCTGTCCCTCTCTCTTCCGCGGGGTTTCGCGGGGGTGAAGAGGGCTCTAGGGTATCCTTGCTTGGTATGCGAAAGCGCACTGACCCCCGTATTTGAGGGGTTTTCGGGTGCGTGAACTGTGGGGAGAAGAGGGTTAATGAGCTGGTTGGCAACCATTCCGCTGCTACTTTTTGCGGTCGTGTTGGCTTTTGGTCCCGGCTATGCAATGGGCTGGGCGTTGCGTATTCCCGCACGTCTGCGCGTTTTTTATGCGCCACTACTGACTTTTGCCCTGGTGGCTGTCTCCGCGATTGTGCTGGGTAAGACCGGTATTCCGTGGAGCCTGATTTCTTTTGTGCCGGTTGCCGCCGTGCTGGTGGCTGCGGCTGCTGGTCTCATGTGGCTGGTGGGTCGCCGTTGGCCTGCCCTGGCGTCTGCCTCGTGGCCGGGTAATGATGTTCCTGTGGCGTGGCCGGTGGTGGGTGCTGTTTTAGGCGGATTCCTGGTGCTGCACATGACCGAGGACATGGTCTACGGGCCTGAGGCGTTCTCGCAGAGCCTGGATAACTCATTCCATATGAATGCAATCCGCTGGATTCAGGAGCACGGTGACGCGTCGAGCCTGACCCTGGGCGCGGTATCTGCGGCAGACCAGCAACCGGCATTTTACCCGGCGGGTTGGCATGATTTTGTGTCCCTGATTTATAGCACTATGGGTACGAGCATTGCGACTGCCACCATCGTGACCGTGTTACTGGCTGCCGGCATTTTGTGGCCCTGCTCGCTGGTAGCGTTCAGCTTGAGCATTCCGAAGCTTCGCCCCCTCCAGGCGCTTGCCATCCCTGCAATAATTGGTGGTTTTGCAGCGTTTCCCGGTCTCCTCCTGCGTTGGGGTGTGCTCTTCCCGAATCTGCTGGGTTACGCTCTGGTGCCATCATTTGTGGCACTCATGGTATGCCTGGTGCAGGTGATGATGCGCGGCGAGTACGCAGCTCTGCTTTCCCTGTGTCTTGCCGCCCTGGTGGGTGTCGCAGGTCTAGCGCTTGTGCATCCGAACGCGGTGGTGTCTGCTGTGGTCTTTGCTCTGCCGCTGGTGCTGGCCGGGGTGGCGTGGGTAGTGCGCTCGCGCGAGCTGGCCTCTCGCCAGAAGTGGGTGAGATCCGCTCTACTCGGGCTGGTAATTCTTGGGTGTGTGGGTGCCTGGTGGTTCCTGCGTCCTGGCGCATCTGCCAGCAACACGTGGGAGCCTATGCTCACCGAAGGTGAGGCGCTCTACCAGTTCCTCTTCTTGGGCCTGGAGAACGCCAATCAGTTGAGAGATACGTTCAATCCCTCGTATCTGGCCGGTTTCCTGGCCCTGTGGGGCGCGGGGTACCTGCTGTACAAGCACCGCAACCTGTGGCTGATTGCCAGCTGGGTGCTGATTGGTTACCTATGGATTGTGTCCGCCTCGGTGCCGCGCGGCGAGTTCCGCTTGTTGATGGTTGCTCCCTGGTACACGGATCATTTCCGCTTGGCGGCTCTGGTGGTATTCCCCTCGGTGATTCTGGCTGGTATCGGCTTGGGCGGCTTCGTGGAAGGTCTGCTTACCTGGGTTGCGCGCCGCGCGCCGCGCCCGGCACGATTGAAGGTTGCGACCGTCGGCATGGGCGTTGCGATGGTTCTGGTACTGGTAGTTGCTGGTCTTTCTTCGCGTGTACCCTCGGTGCAGGAGACAACTCTGGCGGTATCGCAGGAATACCGAGTGACCCCGACCTCTGTGGTGCTGAATCAGGACGAGATGAACGTCATTAACGAGATCCCGAAGATCGTGCCGAAGGGCGATGTGATCGTGAACAACCCCTGGGACGGTAGCGCCTATATTTACGCGCTGGCAGATCGTCACCTGACGGGATACCACTTCGAGTTTGAGACCTCACCCAAGTACTCGGCAATTATGCACAACCTCAAGGACGCTCGTACAAATCCGGAGGTGTGCCGCGAGGTGAACAAGTACAAGGCCCACTGGTACGTTCACCTGGAGAACCAGTTGAACTTCGGCCCAGACGCACAGAAAAACTACGACGGCCTCGTGGCTGCTATTGATACGGACGTTCTGACCCCGGTGTACTCCTCGGGGCCGATGACTCTGTATCGCATTAGCGCTTGCGATAATAACTAGTATCTGGCACTTTTGGGCTGCCTGAAGTATTGCGGGGGTGGCGTGGAGACTAGGCCACCCCCGCGGTGCTACTTCGAGCGTCGTTAAGAGAGTGCTGATAAGATGTAAAACCGGTATGCCTTTGTGCGCATACTAACTTCCGTATGCCATACACACAAGAGATAGCACCGCATGGAATCAGAGACTTTTACGCAGACCCCTCGGCCCCTCATCATTATGCCCGCGTGGAATGAAGAGGAAGTTATTGGGGGCACAATTGAAGAACTTTTCCGCATGATGCCTGAGGTCGACCTGGTAGTCGTCAATGACGGGTCCACCGACCGCACCTCTGAGATTGCGCGCGCTACCGGCGCTTTCGTGATTGATCTTCCCTACAACATGGGTATCGGTGGCGCTTTGCGCACCGGTTACAAGTATGCTCGCCAAGCCGGATATGATTGCGCGATTCAGGTTGATGCTGATGGGCAGCATGACCCGAAGGGTATCCGCACTGTGCTTGCTGGCCTGGAGGATGTCAACATCTCGATCGGTTCCCGCTTTGCTGAGGCGACGAACTATAAGGTGTCTGGTCCGCGTAAGTGGGCGATGGTGGTTCTGGCCCGTATGTTTACGATGATTTCAGGCGAGAAGTTCACCGACGCCACCTCCGGCTTCCGTGCGGCAGACCGCAAGGCGATTGAGCAGTATTGCGAGCATCTACCTGCTGAGTATCTGGGTGACTGTATCGATGCCTGCGTGATGGCGATTCGTTCTGGCTTGACTGTAAAGCAGGTGCCGGTTGAGATGCGTGAGCGTCAGGGTGGTACTCCTTCTTCAAGCCCGTGGAAGTCTGCGGTGTACCTGGTTCGTTCTTTCTTCTCGTTTGGCATGTCGATGACTCGCCAGAAAACGAATGTGGGGTCTAAGTAAATGAGTGCAAATATTTTCTTCCTTCTCATCGTGGTGGTGATGGAGGTTCTCGTTCTGGCGCAGGTACGCAACCAGAAGATGAAGGAAAAGTACGCCGCACTGTGGCTTATCGTTGGCGTCATCATGATTGTGTTGGCGCTTTTCCCGAAGCTTTTGGATGCCCTCTCGCGTCTGGTGGGTATTGAGACCCCGGTCAACCTGCTGTTCCTACTGGCGATTATTATGCTGATGGGTATCAGTCTGCATTTGACTCTGGCTATCTCGAAGATTACGGATGATATGCGTACCCTCGCTGAAGAAGTTGCGATTATGAAGGCTCTTCAGCGTCAGCCGCAGGGCGCTTCCCGCGCTACGGAGCGAGAGCAGAAGAAACCCTAAAGCCCCTGATTTTTATACGTCTCTACACGTTTGAGCTTGGAGTAATACCTCATGACCGTTGATATTCTGTTCCCCTACTACGGCGACGTTGCCATGATGAAGCAGGCTGTGCTGTCTGTGGTCGGTCAGACCAACCCGGACTGGCGCCTGATTGTTATTGATGACGGCTACCCGGACGACTCGATTCCCGGCTGGTTCGAGTCGCTCAAGGATGAGCGCATCACCTACATGCGTAACGAGAAGAACTTGGGCGCGAACGGTAATTACCGCAAGTGCTTGACCTTCGTAGAGAATGACCTGGTCACCGTCATGGGTGCTGATGATGTCATGCTCCCCAACTATGTGCAGTGGCTGGTGGATTCGGCGGCGAAGCACCCTGAGGCATCCATTTTCCAGCCCGGCGTGGTCGTGATTGATGAGAACAACGGCCTGTCGAACACTCTGGTGGAGCAGACTAAGGCGTTCTACCGTCCCAAGGGTGAGGCTGTTCTGCAGGGTGAGGAGCTGGCTACCTCCCTGCTGCGCGGCGCGTGGTTCTACTTCCCGTCCTTGGGTTGGCGTAAGGACGCCATCGTGGGCACCGGCTTCCGTGAGGGCCTGAACGTTGTGCAGGATATGGCGCTGATTCTGGACATTACGATGCGTGGCGGCTCCCTGTACTACGATCCGCAGGTTGCGTTCATGTACCGTCGTCACGGTGGTTCTGACTCGTCCTGGCGTGCCCTGGAGGGTACCCGCTTTGATGAGGAGCGCCGCTACATGAACACCATTGCTGATGAGATGACTGCCCTGGGTTGGACGAAGGCTGCCCGCGTGGCCCGTATCCGTTTCTCCTCGCGTGCTCACGCGCTGACTCTGCTGCCGAAGGCGGCCCTGGCGAAGAAGTGGCAGGGTGTTAAGAACCTTGCCGAGCATGTGGTGAAGTAAACCTATATTTGTGTGCGGTGCGTCGTACATCCTGCGGTGGATGTGCGGCGCATCTGCGTATGTAATGATGGTTTGTGTTGGCGGCTATATTGGCGGCTAGGAATGAGGAGGACGCGGTGAGCGAGTCGGTACAGCACCCCGATAAGAGCGGGGTGGAGGAACACCCCTCTCGGGAGGCCCAGTCTTCGGGTACGGTCACCCGCTACCAGTCCCTGGCGCTTTTGGGTTCGTCCCTGTTGGCGGCGGTCTCCACGCTGTTGGTGACCATGATTGCTCAGCGTGCCCTGAACGGTTCGGAGCTGACGGAGTTCCTGCTGTTCTGGGCGGCGCTTTTCACTGTGACGGGTATTATCACGGGTATTCAGCCGGAGATTACGCGCGCGGTGGGTACGGCACGCACCCGTGCTGTAGCTGACAGGGCTTTAGCTAACAGGGCTGCATCTGCTGAGGGTTCCGCGCCGCAGGGCGCCCGCGTGGTTACGGTGACCGCGGCTCTGGGTGCTATCGCTGGTGCGCTGGTGTTGGTGAGCTCCCCTCTGTGGGCGGGCCAGCAGATTCCGCATTCGGCGGCGGTGGGCGTGACCGTTATGGCGGTGGGCGTGTTCCTCTACGCCCTGCAGGCGACTATGAGCGGTGTGACCGCCGGTGAGGACCGCTGGTACCTTTTTGCGGCGGTGGGTGGTCTGGAATCTGCCGGGCGCCTCATCCTCATGCTTGCGGCTGCGCTCATGATTCCTTCCCTTGCCGGTCTTGAGGTGGCAACCGTCGTGCCGATGGGTCTGTGGCTCATCCTGGCGTTCGTGACCGTCTCGGGTCGCCGCCTGTGGGTCGCTCGTGCCGATGTACCCGCGGGGCGCCTGATAACCAATATTCTCTGGTCGTTCCTGTCCTCTGCCGCCGCGGCGGTGCTGATGATGGGCTTCCCGAACGTGCTGAAGGCGAGCGGCGCCGCGGAGAGCGAGCCAGTCGTGTTGGGCACCCTGATCCTGGCGATTTCCATTACCCGTTCGCCGATCATGATTCCCCTGCAGGCGTTCCAGGGTGTGGCGGTTTCTGCCTTCTTGAAGCAGCGCCACCGCCCCGTAGCGGCGTTCATTAAGCCTGCCGCCGCAGTGGTGGCTGTGGGTGCTGTGGGCGCGTTGGCGGCGTACCTGGTGGGTCCGCTGCTGTTCCGCCTGATTTACCCGCCTGCCGCAGGTGCAGAGTCCGCGTACGAGGCGGCAGCCTCCGGCATCACCCTGGGTGCGCTGGTCTTCGCCTCGGCACTGCTGGCGCTCATGACCCTCTCGGGCAATATGGCGCTCGCGGTGAACCAGCACCGCATCTACCTCGCCGGTTGGGTGGTTGCCGCGGCGGTGACCTTGAGCTTGGCGTTCCTGATTCCCGCGCCGCTGGTGCCGCGCGCTATTGTGGCGTTGGCGGTCGGCCCGGTCTGCGGCTTCGTGGTGCACATGGTTGGCGTGGCTTTGGCATCCCGCACGGAAGAAGCTCACGCCGAGTAGCTTAAAAACCTCTGCTTAAAAACCTCTGCTTAAAAACCTATGGGAGGGGCACGTACATGATGTACGTGCCCCTCCCAACGTTTAAACCTGGTAAGCGGCTCACCGCTAGGGAATCAGCCACTTGCGGACCGGCGGAATCCAGCGCAGCAGCCACACCAGAATCAGCGAAGAAGCCCACACCAGCAGCGCGTAGGGTGCCTCCAGGCGGTAATCCACCAGCGGCCAACCGTAGGCGGCGAGGCCCTGAATAATCAGCAGGTGAATCAGGTACACACCAAAAGTCAGAGCCGACAGCTTACGCAGACCCGTCTGAACCGCCTCCGGCAGGCGATTCAGCGGCAGAGATTTGAAGAACACGAACACCGCCGCGGCCCAGAAAATCGTCGGAACAGACAGGTACTCGGTCGCCAAACCGCCCAGGCCCGGGTGGTTCAGTACCAGGTACGGGCCCACCAGAATATGCGCCAGAGAACCGGCAATACCCAGCACATAAATCACCAGACGCCACGGCAGGCTAAACTCCGTATTCGCCAATGCATAACCCAAGAAGCAGAAGCCCACATACCCCACGATGGGTGCCGAGAACTCCGGCATAAACTGCGGATTAATCTTCTGCAGGGTAGCAGTCGCAATGGGCATCAGCAGACCCAGCGCAGCCATCAGCCACGCCAGCTGCACCTTCTTCTCACCGGCACCACGCAGGGCGTACGAGAAGATCGGCAACACCAGGTACACGCCGATGAGCGCCTCCAAATACCAGAGGGTCACACCCACCTTGTTCGGCGCCAACAGCACCGCCAGAATCTCCTCACCCGTAGGCAGGGGAGTGTGCTTAAACCAGCTGCGCGCAAAGAGATACACCTGACCCCACACCAGCAGCGGAATCAGAATCTTCGTGAAACGCTTCTTATAGAACGTGCCGACGCTCTCACGGTTCGTGAAATTCAGCAGGGTAATGCCCGAGGCCATGAAGAAAAGCGGCACAGCCGCAACCGCGGTACCCGAAAGAATGTTCTCGAGAACCCAGCCGGGCGAATCGTAATCCACCCGATAGTTGAACCGCACATGCAACGCCACCACGAAGATAATGGCAAGAACATTAATAAGGTCCAGGTACACCTTTCGCGCGGGCTTAGGGCGCGCGGCAGGCACCTGAGACTCAGGCTGAGCATCCGCAGGTTGAGAAGACGCCACCTGCGCCGATGCAGGTTTGGAGGACATGAAAATCCGCTCCAATCAATGTGTGTGAGTGTGATGGGTACAAGCACCCGAATTCTAAAGGTTATAGACCCGCTTAACGTACGCGCCGTACAGCAGACGGTACAGCGGCATGCTAGTCTTCAACAGCAGACCCGCCGCACCAAACACCGGGCGGATGCGCAACGCAAGCAGCGCATCGCTCACCGTAAAACCGGCACGGCAACCCGCCAGCACAGCCGGTGCGCTCTCACCGCCCACAATCAGCGCCTGCTGCGCGTTATTCAGGTACGCAATAACCCGGGCAATCGTCAGCGCCTCCTGACCGGCAAGCAGATGATACGTGCTCGTACGCTGCAGAGACTTCTCAAAATACTCCAGCAGGCGGCGAGTCTCAGACAGGGGAGTAATACGGCTCCACGTCAGGCTTCCCGCGCTCACCGCGTACGCGTACAGCGGCTCGTCAATGACGGTCACGCTCTGTGCTCGTAGGTAGCAGTCCAATAGCGCACACTCATCCTCGGCTCGTTCAATCTGCGGGTATCGAACACCTTCAAATAGTTCGCGGCGAATAATCTTATCCCAAGCGTAAGGAGACAGCTCATCCTTAAGCAGGGCGAACGCCGCCTCCTGACCGGTCAGCGTGCCGGGGGCACCCTTCAGGCGCTGCGTAGTCGAACCGTCGGTCGCCACCATGTTGTGGGCGCAATTGACCACCTGCGCCCCCGTACGCTCCGCGTGGTGGTGCAGGCGCTCCAGGAAAATCGGGTAGAGAGCATCATCAGAATCGGGGAACGTCACCCAATCGCCACGCGCCTCATCCAGGCCCTGGTTACGCATCGCGGACAGGCCCTGATTCTTGGGGTTATTGAACACGCGCACGCGCTCATCCGGGTTCTGCTGCAGATAGTCGGCAATCAGTTGCGCCGAATGATCCGGGGAGCCGTCAATCATGACCAGAAGCTCAAAATTGGGGTCGGTCTGCGCCAGCACCGACTTAATCGCCGCAATGACGGTGGAAGCGGTGTTGTAGACCGGCATAATGATGCTCGTGCGAGGGATGGCAGACATGAAAGACAGGAACCTTTAAGAACGGGGCTAATAAGAACTGTGATGATAAAAACGCTGAGGGGTTACATGCCGTAGGCGCGGCGAACGTACGCGCCGTACAGGGTGCGGTACAGGGCGGGGGAGAGCTTCAACAGCAGGCTCGCCGCACCCACCACCGGGCTAGAACGTAGCGCCGGCACAACCCAACCCCACTCGATTTGGCGGCGGCACTCGCGGATTACCGCGTCCGAGTCGGCGCTATCGCTCATGAGCGCCTGCTGGGCATTATTCAGGTAGGTCACCGCAGAAGAAATCGCCATCGCCTGCTGACCCTCCTTCGAGGAGAGCAGGGGTGCACCCGCTTCACGCATGTAGCGGGTGTGGCGGATACTTTCCTCCACCGGGGTCACGCGGCCCCACGTCAGACCCTCAGAGCCCATGTGGTACAGGTACAGGCAGTCCGGGATAACCTCAAGCTTCTGCGCCTGCATGAGGCACTCAAAGACCGCGAGGGCATCCTCGGCGCGGTGAATATCGGTTGCGAAACGTACCGAAGAGAAGAGCGAAGCGCGGAAAATTTTATCGTGCACAAAACCCGTAAAACGGTTCAGCAGATAGTTGATGGCAATATCGCGACCCGTGTACGTACCGGGCGCATCCTGCGGGCGGTCCATCGTGGAGCCGTCGGCGCGGGCAATGGTGTGACCGCAGGTTGCCACATCCGCGCCGTTACGTGCCGCCGCGGCGTGTAGGCGCTCCAGGAACTCGGGGCGGTACGTGTCATCAGAGTCAATGAACGTAATCCACTCGCCGCGCGCCTCATCCAGACCCTGGTTGCGTGCTGCAGACACGCCGGCGTTCTGCTCATTGTCGAACAGACGGATGCGGGGGTCGGGGGTGTTCTGCAGGAACTCGCGAATCACCTTCGAGGAACAATCCGGGGAGCCGTCAACTACTACCAGCAACTCAAAATCGGGGTCGGTCTGCGCCAGAACGGACTCCATCGCGGCGATGACAGTGTCAGCCGTGTTGTAGACCGGCATGATGATGCTGGTGCGGGGTGACGGCATAGTACCTCTTCGAAATGCAGCGGATGGAACTATATACAGGTACATCATACGGTGGGGGCGGTGGGGAATCGAAATATGTTCCACCACCCCCACGATATATGACGGACCTACTGGTGGGGAGGAATATGCGTAGTATTGTGGGGCTTGCGAGTATGGTCGGTGTTAGCCCAAGCCATCCACAAACCCCAGAGGGCTATCGCGAGACCAGCCCACACACTTGCCTGCTCCTGCGTAAGGATTCCGTATGTCTGCAGGACGGCAGTGGTAGCTGGAATAACCGCGTACAGCTGCTTACGCCATCCTGGACGGTGTCTAAGCATGGCGCTTTGACTTTGCGAGCTTCTCGATATCTTCAATACGCTTAGCAATGAGAATCACCTGATGATCGAACCATTCCACAACGGTTCGAGTGTTGACAGTAGCGTTGCCAAATTTAGCAACCGCAAGATTACCTTCTCGAACAAAAGGCTCGTTGTACACATCGGTTAGGGCTCGATGCGCTGCGCGGTAGGCGGATGCTTCAGAAATAGGTGCCATGATAATCTCCTTGGCGGTTGGGCGGCTATGATGGCCGCGGTTTAACAGAAAACCCCGCCAGGATAAACCCGACGGGGTGAACTACAGCAGTGAAATAACAGCTTCCTGCGGTAGCTTTATCTGCCCGGGAAAATGATGTAATCCTACTGGAACGGTTACCTATTTTCACAGGCAGAAGTTTAATACGGACGGTATCAGTCCTGGCTATGAAGTAATAGGGCTAAGGCCTTCATACCTTCTAACCCTTCCCACATAGCAGAGCAAGAACGACAAGATGCCCTTTCAGCGGTGTAATACAGTGCAGATCGGCGTATTGATGTTGAGCCGTCGCAGCTTGTTTTCATGACTTCCTGCTCCCCGCAGTTAGGACAAAATCCCTGCAAATCATGACTGGGATGGCGCAACGCAACAATGGCCCGAATCCAACTGGTCGTCGTTGCTAACGCCTCATCATGAAGCTCCTGATGTAGGTGATTGCGAATCCACGCAGAAACCTGATTTTTCAGCGGTGCACCTGGGAATGAGCGCATTACAACGGAACGAATAGACTCTTGAATTTCTAATGCATTAGCAGAAATAGGTATGCGACATCCAAAGCGGCTGGCGCTGGATGCTCCTCCGGTACGTGAACCACCGGCGACATAATCTGCCAACTCGTCCAATAATGCCTGGTGGCGTGGAATACGGAACTTTGTGCGATGTAGACATTGACGGTCTGCATCCTTCACTGGCGTGCCCACAGTTAGAGCGATTAGATGCTGCTGCAGTTGCTCGCCAGACGAAATGGTAGCCATATGATGTAGCCTCTCTGCTAAATGAGTGAATTATTGATATCCGCTACAGTGCGGAAGGTGCGTGAACCATAGTGTTGGCTCTACAAAGAGTTGCCCTGCTTCTGCTTCTTGGCAGCGAAGTTGAAGCACGGGACAGACGCTTTCTCCGTGCGTGTAGGAATGATGCTAAACCAGCATCATGAACGGCCCATTCATCCTGTCCGTTCTTCTTGCCGATTGGAGCTTCAGTATCCTGGTGCGCATTCTGTCGCTTCAGTTGCCGGTAGTGCTTGCGGCATAAGGGATGCCCGGCATGTCGAGAATCCTCATCTATTGGCTTCTCGCAACGCGTGCAATGAGAAAGCGGAAGAAAAAGAACCGGATTTGCTCGCGAAGGGTAAATTCGCTGCTTTGAAGTTCGTCGAGCTCTAGGATTGACAGGAAGATAGACCCGCGGTGAATCAAGAGGAACGGTACCTTCTGGCGCGTGGATACATGCACGGCAGATGGAATAGATGGGATTCCACTGATTCTCTATTACGAGCGGTTGCCCGTAGTTCTCCGGGCGTACACTACTTGCCGGTAGAGAGAGACCTGCCGTACGCCAACACCGAGGGCATATTGAATGCCCCTGCATTAGATAGGGACTATCGTGCGTCTGTATAGCACGGCGCCGCGCCTGGCAGGTGCGGCAGTCCTCTCTATAGGAACTGGTTGGCTCCCTGCATCCTGCGCAGGGACGGGGTAGGTGTTTCATGGTTTCTCCTGAATACTATGCCTAGTCAAAAGAGTAAACAGATACTTTTCAATGTTCTAAATCGCCCTTTAATATTTAGGTTAGGGGGGGGGTGTACTTGAAGGTAGATGAGGCTATTTAATTCGTAAATCAACTTATATTGGTTTATTTATCGATAAATATTCATTAGGTGAAATTTTGTGATTTATTGAATGCGTTATATTTAAAGTTTTATGGGTGTTTGGGGCAGGGTCTAGAGACCCTCCCCCAAACACCCTGATGGTTATCTCTTTGGTTTCAGTAGATAAATCTAACTAGAGCGCACGCACAGCTTTTTCTGCATCATCGAGACGCTGCTGAAGGTACAACATGGAGTTGTCGAACCAGTGGATTACGCCGCGCAGGCCGACAGTGGCATTGCCATAGCGAGCCTTAGCGAGGTCGCCCTGGCGAACAAAAGGCTCATTAAAAATTGCATTCATCGCATTCTTAGCTGCGCGATAGATAACCTCTTCTTCGTTCACTTCTGCAGGGGGACGATAAATCGTGATTGCAGGAGAACCGTTATACACCCAAATCGTGTCGTGCGGATTGATGGAAATGCCATTGTGGCCAGCGTTGCAATGGATAATCGTGTCGTGGTCATCATAGAAAATGCCGGTGTGACCAGCTGCGCCGTTGGTGTATCCACGGCGACCCCAAATAAACACGTCGCCACGTCGTGCCGGGTAATTACCCGATGCATCCGGTCGAACCTGAGTCCAGCCGTTACTCTCCAAATCGTGGAAAAGCGTTTCGGTATTACCGATGGCAATATTCTGCGGGAGTAGGCCAGCATCTCGCAGTGCAAAGTAAACCGCAGATGAGCAGTCATAAGAATGCGGGCCAGTTCGATAATTCATCGAATAGGTCACCTTGCCCTTACGCTGCTCCATCCATGCAATCGCCTGATCAATCTTGGCCATAATAAAATCCTTTCGGAAAGGCAGTAGCCCCGCACTATGAACCTCCCGGGAAGTCCATAGTTCGGGGCTACCGCAAATGAATTGGACACTAAAAACGCCGACCAGCTTTATCTTGGTCGGCGTGACTGCTCGGTAGGCACACTCCTGCCGAGGTGATATTCACTTTACGTGGGTTGGAGTGCGAAAGTCCTGTTGCGCATTTTTGAAATTACAAATTTCTTTATCGCTTATGAACTGACTGGGGTTGGAGCTGGAGGTGTCCGTCCGCTATTGCTACTTCAAACCCTGGGAACTTAGGTAACCCTATGGAAAATGGGTGGGGTGCTCCCTACACTGGAAGGGCACATTGACAAACCGCACGGGCCGCCCACACCACGGCCCCGACCCTCCCAACGGGTATAGCACCGAAGGAGCCACCCATGAGCCGACGCACCGACGCGCCCGCCCGATCACCACGACGAGCCGCCCTCGCCAGCTGGATAGGCTCCGCCCTCGAATACTACGACTTCGCCGTCTACGGCACCGCCGCCGCAATCGTGCTCAACCGCATCTTCTTCCCCGAAGACACCGCCGCCATCGGCATCCTCAAGTCCATGGTGGTTGTGGGCGTCGCCTACGTTGTGCGCCCCTTCGGCGCCATGATCGTTGGGCCCCTCGGTGACCGCTACGGCCGCCGATTCGTCCTGATGCTCACGCTCTTCCTGATGGGCTTTGCCACCTTCGCAATCGGTTGCCTGCCGACCTACAGCGAGGCGGGTATCCTCGCCCCCACCCTGCTGGTCATCTGCCGCATGATTCAGGGCCTCTCCGCCGCCGGTGAGCAGGCAAGCTCCATCTCCATCTCCCTGGAGCACGCCAACGAGCATCAGCGCGCCTTCACGACCAGCTGGACCCTGCAAGGCACCCAGTTCGGCTCGCTACTGGCAACCGCCGTGTTCATTCCCTTCGCCGCACTGCCGGACGAGCACCTGCTCAGCTGGGGCTGGCGCGTACCCTTCTGGCTCTCCGCCTTTGTGGTGGTGACCGCCTGGCTGATTCGCCGCACCCTCTCCGAGCCGCCCGCCTACCTGCAGCGCGAAAAGCTTACCGAGTCCCCGCTCATGCTGGTCTTCAAGCACTACAAGCGCGCCGTACTCACTATTGCCGTGTGCGCCATGGTCAACACCGTGAACATGGTCTTCACGACCTTCGCGCTTTCCTTCGCCACCAAGGGTTACGGCCTTGACCGCAGCACCATGCTGCTGGTGCCGGTCGCCTCCAACACTCTCGGCCTGATTGCGATTCCGCTCGCCGCCATGCTTGCCGACCGGATCGGTCGTAAGCCCGTGTTCATTACCGGTGCGGTTGCTTCGTCCCTGGTGATGTTCCCGTACCTCGGCGCGATTACCGAGGGTAACTGGGTGGGTATCTTCGCCTACGGCGTGCTCATGCACGGTGCGCTGTACTCCATGGCGAACGGCGTGTGGCCCGCCTTCTATGCGGAGATGTTCCCGACTCGCGTGCGCGTGACCGGCCTGGCGCTGGGTACCCAGATTGGCTTCGCAATTTCTGGAGGCGTCGCCCCCGCCGTGGCGACGAGCCTCGCCGGTGCCGACCTGCATAACGCGGTGCTGCCCGCCGTGTTCACGGTCGCCATGTGCGTGCTCGTGGCGTTGGGTGCGCTGACGGCTCGTGAAGGGTACAAGAAGTCCCTTGCGGAACTGGACGTATAGCCCGCACAATATATTCCGTATATAGAATAAATACAGGTGGGGCTGGATAGTTAGCTATCCATCCCCACCTGCGTGTTTAACCTTCTAAGCCCCCTGCTGAGCCGCAATCAGCGTCTCAAAATGCGCCGCCATACGCTCAGCGTTCGGTTCCAGCCCGGTGAAGAGGCGGAACGCATCCACCGCTTGACCCACCGCCATGTAGCCGCCCGTTAGCACCTCGCATCCGGCGGTACGCGCCGCGCGCACCAGCTGCGTCTGTTGCGGCAGATAGATGACGTCCGCAACCCACAGGCCTTCACGCAACACCCCGGCACTCAGTGCCGATTCACTCAACGGCATACCCGGATGCACGTGCATGCCCACCGGGGTTGCGTTCACCAAACCCTGAGCTTGTAGTAGAGCTTCAATCAAGTGCTCGTCGTCGCTCAGCACCTCGATTCGGGTCTGCGGGAAGAGCCCACCGAGCTGCTCCGCAAGCTCCTGCGCCTTCGCCGCGTCACGCTCGAAGAGGCTCAGGCGGCGCACCCCCAGACGGCACAGTGCGTACGCTGTGGCGCTACCGGCACCGCCGGCACCCAGCTGCACCACGTGCTCCAGGCGCGCCGGATTCTCCGCCACCTGTGGCAGGCCGCGCTTCAATCCCGCGATGAACCCGGAGTAGTCCGTGTTATCGCCGTAGAAGCTGCCGTCCTCGCGAATCACCACGCAATTGACCGCACCCAGGGCACGTGCCGCATCCGAAAGCTCGTGCAGGTGCTCCATGACCGACTGCTTGCACGGGTGCGTGATGTTGAAAGCGTTAAAGCCGAGTAGCGCCGCCGCATCCAGTAGCGCCGGGGCGGAGGCGCCATCCAGGTTCAGGGCGTCCAGGTCGACGGGGCGGTACAGGTAGCGCACCCCGTGCGCGTCCGCCTCTGCCTCGTGCATGGGAGGGGTCAGGGAGGAGGTGATGCCGTCACCAATGAGGCCCACCAGGAAAGATTCAGTACGCAAACTCATAGTTTCACTGTACGTGTCCGCCTCGTAAGATGCACCTACTTTCTTGAACCCGTACCAAATGCGCGCTGGAGTTGGGAAGAAGATAAAAATAATTTCTACGCCCACAAGAGCGATATGTCTGACAGAAACACCTCGAAGGTATAAGCTTGGTATAAGTGCTCGCGCGCCACGGCGCGCACATGAGACCACACAGACACCGTCACAGTGAAGTGATACCGATATTCGGAGGATAGATTGTCAATGACTGACAAGGCTATGGCACACTTCGCTGGCGCCGATGCATGGGTCGAGCAGTATTTCCTGAACAGCCCCGAAGATGAGCGTGAAGAGTTCACCCCGGCAGAGTTAGAGGATTTGGCTCGCACCCACCGTGCGCTGGCTCAAATCCGCCTGCCCAAGACCCCTGTCGTTGCCGCACGCAACGACGAGTACAACACCACCCTGTACGTCGCGACCGACGACATGCCGCACATCGTCAGCTCCCTGACCGCATGCCTTGCCACGCACTTTGGTGGTTTCGTCACCATTCTTCACCCTACCTTCCTCGCTGAACGCGGCCCGGACGGTACCCTCCTGAGCCTGCGCGGCACCGGCATGCGCGGCAACCTTGCCAGCGGTGATACCGCCACTCTTGGCGTGCCCTCCCTCAAGCTCAGCGAGAACGCCCCGGCGGGTACCAATGTCGCTATTGAATCCTGGATTGCGGTTCGCCTGACCCGCTACCTCACTGAGGAAGAGCAGCGCCGCTGCGAGAAGGAAGTTGAGCGCGTCCTCGCTGACGTTCGCGCCTGCCACACCGACCTGGATGCCATGGTCGCCCGCGTTTTCGACCTGGCGCAGTCCATGTACGACCTGCGCGGCGCAACCCTGGGTCATGGTGAGGAATCCTATGCCGCCAACCCGCGCGGTGTGGAGCCTGCATCCCGTGTGGAGGTGGCACAGGACTTCCTGCGCTGGCTGACCCGCGGCAACTTCGTGTTCATGGGTGTTAAGGAGCGTGTGCTGGACGGCACCTCCGGCGCTATTTCGCTGGTGGACCGCCCCGGTTCGGCGCTCGGTATTCTGCGCACCACGGAGGGTAGGAGCCGCATCCCCCTTTCGGGTGAGACCCTGGAGCGTGCCCTGTTCCCGCGCCCCCTGTACATCACGAAGGCGAATTCCCGCTCCACTGTCGCACGGAACGACTACCTGGACTACATTGGTGTGCGCCGCTTCGACCTGAACGGCCGCGTGATTGGTGAGTACGTCATTCTGGGCCTGTTCACCCGCCAGGCGTACGCACTGCCCGCTATTGAGACTCCGCTGGTGCGTGAGCGTATCGCGATGGTGCGCCGCCGCCTCGGCTACCACCCCGGTTCTTACTCTGACAAGGCGCTTCTGGGTGCCTTGGAAGATTACCCGCGCCTGGAGCTGCTGCACGCTTCCGCTAATGATCTGACCGATACGTTCGGCGGCATCATGGGCTTGGAGGAGCGCCGCAAGACCCGCCTGTTCCTGCGCGCAGACCAGTTCAACCGGTTTATTTCCGCTGTGGTGTACCTGCCTCGGGACCGCTACAACACGAACGTGTGTGCGCGAATCCAGCGGGTGTTCCAACAGGAATTTGATCTTAGTGCCATCGACCATGAGGTGTACCTGTCCTCCTCATCGTTGGCGCGCCTATTTTTCCGCATTCGGCTCACCAACCCCAACGATGTGCCGAAGACGGATCATCAAGCTCTCGAAAAGCGACTGCAAGAAGCCGCCCGCTCCTGGGTGGAAGCAACCGCAGCTGCTATTGAGGCATGGAAACCCGGAGCGGCAGGCCGCCGACTCGCATCAGCCTGGGCAGATGCGACTAGTGTAGCCTACCGAGCCGATTACACAGTAGAACAAGCAATCGAGGATATCGTGATTCTTGAATCTCTCTCGGGCCAGAAGCCCGCCGCAATCAAGGTTGAAGCCGGCGAAGCCAACACCACCCGACTGAAGACCTACCTGTCCGCACCTCACACCCTCACCGAGCTTCTGCCGGTTATGCAGAATATGGGCCTGGTCGTTGTTGATCAGAAGCCCTACGAGTTCAAGCCTGAGGATGGCGAAGACTACGGCTACCTCTACGACTTCGGAGTTGAATTCCCCGAGGGCGTGGACGCAAACGCTGTGGCTTCCCTGTACGAGGATGCCCTGAACGCCTACCTGCTCGGTGAGCGCGAGTCCGATACCCTGGACCGCCTGATCCTGGCTGAGGGCCTGACCTGGCAGGAAGTACGTCTGTTCCGTGCCCTGAACCACTACCTGATTCAGCTGGGCCTGGGCTACACCCCGTCCTTCATGTCGAACACCCTGCTCGCAAACCCGGCCATCACCAAGCACCTGGTCGAGTTCTTCGAGGTCAGCTTCGACCCGAACAACGGTCTCAACGATGAGCAGCGCAACGCACGCCGTGACGAAATCGAAGCAGCCCTGGTTGAGGAACTGAACCAGATCCCCACCCTGGACGCTGACCGCTACCTGCGCTCCCTCGGCAAGGTCATCCGCGCTATCCTGCGCACCAACGCATACCTTGCTGACCGCCCCGCACTCGCGTTCAAGGTGGCACCGCAGGAGATTGACTTCGCACCCCTGCCCCGCCCCAAGTTCGAGATTTTCGTCTACTCCCCGCGCGTTGAGGGTGTTCACCTGCGCTTCGGTAGCGTCGCACGTGGTGGCCTGCGCTGGTCGGATCGCCGTGACGACTTCCGCACCGAGGTGCTCGGCCTGGTCAAGGCCCAGATGGTGAAGAACGCCGTCATTATCCCCACCGGCGCGAAGGGTGGCTTCTACCCCAAGCAGCTGCCCGACCCCGCAGTGGATCGTGACGCATGGATCACCGAGGGCCGCGAGTCCTACAAGGTCTTCATCGGCTCCCTGCTGGACGTCACCGACAACCTTGCGGTTGGCACCGACGGCTCCGAGACCGTTGTCCGCCCCGAGGGTGTTGTAGCACGCGACGCTGACGACTACTACCTGGTGGTTGCAGCGGATAAGGGCACCGCAGCATTCTCCGACACCGCAAACGCAATCAGCCTGGAGCGCGGCTTCTGGCTGGGCGACGCCTTCGCATCCGGCGGCTCCGTCGGTTACGACCACAAGGCTATGGGCATCACCGCACGTGGTGCATGGGAGTCCGTCAAGCGTCACTTCGCTGAGCTCGGCCACGACGCTCAGACCGAAGAGTTCACCGCAGTCGGCATCGGCGACATGTCCGGTGACGTTTTCGGTAACGGTCTGCTCCGCTCCAAGGCAACCCGCCTGGTCGCAGCATTCGACCACCGCGACATCTTCCTGGACCCGAACCCGAACGCGGCAGTGTCCTTCGACGAGCGTCAGCGCCTGTACAACCTGCCCCGTTCCTCCTGGCAGGACTACAACCGCGACCTGATTTCCGCCGGTGGTGGCGTGTACTCTCGCGGTCTGAAGTCCATCGAGATCACCCCCGAGGTGCGCGAGGTTCTGGGCCTGGATGAGTCCGTCACCGAGCTGGCACCGACCGAGCTGATTTCCGCAATCCTCAAGGCACCGGTCGACCTGATCTACAACGGCGGTATCGGTACCTACGTGAAGGCATCCACCGAGACCAACGCACAGGTTGGCGACAAGGCTAACGACGCACTGCGCGTCAACGGCAAGGACCTGCGCGCCAAGATTGTTGGCGAGGGCGGTAACCTCGGCTTCACCCAGCTGGGTCGTATTGAGGCTGCGCTCAACGGCGTTATCCTCAACACCGACGCAATCGACAACTCCGCAGGTGTGGAAACCAGTGACCGTGAGGTCAACATCAAGATTCTGGTGGACCGCCTCGTGGCACACGGCGAGCTGTCCAGCGAAGAGCGTGCTTCCTTCATCGAGTCCCTGCAGGACGAGGTCGGCGGCAAGGTCCTCGAGACCAACGTTGAGCAGAACGTTCTGCTGCAGGGTGAGTTCCACGGCTCCTTCCTGGGCACCAACCTGTACAAGCGCCTCATGCACGACCTGGAAGAGCACGCCGGCCTGAACCGCGCCGTCGAGTTCCTGCCCACCGACGAGGAGCTGGACGAGCGTCTGGAGACCACTGGCGACCGCCTGACCCGCCCCGAGCTGTCCGTCCTGGCTGCGTACGTGAAGATTTACCTCACCCACGCACTGGAGCAGACCGACTTCGCGGACGACCCCTACCTGGAAGGCGTTCTGCGCAGCTACTTCCCGGCAGCACTGGTCGAGCGTTTCGGTCAGCACCTGGACTCGCACCCGCTGCGTAAGGAAATCATCTGCACCCGCGTCGCTAACGAGCTGGTCAACATCGGCGGTATCACCTTCGCATACCGCGTGATGGAGGAGTTCAACGTCGGTATCGATTCCGTCGCACGCGCCTTCATCGTCGCTCGCGAGCTCTTCGAGCTGGGCACCGCAGCTAAGCTGCACCGCGAACTGCCCCCGAAGACCCCGCTGGATGCATGGTTCACCGTTCTGCGCGACAACCAGCGCGTTCTGGATCGTGCTGTCCGCTGGTTCATCACCGAGCGTGGCGTGGTTGCTGGCACCAGCATCTCTGAGCTGCTGGAGACCTTCGGCTCCGTCGTCGAGATGCGCCACAACCTGCCCGAGTACCTCTCCGGCACCTCCCGCGAGCGTGTTCGTGCAAAGCGCGACGCAGGCGAGGCATGGGGTCTGCCCGAGGAACTCATCGTCATCTGGATCCGCGGTTTCGAGGGCTACGCCCTGCTGGACGTCATCCGTTCGGCACGCGACCACGACTTCGAGGCAACCTCGCTGGCACCGGTCTACTTCGCAACCTACGACCGCTTCAAGGTGGACGAGCTGCTCGGCCTCATCTCCGACCTGCCCCGCAGCGACCGCTGGGAGATCCTGGCACGTCAGGCACTGCGCGGCAGCCTCTACGAGACCGCTGCAGGTCTGGCACTGTCCGTGGCAGAGGGCGCGAAGGGTGACTTCTCCACCGTGGACGGTGCGCAGAAGGCACTGGCTACCTGGATTGAAGAGCACCCGACCCGCGTGGGTAACATCGACCGCATCCTGAAGGAGATTGGCGAGGCCGCTCTGGACGTCACCGGTCACCCGCGTCTGGCTGTAGTGTCCGTGGCACTGCGTACTCTCTCGAGTGCATCCTAAATAGCTAAGGCCCGTTAGGGTCGCTTAGAGCATCCCGGTTTCCTCCCGGTGGGAGGGGCCGGGATGCTTTTGCGCAGGGACACATGGTGCATGCACAGGTAGTGCGGGGGATCCTTGGTTAGGTGAACCTTGTGCCGGTGTGCCAGCGCGTCAGCACCTCGCGTGGAGCACCCAAATCAAGGTTGTTGCACCCCGCGTATATTGCATAGAATATTGCTCTCACTAGATGTTTTGCATTCTTGTGTGACGCGCATTATATGGGTGTGTCCTAAATCCCTCCAAATATCAAGTAGAGGGTTAAGGAAACCAAAGGTTTTAGTTGATATATGCCGTATATTGATTCACGGCGGCATCAGCGCAAGCCATGGGGACCCGGCACTTCTCGGTACGACGACTCTTTCCCCTGGCGCGTCACACGGTGCTGTTCAAACACACTGCCCCTAATCTTTACGATTATCGACTGAAAGTCTGCAAGATTGTCTACCAACCACGGTACTGAGGAAAAAAGCAACAGCGCATGGCGCCTCCTCATTAACTTTCTGCTTTACGTCTCTCCGGTCGCCCTGCTGACCACCGTCTTCCCCATGGTCACCCCGACCATTAACCGGTACAACCTTGATGGTGTACCCCTGATTCAGGTGATTCTGGCGGCGTCCATTACCGTTCCTTGGCTCAGCCAGGCAGCCTGCCTGCCCCTTTACCGTGCTATCCAGATGGAGCACAAGAAGATTGCGGACGCCCGCGAAGGCCTGCGTATTCACGCTGAAACCCTTGAGCACCAGCTCAAGCGTGCCGAAGCACGAGCCGTACGCGCACGCATGTCCGAGCCGCAGTTCCAGGACATTACCGACCTGACCGCGTTCACCCGCAACTGGCTCTATCTCTTCTTCATGACCATGCCGCTGGTGCTGCTCTTCGCAATTCCGGTCGCCCTCGTTCTTCACTGGAGCCCGACTGCATTCGGTGCGTTCTTCGTCCTGGGCGTTCTCAACATTGCGTTCGCGCAGCTGCTGGTCATCCCGAACCTCGCGAAGAACCGCATCATCTGGTTCATCGCGTGGCTTGGCTACACTCTTGCCTTGTACTGCTACCCCGTCATCTGGTTCCTGCCGCCGCTGGTTGGTTCGCTCATCCTGCTTGTGAGCCTCGGTAAGGACCTGGTGCACCTGCTGCACTTCGCGCGCATCCCGCTCAAGGACATTGCACTCGACGCCCTGCGCGGCTTCTTCACCGGCTCCATCATCTGGGCTGATAAGTACATGCTCTTCCTGGTCACCGGCGGTGAAATCAACGTCGTGGCAATCTACCTGAGCCTGATCCCCTGCGTTATCGCCTACAACTACTTCTTCGTGGTGGAGGCAGACCGCGTCAACGCAAGCATCCAGCACCTGTGGACCATCTTCGACCGCCTGCCCTACAAGGGTGTTCAGGCGGAGTCTTCGAAGGCTCTGCGCACCTCTAACCACGCTATCCGCAACTCCCTGCTGATTTACATCGCCAGCGCTATCGTCACCGGCATCCTGATGTTCATCTTCCTGCCGCAGTCCTACCCGCTGGCGCTCTCCGGCCTGGTCGTGGCGTTCCTCTTCGTTGCAGTGGCACTGCTGGTTTACCAGATCGAGTACATGACCATGTACGTCACCGTGCAGCTGCTCTCCGCAGCGCACCTGGTGCTGCTCTTCATCTCCTTCATGATTCTGCCCAACGAGACCGGCTACCTGCCCATCATCGTGGGCGAGACAGTGCTCGCCTTCGCATGCTACCGCGTCTACCGTCAGGCGTGGGCTGCACCCGAGTACTCCCTCTTCTGGCGTCGAGCCCTCGCCTGGTAAGAACCGCACGGTCCGCGAAAGATACACACGACAATGACTGAACAGATGTACCGAAACCACTACGCGCCGCTGCAGCTTCCGGCTCCCGGCCCCCACTACAGCGACCCCGAATACCCGGACGTTGACGTCGCCATCATCATGGAATCCACCTACCCCTACCTCAAGGGTGGTGTGTCCGCGGTGGTGCACGATATCGTCTGCGAAAACCCGGATCTGACCTACGGCATTATTCACATCGCCTGGGATAAGAACTCCCCCCACGAAGACCTCTACGGCATGCCCGAGAACGTCAAGTGGGTCAAGGTGCTGTACCTGAGCCTGGAAGTCAACCGCGACGCCTTCGCGGAAGCCTGCGACCCCTCCGCACTGCGCATGAACTTTGCGGAGCGTCAGGCACTCACCCAGCGCCTCATGGACGGATTCAGCGCCCTCATCGCCGGCGACGTGAACCCCCTCTGGAAGCTCTACGACGAGGGCATCAACCCCGCAACCCGCAGCTACAACCTCTTCGGCCTCTTCGGAACCCGCGAGTTCATGCAGGCGATTGCGGGTCTGGGCTTCTTCTCCGAGGTGCCCTTCGGTGAGCTCTTCTGGAAGGTGCGCGACTTCGTCTCCATCCTCTTTGCAATCCTGCACGAGCGGATGCCGCACGCCCGCGTCTACCACGCCCACACCACCGGCTACGCGGCACTCATCGCCGCCGCGGCCGCACGTGACCACGGCACCAGCTTCCTGCTGACCGAGCACAACCTGTACATTCGCGACACCGTGAACACCAAGCTCGAACGCAACATGGCGAAGCCCGTCACCACCGACTACGCCTTCCTCAACGAGGAGCGTGAGCACCCCGGCCTGGGCCCGGTCACCCTCGACGAGCGTGCCTGGTCCGTCTGGTTCGTCGAAATGGGACGCTTCTGCTACCCCAGCGCCGACATGGCAACCTACCTGTACCCCAAGGCTCTGGAAGAGGCACGCGGTATTGGCGCGCCCATCGACCAGATGAACGAGGGTGACAAGGACCGCGCAATCATTCTGCCCAACGGCATGCTCATCGAGTCCGTGGCGGAAGCCTACTACGCCCGCCAGGCGGCGCGTGCCCGCATCCTCGCTGAGGGCCGCGGCCACGTGTGGCGCTTCGTGTTCATTGCCCGCGTGGTGCCCATTAAGGGCCTGACCGACCTGATTCGCTCCCTCGCGGTGCTGCGCGATCAGGGTCTGGTGAACTTCCACCTGGACGTGCTCGGCCCCAAGGACCACCTGCCCGAGTACTACGAACTGTGCCTGCGCACCATCGAAGAGCTCAACATGGGCGAGTACATCACCTTCCACGGCACCGTGAACGTGCGTGCGATGCTCGACCGCTTCGACCTGCTGCTCATGCCCAGCTACAATGAGGGTCAGCCGATTGTGGCGCTCGAGGCGATGGCTGCGTCCATCCCGCTGGTCAGCACCGACGTGGGCGGTATGTCCCAGCTCATCGACGATGTGCTGGTCGCCCCCGACGGCCACGAAATCGGTAACTGCGGTATCTTGACCATCCCCGGCGATATTCACGGCTTCGCGGCGGCGCTGCGCACCCTCATGGAGGAGCCCAGCATCTACGAACGCTACTGTGTGAACGCCTACGACCGTATCGTCAGCTTCTTCCAGCTGCGACTGGTCATGGACCGCTACAACACGATCTACCGCGAGCTGGGCAAGCTGCCCCCTCGCGCCCCCGAATTCGACCCGGAGTACGATGGCGAATAAACTCACCCGCTTGGGCGGACCCGGCAAATTTGGTGCCTGGGTCCGCTACGGCGGTAACCCCATTACCCAGCAGCAGCTCGATTTTGCGGTCAAGAACTACTCTGTCGCAATCCTGCAGCCCTGGGAACTGGACGCGGCACGCTACCTGAAGAAGCGTGCACCTCAAATGGTGGTGCTGGCGTACAAATGCCTGTCTTCCACCCGCTCTTATGAGCCCGGCCCGATCTATTCTTCGGGTGTCTCTTACCCGCTGGCGCAGTCGATGGCGAACTCCGGTAAGGATTTCTTCGCCCACCGCCTCAACGGCGACCGTATCGAGTGGAAGGGCTACCCCAAGCACTTCCAGATGCAGGTGTGGAACGCCGACTACCGTTGGCAGTGGGTGGACGCTGTGGTGCGCGAAATGCGTAACTCACCCTTCGACGGGGTCATGGCGGATAACGACATCGAGAACGACTACTACGACCTGAACCTGCCCATCCAGGGTGTGGAGTCCATGACGAAGATCCGTGAGCACCTGGATTTTCTGGTCGCGTACGCCGGTATTGAGCTGAATAAAATCGGCAAGATTCTGGTGCCCAATATTGCTGAGTCTCGTCTGCGTTACGGCAAGTGGGAGCGTCACAGCGCCTACGGTGGCGGCTTTGAGGAGGTGTGGCTTGGCTGGGGTCCGAACGACTACCTGTCTTCGCCGTACGCCGTGATGCAGGGTCGTGAGATTGCGAACGGCTCGGCGGGCGACGTGAACCTGGGTACTACTTTTGCGGGTCTGGGTGGCCGTAGCGCCGCCTCGCAGAAGAAGGTGACGATTCTGCGTACCCCGCTCAGCGACCGCAAGGCTGCTATTACCGGTACGGATGAGAACTTTCTCTACGGCTTGGCGGGCTTCTGGGTGTTCGGTGGAGGCGCCTTCACCGGCATCAGCGCAACCCACCACGACGCCTACGACGAGATCCCGCACGCCCCGGAGCTTTCCTACGACCTGGGCGATCCGGTCGGCGGCATTATTGCTCAGAAGACCGCTCAGACTCGTGCCTTCACGCACGGTTGGGCTGCCCTGAACACCGGCTCGAAGGATGTGACCGTGAAGGTTCCTTCCGGCCTGGTGGATGCGGCAAACCGCCCGGTGCCCTTGAGCTTCACGCTGCGGGCGCATCAGGGTGTGGTGTACCGCCGTAAGGCGTAATTTACCGTAAGCGGTAATTTTAAGGGCTGATTCACAGCGTAGTAGCCCTGTACTATGAAACAAGCGGCTGGAATATAGCCAACCGTTCTCGCGGTGTTGAGTTTAAGGAGTGAACTACAGTGAATATTCTTTTGATTGACGGCGGTAAAGCATTCGCCCACTCGGCGGGTCGTCTGAACCACACCCTGCATCAAGTAGCCCGTGATACGTTATCGGCGCTCGGTCATCATGTGCGAGAAACTGTGATTGACGACGGGTACGATATTCACCAGGAAGTAGAAAAATTCCAGTGGATGGATGCGGTCATCTGGCAGATGCCCGGTTGGTGGATGCACGAGCCGTGGACCGTGAAAAAATATATGGACGAGGTGTTTACCGCCGGTGCGGGTACCCTGTACGCTAATGATGGTCGCCACAGGGTCAGCCCCACTGAAGGATACGGCACGGGCGGTCTTCTTCAGGGGCGGCGTCATATGCTGTCGCTGACGTGGAACGCGCCTCGCGAAGCTTTTACCCGGGAGGGCGACTTCTTTGAGGGACTCGGGGTAGATGCCCTCTATATGCACTTTCATAAGGCCCATGAGTTCATGGGGACTACCCAGTTGCCCACCTTTATTTGCTATGACGTGATTAAAAATCCGCAGGTCGAACAGTATCTCGCTGACTATACTGCCCACCTCAACGAGGTCTTCGGTCAGGCGTAAGGGTTTTAAGCCTGCATGCCTTCATAAGCATGTCTGAGGTGGATGCGGCAAACCGCCCGGTGCCCTTGAGCTTCATGCTGCGGGCGCATCAGGGTGTGGTGTACCGCCGTAAAGCGTAATTTACCCCTTATTTGCGCATATAACCTCATAAACAAACCCACCGGCAATATAGCCAAATGGCTATATGTACCGGTGGGTTTGTTATATGTGTGCTAGATGAGCTGGGGTAGCTTACTTAGCGGGGTAGGAGGGGACGTCGTAGCCGCCCATGCGCTCCAGAACGCGAATCACCTGGCAGGAGTAACCGAACTCGTTGTCGTACCAGACGTAGACAATTGCGGAGTCATCGGTCACCACGGTAGCCAGCGAGTCCACAACACCTGCGGTGCGGGAACCCACGAAGTCGGTGGAAACAGCCTCGGGGGAATCCGAGTAGCCCACCTGGCGGCGCAGCTCGCCGTCAATGGACTCGCGGCGGAACAGCTCGTTCAGTTCCTCAGCGGAACCTGCGGGCTTGGTCAGCTTCACGTTCAGGATTGCCATGGAGACGTCCGGGGTGGGAACGCGGATCGCGTTACCGGTCAGCTTGCCTTCCAGCTGCGGCAGAGCCTTAGAGACAGCCTTAGCTGCACCGGTCTCGGTGATGACCATGTTCAGCACAGCGGAGCGACCGCGGCGGTCGCCCTTGTGGAAGTTGTCAATCAGGTTCTGATCGTTGGTGAATGCGTGAACGGTCTCAACGTGGCCACGCTCAACACCGTATGCGTCATCCAGAACCTTCAGTGCCGGAGTGATTGCGTTGGTGGTGCAGGATGCTGCGGAGAGGATCTTGTCCTCATCGGTGATGACGTTGTCGTTCACGCCGAACACGATGTTCTTCATGTCGCCCTTACCGGGAGCGGTCAGCAGAACACGAGAAATTCCGGGGCAGTTCAGGTGCTGCTCAAGGCCCGGAACATCGCGCCAGCGGCCGGTGTTGTCCACCAGCAGAGCGTCCTTGATGCCGTACTCGGTGTAGTCGACAGTGGTCGGGTCAGAGGAGTAAATGAAGCGAACCGGGACACCGTTAGCGATGATGGTGCTGTTCTCCTCGTCCACCTCAATAACGCCCTTGAAGGGGCCGTGAACCGAGTCGCGCTCCAGCAGGGATGCACGCTTGACCAGGTCCTGATCGCCGTTCTTACGGACCACAACAGCGCGCAGGTTCAAGCCGGAACCCAGCGGCGAGGAGGAACGCTCCAGCAGAATACGAGCCAGCAGGCGACCAATACGACCAAAGCCGTACAGCACAACGTCCTGTTCCTTCGGCTGGTCACCCTGGTGGTTCACGGAGGAACCCAGCTGCTCGGGCAGCCACATGGACAGCTCGGGGGAGCCCGCCTCGTGGTGTGCCTTGTGCAGAGCAGCAATGTTAATCGAGCACGCGCCCAGGTTCAGCTCAACCAGGGCGCGAACCAGCTCGAGGGAGTGCGCGGGGTTCAGGGGCGCACCGTCGATGTGGGATACGAAATCGTGCAGCTTCAGCAGCTCAATGACAGACTTGTTGACCAGGCTGCGGCCGTGAATGCTCAGCACCACGCCGTTCTCGCGGTGCAGCTTACCGATGAGGGGGATCAGCTCCTCTGCGGTAGCTTCACGGTTAACCCAGGTAGCGGTTGCAGTCGTCACGTATGACCTTCTTCCTAACTTCGTCGTTGGAGGGTAGGCGCGACGATGCTGTCGCGTCAATACCGTGCCGGGCGTTAAGACCCGGCGTCGGTTTAAGTCTAACCCGTGCGGACCCCTTCAGAGCCTCAAAATTAGCGATATTGAGGCTAAAAGTCAGAAGAGGCAGAAGGCAGTTTGTGAACCCACACGGCAAGCCAACATAAGCCCTCAAAAGGGAAAGCAAAACCACTTTAAATACCCACAAAAACACACGTCACGACCCGGAAAACATGAGTAGAATTGAAACCATGTTGACTGTAATCGGTGAAGCACTCGTAGACGTCGTCCACCAGCACGACGGAGAAACCCGCGCCTACCCCGGCGGATCGCCCATGAACGTAGCCGTCGGCGCACGCCGCCTCGGCCACCCCACCAACTTCGTCGGCCACTACGGCCCCGACGCCTACGGCAAGAGCATTGACGCGCACCTGGAAGCATCCCAGGTGACCCTGCCCTTCGAACACAGTGCTGAACGCACCTCCGTCGCCCAGGCAACCATCGGTGCCGACGGCGCAGCAGAGTACGAATTCGACATCACCTGGTCCCTCGACTCCGTCGCCGAGAAGCTCACCGAACTGGCACGCACCTCCGACGCAGTGCACACCGGCTCCATCGCTGCCATGCTCGAACCCGGCGCGCACGTGGTCGCAGCAGCCTTCGAAGCGGCCCGCGACAGTGCCCTGCTCAGCTACGACCCGAACTGCCGCCCCACCCTCATCCACAACGTCGACGAGGGCCGCGCATGGGCGGAAAAGTTCGTGTCCCTCTCCACCGTCGTGAAGGCATCTGACGAGGATCTGCAGTGGCTCTACCCCGACCGCTCCCTCGACGACACCGCACGCGCGTGGCTTGACCTCGGCGCCGAGCTGATGGTCATCACTCGCGGCGAGGACGGCCCCATCGCCTTCACCAAGAAGTACCCCGAGGGCGTCAGCCAGCCCGCACACCGCGTTGAGGTTGCGGACACCGTCGGTGCCGGCGACTCCCTCATGGCGGCACTCATCGCGGGCCTGCTCGACCGCGGTATCGCCGGCGCTGAGGCGCGCGCCAAGGTCGCCGCACTGACCGCCGAAGACATCGCCGACCTACTGCGTTTCTCCGCAATCGCAGCCGGCATCACCGTCTCCCGCGCGGGCGCTAACCCGCCCACCCGCGAAGAACTTGACGCCGTACTCAACGGCTAAATAATCTACGCCTCGCCGGCGGATAGCTCACTCTGTCCGCCGGCGTCGCCATATCCACCCGCACCCCAACGCTGAGGAGCACCATGACCAACATCGGCACCGCACCCCTGCCCCGCGAACCCTACGCGGGCCTGCCCGAACTGCCTGAATTCACCCTGACCTCCACCGACATTCAGGACGGCGGCACCGCCCCCGAATGGATGCGCTCCGCCCTCTTCGGCGTGGCGGGCGGTCAGGACCGCTCCCCGCAGCTGTCCTGGAGCGGATTCCCCGAGGGCACCAAGTCATTCGTGCTGACCTGCTTCGACCCGGATGCGCCGGTCCCCAGCGGCTTCTGGCACTGGACTGTCTCCAACATTCCCGCCAACGTGACCAGCTTTGACACTGGCGCGGATGCACCCGCCGGCGCCCTGACGCACCGCAACGACGCCGGTGTGGCGGGCTTCCTGGGTGCTGCCCCTCCGGCTGGTCACGGCCCGCACCGCTACATCTTCTGCGTCACCGCCGTGGATGTGGAGAAGCTCGACATTGACGAGAACGCCAGCCCCGCCGTCGTGAACTTTAACCTGCTCGGCCACGGTTTGGGTCGTGCGTTCCTGACCGTCACCTACGCGGAACCGGCGGCATAGCGGCACGGCGGCACAGTCTCACCAGTCTAACGAGTCCCGCGCCTTGACCAGCCCTGCACCCTAACCAGCACCGATACACCCCACCACTGAAGGCATATCTGCATGATTAAACTCATCGCCAGCGACCTGGACGGCACCCTCATCGGGCACGACTTCCGATTCCGTCCGCGGACCTTGCGCGCCCTTGAGGCCGCCCGCGCCGCCGGGATCGATATCGTCTTCGTCACCGGCCGCCCGAGCCGCTGGCTCACGCCCCTGCGCGAGCAGACCGACTTCGACTCCTACGCCATCTGTTCCAACGGTGCCGTGGTGTACCACCTGGGTGCGAACGAGGTGGAAGAAGTCAACGGTGCTGATCCCGCGGTGATTGCCCGTACTCACGAGTTGCTGGAGCCCATGTTTCCCGACGCCACCTACACTCTTGAAACCGTAGATACCGTCTACATTCAGGGCCCGCACGAGGGCGGTGAGGTGCTTGAGGGCGCCCGCGTGGTGGAGGCGAAAATCGCCGAGGCGCTCGAACGTATTGGTTCAACCCCGGTCATCAAGTACCTGATTCGTGTGCCCGGCATGGACCCGGATATTCTGCAGGCACGCGTGCATCAGGCGGTAGGTTCGCTGGTGTCGGTGACCCGCGGTGTGGTCGGTGAGCCGCTCGTCGAGATGGGCTCTAAGACCGTGAATAAGGGGCGGATTTTGGAGAAGTTCGCGGCACGCCACGGCATTGAGGCGCACGAGGTGATGGCGTTTGGTGACATGCCGAATGACGCTGAGATGCTTTGCTGGGCGGGGGAGGGCTTCGCCATGGCCTCGGGGCAGCCGGCGCTCATTGCGAAGGTGGGGCGCACTTGCCCGCCCTTCCATGAGGACGGTGTGGCGCAGACGATTGAGGCGATGCTCGCCGAACGGTCCTAGCCGCCTAGCACTAGCTATCCAGCACTAGCGGCTAGGTGAGCCTCCGCAGACATAACTCAGACATAAACTTTTATGTCTACACATAAAAAATTTGAGTCTAGACATAAAAATTTAATTGTCTAGACTCAAATTTTTGTGTCTGATTTACATCTGATTTGTGTCTAGACTAAAATTTTTTGTATGAACAACGTGGAATGGACCTCCGAATGGCTTACTGAAACCATCAAACTACTGCGTACTCACGGTAGCGATACGCAGTTTATTGAGGTTAAAAAAGCCCACGGAGGCTACCCGAAAAGCCTAGACGCAACCCTGAGTAGCTTCTCCAACAGTTCCACGGGCGGCATCATTATCTGCGGCCTCGATGAGAATAATGACTTTGCACCTGTAGGCGTATACAACCCGGCGGCCTTAGAGCAGTCCCTGGGCAACAAGCTCCGTAATGGCCTCAAGCCGCCGAACACCATGGAATCCGGCACTATCCTTTACGAAGGCGCCAAAATCTTTGTTGCCACAATCCCTCCTCTACCTCTCCATGAACGCCCCGCCTACATTCGGGGTAAAGCGTACGTGCGTTCCGGTGACGGTGACCACGAAATGAGCCGCCACGAAACTGACCTGATGATGGCTCAGCGGACACGCACCGGATTCGATGAGGAGCCGGTAGAATACACCTCCCTGGCTGACCTGGATGAAGGCCTCAAAACTGCTTATCTGCGAGACGTCCGTGCTAAATCGCGCCGCCTTGCCGGAAGCTCCGATGAAGAGGTGCTCCGCCGTAAGGGAATTATTGCCCTCGGAACAGACAACCTTTCCCTTGCAGGCCTGTACGCTTTGGGTTCTTACCCTCAGGAGTTCAGGCCCTCGCTCAAAGTCACCGGAGTCGTCATCGACCCAAGCGGTAAAGCCCGCAACCTCGACAAGTTTGAGGCGGACGGCCCCATCCCCGCTATGCTCGAAGAGACTCTGGCATGGGTCAAGCGGAACCTGGCACACCCGGTTGTCGAACTGTCCAACGGGCACCTCATCAACGGGCAGGAAGTACCCGATATTGCCCTTCGCGAGATCCTGTCGAATGCACTCGTACACCGCAGCCTCAACCCCAAAGCAGATACCGAAGAGGTGCGCGTCAGGATTTTCCCTGACCGAATCTCTGTAGAGAACCCCGGCGGTCTATACGGAATCACTCTCCAGCGCCTGCAAGAGTACGGCGAACGCTCCCGCGTGAATGACCGCCTGTATGATGTCTGCACGCATGTAACAACCCCCGACGACGGATACCGAGTCATCGAAGGTGAGGGTAGTGGCATCTACACTGCTCAGGAGGCGGTGCGTCAGGCAGGGCTGAAACCCATCCAATTCGTTGATGGGGTCATTCGTTTTACCGCGATTATCAGCAGGGAGCCTCTGGATGGTGCTCGTGCCGCCGATGTTGGTTCACCGCAGCAGAAGTCGGAAGTAGACCCGCGCCAATCGTCATCTACGGTTCCTGGTAACCGTCAGGAGGCGGTGCTCCTGGCTCTGCGCTCGCTACGCCACCCCGCCGGTATCGAGGACATCATGGGTGTTCTTCCTGGGCCTTTTGCTGAGCTGCAGAAGCCGCAGGTCCGGTACGTCCTCACGAAGCTCCTTCAAGAGGGCGTGATTGTGCGTGAAGGTGGTCGAGGTAACCGCAATACGACATACCGCCTGGCCTAACCGAATATCGGGCTAACATGCAAAAGCGGCCCGGATGGAATCCAATCCATCCGGGCCGCTTTTCTACAGCTTACGCCTCAGGGTCACTACTCCCAACGGGCGTAAGCGTATGGAACTCTAGTGTCCCTCAGTGCTCTTCTCAGGATCGAAGGGCTCCAGCGGGTCGCCAGCAGCCTTCGTGTACTTCGCAATGAAGGTCATCAGGTGGAAGATAATCAGGGTTGCTGCGGTACCCAGTGCAATACCGGCGAAGGACAGCTCACCGAAGGTCCAGGTGTAGTCCGCAATACCCACGATCAGCGCCACAGCGGCGGTGGTCAGGTTGATCTGGTTCGAGAAGTTCACGCGGTTCTCGCTCCAAATACGTGCACCGAGCATACCAATCATGCCGTACAGCACGGTTGCGGCACCGCCCAGAACACCCGCGGGAACGGTCGCAATTGCCGCACCAAATGCGGGGAACATGGACAGCGCAATTGCGAAGATAGCCGCCACCCAGTACGCCGCGGTGGAGTACACCTTGGTCGCAGCCATAACGCCGATGTTCTCAGCGTAGGTGGTGGTACCCGAACCGCCGCCGAAACCGGCGATGGTGGTTGCCAGGCCGTCCGCCATGAGGGCACGACCCGAGTAGTCGTCCAGGTTCTTGCCGCTCATCAGCGCAACAGACTTCACGTGGCCGATGTTCTCAGCTACCAGCACCAGAATCACGGGGATGAACAGGCCGGCGAGCTCCCAGTGGAACTCGGGGGTCTGGAACTGCGGCAGACCAACGATGCCCTGAGTCTCAACTGCCTTGTCAATCTTGGAGAAGTCCACCTCGCCGCGAATCACGGCGGTGATGTAGCCGATACCCACACCCAGCAGAATGGACAGGCGACCAATGATGCCCTTGAACAGGACCGAAATCAGGATGATGGAGCACAGGGTCACCAGCGCGGTTACCGGTGCCACCATGAAGTTGTCCTTAGCGCTCTTCGCCAGGTTGAAGCCAATCAGCGCCACAATCGAACCGGTTACGACCGGGGGCATGAGCTTGGTCAGCCAGCCGGTGCCAGCGAACTGAACAATCAGACCGACCAGGAACAGCGCCACACCCGCCATGACGATGCCGCCGAGGGCACCAGCGGGGCCGTGCGAGTTCATGGCAGCCGCCAGGGGCGCAATGAACGCGAAGGAGGAGCCCAGGTAGGAGGGGACGCGTCCGCGGGTAATCAGCAGGAACAGGATCGTGCCGATACCCGAGAAGAACAGGGTGGTTGCCGGCGGGAATCCGGTAATGATCGGCACGAGGAAGGTTGCACCGAACATTGCGACCACGTGCTGCGCGCCGATGCCGATGGTAATCGGCCATGCGAGGCGCTCGTTCGGGGCAACAAAGGAACCGGGCTTGATGCTGCGGCCGTCGCCGTGGATCGACCAGTCAAAGCCGAGAAGCTTAGAGATGCTCAAAGGGAGCTCCTGAGGTGAATGTGGTGGTGTATAAAATTCCACATAATTCTACGCGCATATGGGTTTAGGTCTCAGCTAAACGGGTGTAAATATGAGCAGGGATACGTTGAGCGGGGCATATATTCTCTTATCGTGGGCTCTGTATCCCGTTATATAGCCCAGAAAGCATCAATACCCCGTATATGCGGTTCAAGGCATATACGGGGTATTGATGCAAAGAGCGAATAAAAACACTCGCTACATACAGCTCAGTAGCTTAGAGAGCGTCACGCAGGTTCTCCAGGTGATCGTAACGCGCCAGCTCATAACGCAGGTGACCCTCGGTCGGGGACTGAACCGGCAGGAACGACGCCTCACGCAGGCGACGAGCAGTCGGGGAATCAGCCATGTAACCGGCGCCTCCAACAACCTGCAGCTCAAAGTGAGTAGCAATAGTTGCAAAGTGCGAAACACCCAGGCGCAGGCTCAGCAGGTCACGACGCTCAGCACGCTCCGGCTCAGAAGCCAGGCGAACCAGTTCCTCACGCAGGCTCTGGTACTCCGCCAGAATCAGCGGGAACTCAGGGCGGAACACGCCCTGCGAGACGTCCAGGTGCTTAGCAGCCTCCTGCAGTGCACCAGCGGCAAGACCCAGGCAGAACGACGACTGAACCAGCAGGAACGGCGCGGTCACATCGTGCAGGAAAGCCTCAATATTGTCGCTCAGAATGTCCTCGCTCGGAACGAAAACGTCCTCAAACTTCAAGGTGCCGGACTCGGTGCCGTTCAGCGCCAGCAGGTTGCGGTGGTAGTCAACGCTCAGGCCCTCGACGTCCTGGCGGACCGTCACAATGTAGCGGTTCGGGTGGCTTTCCGGGGCGTTCTGCACCGCCACCGGAAGCACAATCACGCCGCCCGGGTACAGGTTCGACGCCCACGACACGGAACCGTTCAGCTTCAGACCGCCCTCAATGAAGGTACCCTCCACCTTGATCGGTGCCAGACCCGAAGCCTCCTTGTACGCTGCCGCCATGGCGGTGGTGCCGCTGACGGTCGCATCCGCCAGGCCGGCGGGCAGCTCGCGGCCCACAGCGTCAAAGAACGCAATGGTTGAGCGGTGAGCCCACAGGGAGAACGCCGTGGAGGCGTCCTCGGTGGCAAGGTCGAAAGCCACCGAAACCTGGGGTACCAGGGAGCCGCCGTCGCGGCCCAGGGTAATCAGGCCGTCCTTAGCGATTTCGCGCAGGTTTTCGAAGGGGGAACGCTCGCCGCGGTCAACAGCATCTGCGTGGGTTCGGGCGAGTGCGAGCACCTGCTCGCGCTGGGGGTAATCGTAGAGGGGTTCGAGAGTGAACTCGGACATGGGGTTTCTCCTAAGCGGGGAGCATCGCGTCTATGCGTGCAGCTTGAACAGTCGGTCGATGGGGGTGCTGACGGCCTTACGGGCGCGAACAACAGCTTCTTCGTCGGGTGCGTCGTAGAAGCAGAGGCACTTTGCGGTGTCTTCGCGAACGTAGGTGCGCAGGAAGGAAACCTCGGGTACTTCAGCGTACTTGGGGGCGTTTGCCTTCTTGCGGGTCAGGTACTGTTCCATAGTAATCTCTGCGGGGATGTCCCACTCAACCAGGTAGTCTGCGTCCTTCTTGAGCTTCTTGATGTCTTCGAGCTCTGCGCCGACCAGGCGGACTGCGTCGGGGCCTGCGACGGCTGCGCGCTCACCGATTGCTGCGGCGAGGTCGGGGCCGAATGCGGTGTTCTCGGATTCGACGATGACGAAGACGATCTTGTGGTCTGCGGAGACCTGGGTTTCGATGAGCTCGGCGCCGTTGGTCAGGGACGAGTTGACGGTCTCGATGAGTGCGGTTGCTTCGTCCTTGGACGGCTGTGCGGGGGTCAGTTCTACCAGGTAAAGTGCCATGATTTTCTCCTCGGCTAAGGGTTGAAGGGTCGTGCCGGAAGGTTTTCCGGCTCGTTCTGGATTCACCTTAGACCTGTGGTTGAGGGCTGTCTAGTAGATTTCTGTTCGTGGCTTAATGCGTCCTTTTGTGACCCTGTTGTTCGTCATGCGCGTTCACGCGGAGACATAAATCGTCACAGTTCCGCGCGCGGCAACCCGCCTGTCACAGAAGGGATGCTTATTGAGACAATTGACCCGATTTTCTTATTAAGGCGCTTAATAAGAAAATCCGCGCGGATTGTCTTATTAAGGGAACGCCCTTAAACCCACTCTCCTGAACCCCCTCAACTTGCTGGCACTCCGGATACCAGGGCATACAGCAAGGGCCCCGAACCCTTGGTAATTCAAGGATTCGGGGCCCTAACCTATATGCGCTCGCCTATACACGCTCACGCCGCCTGCAACAGCGAATCAGCAGTGCAGGCAAGTAACTTTGTGGCTACTTCACGCCGCGCATCATCTTCTGAACCGGCTTGTGCACCAGGAACAGCAGAATACCGGTCGCGATGGTGATAATACCCATCCAGGTGAAGTAGGGAACCTCAGTCTCCATGCTGTAGAACGGAGCCAGCCAACCGGAGAGCACGGTACCCATTGCCACGGAGGTGAAGTACAGTGCCATCATGTTCACGCGGTGCGCTTTCGGTGCGAGCTTGGTCGCCAGCGAAATACCCACCGGCGAAATAATCAGCTCAGCGATGGTGCAGACGAACAGAATCAGCACGATCCAGCCGACGTTCACGCTCTGAACGCCCGCCTGAGCGAGGAAGATCCAGAACGCCAGACCAATAATGATTAGCGCTGCGGAGAACTTCAGGGTGGTGACCGGCTGGCGGTCGCCCCACTTGGTCCACAGGGCGGAGAACATCATGCCGAAGACGATGATGAAGATCGGGTTGATGGAGTTGACCAGGTTCGGGCTCAGCTCCATGCCCAGGATGTTCCAGTTGAGGCGCTCATCCGAGTACACCGCCATGACGGTGAACTGCTGCTGGTACAGTGCCCAGAACACGGCGTTTGCAATCCACAGGGGGATGAACGCGGTGACGCGGGAACGCTCATCGGAGGTGACGTCCTTAGCGCTCAGCAGCTGAGCGAACAGGGCGATAGCGCCGATGAAGATGAAGCCCATGACCCAGTTTTTGAGGTTGTCTGCGGTCATCAGACCGGTTGCCAACAGGATGCCGAGAACGACGACGATACCGACCAGTGCCAGGAAGAAGTTACGCTTCTGGCCGCCGGTGAAGGGGGTGCCCACGTGGTGCACGGAGGCGGGCAGGTTCTTGCGGGTCAGCGAGTACTGGATCAGACCGGCAGCCATACCGATTGCGGCAAGACCGAAGCCGAGGTGGAAGCCGCCAGCCTGCCAGCCCCAACCGGTCAGGATCGGGCCGATCAGTGCACCGGTGTTCACGCCGATGTAGAAGATGGTGAAGCCTGCGTCGCGGCGTGAGTCGTTGTCGCTGTAGAGCGAACCGACCAGCACGGATGCGTTACTCTTCAGACCGCCGGAGCCGATAGCGACCAGCAGCAGACCAATCACCACACCCGGAATGCCGGGGATGAGGGAGAGGGAGATGTGACCCGCCATGATGCCGATGGCGGAGTAGAAGAGGGTACGCTCGGGGCCGAGGATTCGGTCACCGAGGATACCGCCGAGGATTGCCATGAGGTACACGACTGCACCGTATGCGCCGATAACGCCGGTGGCGAGGTCCTTGTCGAGGCCCAGGCCGCCCTTGTCGGCGGTGTAGTACAGGTAGTAGATCATGATGCCCTGCATACCGTAGAAGGAGAAGCGCTCCCACATTTCTACGGTGAACAGGTTCGCGAGCATGCTCGGGTGGCCGAAGAAGGTCTTGGTGTCCTTGGGTTCGGCACCTGTAATGGTGTGAGACATGGTGGTAATTCTTTTCTGTGCAAGCCCGGGGTTCTGTGTGACCCGGACAATATGTGTATAAGTGTATACCCTTATGGGTGCATATGTATACATGGTGTGTGCCTGTATTTCAAAGATTGAACCATCAATCAGTGCATGAAAAACCATTTCGATTTTTTCGTATGCATCATTTCCGAATCTCACAAACCCCCAAATACCGGGCTAGATGCGCCGCACACCCCCAAAGCGCTAGAGTGGAACCACAACTATGCCCACCCGGCACCCCGTCGTGCCGACTGGATCATTTTTTAACCATTTCAAAGGAGAACCCCATGACTGCTGTACCCCAGGTTGACCCCCGCGACGTTCCCGCAGGCGCAACCATCATCGACGTGCGTGAAGACTACGAGTGGGAGGGCGGCCACGCCACCGGCGCCAAGCACATCACCCTCGGCACCATCGCTGAGCGTCTGGAAGAACTGCCCGCACCCGGCGAAGACTTCTACGTCATCTGCCACGGCGGCGGCCGTTCGAACCGCGCGGCAACCTTCCTGCGCGAGCACGGCTACGCCGCACACAACATTGCGGGCGGCACCAGCGCATGGTTCGCTGCCGGCCTGCCGATGACCAGCGAAAACGGCGAAGCACCCGCAGTTGTTCACTAAACCGCCAGTTCGCCTGTACGCCATACAATGGAGTCCGTGACTGAAACTTCCGCGGACCGTATTTTTTCTACCTCGAACGCTCCCGCTTCTGCGTCCCCTCATGCCCTGCCGAGTATTCTGCAGAGCATCCCGTGGGATGCGCAGACGCGGGAGCTTGTCGTGCGCCCGCTTCCTTTCGCGGTGAACTGCGAGGAGGCGTACCCGCTGCTGACCGGTGGCGCCGAGTATTCCTTCTGGCTGGATTCGGCGCGCGAGGAGTCGCCCATGTCGGTTGCCTCGTATGTGGGTGTGGTCCCGGCGCAGCTGTCGCCCCTGCGTGTGGATTCGGCGCGTGCGGCGGCTGAGTCTGGCGGGGAAGACCCCTTCGCCCAGCTGGAGGCGGCGCTCGCCTGCGCACCGCGTGTGCACCCGGATGCGGCGGCGGCAACCGGTCTGCCCGCGGGTTTGCGTGGCGGTTACGTGGGCTATTTCGGCTATGAGGCGCGTGCCGCCATGGGCATGGAGCACGGCCACCCGGTGCCCGGCTACCTGCCGGCGCATGAGGCGCCGACCCCGGATTCTCTGTGGTTGCCGGCGGTCCGCTATCTGGTGCATGAGCATGCCCGCCCGGGGGCTGCGGCGCGTAGCTGGCTGGTGGGCGATGAGTCGTGGTGTGAGGCGGCGGAGCGGCTGCTGAGTGCGGCGCTGACTCCGGTGCTGAATGCGGCAGGGGAGTGCGCCTCCGAAAATACTCCCCTCAACACCCCTGACAATGCCCCTGAGCTCGCCGAGCCCCTGCTCTTCCCGGCACCTGCCGCGGAAGCCTACATGGATGCCGTTCGCGCTAGTCAGCACGAAATCTACGAGGGTAACAGCTACGAGGTGTGCCTGACCGCGCAGACGGTCGCGCGCATCCAGAATCCGAGCCCGGAGCTTTTCTTTGAGCTGTACCGCCGCCAGCGCGCCCACAATGCGGCACCCTATGCGGCGTATTTGCGGTGCGGTGATTTTTCGGTGCTTTCTTCTTCGCCGGAGCGTTTTTTGAGTGTGGATACGCACCGCAACGCCCAGACGAAGCCGATTAAGGGCACGATTGCTCGCGGCGCCACCCCGGAAGAAGATGCCGCCGCTGCGGTATGGTTGCGTACCGATGAGAAGACCCGCGCCGAGAACCTCATGATCGTGGATCTGCTGCGTAATGACCTGTCTACAGTGTCTGACCCGGCGTCCGTGCGCGTGCCCGTGCTTATGGGAGTGGAGAGCTATTCGACGGTGCATCAGCTGGTGTCTACGGTCAGTTCGCGTCTGCGTGAGGGAATTTCTGCGGTGACCGCCGCGCGGGCGTGCTTCCCGGGTGGTTCGATGACGGGTGCCCCGAAGCCTTCGACCATGCAGATTATTGAGGGTCTGGAGGGTCGCGCTCGCGGCGTGTATTCGGGTGCTCTGGGTTTTGTGTCGGCGGATGGTTCGGCGAACCTGTCGATTGTGATTCGCACGCTCGTGGCGCACGATGAGGGCACGGTGACTCTTGCCGCGGGTGGCGCTATCGTGGCTGATTCCGACCCGACCGCCGAGTATGAGGAGATGCTGACGAAGCTGCGCGCCGCGTTGCCGCCGTCGGTGGGTCGCGTGGTGGAATAGCCTAGCGCTGGAATAGCACAGGGAATAGTCTGCGCCGCCTGCACGTGAGCCGCTACACTTGAACTATGACTAAGCTTTCTGAAAACCTCCCCATTGAAGAAGCCCGTGAACGCCTGCGCCAGCTGATTTCTGAGCTGGCTGTGGTGCGCGGGCACGTGGTCCTCGCCTCCGGCAAGGAAGCCGACTACTACGTTGACCTGCGCCGCATCACCCTGCATCACGAGGCTTCTCGCCTGGTGGGTCAGGTCATGCTGGACCTGCTGGATAAGAACGGCATCGAGTTTGAGGCTGCTGGCGGCCTGACCATGGGTGCTGACCCGGTGGGTACCGCGATTATGCGTGCCGCTGGTGATCAGGACCGTGCGATTGACGCGTTTGTGGTGCGTAAGGCTCAGAAGTCTTACGGCATGGGCCGTCAGGTGGAGGGCCCCAGCGTTGAGGGTCGCCGCGTGGTTGCTGTTGAGGACACCTCCACGACCGGTGGTTCGGCGCTGACTGCTGTTGAGGCGCTGCGTAAGGCTGGCGCTGAGGTTGTGGCGGTTGCTGTGATTGTTGACCGTGCGACCGGCGCTAAGGAGCATGTGGAAGAGGTTGCGGGCGTCCCGTGCCTGTACGCGTACTCGAAGGATGAGCTGGGCCTGGACTAGTCTCTACTGGTTTGGACTAGGACCTCTAAATTTTTAAGGCATTCCCGTTGCGGCGGGTGAACCCGTGCCGCTGGCTACTGTGTGTGGCTGGTGGTGCGGGTTTTTGTCTGTAAGATGGCTCTGTGGGCGCCGGTTGTGGCGCTGGTTGTTGGCGTGAAGGTGGTTGTGATGGTTGAGAATCGTGAGGCGGCTGAGGCTGTGCCTGCGGAGGCGGCTGTAGCTGAGGCTGTTGAGGGTACTGAGCAGGGTACTGCCCGTTTTGAGGTGGGTGTGGGCCCGTGGGAGGGCCCGTGGCCTGAGGGCGACCACTGGGATGAGGAGCTGCTGCGTGAGGGCGACCGCCGTAACGTGGTGGATAAGTACCGTTACTGGTCGATGGACGCGATTATTGCTGACCTGGATACGCGCCGCCATGATTTTCATGTGGCGATTGAGAATTGGCAGCATGATTTGAATATTGGCACGGTGGTGCGCACGGCGAATGCGATGTTGGCGAAGGAGGTCCATATTATTGGGCGTCGCCGCTGGAATCGTCGTGGTGCGATGGTGACGGATCGTTATCAGCATGTGCGTCATCATCCGACGATTGAGGATTTTGTGGCGTGGGCGCAGGGTGAGGGTCTGGAGATTATTGGTATTGATATTTTTCCGGATTCGGTGCCCCTGGAGACGTATGATCTGCCGAAGAAGTGTGTGCTGGTTTTTGGTCAGGAGGGCCCGGGTTTGTCGGAGGAGTTGCATGCGGCGGCTAGGGATACTCTGTCGATTGAGCAGTTTGGGTCGACGCGTTCGATGAATGCGGCGACGGCTGCGGGTATTGCGATGCATGCGTGGGTTCGCCGCCATGTGTTTGGCCAGATTCCGTCGTAGTTTGGTGGCTGTTTATGAGGTGTTTAAAGGTTCCGATGCGTTGTGTGCGCGTCGGAACCTTTTTCGTTGTGGTTTGGGCGGCTTAAACCACGCATGGAATTACCTAGGCGTGTTAGTGTTAACGCAAATCACAGGAGATATGAGAATCGCACTCTCAACTTCAGTTTGGGACATGCGATGGATTTCCTGACTTCGGCTCGCCAATGGTTGCGGGTTGTGGATATGAATGACCGCGGCGTCATTCCCCTGAAAGGAGTCGGTAACAATGAAGAAATCTGCTGCCCTACTCGCCTGCTTTGCTTTAGCTTTAAGTTCCTGCGCCGCTGCGCCTAAAGATACTAGCCTCAAAGCCCAGCTGGATTTTGAAAATAACTATATTACTCTTCCGCTCGATGAATACGACATGAGTGACCAGGCCCTAGATATAACATATAGGGCGTATTTGTTGATTCTTAAAGAGTGCTACGCGAAAAAGGGATACGATTTTGAAATTCTAGAAAACGGCTTCGTTTCTGGCGACGCCTCCCAGTACGGCTCCTGGAATGTGAAGCATGCGGCGAATCATTTTACGTCCAGCAAAGTCAGAGAAGAGCAGTCTAGGATTTATGACAGCATCCCTGAAGACGTCAAGGCCAGCTGCCGCGAAGAGCATCGGGAAGAACTGAATGCGCTCAAGTTTGATGAGGCTGATGAGGAAAAGTACCGCCCCGTCCGTCGTATCAGTGGCGAAGCGTACCAGCGTGCGCAGGGTGACCCTGAATGGAAGAAAGCCCGCTCAGATTGGTGGGACTGCCAGCGTGAGAAAGGGTTGACGCCTCGCACCGGGGACGGTGAATGGTCGAGCCAAGAAACGGCCAATCTGAATGCTGATGATCCCAAAGTGTTGGAGGAGGTTATTCGCCTGGCGACCATTGAAGCTCAATGTAGTGAGAAGGTGAGGTTGGCTCAGCGTTTGGGTGATATTGAGGCGTCCTATCAGGGTCCTTTGATTGAGAAGAATCAGGCGCTGCTGAATGAATTGAAGGCCGATCGTGATGCGAAGATAGCGAAGGCGCGTGAAATTATCGCCACCCACCAGTAGATATCAGCGACAAGCAGATAGGAGCCCTTGGGATAATTGGGGTAACTCCGTTTGAACGTCGAGGTATGGAGGAGGAAAAGCCTATGCGTAAGGCTCTCTCTGCGGTAACAGTATTCTGCCTGCTGGGGGCGTGCGTATCCTGCTCCAATAGCGCCGAGCGGGACACCTCACGAAAAGCTGTTCTCGATTATTCAAAGAACTACATACACCTTCCACTGGACGAGTACGCCTTTGACGAACTCACACTCCGTACGGTGAGCACGGCGTGGCACACGCTCATGTCCGAGTGCTATGCGCACCACGGTCAGTCCTATGCCGTGCCCTCAATAGACACCCCGCAACCGGGAGGCCTATACGGCAGCTGGAACGTCGAGTACGCCAAAAAGTACGGGTACTCCCAGAAGGAATCCCGAGGCCCAGAAGATTCAGCATCAGACGACATCAACACCCGATGCCAAGAAGAGGTGAAAGCCGCATTCTCTGATGTTGAACTTGATCAAAAAGAATACCGGTTTGTAGGAGAGCTCAACTCACAGGCATACACCTATGCCTCCCAAACCGATGAGTGGAAAAATATTCGCTCAGAATGGTGGACCTGCCTGCGTGAACGCGGGCTAACCCCCAGGGAGGGAGAGAGCGACTGGTTGTCCGAAGAAAGCGCACATCTCATGACTTCTTCCCAAGGCAACGAAGAAGCTAAGCCGGAGGAAATCCGCCTCGCAACTATCGAAGCGGAATGTAACCAGAAGGTGGGTATGGCTCAGCGTCTGGGTGATATTGAGGCCTCCTATCAGGGTCCTCTAATTGAGAAGAATCAGGCGAAGCTTAACCAGTTGAAAGAAGAGAAAGAAAAGCGTGTGGCCAAGGCGCGCGAAATTATTGCCACCCGCCAGTAGCCGCACCCGTCTGAAGGGCAGAACGGGCAAACCGCCCGCAGAATGCCCACAAGAAAATTACCTAAAAGAAGGAGCCGGGGAGTGTCACCACTCCCCGGCTCTCACTTTATTCACTCTCAACCTCGCAGCCTACGCCGGCGCACCTACAGGCTCGCCAGCTCAAGGCCACTCAGCGTCAGGCTGCTTAGCCCTTTAGCCCACCGGAACGTTAACGTTCACCAGCGAGTACAGATCCTTCGGATCATCCGGGCTAGCAACCAGGTCAATGAACTGCTGCAGGTCGGTGTCCTGCGTGGCCGCACGGGCATAACGCAGACCCGAGAAGTCAGCAATCGCGAAGCCCACCGAATCAAACAGGGTAATCTGCTCATCCGATACGCGGCCCGGCTCCTCACCGGTCAGAACCTTCCAGAACTCCACCACCGGGAAGTCCGGGTCCTTCTGCTGAATCTCGCCCTCAATGCGGGTCTGCGGCGGGAACTCAACAAACACGGTGGAGCGGTCCAGAATTTCGCTTTCCAGCTCAGTCTTGCCGGGGCAGTCGCCACCAATAGCGTTCAGGTGCACGCCGGGCTTCACCTGGCGGTCCAGCAGAACCTTCGCCTGCTGCTTATCGGCGGTGCAGGTGGTAATAATGTCGGCACCCTCAACAGCCTCATCCACGTCCTTAGCCAGGTGGATGCGGAAGCCCAGCGGCTCCAGGTTACGGCGGAACTTCTCCATCGCGTGCGGGTCAACGTCGTAGACGGACAGGTCCTCAATGCCGAGCACAGCGCGCATACCCAGCGCCTGGAACTCAGACTGCGAGCCGGTACCGATCATCGCCATCTTCTTCGAATCCTTGCGTGCCAGGTGCTTAGCAACCATGGCGGACACGCCAGCGGTACGCAGCGCGGTCAGCAGGGTCATCTCAGCCAGGAACACCGGGTAGCCGTTGTCCACGTCAGCGAGCAGACCGAACGCGGTCACGGTCTGGAAGCCGCGTGCCGGGTTCGACGGGTGGCCGTTCACGTACTTGAAGGAGTAGGTGATGTTGTCGGAGGTGGGCATCAGCTCAATCACACCGAAGGGGGTGTGGGAGGCGACGCGAGGAATCTTGTCGAAGCTCTGCCACTTCTTGAAGTCTTCTTCGAGGAAGTCGACCATGCCGGCAATGATGTTGCCTACGCCGTCCTTCTGAATCCACTTCGCCATCGAGGCGACGTCAACAAATTCCACCGCGTGTGCGCTAGGACGTTCAGTCATGATTTTCTCCTTTGAATATCTGCACAAAACTTCTTTGTGCATCTGGTGGTCACTGTGGATATCTATTATCTCAAAATATATTGCAGGACACACCCTTTTAGAAATGCTGTAAATATGTACTTTGCTTTATGTATTACACGGATGTAATACGGAACGAACACGAAAAGACGTGCAGGGAGGGGGCCCTAGAGCTCCTGGAACCTACGGGCTAGGGTCTAGAACCCCCTCATCGCCTTCACCGGGATTTCACTGGGATATCACGGAATCGGAGGCTGCCGTCGGGTTAGTTGCCCTTCGGCTTGTCCTCGTCCTCAAGGTCCAGTTCACCCAGGTCAATGTGGGTACGAGGCTCCGGAACGAGCTTCTTCACCACGGGGCGGGCAGCAATCACAGGCACGGAACCGGTGTAGCCTTCACGGACGCGAGCAATCTCGTTGACGCGATCACGAACCGTGTACCAGCCGATAATCAGCAGCGGGATAACCACCAGCAGCGATGCCAGGGTGTAGGTACCCACCGGGTAATCCAGAGCCATCAGCACCAGCACAACAGCGAGGAACACCATCACAGCCCAGTCGCTGAAGCGACCGCCGGGTGCGCGGTAGTTGGGGCGCTTGTACTTGCCCTCACCGACCAGCTTCAGGTACTTCTGGTGTGACATTGCGATAGCAGCCCAGCTAGCCATGGTGCCCACGGATGCGATGTTCAGCACGACCTCGAACGCCTGCTCGGGAACGAAGAAGTTCAGCACAACGCCGAAGAGGCCAATCACACCGGTCAGCAGAATACCTGCCACCGGAACGCCGGAGCGGGACACCTTGGTGGTGAACTTCGGTGCCGAACCTGCAACACCCATCGAGTGGAGGATACGGCCGGTGGAGTACAGGCCAGCGTTCAGCGAGGAAGCAGCCGCGGTAATAACGACCAGCTGCATAATCGGTGCGGTACCGTCAATGCCGATCGAGTCGAAGAAGGTCACGAACGGCGACTCTGCATCCTTGTATGCGGTGTAGGGCATGAGTAGGCAGAGCAGAACCACGGAACCAACGTAGAAGATCGCGATACGCCAGATCACGGTGTTGATAGCGCGGGGGATAACCTTCTCAACGTTCTTGGTTTCACCACTGGTGGTGCCGACCAGCTCAATACCGGCGTAGGCGAACACAACGCCCTGAACCACGATAAGAGCGGGAAGAATACCGTTGGGGAAGAAGCCGTCATTGGCTGCAATGAGTTCCAGACCGGGGCGGACGCCGTTGATGGGTTCACCGAAGACCAGGTACCAGATACCTACCGCCATGAAGGACAGCAGGGCAAGAATCTTAATGAGTGCGAACCAGAATTCCAGCTCACCGAAGAGCTTCACGGAGATGAGGTTCAAAGCAACGGTGACAACAACGACGATGAATGCGCTAAGCCACTGGGGAATATCTGCGAAGAACTGGTTGTATCGACCGAACCAGCTGATGTAGATAGCGATAGCGGTGGCGTCTGCAACGGCGGTCATTGCCCAGTTCAGCCAGTACAGCCATCCGGATACGAATGCGGCTTTTTCGCCGTAGAATTCGCGGGTGTAGGAGACGAAGGAGCCCGAGGAGGGGCGGTGAAGGATCAGCTCGCCGAGGGCTCGAAGAATCAGGTAGCCGAAGAAGCCGATGACGGCGTAGATGACGGCGAGCATGGGGCCTGCGTCCTGCAGGCGGCTACCGGTGCCCAGGAACAGGCCGGTACCGATAGCGGAACCGATGGCGATCATCTGGAGCTGACGTGCGCCAAGCCCCTTGTGGAAGCCTTCCTGTTCGTGTGCGAACGGGTCATCTGTGGGGGGCTTAGTGTACTGATCCGCTGCAGAAGTCTGCGGGTTCTTGTTTGGTGAGGTGCTCATGCTATACCTCCTTGGATAGTTACATCTGAAGCACGTGCTACACGAAATGTGGTTGGGAACACGTCTGCGGTTGTAATGACTATAGCACGGTAATTTAGGTAAATATAACTCACATCACGTAACAATTTATATACATATAATGCATATCTTATGAATATATTTGGTTCATGTTGTATTGTGTGGTTTTCATTGTTTTGTGAAATAGATTAATTGAACCCTGAGTACAAAAAATCAATTACCCCACCACCGCACAGCACAAGAGCACCCACAACGGGGTGCTCTCACAACCTATTCACAACGGGGACTTAGTCCTCCATCAGCCGGTCAATCTTCGCCCGCAACGCGCGCTCACGACGATTCAACCACCACCAGCTCGGCCAACGCATCAACGACTTACGACCAACCTGCACGACCGAGGGGAGCTTCGCCTCCGCAAGCGCCACATCAATCTCGTGGTCACTCGCGCCCTCATCACGCATTTTCTCCATCAACTCAAGGGATTTCGCCATATCGCCATGCCCCAAAACATGCCGACTCTTACGCTCCAGAACCTCATCCAACTGCGCGCGCACCGGGGCAATAGCCGCCGCATTCGGATGCTCACGCTCAGCACGACGCTGCGCCTGGCGGGCGCGCTTCTCACGTTTTGCGTCGAGCTGTTTCGGATTATTTTTAGCGCTCGCCTTGCTCATGGGAGGTTCCTTTCGTCGCGTCCGGGTGATGTGTACGCTGGCCTGCACGCACAGAAGACATCAAGTCATTAACACCTCTACTTTACCGCGGTAATTCGCGGAAATTTCGCTGCAGTAAACCCAAAAAAACCCACAAAAAATTAACGATAAATAAGTCGTATCTTGGTAAAATAGTGCGAGTAGGAGGCGTCTCGCGCGCCAACAAAATATGGTGAACCGGCCCAACATTGGTAACCGGTCGCATCTATCCAAGGAGTCAGCATATGGCTATTGCAACCCCCGAAGTTTACGCAGAAATGCTGCAGACCGCGAAGGAAAAGGGCTTCGCGTACCCCGCAGTGAACGTGACCTCCTCCCAGACCCTGAACGCTGCAATCCGCGGCTTCGCAGAGGCTGGCTCGGACGGCATCATCCAGGCATCCACCGGTGGTGCAGCATACTGGTCCGGCGCTTCCAAGAAGGACATGGTCGTTGGCTCCCTGGCCTTCGCAGCATACGCACGCGAAGTTGCTAAGCAGTACGACGTGAACATTGCACTGCACACCGACCACTGCCCCAAGGACAAGCTGGACGGCTTCGTCCTGCCCCTGCTGGCAGAGTCCGAGAAGGCTGTTGCTCGCGGTGAAGACCCCATCTTCAACTCCCACATGTGGGACGGCTCCGCAATCGACCTGGACGAGAACCTGAAGATTGCTGCTGAGCTGATCGAGCGTACCTCCAAGGCAAACATCGTGCTTGAGGTTGAGATCGGTGCCGTTGGTGGCGAGGAAGACGGCGTTGAAGGCGCTATCGACGACTCCCTGTACACCACCGTTGCAGACGCAATCAAGACCGTTGAAGCAATCGGCCTGGGCGAGAAGGGCACCTACATGGCTGCTCTGACCTTCGGTAACGTTCACGGCGTGTACAAGCCCGGTAACGTTCACCTGCGCCCCGAGCTGCTCAAGGAAATCCAGACCGAGGTCGGCGCTAAGTACGGCAAGGGCGACAAGCCCTTCTACCTGGTCTTCCACGGTGGCTCCGGCTCCACCGAGCAGGAGATTGCAGACGCAGTGTCCTACGGTGTTATCAAGATGAACATCGACACCGACACCCAGTACGCATTCACCCGCCCCGTTGCTGGCCACATGTTCAGCAACTACGACGGTGTGCTGAAGGTTGACGGCGAGGTCGGCAACAAGAAGACCTACGACCCCCGCGTTTGGGGTGCAGCTGCAGAGGCAGGCATGGCCGCACGCGTGGTCGAGGCTTGCCAGCAGCTCGGTTCCGTCGGTACCTCCATCAAGTAAGGTACTGTTCGCCCGCCGCAGCTCCCGTAGGTGCTGCCGGGTGTGAACCTAAGCTTCGTTAAGCGAAAGCGGTGCCCGCTTCCTCATCACGAGGAGGCGGGCACCGCTCTTTGTTTATGCAGTTCTTTGGGTGCGCAGTTTAGAACCGGGCGAGCCGGGCGCTCGTTGCCGGCAGGGGCGGGTTTACTTGCCGCCGCAGCCGCAACCACCGCATCCGCAGCCACCGGACTTCACAGCCACCGAACCGGAGGTGGGGATACCGTCGCCGGTGTCGCCACCCATGAGGTTCACGCGGTTACCGATCTCGGGGCCGCCGACCGGCTGGGGTGCCTTACCCGCCAGGGTTGCCGCGAAACCGGCGGGTTCGCCGCTCAGGTTCGGGATTATCGACGCCGCCGGGGAACCGGACGGGCCGCATGCAGCCGCTGCCGCGTTCGCCTTCGGCTGGGCGACCAGGTGGGCGCGGGAGAAACGCTTAATCTGCTCGGCGGTCGGGTACGCGAAGGACACCTTCACCTCGCCGTTGACCAGCATGAGCGGCAGAACCTCGATGCCGTTCATCTCAATCTGCTCGGCAACCGGTGCGCACTCTTCAAATGCGGAAGGGTAGGAGTCGGTGGAGTACACCTCAATGTCCACGCCCGAATCCAGCGCCTCCTGCGCGGCGCCCAGGAACTCGGAGCGCTCCATATCCTGCGGATCCTCCGGGTTCTCACCGGGGCCCGGAATAAATACTTCAAGAACGGTTTCAGCCGCTTCAGTCATCAGTTTTTAGCCTTTTCTCTCTTATAGGCACCGGCTCGGAGGAGGGGTGCCAGTCCTTCACTAAGTGTACTCGCGACCTCAAGAGTGCAGAAGTGTGAGTTGAAGTTCCAGATTTGCGGAATATTTGCAGAATTCGAGTCGAATGACCCTCAGCTCGTGAGCTACGGGTTTAGGTGTTGTATTCTGAGTGCATATGCACCGGAGTGTGCGAACCCTGCAATTTAGGCAGGCGCCGCCCGGTGTGAAACCAAGAAGGCAACGACGCCCGCATCCGACGCGGACGCATCAGCGCTACAAATACACGCTATTCATAGCGCCACACGACCAAAAGGAGCATATATGTTCGGTTTCGGCAAGAAGAAGAAGGAAGCTGCCGCACAGGAAGCATCGTCCGCAGACGTCTACGTCGCACCTGCTACCGGCGAGTACCTGCCGCTGAGCGAAGTCTCCGACCCCGTTTTCTCTCAGGGTGTTATGGGCGACGGCTACGCAGTGAACCCCACCGCAGGCACCATCGTCGCACCCGTTGCAGGCACCATCGCACTGATTCAGGACACCCTGCACGCATTCATGCTCCGCACCGAAAACGGCGGCGAGGTACTGGTCCACATCGGTATCGACACCGTTGAGCTCGGTGGCGAAGGCTTCACCAAGATTGCTAACGTAGGTGACAAGGTTGAGGCTGGCGCACCCATCATCGAGGTGGACTGGGCAGCTATCGAGGGCCGCATCCCCTCCAAGGAAACCATGGTGATGATTACCAACACCGCAAAGTTCAACATCTCCAAGGACTCTGAGGCACGCCGCCCCGTCGCAGCCGGTGACCGCGTCGCTCAGGCATCCAAGAAGTAAGCTGAACCAGCGAAAATAGCTCAGCTTCAACAGCGGTGAAAAACCTGCGAAAAATGTTTTAACGCAAAAGGTCGCGTCCTGTAGGCTCAATCGGGCTGTAGGCGCGGCCTTTTTCGTTACACGAGAAATTTTTTAACGCCGCATGAAATGCCGCTATTAAAAGCGGCGGAAAAGGAGGAACACATTCACCCGCATTACACTGCGGGTAAGAATGAGGCGCACATAATACCCTATTTTCCTGTAAACGCAGTGAATCACCGATAAAAAATCGTTATCCTACTTAGAGTTGTAGTTTGAGTTGAGAGAATCCGGACCCTCAGCTATAAACCAAAACTTCAATGAACAACCACACACATTACGCTCAACTCATAAAAGAAAAAGGACTACTACGGTGACTGCATTCCCGAAGACCTCTAAGAATCTGAGCCGCCGCGGCTTCATCGGTGCCTCCGCACTGGCACCCGCCGCCCTCATGCTCCAGGCAGGCGAAGCCCACGCCGCAGCCAACACCCGCGCACAGCTCGCGGCAGTACACAGCGGCTCCCCCGCACATCAGCTGCTCTACAAGACCGATGAATTTTTCATCGCCCACCGCGGTGCCGGCAACATCAGCCCCGAGCACACCGCCTACGCCTACGCAGAGTCCGTACGCCGCGGCGCCCTCGCCGTCGAAATTTCCGTACGCACCACCAGCGATGGCCAGTTCGTCTGCATGCACGATACCAACATCAAGCGCACCACCGGTGCGTCCATGGACGTTCGCGGCCACACCCTCGCCGAACTGCGCCAGCACAAGGTTGACATGCGCCAAAACTTGGGCGAGAAGACCGGCCTGTACGACATCCCCACCCTCGAAGAAGCCATCGCCGCAGTTGACGCCGTACCCGCAGGCGGCGAATACGCCTCCGTCGGCGGCAAGAAGGTCGTACTGTTCCTCGAAGCGAAGGACGGCCCCGCACAGGCAGGCCTCGTCAAGTTCATCACCGAACGCGGCCTGCAGCGCCGCACCGTCATCAAGATGTACCGCGACGGCAGCGGCGGCTTCAAACCCACCTCCCGCTACCTGAAGCTTGCCAACTCCGCAGGCTGCGCCACCTGGTGCTACTTCGACGGTGGCGACCCCATCGACAAGATTTCCGCAATGGCACGCCACGAAAACGTAGACGCCATCGGCGTACCCTACTACGAGAAGCCGACCGGCGCTTCCCAGGGCTCCATGAGCGAGGAGAACGTACGCGCCCTCACCGGCCTCGGCAAGGCAGTCATTGTCTGGGAAATCCACCGCCGCTCCGCCTACGAAAAGTACAAGGCACTGGGCGTTAAGGGCTTCATGTGCCCCGACCCCTACTGGGTAATCGGTGACCCCTTCGACGCCAGCGTGAAGATTAAGACCGGCCAGCGTCCCCACGGCATGCTGCCCGCCGACCCCTCCGTCGCAGCGGACATGCCCGACCTGACCGGCGCAGCCATCGTGCACAACCAGCGCTACGACGAATCCGTGCTGCTCGGCCCTCTGGCGAACTACACCACTCGCGACAAGTACACTCTCGACTTCTCCATGAAGTGGACCAGTGCAGTGCCGAAGCAGGATGGTCACTACGGCTACATTGCGTTCGGTCGCGAACACGACGGCGCCTTCGGCATCGGCAAGAAGTTCGCTGCAAAGCAGGAAGACGGCACCTACGTGCTCGCCATCCGCCCCAACTACCGCGGCGGCTCCGTAGCGCAGATTCTCTGCTTCGAACCCAACCAGACTAGCCCGCGCGTGCTGCACACCATGAAGCTGCGCCAGAAGGTCACCACCGGCCAGGCACTGAACTGCAAGATTGTGCTGAACAAGAACAGCTTCTACTACACGGTCAACGGTCAGTACTCCAGCCCCATCAACCACAGCGCCTACCGCGGCCCGTACGTACACTTCGGCCGCTTCCACGGCACCAACGATGGCGGTCCTCTGGAGCTGACTCGAATCGAGGCACGCCAGTCCTGGATCTGAGAGAACCGGTGGGCCTAGTCCACCTGGGTGCCCGCCTCACCGCCCGCTAAGTGGTGAAGGTGCGGGTATCGGGCAGAGCGGATGCAACACCGAGCATCCCTTCCGGGCAATGCCTTCCATAATCCTCAGCTAGGACTCTCGCGCGCTGAGCGAGAATCCACCTGAAGGGGGTCGTATCCAACGCGGATGCGGCCCCCTTCGGCGTGCCCGCGGCCCTCTCAGGGTGGGGAGAGGGCGCGCGGGGCAGGGGAGAGAGCCGCTGGATCGGTTCGAGGAGCAGGGGAGCGCGCAGGACTAGAATTAAAAGCGTCAGAGTCGACCGCACCGGCCGCCCCAACCCGAAAGGCACGCCATGACCACCTCACCCGAAAGCTCCGCCGCCGAGAGTTCCGCTTCCGCAAAGCCCGCCGCGAAATCCGCCCAGCTGCGAGGCCGCACCGAACCGCACATGCAAAGCATCAACATGCCGCAGCGCGAACCCATCGACCCCTACGAGCGGCCCTCCTACCCCTTCTTCTACGTGCCCACTGACCTGCTTATCGGCGGCAGCTGGGTCACCGGCGACAACGGGTCCTTCCCCGTGCACAACCCCTCCTGTGGCCAAATCCTCGCGCACGTCGCCGACGCCAGTATCGAACAGGGCATCGAAGCACTCGACGCCGCCTGCGACGCCCGCACCTCATGGGCGGCAACCAGCGTCCGCGAACGCGCCGACATCCTCAACCGCGCCTACACGCTTATGACGCAGCGCACCGAAGTCATCGCCCGGCTCATGACCCTCGAAATGGGCAAGCCCCTCGACCAGTCCCGCGGCGAAGTCGCCTACGCGGCAAACTACCTGCGCTGGTACGCCGAAGAAGCCGCCCGCAACTTCGGCCGCACCGCCGTCGCCCCCGAATCCGGGCTGCAGATCACCACCGTACGCCGCCCCGTCGGCCCCTGCCTGCTGATTACCCCCTGGAACTTCCCGCTCGCCATGGCGGCACGCAAGGTCGCCCCGGCGCTCGCGGCGGGTTGTACCGCGGTGCTCAAGCCCGCCTCCCTGACTCCGCTCAGCTCCCTGTACTTCGCGTCCCTGATGCGTGAGGCGGGCCTGCCGGACGGCGTGCTGAACGTGGTGACCACCTCTCGTACCGGTGAGGTTGTCTCCGCGCTGATGGCTGATGAGCGTCTGCGGAAGGTCTCGTTCACCGGCTCCACCGCCGTGGGCCGCACCCTGCTCGCGCAGGCCTCGCAGAACGTTCTGCGTACCTCCATGGAGCTGGGTGGCAACGCACCGTTCATCGTCTTTGAGGACGCGGACATCCCCGCCGCCGTGGAGGGCGCCTACGCGGCGAAGATGAGGAACATGGGCGAGGCGTGCACCGCCGCCAACCGATTCATCGTGCACGAGGACATTGCCGAAGAGTTCACCCGCGCCTTCGTGGAGCGCATGGAGGCGACCGTCGTGGGTGACGGAACCGTCGACGGAACCGACTGCGGACCGCTAATTCAACCTTCAGCGGTTGAATCTATGCTTTTTATGGTGGAAGACGCCCTGGGCAAGGGCGCGCTCCTCGCCTGCGGCGGTTACATTCCCGAGCTTGAGGAGAACGTTCCGAGCGATACCGGCGGCATGCCCAAGAACCTGAACAAGGGCAACTTCGTGACCCCCACCGTGCTGACCGGCGTGACCGATTCGATGCGCGTGTGGCGTGAAGAAATCTTCGGCCCCGTCGCCCCGATTGCCACGTTCGGCGGCTACGGTGAGGAGGGCGAACGCACCGCCCTGAAGCTCGCCAACGACACCGAGTACGGCCTAGCGGCGTACGTGTACACGAGTAACCACCCGCGCTTTACGCGCATGGCGGCTGGTCTGGAGTTTGGCCTGATTGGTTACAACTCCGGCGTTATCTCGAATGCGGCGGCACCCTTCGGTGGCGTGAAGCAGTCCGGCATGGGTCGCGAGGGCGGCCCCGAGGGTTTGGAGGAGTACACCGAGCTGCAGTACATCGGCGCACCGAACCCGTTCACCGGATAAGCCAGTTTGCCGGGGGCGGCGAGATGTCAGCTACGTCGAACCCTGAATACGGCGAAGCCCCGGAGGGTACCCGAGAAGGTGCCGCCGGGGCTTTACGCTGTCTACATCATGCGCGGGTGCCAGAACTGGCGCAGGGGGTTATATCTGGCGCAGTGCGAGCAGCTCGCGGCTGAAAGCATCTGCGGGACCCTTGCCGCACGAGTTGGGGCGCGGCTTAAGGGCGACCCGCTCGAAGAAGGTGACCCAGGTGCGTCCGTCGGTGTGGGAGGTGAGTGCCGCCTCCATGGTGGGGTGTTTGGCGGTATCTGCCGGTGGCTCAATGCCCGCCTCACGGAGTGTACTCAGTGCCTCCGATACCGATGTTTCACGTGAAACCAAACCTCCAGAGGTTACTTCTTCACCCTTTTTCTCCAGTTCGAGGCGTACGGCAACCTCCGCCGCCTGCTCCACCGGGGTATCCGTGCTGCGGCCTCGCAGGCCGTGCAGCGACGGAATGGAGCGACCCGCCAGCGACAGGTACGCCGCCAGTGCCGAAGGCTCCGACAGGCGACCGTAGGTGTAGCCGGTGGGTAGCATAATGCCGACCGGAGCAAAGCGGTGACCGCCCGTATGCGAGCACTCCCATACCGCATTACCCGGCAGGATATCCGCCAGGTGCGCCGCAATGGGGCGACCGCGCAGGGCACAGCAGCGGTCACGCTTGGAGTGGGTGCACACGAGAATGGCGGGGGAGTCCATGAGCTCCGCACCGGTCGCCTGAATCAACTCCTGGGGGTTGTCCAGGGGCAGGTCGAGTAGCTGCTCGGGGGTGCTCACGCTGAACGAGTAGAGCTTCTCCTCGCCCGGGGCGCAGAGCGCGTAGAGTACCCGGTGGGTCGGGTTGCCGGATGCATCCGGCGCGCCGTGCAGTACACGCCCCGCCCTGCCCACCTGGCGGATCAGCAGGAACTTCAGCCCCGCCTGCGAGACTGCCTCGCCCAACGCCTCCGAAAGCTCCTCACCGAGGGCGGAGCCGTCCAGCACGTCGCGGCCCCAGTGACCCACGTGCTCGAGTGCCAGCCATGCGGTGGCGCGTCCGGCGGTGCCGCCGAGAGCCTCGTCGTCGTAGAGGGAGCAGGAGTCTGCGGGAATCTTGGTGGCGCGGGTACGCGAGGAGAGTTCGTCGGCGTGTGCGGCACGCAGGTTGTTCAGCTCGGTGGGGTTGGTGGCGCGCGGCTCGGGGGTTGCGGGGGTGCAGGATTCAGTCATGGTTCCTCGATTCTACGCCTGCAGGATGTGAATGACCTATGTTGCCCCTGTGCGGCCTAAATGCTGAAAAACAACCGCTCAAGGGTGATTTTTGGGGCCTATCGGGGGGCAACTACTCAGGAAGGAGCGCCAAAGCGACGCGGTAGAGGCGGTCCTTTTCCTCGGGGGCGCCGAAGAAGGAGCGGAGCATGTACCCCTGGAAGACCATCATGAAGGCGTCTGCGGTGTCGCGGGCGTAGTCGGCGATGAGCGCCTCCTGTTCGGGGGTGCGCTGCGCCGAATCGGGGTTGATTTCGTGTAGAACGCTGAGCTGTTCGGCTGCCCAGGGGGTGAGGGTCTTTACGATGATGCCCTGCAATAGGGGCATGATGTCCGTGGTTGCCCTGGCGATTTCGGGTGCGTGGAGCGATTCAAGGCGGATGCGCAGCATGGCAGAGAAATTGTCGTTTACCAGCTGGTTCGTGTGGATGGTTTCGAGAATATCCTGGGGGCCTGCGCCTTCGGGGAGTGTTTCGTAGAGCTTCTTGACGTTGTTGAGGCGCTCGTTGATGGCGGTGATGAGGATGTCTTCTTTGTCGGAGAAGTGCGAGTAGATGGACCCGGAGGACAGCCCGGAGGCTTTGATGATGTCGCTCATGGAGGTGTTGGTGTAGCCCTTTTCGAGGAAGCAGCTAACGGCGGCTTCGATGATTTGGGCTCGGCGTGCGGCTTTGGTGGCGTCTGTTAGTCGGGGCATGGTTCCAGTCTAGGGGGTGAGGCTAAAGAACGCGTAAACACAACACTGATTCTTTTTGTGACTTTACAAACAAAATAGCTATTTCGTTTGCGCTTGGTAAAAACCGAGAGTAGAGTTCTGACTCGTAAACGAAATAAGCATTTTGTTTGGAGATTGTCGTGAACAACGAAACCACCACAGCAGTCACCGCAGAGGCAGTGACCGCCGCAGCCCCCGAGCGCTCCTCCTGGATCAAGGTCATCAGTACCTCCCTGCTGGCATCCCTAATCGTGGCGGTTGTTATTCTCGCCTTCACTTGGCCTACCAAGACCATGGAGGCAAAGAACCTGCCCGTCTCTATCGCAGGCCCCGAGGTGACCGTCAGTCAGTTTGAACAGTCCCTCAAAGACCAAGGTATTGAAACCTTCGAACTGAAGCAGGCATCCTCCCGCGAAGAGGCTGAACAGCAGATCAAGCAGCGCGAAACCTACGGCGCAATTATCTTCACCGAAGGCGCTGCTCCCGAGGTGCTGACCGCCCCCGCCGCGAACGCCGCAGCAACCCAGATGCTCAACGGTGTTGCCACCCAGCTGAACGCGCAGATTCAGCAGAAGGCACTCGCTGCCAAGACTGAGGCCCTCACCCAGGCGGTGCAGGCGGGAGGTGAGCAGGGTGCGCAGGCTGCCGCCCAGCTGGAGCAGATGAAGGTGCAGGCCGAGCAGGCATCCGCAATGGCGGTGAAGACTACCGCAGTGGTGCCCCTGAGCGAGAGTGACTCCTCCGGTACCGGTCTGGCTATTGCCGCATTCCCGCTGGTCATTGGCGGTATTCTCGGTGGTTCCTTCTCCGTACTGCGCGTGAACGGCACCTGGCGCCGCTTCGCCACCGCAACCCTGTACGCCGTCATCGGTGGTGCATTGACCGCCCTGATTCTGAGCACCTGGTTCGGTTTCATTCCCGGTGACTTCGCTACCCTGTGGGCTGCGTTCGGCGCTACCTACCTGGCGACCGCCTTCTTCATTGTGGGTGTGGGTGCGCTGTCTTCGCCGCTGATTGGTCTCGCTGTAGGCGCGGTCATCACCATGTTCATTGGTAACCCGATTTCGGGCGCAAGCATGCCGAGCGTGTTCCTGCCCGGTGCGTGGGGTCAGATTGGTCAGATGTTGGTGCCGGGTGCATCCTCGACCCTGCTGCGTTCGATTGCGTACTTCCCGGAGGTTGCAACGAGCGACCAGTGGCTGGTGCTCGGTTCCTGGATTGCGTTCGGTCTGCTCGCCGGTGTCATCGGCTGGGCTTTCAAGGAGCGCCGCACCGCAACGGTGGAGGCATAAGCGCCGCGGGTTAGGCCGCCGGTACAACGTAGCCGACGCAACATAGCCGGTGCAACGTAAGAAGGGTGTGTGCCGTGTTCACTGAACACGGCACACACCCTTTTGACATACCGACTATTACCGGCTGTTATACGCTGTTACTGGTTGTCGAGGACGTACTGCTTGAACTGCTCGTCCCGGCGTTTGAATTCTTTGAGCTCATTCTCCAGGGCAGCCTGGTTCTTGGCGACGAGCGGCTTCTGGTACTGCGCCTCCAGGTCGTAGAGCTTCTGCGAACGGCCTACATCCTGATTGCACTGCGCTTCGATGACGGCGATTCGAATTTCCTCTTCTGAGGGGGTGGTGCTCTGAGGAATGTTCTTTTCTTCCTTGACGGTCATCTCACTATCGGGGGTGAGGCCCTTGTCCTTGACGCATCGCTTCCACTCGTCGTCGAGAGATTTTTTGAGCTGTCGATCGCCTGCGGCGTTTCGGGCATCGGTCTCCAAACGCCTAAATGTGGCGGAGCCGAATGGGATCTCTCCAATTTGCTTCATCTCATCGCTGGCGCGCTGATAGCATTCGGTGCTGACATCCTTCCCAGGGTCGGAGGAGGGCGCAGGGGAGGACAGATCCAGCGTATTCGATTCATTGGGCTCGTGGAGGCCGTACTTTTGGGCGTACTCAACGTTCCAGATTCCGTAGGTCCTGCCGAAGTTCCTGCCGGCCCCCTCGGTGCGGACAAACATCTTGTAGTGCTGCCCGTGTTCGGCAAAGCACTTTTTGCGGGCGAGCTCAAGGGCTTTGGTAAAGTATTCGTCTTTGCCGGTGGTGTCGTATGCGTCCAGGGGTAGGATTACCTGGTCATTTTCTGCGTTGAAAATCGCGCGGGCGCTTTCGTCCTTCTCCAACGTGGGACCAAAAGAGCAAGAGGACAGCACAGTGCTGATGAGGGCAGCCGCCAGAAGCTTTTTCAAAGCTGACATGGTGTATATCCAATCTGTTACGGGGAGCCCGTGGCGTCGCGGCCACAACCCCCCCCGTAGACCACGCGAACGATGTGGCCTTGAGAACACTTCTTGAGAAGGTGACTTAACAATACCCCTAGTGGATGCGGGTTTGCGCTCAATAGGGAGGTGCGTGCAATAGAAAATTTTCCGCCGCGTGGCGGGTAGGTGCCGGTTGCGGAGCGGTTCGGCGAAGCCATGATGGAACCCCGCCGAAACCCCGGCAAAAATACGGTGGAATCACTGCGAAAACTGTGGAGAGACAGGACGCGCAGGCGGGTGCACCTGATTTGGTGCCCCGCCCGCCTCGCGCCACAATGAACACATGACCGCAGAAGACACCAACGCACTAACCAGCGCCAGGCTCGACCTCTGGCTCTGGTCGGTGCGCATCTTTAAAACCCGCTCTCTCGCCGCCGACGAATGTAAAGGCGGCCACGTGCGCGTCAACGACGCCCCCGCCAAACCCTCCCAAAAACTCAAAAAAGGCGACGTGGTGCGCGTGCGCTACCCCGGCTGGGAACGCGTCTTCAAAGTCGAAAAACTCCTCGTCAAACGCGTAGGCGCACCTATCGCCGTCACCTGCTACGAAGACCTCTCCGGCCCGCGCCCCGCCTACCTCTCCATGCCGCCGGTTGCCAAACGCGAACGAGGCAGCGGCCGCCCCACCAAGAAGGAACGCCGCGCCCTCGACGAACTGCGTGGCCGAGGCGCCTAAAGCGCATCTCGCACACCTATCTCGCAGAGTGCACCCCGCCCCGCGCGCAGGCACCCGCCGCGGCGGCGGGGAGTAGCCTAGAAGGATGAGCACACAGAAGCACCCGAATACCGAACCCGCTGCGAACACCGCCGAGCCTTCGCTGAACCGGCGCATCCTCGCGCTCGCCGTACCCGCCTTCGGTGCGCTCATCGCCGAACCCATCTTCGTGCTCACCGACTCCGCCCTCATCGGCCAACTCGGCAAGGCAGAACTCGCGGGCATGAGCATCGCCGCCACGCTCGTCACCACGGTCGTGGGCCTCATGAACTTCCTCGCCTACTCCGTCACGCCCGCCGTGGCGCGCGCCTTCGGCGAGAAGAACCTGCGCCGCTCCTGGCAGATTGGCGTGGACGGCGTGTGGGTCGCCTTCGGCCTCGGCATGCTCCTCATGATCGCCGGATACGCCTTCGCAGACCCGCTACTGCGCGGCCTCGGCGCGACCGACGAAACCATGAGCTACGCCCTCAACTACCTGCACCACTCGCTCTGGGGCATTCCGCCGATGATGATTATCCTCGCGCAGGTCGGCACGCTCCGCGGACTGCAAGACACCGTCACCCCGCTCAAAGTCGCCACGGTCGGCACGCTCGTCAACATTGTGCTGAACTGGCTGCTCATCTACCCGGTCGGCTGGGGCGTTGCCGGTTCGGCGACCGGCACCTCCCTCACCCAGTGGGGCATGGCTGCCGCGCTCGGTGTGGTCATGATGCGCGGCACCCGCGAACACGCCGTCCCCTGGGCACCCGACGTCGCCGGCATGCGTTCGGTGCTCTCGCTCGGCTCCTGGCTCATGCTGCGCACCCTGTCCATGCGCATCGCCTCCCTGCTGACCGTGTTCGTCGTGGCACGATTCGGCACCGAACACACCGCCGCCTACCAGCTCGGCATGGGCGTATTTAACCTCTTCCTCTACGCCCTGGACTCCCTCGCCATCGCCGCCCAGGCGCTACTCGGCAAGGAACTCGGCGAACGCGACCTCAACGTAGAATCCGAACGTGCGAAGGTGCGCCAGCTGAAAAACCGGCTGCTGCGCATGAGCCTCATCTACGGCGTGATCACCGGCCTAATCTGCCCGCTCATTGGCTTCTTCGGCTCCTGGATTTTCACGCAGGACGCGCAGGTGGCGTTCCTCTTCACCATCGCCACCGTCATCATTGCGCTCGGCCAGCCCATCGCCGCGTACGTGTTCACCCTGGACGGCATCCTCATGGGCGCGCAGGACGTGAAATACCTGGCAATCGGCTGCTTCATCATGCTCGTGATGTACGTGCCCGTCATGCTCGGCCTGCACTGGGCGGTCGGCAACGGCACCATGGATGCGCTCGCCGGGTATTGCGGCTTGTGGGCGGCGTATATTCTGTACTTCCAAGGAATCCGCGCGGTCATTTTTGGCCGCCGCGCCCGCTCGGATGTGTGGATGAAAGCCGGTGCCGAGTAGGGGCTTCGCAGAGGGACTTGTAGGGGGCTCTGGAGGTGCTTCTCCGGGGAACTTTGGGTGTGCGCCGGGGCGGCTGGACTTGGCGTTTTGTGGCGGTACTTCGCGCTCTCGCGGCGTATTTCCTGCGGGCGTAACTCGCCACATTTCGTACCGCCCGAACCCTCCGCGGGTGTAGCATGACAGGGTATTGAAACCCTCATGCAAAGGATGAAACCGTGACCGTAACTCGCGAAGAAGCCCTCGAAATTTTCGCCCGCCGCCGCGCAACCCGCGCCTACGACCCCGACCGCCGCGTCAGCGACGAAGACTTCGCCGCAATCCTCGAATTTGCGCGCCTGTCGCCCAGCTCCGTCGGCACCGAGCCGTGGAAGTTCCTGGTCATCCAGGACCCCGAACTGCGCGAAAAGCTCAAGCCGATCGCCTGGGGCATGGCTGGTGCTCTCGATGACGCAAGCCACCTGGTCGTACTGCTGGCGAAGAAGGGCCTGCGCTACGACACCCCGTGGATGCGCCGCACCCTCGAAGGCCGCAACCTCACCGAAGAGCAGATGGAAGCCGCGCTCGAACGCTACGGCAGCTTCCAGAAGAACGACATGAAGATCCTGGAAAGCGACCGTGCGCTCTTCGACTGGGCATCCAAGCAGACCTACATTGCCCTGGGCAACATGATGACCGGCGCCGCAATGCTCGGCATCGACTCCTGCCCCATTGAGGGTATGAACTACGAAGCAGTGAACGAGCTGCTCGCTTCTGCCGGTCTGTTCGACCCGGAAGAGTTCGGTGTGTCCGTGGCTGTGACCTTCGGTTACCGTGCCCATGAAATCGCGCCGAAGAGCCGCCGCTCCATCGAGGACCTGGTCACCTGGGCGTAAGGTTCTGCCG
>NZ_ACVO01000010.1 GCF_000175615.1 Rothia mucilaginosa ATCC 25296 | reverse complement strand
AATAGGTAATAAAAAGAGCCCGCTTGCGCGGGCTCTTTTGCTTTAACAGCTAAAGCTAGAAAGGGGCAGACCCATGCGGGTCTGCCCCTTTTTTGTGCCCTCAGACCCTTGTCTATGGCTCTGTCTACAAGGAAGAATGCTCTTCACAGACACACTGGGATAGAGTAGAACCATGCACTACCCCATGTTTTCCCACGCACCAGAGCCAGTCGATCAGCAGCGCCAACACAACGGCGAAGAACGAACGGTAGCACTCTACGTAGAGAGCACACTGGAGCCTCACGAAACCTGGGCGGCACTGACCGAATACATTCACCTCTGGTGGCCCAGGCAGCTCCTACAGAGCGAGGAAAGCCATATCGACCTCTCCACCGAGCTACTGCTCGAAGAGACCGCAGACGGGGATATTATTCCTGTCGCACGCATTATCCAATGCGAGAACGAAGACGTCCTCACCATCGCACCCTACCCGGGTACACGCCTGGGGCGGCTCATGGGCGTAGCTGAAGAATCAGAAGAAAGCCTGAGCTTCATCCTGGATGCTCTAGCCCCGGAGACTGCAGAAGGACCGTTATCCCTGCTCGAAATCAGTAGCGGTACCTACACGGGTCGTGAGGACGAGGAGCTGGGCATCTACGAGGAACAGGAAGAAGCAGCTGCCCTCCTCATGGGCGCCTACAGCCGCTTTATCGGAGCTGAACTCCAGCGAGAAGAACTATAGGGGCCTTCGGATAAAAGAGGTTCTCAACCCCTGTAGAGTGGTATGTCATGAGCACACAGGACCAGAACACCCCGCAGCAGAAGGACGAACGCCCCATCTGGGCGCGGCTGAGTACTAAAGCCACTGCAGAAGAGGTGCAACCTCAGCATTACACCAGGGCAGACATGCTAAAGCAGAGCAATATCTGGTTCCGCAAACAGGGCGCTCCCCTCATCATTCCTGCACGTCAACGTGCTCTCGATGCGTTCCCACGCTCCGTGCCATGGATCCTGTGGGCTGGCATCATGCACATCTGCTATATCTTCCTGCGCGACCTTCTCATCTTCGTAGTGGAGGACGTGAAAGGTTCCCTACCGAACTACATCAAAGCTCTCACAAGCGATAGCGCCCTCAGTAACGAAGTACTCCCAGTGCTCGTACTCGGCGGGATTTTCCTCATTATGCCGGTTATCTCCGGTGTGTTCATTACTCTTGCCCACAAGCTGATGGTTCGCACCCCGCAGTGGGTTCAAATCACCACGGGTATTCTTACCGTACTTTTTGCAGGCATGCTCTTTACCGCCGGTGTCTTTGCATCCAACACCCTCGACGGCCTCGACTTCGTCTACGACGGCGGCCAAGTATTCCCGCTCATCGTTATCGGAATCTACCTTGCCATCTTCCTGGGTGTAGATACCGTACTCGGCTGGTCCCTCAAGCACGCCATCCACCAGCTCGCCTCCCTGCCGCCCATGATCGCGAAAGTACTGCCCGTACTCATGGTATCCGTGCTCTTTATCTTCGTGAACGCAGACCTCTGGAAGCTCGCCAACGGACTCAGCTTCCCGCGCACCTGGGCGGTTTTGGGCCTTATGGGGCTACTCGCCGTGTTCGTGGTCGTCACAACCTCCCTGGAACGCACAGCGCGCCTGCTGGGGCGCTCCAGAGGCGACGACATCGCACGCTTTAGCGACAACGACTATGCCGCAGCCCTCGAAGGCGGAATCTGGAACACCGCCCAAGACTGGGCCGAAGAAAAGAAAATCCTCGAACACCGACCCCTCAAAATCGCGCCCTGGAGCAACCTCATCATCATCCCCATGATCGGGTAGATTATTCAGGCGACCCTCTTCATGCTGCTCGTCTTCGGATTCTTCATGGGCTTCTCGTCCATCGCAATCAGCGACACCACCATCGAATCCTGGATGAGCATCAAACCCGAACACCTCAAAATCCTCGGCGTAGACACCAATATCAACGCCGTCGTCATCAAGGTGTCCATGATCGTTGCCGTGTTCTCTGGGCTCAGCTTCGTTGCAACCACAAGTAGCGACGAAAAATACGCCCGAAGCTTCCTCAAGCCCATGATTGAGCGGATCAAGCACATCCTGATCATTCGCGATATCTACCTGGGCCTACTCACCATGTCCAAAAACGAAGTGCTCATACCCCTCGAATAGGAGAAGAGCACTGAAAAAGAGACTGACAAAGCATAAAGAGCCAAGTCAGGGAGATAAAAGCTAATGGGTCGACAGGTTCATCGTCAGCAAGTTGAACACCAGGTACGCCATCAGAAGAGCCGTCGCACCATCCAAAATGCGCCACGCTGAAGGGCGCGCAAAGAGCGGACGCAACAGACGCGAACCATAGCCCAGCATCAAAAACCAGATCAGGCTACCGCAGCAGCAGCCCAGGTAGTACCACCAACGGCCAGGATCGCCCTGGGCATTCGCCAGTGAACCCAAAAGAATAGTCGTATCCAACCACGCCAGCGGATTCAAATACGTCACCGCCGCCGTGGTCAGCAGAGCCGCCTTTAACGACTGAGAATTGCCCTCCGCATCATCAACCACGATGGAGTGCGGAGTAAACACGCGGCGGCCAGCCTCAAAACCAAACCACGCCAAAAACGCCGCACCCACATAACGGAACACCTCAATAAACCACGGCGCCGCATCCAACAGGGCACCCAGACCCACAACGCCCAAGCCAATCATTAGAGCATCCGACAGAATGCAGAAAATAATAATCGGGGTAATGTGCCGACCCAAAATACCCTGACGCAGCACAAAAGTTCCCTGGGCGCCAATAGCCGCCACCAAAGAAATCGTGGTGGTAGCACCCAAAAACAGCAGGGACAGGGATGCGGACATCGTGAAACTTTCTATGTTAATCAAACGGGGCATGAGCCCGCGTATGTAGTGGCGGGTAGCGGCTCTCTTACTACCAGCTTGCCAGGCAAAGGCCTGCGACGCAGGGATAAAGCCTGCGTTAGCTAAAGTGTGAAGTGCCAGAGATGAGAATACGGGAAAAAGGACCCTAAAGCTATCTAAATATTTTCACACTGCGTAAGATATTCTTATGACACGTTTCAGCACCGACCAGCTCACTACCTTCGCCACCGTCATCGAATACGGCACCTTCGACGCGGCGGCAGATATCCTGCGAGTGAGCCCCTCCGCCATCTCCCAGCGCATCAAAGCCATGGAACAGATCGCCGGAAAGGTCCTGGTACGCCGAAGCAACCCCGTCACCCCCACCGACGCCGGACAAAGCGTACTGCGCATCGCCCGACAGAGCGAATTCCTGCAGCAAGAAATGGAACGCGAACTCATGGGTGCCGGCGGCTTCCAGAGCGTCTCCGTTGCCGTCAACGCCGACTCACTCGCCACCTGGTTCCTCGACGCAGTAGGAACCCTCAGTCGTGAAGACAGTATCTTCTGCGACCTGCGACGAGAAGGCGAATTCCACTCCTCCGCCATGCTCCGATCCGGAGAAGTCATGGCAGTCATCACCTCCAAACCCGAAAAAATCCCCGGCTGCTCCGTCGAAACCCTCGGCGTGGCACGCTACTGGTGCGTTGCCACCCCCGACTTCGTGCAGCGGTACCTGCCCGGCTGGCCCAAGACCATGAGTCGCGAAGAGCTCAATCGTGCCCCCGTCGTCGAATATGACCGTAAAGACTTTGTGCAGGATGTGGCGCGAGCCCTCATCGAAAAAGAGGTAGGTCTAGAGGCTGAAGAAACCTTCACCCAAAGCCCCACCATCTACATTCCCTCATCTCCGGACTATGCGCGAGCCGTCAGCTCCGGTATTGCCTGGGGCCTCATTCCTGAGGCGCAATGCGCCGAAGAGCTCGAAAGCGGGCACCTTGTGAAGCTCGCTGCAACCCCCGTAGAGTTTTCCCTCTATTGGCAGCGCTGGAACATTAACTCGCCCGTTATGGAGACCGTAACCCGCCGCGTCCACGAAGCGGCGCGAGGCGACTTGATCTACTAAAGGGTTCATTGAGCCAAGATTCTGAACTTAACCCAAAATGTTAAAAATATATACCTGACTAGACTATATGCTTATATAAGAATATAAGAACTGGGTAATAAAACCTCTCAATACCCCACCACACATACAGAGGCGGCCGCCCCACACGGGACGGCCGCCTCTGTATAAGCTCTAACGCCTAAGTCATAACGCCTAAACTCTAGCGCCAACGAGTCATCATCAGCATGCTCACCATCATGGCGCCAACACCAACACTCACATTCCACATACCCAAATCAGGAATCGGGAACAGGCCCTGCGTAATGTAGAAAACAATAATCCACAGAATGCCCACCGCCAACAGTGAGAACATAATCACGCGGTACCACAACGGAGTCTGCTCCTTCAGCTGCGTGCCGCTCTCCATCTCACGAGCAATCTCACGCAGACGCAGCTCGCTCGCATCCTCCACCTCAGACTTAGCAGACTTCTGAGACTTCTTCTTGGACGATGCCTTAGCCGAGTTGGTCGACATACTTCCTCCGCTTATTGTTGTATGGGTAACCTAAAAATATATGTTCACACCTATCTTTGCAGACTTACGGGATGATTTCACCTTCTCCGTGCGTTGAAAGATAAGGAACGCCACCCGGCTCCCAAGAACATACACAACCAAAAGGACAAAGGAGAACGCATGAGCCAAGGAACGGCACCCACAGCAGAGCGCCGCCCCCGCACCGTGCTGCACTGGATCATCCAGATTACAGGCGAACTCCTTATCACCGTCGGCCTCCTACTGTTGCTCTTCGTCGCATGGCAGCTCTGGTGGACCAACATCGACGCCGACCGGACCCAATCCCAAGCCGTCAGCACCCTCGTTCAGGAATTCGACTCCAACCCCGCCGAACCCCTCCCCGACTGGGACCCCAACACCCCTCCCGCAGGTCTGAGCGAACCCGGCCACGGTGAAGTCTTCGGCGTCGTCTACATCCCCAAGTTCGGATCCGACTACCAGCGCCCCGCCACCCAGGGCACCAGCTCCGACGTGCTCGACTCCCTCGGACTCGGCCACTACGAAGGAAGCGCCATGCCCGGACAGGTCGGCAACTTCTCCCTCGCAGGCCACCGCCAAACCCGCGGTAAAGTCCTCAACGACATCGACCTGCTCACCGAAGGCGACCACATCTACGTGCGCACCAAAGACGGCTACTATACCTACACCGTCTACAGCCACGAAATCGTGCAGCCCGACCAGGTAGAAGTCATCGAACCCGTCCCCGGACAGCCCGGCGTAGCACCCACCGAGCGCCTCCTGACGCTCACCACCTGCCACCCGCGCTACGGCGACACTGAACGATACATTGTCCACGCCCGCCTCGAATCCTGGCGGCCCGCCGCAGCCGGAGCGCCCGCAGAAATTGCCGCCTCCGTAGCAGGATCCTAAATCAGAGAGGAAAAGCAAGATGTACGCATGGATTTTCCGCCACCTCCCCGGCCCCCTGTGGGTTCGTATCATCATCGCCATCGCGCTGATACTCGCCGTAGTCTACCTGCTCATGGAATTCGTCTTCCCCCACTTCGCAGAGTACGGCCCCTTCAACCTGAACGTCACCATCAACCATTAGCGCTAAGGACGTGCCATGACCCGCATCCTTGTCATCGACAACTACGACAGCTTCGTCTTCACCCTCGTCGGCTACATCCAGCAGCTCGGCGCTGAAACCACCGTCATCCGTAACGACGAATACGAACTCGACGCCGTCATCAAGCTCGCCGAAGAACACGACGGCGTGCTCGTCTCTCCCGGCCCCGGCGCCCCCGCAGAAGCTGGCGTCATCATTGACACCATCCGCTGGGCTGCCGAAGCGAAGAAGCCGCTACTGGGCGTATGCCTCGGCCACCAGGCCATTGCAGAAGCATTCGGCGGCACCGTCACCCACGCCCCCGAACTCATGCACGGCAAGACCTCCCGCCTCGTGCACGAGAACGTCTCCGTGTTCAAGGACGTGCCCAGCCCCTTCACCGCGACCCGCTACCACTCCCTGGCAGTCGTACCCGAAACCATGCCCGAGGTCCTGGAAACCACCTCCACCACCGACAACGGCATCATCATGGGTCTGCGCCACCGCGAAGCCCCCATGCACGGCGTGCAGTTCCACCCCGAGTCGGTCCTGACCGAAAGCGGATACCTCATGCTCGGCAACTGGCTCGAAGAAACCGGCCTGCAGGGAGCCGCAGAGCGCTCTAAGAGCCTCTCACCCCTCATGGCTTAGTAACTTTTAGCTTGGGTCGCCATCGATGGCTTATATCGCCTCCAGAAGCCCCGTAGCAGGCATGCTACAGGGAAACTGGAGGCGATAGCTATATCTGGACCCCTAGCTACGAGCAAGCCCAGATACGCGAAAAGGGGCGGCGCCCCACACCCAATGGTGTAGAGCGCCGCCCCTTTTTGCTAGCCGCTAGAACCCCTTAGCGGGCGTTAGCGTTTGCGTTGTTCGCATTGGTATTCGCGTTAGTACCCTGAATCGTACGGGTACCCGCAGTAGCGGACGCAGCCGGTGCCGGAGTAGCCGTAGCGGTAGAACGCTGCTGGTTCTGGTTACTAGTAGTAGCGTTCTGGTTACCGGTCGTTGCCGCAGGCTGAGTAGCCTGCTGGTTAGCCGCGGTAGAACGCTGCTGGTTCTGGTTACCGGTCGTTGCCGCAGGCTGAGTAGCCGCAGTAGTCGGAGCGGTCGTCTGAGTCGGAGTAGCAGCCACACGGATCGTCACAGTGCTGTTCTGAGCCACCAGAGTACCCGCCGCAGAGCTCTGCGAAAGCACAGTGCCCGCAGGACGCTCGTTAGTCTGAACAGTCTCGATGTTGGTGTTCAGCAGAACATCCTGAGCGGTCAGAGCAGCAATCGCCTGATCCTTAGTCAGACCCACCAGCGAGGGGACCTTCACCTTACCGGAAGACAGGACAATGTTCACGGTGCTACCAGCCTCAACGGTCTGAGCGCCCTTATCATCGGTCGAGCCCTTCTCCGGGGACAGCTCCACAACCATACCCGCAGGAACGGAAGCGCTCTCCACGGTGGATACGCGACCATCTACCAGACCCAGGTCCTTCAGAGCGTTACGGACATACGCCTCACTCTGACCCTGCAGGTTATCCGGCAGCTTGACCTTCTCCGGACCGCTCGAAACGGTCACAGTCACGGTCGAACCCTTGTTAACCTTCGAACCAACACCAGGCTCAACGCTAATCACGTCGCCCTTCTTGATGTTGTCAGAGTAAGCCGTACGGTAATCCAGCACGAAGCCCAGGTTACGCAGCTGGTTATCGGCATCATCGCGGGAAACATTCACCACAGCCGGAACCGAAACCTGCGGAACCTCATTGAGCTTGTTCTGATAGTACAGAACCGAGCCGACGCTGAAAACCAGCAGAGCAGCAATCAAAGTGCCCACGAGGAAGCGAACCCACGCACGCTTACGCGGCGAAGACTCATCGTACTCCGCGTACTCCTCATCGTCGTACAGCTCCTCATCGTCTTCATACTCGAAGAAACCGTTAAGGCCGCCGTCCTCCACCGAAGCCTCAGTAATCGAGGTGGTGTACGGGGCGTAATCCTCACCCAGAGAAGCGGTAGTCGCCGAAGGCACAAACGCAGTAGTCATCGCTGCATCCTGAACCACGGTCTCTTCACCCGGGCGAACAACCGACACCAGAGCCTGAGCGAACTCAGCCGCGCTCTGATAACGCTCATCCGGGTTCTTCGCCAGACCCTTCAGAATCACAGCATCCAGACCAGCAGGAACCTCAAGCGGGGTGAACTTGCTCGGAGGCTCAGGAATGTCAGAGAGGTGCTTAGCCGCCAGATCAACATTCGACTCAGCATCGAACGGAGAACGACCAGCGATCATCTCGTAAATCACGCAAGCAGCAGAGTACAGATCGCTACGGGCGTCAACATCCTTGCCGCTCACCTGCTCAGGGGACATGTAGCGTGCGCTACCCATCACCACATTAGCCTTGGTCAGCGCCTCGCCAGCTTCCTCAATGGCACGGGAAATACCGAAATCCATGACCTTAATCTGGCCGGGCTGACCCTTAGCGATATCCTCACTGGTACGGTCCAGCACCATAATATTCGCCGGCTTAATATCGCGGTGAATAATGCCCATCGAATGGCTGTACTGCAAAGCACCCAGCAGCTGCTCGGAATAACCCAAAGCATCACGGACCGGCAGGTGGCCGCCACGGGACAGAATGGAACGCAGAGTATGACCCTCCACGTACTCCATCACGATATAAGGAATAGCGGTGCCCTCTTCCGAAGAATCAGACTCCTTGCCATCCTGTGAGGGGTTATACGAACCGGTGTCATAGACAGCAACAATCGCAGGATTGTTCAGAGACGCCACAGCCTCCGCCTCACGCTTAAAGCGTGCGCGGAACGTATCGTCCTGGGCCTGCTCCGGGCGCAGAATCTTAAGCGCAACCTTGCGGCCGAGGCGAGTATCCTCAGCAGCATAAACGGTTGCCATCGCACCGGTACCGATTACCTCGAGTACCTTGTAACGGTTATCAACCGTGTCGGGAACCGACAGGTCCATAAGTTCTCCTGGATTACTAAGACTAAAACTAAATCAAAATGTAGGGGCTAACGCGCCGACGCGGAAGCGGAAGCAGAAGCCGACGCAGACGGTGCAGCAGAAGCGCTCGCACTCGAACCCCTACCCGAACTGGAAGAGGCCACATACATGTCTACATTACTACCAACCGTGACCTTGGTGCCAGATGAGGGGGTAGTACGAAGCACCGTACCGGGGGCCGCCGTGTCCGAATTCTCATAATGCAGAGAAACGTTCACACCCAGAGCGGCAACAGCCTTCGACGCCTCATCAACATTCTTACCCTCAAGGTTCGACGGCAAAGTCACCGACTTCGGACCGGTCGAATAGCGAACAGTCACGCTATTACCCTGCTCCAAAGTACCCGTCGGAGAAACCGAAATCACCGTGTTCTCCGGCTGAGTCGACTCAACACCCTCAGTCTTGGGGGACAAGCCAAGGTTCTTCAGCTCGTTCACCGCATCCTGCAGCTCGCGACCCTCATAGTTAATCGCGTTGACGGTCACCTTCTGCTTAGCGGCACGGGCAGAAGCAGACTCAGCCGGCTCCACCGTCGAAACGGTACCCGTGTTCGTCGGAGCAACAGACGAAGAAGCGCTCGGAGCCGGATCAGACGAATCGCCACCATTATTAGAGGAAAGGACCGTCCAAATACCGCCGGCAATCAGCACGATTGCCAGAAGCAGAGCAACCCACATCCACACGTTCGAGCCACGCTTCGCTGCAGGAGCAGGAGTAGCCTTCACGCGACCCGATACAGGACGCATCGTCTGCTCACTCGTGCGAGGAATCGGCGCCGTCGTCGGCTCCGGCGAGAAACGACCACCAGAACCGAAACGCGGAGTAGCAGAAGCACTAATCGGCTCAGCCGCAACATCCATAGCGGTCATCGCGACAGTAGCGTCGTCAGCATTCTCCTCAGCCAAGAACTGCGCCAGCGGAGGAACAGCCTTCACCGCTGCCTTCAGATCGCGGCGACGAATCGCATCCACCGCAGACGCCAGAGCGGTCGCATCCTTAGGACGCTGAGCCGGGTCCTTAGCCAGCAGGCACATAATCAGCGCACGAGCAGGAGCCGGAATAGTCTCCGGAAGCGGCGGCGGCGGATCATTCACCTGAGCCAACGCAATCGCAATCTGCGACTCACCCGTAAACGGACGACGACCCACCAGGCACTCATAACCAATAATGCCCAACGAGTACATATCCGACGAGGCGGTAGCCGCCTGACCGGTCGCCTGCTCCGGCGCCAGGTACTGGGCGGTACCCATCACCTGGCCGGTAGCCGTCAACGGCACCTGGTTAGCCAGACGAGCAATACCGAAATCGGTCACCTTCACACGGTCATCCGGAGTGATGATGAGGTTACCCGGCTTCACGTCACGATGCACCAGACCCTGCGAATGAGCCGCAGCCAACGCACGAGCCGTCTGAGCAATGAAATTCAGAATACGGTCCGGCGGCAGGGTAGTCTCATGCTCGATGATGCTCGAAAGCGGATTACCCGGCACCAGTTCCATGACCAGGTACGCGGAGTTGTCCTCCTCACCGTAGTCGAAAACATTCGCTACGCCGGGGTGGTTCAACAGCGCCGTATTACGGGCCTCAGCGCGGAAACGCTCCAAGAAGCCCGGGTCACCGGTGTACTCCTCCTTGAGGATCTTGACCGCAACGATGCGCCCAAGCACCTTGTCGCGAGCTTTCCACACCTCGCCCATACCGCCAATTGCGATACGTTCGGTTAGGGTGTAGCGCCCGCCCAAAGTGATATCAGCCGCAGGCCTCACTTGTTCAACACCGCCTCAAAGAGTTGCTTACTAGTACTGGTTGCCAACTGGGCACCGGTCGCCACATCAATATCCTCATAAACCACAGCAATCGCAATCTGAGGATCATCAGCCGGCGCGAAACCGGTAAACCAAGAATTATTCAAACCTGCCGTGGTCTCCGCGGTACCGGTCTTACCCGCCACCTTCACACCGGAGACACCAGCATTACGTGCAATACCATTATCAACCGCATTCACCATCCACTGCTTCACCTGGTTGGCAATTTCAGGGCTAGTGGACGTACGCAGCTTCTCAGGAGAGAACTCCTGCAAAGTGCTCAGGTTGCTGGTCTTCACCGAACGAATCAGGTTCGGCTTCATCTGCACGCCGCCATTCGCAATCGCCGCAGAAGTCATCGCCACCTGCAGCGGAGTGGTCTTCACGTCGTACTGACCAATCGCCGACTGAGCCAACTGGCTCTGCGTCAGATTCGACGGGAAAGACGACTTAGAAACCGTCAAAGGAATCTTCAAATCCTGGCCGTAACCAAAATTCTCAGCGGTCTTCGCGATACGCTCCTGACCCAAATCCATCGCAATCTGCGCAAACGGCGTATTACAGGACTGAGCCAAAGCCCACTCAATCGTCGCCTGAGTGCGGGTCGAACACTGACCGCCCGTATAGTTCGGCAGGCTGATGTTCGTGCCCGGCAGCGGCAACTGCGCGGGGTTCGCAATGACCGAAGATGCGTTGTACTTGCCGGACTCCAGCGCCGCCACCGCATCAATAATCTTGAAGGTCGAACCCGGCGAATAGGTGTTACCCGCAATCGCACGGTTAAACAGGGGACTGTCCTCGTCAGAAGTCAGCGCCTGGTAATTCGCCAACACCGAAGAGCTCGTATGAGACGACAGAAGATTCGGATCATAGGACGGCGAAGAAGCCATCGCCAGAATCTCACCGGTCTTCGGGTTCAACGCCACCACAGCACCCTTACGGCCCTGCAACGCGTTGTAGGCAATATCCTGAAGCTTCGAATTAATCGTCAGCTCCACGCTAGCGCCCTGCGCGGAAGAACCACTGAACAGCTGCGCCACACGGTCGTAGAACTGGCTATCGCTCGTGCCCGCAAGCTCCTTATCGAGTGCAGCCTCCAGACCGGTCGCGCCATAAATCGTGGAGAAATAACCCGTCAGAGCCGCATACTTGAGCGGGTGGTTATACACACGCTGGTAGTTGTACTCATCATCGGACTTCACCGACGAAGCAATCTCCGTACCGTCAACCACAATCGAACCACGTGCCGAACCGTAATTGTCGTAGAGCGCTCGAGAATTCCACTGATTATTCATCAGCGTCTTCGAATCGAAGAACTGAATATAGCTGAGGGTACCCATCAGCAGGACAAACACGCACGCGGCAGACATCCACATGCGGCGAATAGCCCTATCCATTCTTCTCACCTCCAGAATCCTTAGCCGTAATACGCGCCAGAACGCTAGTAGCACCCTCCGGCTCGTAGCTAGTGTCCGCATGGTCAATACCCTGCGGCGCATCATAACCAGCCACCAGGTGAGGTGCGCGGGCACTATGAGAAATAGACAACCACAGCGCCACAATAATCCAGTTAGCCACCAACGAGGAGCCACCGGCAGACATGAAAGGAGTCGTCAGACCAGTCAGCGGAATCAAACGAGTCACGCCGCCAATCACCACGAACAGCTGCAAAACCATGACCGTAGACAGGCCGGCAGCCAACAGCTTGCCGAAACCGTCACGAGTACCCAACGCCGCACGGTAACCGCGCGAAACCAGAAGCATGAACATCATCAGGATCGCGCCCAGACCCACCAGGCCAAGCTCCTCACCCAACGAGGAAATAATCATGTCCGAATTAGCGTACGGGACGAGGTTCGCGCGGCCCTGGCCCCAACCGCGGCCAAAAAGACCGCCGTAAGCCAGACCGAAAACGCCCTGCAGAATCTGACCCGAACCGCCAGGAGACGCCTGGTAAATCTCCGGATCAAAAGCATGCACCCACGCATAAATACGGGCGTGCACGTGCGAGACATAGTGGTACGCGAAATAGCCACCCACAGCCATGCCGATACCCGCAACCACCAGCCACGAAATACGGCCGGTCGACAGGTACAGCATCGCCATGAACAGGCCAAAGAACATAATTGCCGAACCAAGGTCCTTCTGGAACACCAGAACACCCAGGCTCACAATCCACGCCAAGAACACCGGCGCCAAATCACGCAGACGCGGCAGATTGATAGGGCCGATGCGGCGGCCAGCCACCAGAATCAGGTCACGGTGCGTCGCCAAATAGCCGGCGAAGAAAATCGCCAAAGTAATCTTCGCGACCTCACCCGGCTGGAACGTGCGGTTACCGATATGAATCCAAATACGAGCACCATTGAGTTCCATACCCAGACCCGGAACCAGCGGCATGATGAGCAGAATCATCGACAGCACCAGAGAGGTGTACGTGACCTTACGCAGCAGACGATAATCCCTGAGCACGAACACGATAATCGCGCACAGCACCATAGACACGCCGGTCCACATCAGCTGACCATCACCCACCGGAGCCGCAATCTGCGGGTCCAGACGATAAATCATGGTCAAACCAATACCGTTCAGAGCCACCACCAGCGGCAGAATAAACGGATCAGCATAACGGGCGCGGAACTGCATGACCAGGTGAATCAGAAGAGCACCAGCACCCAGCACCACCGTGCACGGCAGCCACTGGCTCTTCGACGTATCAAAAGCATGCTCCGGATCAATCAGGTACATGCCGAACGAGCTGATACCTACCGCCAAAACCAGCAGGAAAAGCTCCGTGAAACGGCGTGCACGAGGCGCATCCGACTCACGACGGAACGAGAACTTAGCCATTGTTCTCACCGCCCTCTGCCACAGGCGCGGAGGAAACCGTAGCCAGCTCAGGAGCCGGGGACGCCGAGTCAGAACTCGGAGCCTCAGAGCTTGGAGCCGTAGCGGGCGCCTCAGCACTTGGGGAAGCAGATGCCGAGGCAGAAGCGGAAGCAGACGCAGCGGCCTGCTCCGCCTTCTCACGAGACTGATCTGCCTGAGTCTTCAAACGAGTCACAATCTGGTGCGCATCATCCAGGTCCTTCGCCGTAATCGCATTACGCAACAAAGAACGAGTATGATCGCTCAGCTCACTCGTAGGAATATCGGTATTCTCCACCACGTAAGAAAGACGAATCGGACCCAACGCATGCGGAATACCGTTGTACACCGCAACCGTGCCGTCACTCTCACCCACATAGTAGCTACGCTCCACATAGCGCAGACCAGTCCACGCAGCCAGCGTCACAATAGCCGCAACCAGCAGAGTAATGAACAGGCGAATCGACCACGACCGCGGACGCGAACGCTCAACAGTATCCTCAGCGATCAGCTCCTCCAGCTCAGCCGGCAAGGTCGCCTCATCAGACTCAACCTTCAAAGGCACACGCTGAGCCACCGTCGCACGATGCTCCAGGGTACGCGAAGTCACCGCCGGAATCATGCCGGTCTCAGTAGCCACCGAAGCGGCACCAACCAGCTGATGCGGGCGGGAACCCAATTCGCTACGCAAGATCGCAGCATTCGTAAGAGCCGCATCCACGGCGTTATCGTACGTACCGATATGGTGACGCACCGCCCCAGAACCACTGTGCAACAGGGTTCCAGAGAAGTCACGAGCACGACGGAAACGGCGCAACGACCGACGATGAGGCTCCTCAGAGTCCTCATCATGGTGCGCACCCAAAATAGCCTCAGCAGCCTCAGCCGTGGCAGCAACCTCGGGAAGCTTCTGAGTATTCGTGCTGACCTCCTGCTCCGCCACAATCGAATCAGGCAGAGCAGACTCAGGCAGGCTCGAAGGACCCACCGGCTCATCCACCGGCAGAACCTCACGGTCAATCACCTGCAGGGACACAACCGTCACGTTATCCGGAGCGCCACGCTCCAAAGTCATCGCAATCAGAGTGTCAGCAATCTCAGACAGGTCATCAGTAGAACGCATCACCTGCTCAATCTCCGATAGGGACACCACAGCATCCAAACCGTCAGAAGAGAGCACCCAGCGCTCGCCGGGAACAGCGTCCAGAGTCTTCAACTCCAGCTCAGGGGACGCGTCAACGTCACCCAGAACGCGCATAATCACGTTCTTATGCGGGTGGTTCTCCGCCTCCTGCGGGGTAATACGACCCTCATTGAGCAGACGCTGCACAAACGTATGGTCAGTAGAAATCTGCTCAAACTCACCATCAGCACCCGGGCGCAGACGATACGCACGCGAGTCACCAATATGAGCCAGCTCAATACAATCGCCATCAATCAGCAGGGCAGTACAGGTCGTACCCATACCCGCCAGCTGCGGGTCATTCGCCGCCAGCTCATTAATAATCAGGTTCGCACTCTGAATCTCATCAGCCAGATAAACGCCGCCAGTACCATCCTCAAAATCAGGGTGATCAAGCGGAGTCAGATTCAGAACCGTCGTAGCCGACGCAACATCGCCGCCTACGTGGCCGCCCATGCCGTCAGCAACGACAGCAAGGAAACGACCACCGTAGCCGGAGTCATCATTCTTCGAGCGTTTCAGACCCGTATCAGAGCGGGCCTCAAAACGAAAAGCAATCTTCATACACTAGCCCCTCAACTGCATGGTGGTACCGCCAACGCGGAAATCATCACCGGGCTCAATCGGGGTCGCACGAGTCAGACGCTCGCCATTGACGAACGTACCATTAGTAGAATTCAAATCCTCCAGGAACCAACGGGAACCCTGAGGGAACAGGCGCGCATGGCGACCCGAGGCGTAATCATCCTGCAGGGACACCTCAATGTCATTAGCGCGGCCAATAGTAATCGGGTGGTCCCCCAGCTGCATCATCGCGCCAGCCTGCGCCCCCGCAGTAATCACAAGCTGCGAAGGACGAGTCGGCGGAGGCGCAATATGGGTAGCCTCCGGAACCGCATCAACCGGTGCCGCACGATAGTTCTTACCCAAACCAAGGTCACGGCGAGCCGCCGAAACCACCAGGAAAACAAAGAACCAAATCAGAGCCAGAAAAGCGTAACGAAGGATAGTAACGGTCAATTCAGACGCCATTAACGGACACCTCCGGTCGAACTATGGAAGATGATGCGGGTATTACCCATGCGAAGCAGCGAACCGTTCGCCAGCACCACCGGCGCACGCAGAGGCGCACCATTAATCAACGTGCCGTTGGTAGAACCCATATCGGTGGCGACCACCGCACCACCCTGCATCGAAAGCTGCAGGTGACGGCGAGAAACGCCCTTATCGTCCAGACGAAGATCAGCATCAGAACCGCGGCCCAGCACAAACGGCAGGTGGTTCACCGGGTGCATGCGCCCCTCAATCTCCAAGAAGAAACGGGGAGCCGCCGCAGGGGGCGCTACAGGCATGTTCAGGCGAGCCGCAGGAGCCTGCTGAGGTGCAGGGCTGGGTGCAGGCTGAGCCGGCTGGGCAGCCGGCTTCGTAATGCGGGTCGGCAAAGAAGACTCACGCGGCGGACGCACCGGCGCGTAGTTAGTAGCACCGCGCAGAGACGGGGACGCCGGAGCCTCCGGCACAGAGAACGGCTCGAAAGTCGCAACAACCTCAAACTCGCCCTCAGAGAGAGAATCAAGAACGTTGAACGTCACGCGAACCGCGCCAATGAGGGTGTAACCCTGCGCGCGGGCGTGCGAAATCGCCAAATCGCACAGCTCAACAGCGAACGGGTTACCCCACTCGCGCACGCGCGGGAAATCGACCGGCGCAAAACGGAGAGTATAGACATTAGGAGCCATAGTGCGACCACTGCCGTCCACGTAGGACTCGTCATCCATCATGATGCGGACGCGGTTAGCGACATCCGCCTTCGCAAAGGTGCCGAAGCCCTTGGAAAGGCCGACAGTGCGGCCGATGCCTTGCTCCAGCTTGCCCAGCTTGTCGAAAAACTTCATGCCGCCTCCTTCTCAACGACCATTCCGAGCAACAGACCGCGCAAACGGTCTTTATCCGAAAGGCTCAGTTTAACGAGCGTGTCTGTGCGTTAGCTGTGTGTCCTGTGAATGAACACACCCGGTTCTATTTTAGGTGATGCACTCGCCATCGCTCTGGAACCCCGTCATTTAGCGGGGAATTGGTTATGGATATGAAAAAATCCCCGGTTCTTTCGAACCGGGGATCGTTGGTGCGCGAGGGGGGAGTTGAACCCCCACGCCCTCACGGGCACACGGACCTGAACCGTGCGCGTCTGCCTATTCCGCCACTCGCGCATGTGTCTTACGGTGTATCACCGCAGGCAACACATAAAACTATACGGACTGCATGCGGTGCTGTCCAATCGAGAATGTGTGACCTTCGTTACTTAGCCTTGGTGGGGGTGTCAGAAAGAGCCTCCGAAGCATTATCGGGGGCACTGTCGGTCACTCCACCGGAAGCAGCCGCGGAACCCCGCTCCCGCGCCGTACGCTCGTGTTCAGCACGCTCCCGGTCAATACGTTCCAAACGCGCACGCAACAACCACGTCACCGGACCCACATACGGCAGGCACAACACCAGCAGAAGCCACTTCAGCTTCTGTACCTCCGAAAAATGCGGGTTCCGATGAATCGTCACCAAGCACAGCAGCGCCAACGCAATACCTGCCAGAAAAACAACCGTGACCACCAATTCCAGTACGGCATGCCAATCCATAAGCCCTCCTAACATCCTTCCTAAGCATACAGACCCGGAGGAATCCACAAGCCCTCAGGGTAGTTCAAGGAGGCGTTCAGAGCCTACCCCGATGGGCAGCCCCATACGCCCCTCAAGCACGCAAAAGGGCCCGCCCCGCGCACAGCAGGACGGACCCTCCGCAAAGCCTTACGCAGAAACCTGCGTGTAGCTCACAAACTAGCGGCTAACCTTCTTAGCCTTCTTCGCTGCACGACGCTCAGCAGCCTTCGCATCATACTCAGCCCAGAACTCACGGGTAGTCACCGCATCGGTACCATCCCACGCCGCAAGATTCTTCAACTCAGGCATATCCGAAGCCTTGAAAATCGGCTCCAAACCAGCCTTACGCTGAGCCTCATAGTTCCTCAACACCGCAACAACCTGCGGAGTCATCAACAGAACCGCCGTCAAGTTCACAATCACCATGCCGGCATTCAACATATCCGCGGTAGTCCACACCAGATCCAGCGAAGAAATCGCACCGAAGAACACGAACACCAGAACCAGTGCACGGAAAATATTCATCGGCAGCTTACGCTCAGTCACGAAACGCATATTCGACTCGCCGTAGTAGTAGTTACCAATCACAGTCGAGAACGCAAACATGAAAATCGCGATAGTCAGGAAGTGAACCGCCCAATCGCCCAGCTGCATAGCCAACGCCGACTGAGTCAGCGACGCACCACGAGAACGATCACCATAAGTCGGGTTCGACAGCAGAACAATAAACGCAGTCACAGTACACGCCATCATCGTGTCAAAGTAAACACCCAAAGTCTGCACGTAACCCTGCTTAGCCGGGTGAGAAATAGTAGCGGTCGCACCAGCGTTCGGAGCAGTACCCATACCCGCCTCGTTAGTCAGCAGGCCACGCTTCATACCCCAAATCACGGCACCCATGGTACCGCCGGTCACAAACTCCTTAATGCCAAAAGCGCCCTGGAAAATCATCAGCAGCATATTCGGAACCTCGGTAATGTTCAGCAGAACAACCAGCAGACCCAGCAGCAGATACAGTACCGCCATAATCGGAACCAGCCACTCAGTCACCGAAGAAATCGCGCGAATACCACCGAAAATAATAGCCGCGGTCAAAGCCACCATAATCAGACCAATAGTGATGCGGAAGCCCATCGAGTTAGTACCCGAAACATCAATGCTGAACGAGTTCGCCGCAGCATCCACCACAGCATTCGTCTGAACCGCCACAAACACGAACGCATAAGTGACCACAATGAACGCCACAAAGATGTAACCCATCCACGGAGCATTCAGGCCGCGCTTCATGTAGTACGCCGGACCACCAATATAGGAATCCTTACCGCGCTCCTTATACAGCTGACCCAGAAGGGACTCCGCAAAAGCAGAAGCCGCACCAACAGCAGCAATAACCCACATCCAGAACACAGCACCCGGGCCGCCCATAGCAATAGCCAAAGCAACACCCGCAACAGTACCGGTACCCACACGAGAAGCCGCCGAAACAGTAAACGCACGGAACGAAGAAATGCTCTTCTTACCGTCAGCCTCACGAGCAACCGGGTCACCCAGGACACGGACCATTTCCTTAATGGAACGCCACTGCACACCGCGAGTACGGATCGTAATGTACAGACCAGCCGCAATCAGAGCGTAGTAGAGGAAATTACTCCACATCCAGTTCTGCACGGCATCCACGGAGGAAGTCAGTTCCGCAGTCTGCGTATTAATGTCCCCGATGATATTCAGAAGAAAATCCACTCGGCACTCCAATCTTGAAAGCAAAAAGCCCGCACGCTCAAATCCGAAAGACGGACAACGTGTGGGCTACATTGCTGGGTGGCGCGGACTCAAAGCCGCGTAACGGAGACAGATACACTCCGTATGATTAGTCACCTCATTGTGTCGGCTACGCCACCCGCTCGGCAACTTAAAAAAGGGGCCCAAGCCAAAATGTAACGAATACTTAATATATGGGCAGAGTAAATATAGACTCCGTGGAGGTGTTGACGGCACCGGCAGGGCGGGCACAAAAAGCCCGGTACAAGGCACAAAACCTCGCACCGGGCTTAGCGGAGAAGCGGGGGCATCGGATGGGCTATGAGCGTTCAGGCTTCACAAACGGGAACGACAACACCCCACGAATCTGCGTCTGAGCCAACAGCATCACCAAACGGTCCACGCCCAGACCCAAACCACCCGTCGGCGGCATACCCGTCTCCAAGGCGTAGAGGAAATCCTCATCCACCTCCATCGCCTCCAGATCACCCGAAGCCGCCTTCAACGACTGCTCCGTCAGACGCTCACGCTGCACCAGCGGGTCCGCCAGCTCAGAATAAGCACAGCCCATCTCCATGCCGTTAATCACCAAATCCCAACGCTCCGCCAAACCCGGAACACTACGATGCGGCGCCGCAAGCGGACTCGTCTCGGCAGGGAAATCCGTATAGAACGTCGGCTCCACCGTATGTGCCTCAACCAGCTCACCATACAGCTCCTCAACGATGGCACCCGGACCCATACCCTCATGAACACGCACACCGTGCTGCTGCGCCAAAGCCAGCAGCTCCTCAAAATCTGTCTGCACATCCACGCGGCGACCCAGCGCCTCCGACAGGGCATCACACACCGACACCACACGCCACGGACCCGACACATCAGATACCGTGCGCTCGCTCAAAGCCTTACGACCCAGCGGCAACGACACCGAACCAAACACCGCCTGAGCGGCATCCTTAATCAGACGCTCCGTCAACTCGCGCATCTGCACATAATCCGCATACGGACGATACGCCTCAAGCACCGTAAACTCCGGATTATGGGTTGCATCAGCGCCCTCATTGCGGAAATCACGACCCAGCTCATACACCGGACCGCTACCGCCCACCACCAGACGCTTCAAATACAGCTCCGGCGCAATACGCAGCGTCAAATCCTCGCCGTACGCATTGATATACGTGCGGAACGGGCGCGCGCTCGCGCCACCGTGCACCGTATGCAGAATCGGGGTCTCCACCTCAAGAAAACCCTCCGCATCCAGTCGGGCACGCAGCGCCTTAATGACCGCGGTACGCAGACGCAGATTCTGCATCTGATCCGGATGCACCAACAGGTCCGTGGAACGGCGACGCAGACGCGCCTCCGGATCAGTAAAGGAGTCGAAGGGGATGGGGTGCAGGCTCTTCGACGCCATGTGCCAGGAGGTGGCAATCAGCGATTGGGTACCGTTACGGCTCACCCCGTAGGTACCCTGCACGGTGATGATGTCACCGGTATCCAGATTGCGGGAGGCGAGGCTCAACGGGAGCTCGCCCACCAGGCCGCGTTCCATGATGACCTGCAGGGTTTCATCCCCTTCAATCAGAGTTGCAAAGAGGACTCCACCGTGGTTGCGAAGCGCGCGAATACGCCCCGAAACTATGAATTCTGAATCTGGAATATTTTCAGAAGAGAATATACGCAGGGCATCCTTCACACCCAGCACAGGAGCACTGGTACTGCCCAAAGAACCACCCAGCGGATACGGCTCCATGCCCGCCGCACGCAGCGCCTCCAAATGACGCAGACGGTGCTGAGTCTGATCGCTACGCGACACCTCAGGAAGCTCTTCCACAGTAGCGAGCTGCATCTGGCGAAGAGCCTCCAGCTCATCTGCAGAAAGAACCTGCTCCTGATCCTGCAAACGGCGCGCCGACAAATTCGGTAAAAAGCCCTCCGCCATACCCGACGCAACCACAACATTCGCCATCGCCAACGTCGGCTCCGTCGCCAAAAAACGAGGAACCCACAGCGGGGCAAACTTCAGATTGAAACGATACAGGCGGCGCAACTGCAGAAAACGATCCAGCACACCCAAAGAGCGGGAAGCAAAACGGTTCCACGCCGACGCACCCACCTGATCAGCAGCCTCAAAAATATGGCCAAACATCGCAAAATTCAGCGACACCCGACGCACACCCAAAGACGCCGCCTGCTCCATCAGCGACGCCACCATAAACTCCACCACACCATTAGGTGCCTCAGGGGAGCGGCGCATAACATCCAAAGACAGCCCCGTAGGACCCCACGGGACGAACGACAGCAGAGCCACCATCTGACCAGCCTCATCATGAGCCGACACCAGAACAGACGAAGAATCCGCCGGATCATTCACACGATTCAGCGCCATCGAGAAGCCGCGCTCCACACGCCCATGACGCCACGCAGAAATATTCTCCGCAACCTGCTGACGCTGCTGCTCATCCAGCTCCGCAAAGCGACGCATCTGCGCCGTGTACCCGCCGCGACGCACACGCTGAACCGCCTGACGCACCGGTAGCATCGACGTGTCATTGAGCGTGAAACGGTCCGCCTCAAGGACCGCCTCCTCACCCATCTGAATAATCGACAGGCCCGCACGGTTATAGGCGCGCGCACCCGCCTCACTCACGCTCAGCGCCGCAGGAACCCAACCATAGCTACGCGCCTGCAGCATCCACTGCTCAATGGCGGCATCCCACGAATCAGGGTCACCCACCGGGTCGCTCGACGCCAAACACACCGAACCCACCGAACGGTACGTAATCGCCGCCCTCTGATCCGGAGAGAAAATGACCTGCTTATCGCGGCGCGTCGCAAAATAGGAGAGCGAATCATTGGCACCGTACTGCTGCAGCAGAGCGCGAATCTTCAGCTCCTTCTCGCCGGTCCACGCATCCGGGGCACGGTAACCGCGCGCTAACAGGTACAGCGCCGCAACCAGTGAAGCACCGTAACCGAAGGACGCCAAGAAACCCACCACATCCGCAGACCAAACACCAGGATGGGTACGCTCAATACCCATGCCGTGCATCAGCAACTCCCACGGGGTCACCGAACGCAACGGCTCCCACACACCAATGTGGCAGAGGTACCAGAGCACCAGAGTAGTCAGCAGGATACCGCCAACGGCTGTCGACGCCGCACCCACCCACGAGAGGCGACCAATACGCGCCGGGAACGCTGAACGAATTGAGAAAAGGAAAGGCACCAGCGCGCACGCAAACACGATGGAGAGCGTATCGACCGTCGAGGAGAAAATACGGTCCTTCGGCATAATCCCCGCGGGGAACACCAGAGTGAATGCGCTATGGCTGGCGATCAGCACACCAAGCACCTGAAAAACGATGGCCGCAATGAGAGCGGCACGCTTGCGCACAATCAGCCCGGACACAAGCACAATCATCGTAATGGCGCTGGGTAGCGTGTGCGTGGAGGGAATATTCAGCAGGTCAGCGGTGACTTCCCACCAAGTGAAGCCGCGACCGTGCCGCAGAGGAGAAAGAATCCACGCGAACGTGGTCAGTAGCGCGGCAAAAGAATACACCCCAATCACCACGCGTGCTGATATCTCTGCATACCTTGAAGGAGGCGCGGGCGCCTGCCCTGCTCGTGCTGTACGGCGACGTGAGGTAGTGCGGTGAGACATCATTATCAGCGGGGGATTGGGGTGTAGGGAAGGTGCTAGACCTTAGGAGTTCTTACTAGGCTTCGGTCTTCGGGTCACGGTAGGTGCCCTCGAAGACGTCGGGGATGCCGTTGTCGTCAGCATCTACGCTTTCCTTCTCAGCCAGGGCACGGTAGTGCTTGTTACGGCGTGAAAGGATAACGGCACCAACAATCGCGGCGAGCACGGAACCGAAGAGAATCGCAATCTTTGCATCCTCGGTGTGCGGGGAGCCGTGCGGGAAGGACAGCTCAGCCACCAATAGGGACACGGTGAAGCCGATACCGCCGGTTGCAGCCAGGCCGACCACGTCAATCCAGGCGACGTCCGGGTCGAGGTTAGCGTTCTTGAAGCGAGTCACGAGCCAGGTGGTGCCGAAAATACCGATGGTTTTACCGGCGACCAGCGCAACCATGATGCCGACCGCCACCGAGTCGGTGAGGGCGCGTCCGAGGCCTTCAAAGCCGCCAACGGCCACACCCGCGCTGAAGAACGCGAAGACGGGCACGCAGATGCCCGTGGAGAGGGGACGGAAGCGATGCTCCAGCACCTCTGCCAGACCGTGTTCTGCGTGTGCCGCTTCGGAGCGTGCGGACATCTTCACGGGCACCAGGAAGCCCAGAACCACGCCGGAAATGGTGGCGTGAATACCGGACTCGAGGAAGAGTGCCCAGGTGATGATGCCCAGGGGCAATAGCAGAACCCATGCGGCGAGAGGCTTCAGATGCAGCATGGTCTCGCCACGGTAGGCGATGAACGCGAAAAGTGCGAGCGGAATCAGTGCGAAGAGCAGGTACTCGCCGTGGAAGTTATTGGTGTAGAAGATTGCGATAATGCAGATTGCGATCAGGTCGTCGACCACAGCCAGGGTCAGCAGGAAGACGCGCATCGCCGAGGGGAGGAAAGTACCCACGGCGGCGAGAACAGACACCGCGAACGCGATATCGGTTGCGGTGGGGATCGCCCAGCCGTGCAGAGCGGTGGGGCTGGTGAAGTTCAGCGCCGTGTAGATAATCGCGGGCACTGCCACGCCACCGAAGGCAGCCGCAATCGGCACAATCGCGGTGGAAGGCGACTTGAGGTCACCAATCACAAATTCCTTCTTCAACTCCAGACCTGTGAGGAAGAAGAAAACGACGAGCAGGCCGTCTGCCGCCCAGGTACCGATGCTCATCTGCAGGTGGTTGAAACCGGGGATGACCGGGCCAACAACGGTGTCTCGCAGACCGAAGTAGAAGCTGGATGCGGGGGTGTTGGCGAGTACTACTGCCAGCACCGTCGCAATCAGAAGTACGGTACCGCCGACTGATTCTGCACGCAGAATGTCGGCTACGCGGCGTGAGTTGCTATATGAGCCGCGGCTGAGGGTATCTGGGTTGGTGTGAGTCATTCTCTCCTCTTTCTGCCGCGATATTATGCGGCATCTAAGGCTTTTAAGTTTACTCTGCACTGTATGAGTATTCGAGTACCCGCTGGCGGCTTTTAGCTCCTGGACGATGCACCGCGGTGTGCTTTTTTGTCGTATATGCATAAACGTTCCGCCCTCGCCGCGTGGTGCGGTGAGAGCGGAACGTTTAGTATTTCTGCAGCTATTCTGCGTGTTCGACTAGCGCTCTAGTCGTGCGAATGCGAGATTATGCGCCTGCGATAGCGGGTGCGCCGGACTCCTGGCCGTGGTCGTGTGCCAGCTCGCGTGCAACGTAGTTCTCCAGGTCGAAGAGGTTGCCGTTTGCGCGCTTCACGATGGTCACCAGGGTCTCCATGGTTGCAACTTCCTCAACCTGTTCCTTCAGGAACCAGAGGATGAACTGCTCGCCCAGTGCGTAGTTCTCAGCGCGTGCTGCGGAGAACAGAGCCTCGATCTGACCGGTGACAACCTTCTCCTGTGCCAGGGACATGTCAACGATTTCCTGAACGTTCGCGAAGTCGTTCTTCACAGCGGGAACAGCGGGGATCTCGACCTTGTGGCCGCGGTCCAGCTTGTACTGAACCATCATGAGTGCGTGCTCGCGCTCTTCGAGGGACTGCTGGTAGAAGAACTTAGCCAGCTGGGGCAGGTCCTCACCGTCGAGCCAGATAGCCATGGACAGGTACTGGTGAGATGCTGCGAACTCGTGGCCGATCTGCTCGTTCAGAAGGTCGTAGAAAGACTTAGACATATGGTTTCTCCTTATGTGGTGGTTGCTTTTGGGTGCCGGGATGGCGCGGTGCAACCTGTTGATATTTATCGTAAGGGGTGGGGTGCGTCATGTACAGAGAGAAAAGGCTAATCGGTGAATCAGATAAGGTACCCCTGACATATTGTCACCACAACCCTTAGTGCGGATGCCCTGAATGCTTTCTTTGGGTTATGTGGTATTGGGTGGTTTTCCTTGAGATTTCGCGGTTTAAAGCGGTATTAGATACCCCAACATCCCGCGTATACGCATGATGCCCCTGCGCCCGACAGCCGGTCATCCGACATTTCATAGCGGTACGTGATGCCGCAAAAATTTTTTAAAATTCTTCGAATGTATCGATGCTCGGGGCAACTTTAGGCGGCTTTAAGGTTCGTGCGTACCGCAGCGCTCGCGGCTACAAGAGCCTATTTAAGAAATCTGTTAAAGAGATAAGGCACGTTCCCAGTGGGGAATGTGCCTTATCTCTGATTCTCTCAACTCTCGCCCGGGGCGAATCTTACCCGAAGGCGGAGGAGGTTATTGTGTGGGGTAGTCCCCACGCTGCAGTGCATCAATCGAGATGACGTTTGAGGGGGTGTTGCCGAGGACTGCCTCGCCAATTTCTGCGAGATGCTCAACCTGTTCGGTGGTCAGGTGGTCGAAAATCTGGCGGCGTACTTCGCTCACGTGGCCGGGTGCGACCTCCTGCACCTTCTGCTCGCCTGCGGGGAGCAAGTGGCAGATGCTGACGCGGCGGTCTTCTGCGCTGAGGGAGCGGCGGACGTAGCCGTCCTTCTCCAGGCGTGCCACAACGCGGGAGAGGCGTGCCGGGAGGGTGTTGGTAGTAACTGCCAGCTCGGTCATGGTGAGGGAATGATCCTTGGACTCGGAGAGCATCGCGAGCACCATGTATTCGACAAAGCTAATGCCAGCTTCGCTCTGCAACTGGTTTTCCAGTTTGCGGGTGAGGCTGAAGATGATGGAACTGATAAAGAGCCAGCCTTCTCGCTCTTGCGGGGAGAGCCACTGGATGGATTCGCTGTGTGCGGTATTGTCAGCCCGCTGCGCAGACGTGGTTGGTATGGACACGGGATTGGTTCCTCTTTTATCGGATATGGAGCTCCCTTATTAAGGGGAGGTGTGGTGTGCTGGCACCCATTGTAGCGAAAGGTCTTGCCCGGTAACCCTAAATTGGTACGGTCAAGTAATGGTTGACACTTTGGTGCTAATTTTTTGGAGGGTGCTAGGGTCATCTTTTTGCACGCAGTGACTATAAAAACCTAGGGTAGACAAGTGATGCACGACATATTTAAAAAGATTTCCGGTACAAGTATAGATGAGAACGTACCAAGAAGCATACTCATGAATTGAGTCAACTTCCGCGGAATATCAAGGGTTTTAGGGGTGTGGATGAAAATTCTAGGGAGTGTAAAGAGCTTGCCAAGGGTGAAAAATAACGAAACGATAACAAAATTTTTAAAAAAATCTCGGTTTTGGCTTTGCAACCGTAATGAAACCGTGTACACTAATTACATAACGGGGTCGAAGGAAGCCTCCGAGGCGAGACCGGAAGCTCGCTTCGATAGGTTCGACTCTCTATTTATCGGTGATTGTCGTCGGTGTACGAGTAACTCGTATTTCTACCGACGGATGTGCGGTGCGGGTGCAGTTCGTGGTTGGGCTGCATTCCGTACCGTATCTTTTTAACTGAAATCTCTATCAACTCACTCTAAGAGCATCCAATGGTCGGGTGCTCTTTTTCTTTGCCCTCATAGGGATTAGCAAGAGCGCCCCTGCGAACTAGGGGAGGAGCATGAGTTGGGGGGTCTGCGTATCTGCACTGTGCACCTTGCAGCTGTGGTGTTGCTGCGCCGTATCGCGCCAGGAATGTTATCCATAGGGGTTATCCACAATGGTTATCCACAGTGTGGAGAACTTACACGCATGTGATTTGGTGAAGCTGGCGATGGTGGCAATGCAAGATGCAAAGAGGGGCCCAGTCGAAAAATTCTTGTAATTACAGGCTTTCGAGGCTGTTAAAAGCGAGGGTAAGTTCTTAAATAGAAGACCTTTTCACCTTTAAAACTGCGGAACCCGAAAATTTCCACAGCTGTGGATAACCCTGTGCACTTAATCCACCGCCTCCGGCGTAAAGAGGCGCGTAAGATCGCTCGGCGGCCCTGTGGGCACTCAATATTTTGGCTAGTAGAAGGAAAAACACCCCGAATGAGGGCGAAAATTCTGCAGTTTATCCCCCTCGCATCCCCAAAATAGGATGTTATCCACAGCAGTTATCCACAGTGTGGAGAACTTACAGCACTGTTATTCATATGAGTGCATACCCCGGTATTTCAAGGCAGAATAGGGTGCCGGCCCTGAAAATCCTGTCGATACACAGGGTTATCCACAGCTGTGGGGAAAAGTCTCCGCCTAAAATCCACAGGCTCGAGCGAGGTCTTACATAAATGTGACGCTCCCCAACTCATGAAAAGTAAAGTAAACGCTACGCTGGTAATCTTTAATACAAGCCAAGTTTTCTAATGAAAGGCATCATCATGGCTGAAAAGTACACTCTCCCCGAACTCCCCTACGACTACGCGGCGCTCGAGCCCCACATCTCCGCAAAGATCATGGAGCTGCACCACGACAAGCACCACGCAGCATACGTTGCAGGCGCTAACGCAGCTCTCGAGCAGCTTGAAGAGGCACGCGAGAACGGTGCATACGGCAACGTCTCCAAGCTCTCCAAGGACCTGGCGTTCAACCTGGGTGGCCACACCAACCACTCCATCTTCTGGAACAACCTGTCCCCCGAGGGCGGCGACAAGCCCACCGGCGAGCTGGCAGCGGCAATCGACGAGTTCTTCGGCTCCTTCGACAAGTTCCGTGAGCACTTCACCAACGTTGCACTGACCATTCAGGGCTCCGGCTGGGCAATCCTCGCATGGGACACCGTTGGCAAGCGCCTCATCATCGAGCAGCTTTACGACCAGCAGGGCAACATCTCCGTTGCACTGATCCCCGTTCTGCAGCTGGACATGTGGGAGCACGCATTCTACCTGGACTACCAGAACGTCAAGGGCGAGTACGTCAAGGCATTCTGGAACATTGTGAACTGGGCTGACGTTCAGGCTCGCTTCGAGCGCGCAGTGTCCCAGACCAAGGGCCTGGTCCTCTAATCTAAGTTTTCGTCAGCGCGGTGAAGTAGCCGCGGTGAGATAACTGAAACGGGTGCCCGGCGCCTCCAATATTCGGAGGTGCCGGGCACCCGTTCGTTAAGCCCCGGGTAGCACCCGCGGGGTTGGGTTCGGAACCTTAGACGGAACCCTAGTTAGAGCGCCATCGTGCGGTCAATGCGGATGCGGCGGCAGAAATCCTCATCATGGCTCACCACGATGAGCGCACCGGTATAGGCTTCGAGCGCCTGCACCAACCAATCCACCGAAGAAATGTCGAGGTTATTCGTCGGCTCATCCAGCATGAGTAGCTGTGGTACCGGATCTGCCAGAAGCACCTGCGCCACCGCGGCACGGAAACGCTCACCACCGGAGAGCTCGCCGGTCTTATGGTGCACGCTCTCTCGGCGGAAAAGCAGGCGCGCCAACTGGTCACGCAGATGCTGCTCGCTCACTCCGGGGTTTGCCCGCTGCACGCTCTGTAGGAGGGTGAGCTGCGGGTCGAGGGTGATGCGCTGAGGAATGTACGCCCCCTCGATGCAGTAGTCGACGCGGTAGGCGGGCTGCACGGGGGAGCGGTACTCCGGGTCTTGTGCGTGGGCAATTGCCTCAAGGAGGGTGGTCTTGCCGCTACCGTTTGCGCCGGTGATGCGCAGATGCTCGGGGCCGCTGAGAATCAGGTGTTCGGGGTGCTCCGCAAGGGTTCCCTGCCGGCTCTCGCCATCTGCCTCAACGGGTGAAAAATGCAGAGAATCAACCTTAGTGGGTTGCTGAGCGGTAAATGTTTCACGTGAAACCTGCTGAGGGTTAGTCCCACGAGAATCAACCCTGTGCAGCTCCAGCACCTTGCGCCCCGCGGGTAGGGGCTGCTGGCTCAGCTCGGCATAGATTTTCTCCTGCACGCGCACCTCATCCTGGGCGTTCTGGTATTCCTCCTGAGCCTGCTCCTGCTTGCCGACGCGCAGAACTCGAAGCTTTGCCGCCGCCTGACGTGAGGCGTCCTTGGCGAGGGCAAGAATCGTATCCGGCTGGTCGTCCTTCCACACCTGCGCCATGTTCTTCGAGATAATCTCCTGCGCCTGCACCCACTCGCGATGCGCCGAACGCACCCGGTTCTTCGCCTCGGTCACGCGATGCTGAGCCGCCTGCTGTTCGGTCTCCAGCGCCTGCCGGTATGTGCTGTAGTTACCCTCGAAGAGGCGCAGATGCGCCAGCCCCTGGCGGTCGGCGTGAAGCTCCGCAATCATGTGCATGCGCTCCAGTAGGTCACGGTCGTGGCTAATGATGAGCGCCGGGCAGGGCAGCGCCTCCAGTGCGGTGAAGAGCTGAGCCTTCGCCGAGGAGTCCAGGTTGTTCGTCGGCTCATCGAGCAGAATGAACTCGGGGTCAGAAATCATCAGCGAGGCAAGCGCGGCAATGACCGCCTCACCACCGGAGAAGCTGCGCATGCTACGGGCAAAGAGCGCCCGAACCGCCTCCGAGTTGTCACTATTAACCACGGTCGCCGGGGTGAATCCGTAGGTCGCAAGAGCCGCGAGGGTGCGCTCCTCAACGTCCCAGTTATCCCCGATGGTCTCGTAGAGTTCGGGGGAGTATTCGCCGGATTCCACCGCCTGCAGTGCCCACAGAATCTCGGTGATTCCGCAGAGCTCGGCGAGGGTTTGATTCCGATTCAGACCCATATCCTGAGGTAGATACGCCATGTGTTCCGGCGCCGCCAAAGAACCGGAACTCGGGGCCAAATCGCCCAAAATCAACCGCATAAGGGTTGTTTTTCCGCAACCATTGTCACCAATGAGTCCGGTGAGTGGCGCAGAAAATACCGCCGAAAGATCCGCAAAAAGCGGAGGCTGGCTCGGATGCGCAAAGTGCAGATGAGCGATACTAATGTGCGCCGCTGCATGGGAAGTGGCGTGCGAGCGGGCATCGCGGGAAGAAGCGGAACGGGGAAAGGTCGCCTGCGGCTGAAGTACGTGTGTCATACGAGCTCCTTGAGGTATGGATGCTCGGGTGCTCTCAAACTCCGACGGTGGTGCGTTGCAGTAGTGTGCCGGCGGTTTGGGGGTGCCTATGCTGAGCGCGTGGCGGTAAGAGGATCGCCCCAAAAAGGGTGCGAAAAAACCCGAGCGTAACGGTGGATGTACCTGTGCCCGGGTGCGTGCGCGCTGATTGGAACACGTAGGAAACGTGTCCGTAGAGCTGTTGCGTGAGCGCGCGAAAAATTCTTCTGAGTCCGGGCTTATGCTCGGTGGGTCATTTCTTTGATGCCTCCTAGATTCCGAAGGGCACCCCGGTCGCGCCTTGGGTGGCTTCGGTCAAACGATACGTTCAGCTCCGCCAGCTACCCCCGTGGTGGGGCAACATGGATAGAGAGCTGAGGACTCCAGCATAGGAACTGACTGGGCGCTGAGTCAAACACCTTCTCATGTAGGAGAAGATTCAGCGTGCTGATTCCCCGAATGGTTCCTTCCCGAGAGTTTTTGTTGAAAGGTTGAGTGTGCGGTCAATGCGGATGCGGCGGCAGAAATCCTCATCATGGCTCACCACGATGAGCGCGCCGGTGTATGCTTCGAGCGCCTGCACCAGCCAATCCACCGAAGAAATGTCGAGGTTATTCGTCGGCTCATCCAATATGAGTAGCTGCGGCACCGGGTTGGCCAGAAGCACCTGCGCCACCGCGGCACGGAAGCGCTCACCTCCGGATAAATCCCCAATGCACTGATGTACGCTTTCGCGACGGAAGAGCAGGCGCGCCAGCTGGTCACGCAGATGCTGTTCACTCGCACCGGGATTCGCCCTCTGTACGGTTTCAAGGAGGGTGAGCTCCGGGTCGAGGATGATGCGCTGCGGCAGGTATGCGGTGTTGTCCAGGCGGTAGAGCACTTGGTATGCAGGCGGCACTGGGGAACGGTAATCAGGGTCATTCGCGTGCGCTATCGCATTGAGAAGCACAGTCTTGCCACTGCCGTTTGCTCCCGTGATGTGCAGGTGTTCGGGTCCGGTCAGGATAAGAACCTCGGGAAAATCTTGGATTTGAAGCAGATAATCAACTTTATAAGGTTGTGTTTCACGTGAAACAGTGTTTTGGGTGTATGCATTCTTAAGGTCGGCGCTCTGCGGTGTAGACGCGCAAGAGTCGTTCTTCACCCGATGTAATTCCAGTACCTTCCGCCCCAATGGGAGCGCATCCTGAGCAAGTTCCAGATAGATACGCTCCTGCATGCGCAGGTTCTCTTGGGCTTCTCCAACTGCCGCCCGCGCATCCGCCACCATGCTTTCGTGGGCTGTGTGAAGTTTCCCGGCAGAGCGCTCTGAACTGTTTTTATCCAGGCCCATAGCCATGCCAGGTTTCCGCTTTGACCGCTCAAATTCGCGACCTCGGCGGGCGTTGCGATCGAGCTTAATCTGGTTCTCGGCACGCTCACGCACAGCCTTACGCGCCTCATTCTTCGCCTCGGTCACGCGACGCTGAGCTGCCTGCTGTTCGGTCTCCAGTGCCTGCCGGTATGTGCTGTAGTTACCCTCGAAGAGGCGCAGATGAGCTAGCCCCTGGCGGTCGGCATGAAGCTCGGCAATTACGTTCACGCGCTCCAGCAGGTCACGGTCGTGGCTAATAATCAGCGCCGGGCAGGGTAGCGCCTCCAGTGTCGTGAAGAGCTGGGCTTTCGCTGCGGAGTCCAGGTTGTTCGTCGGTTCGTCGAGCAGAATGAACTCTGGGTCTGAATACAGAAGCGCGGTGAGTGCGGCTGTGACCGTCTGGCCACCTGAAAAGGTGCTAAGGGGACGCATCAGAAGGTTGCGACGGGCCTGTGTATCGGTCGTAGTGAGGGCAGGACCAAAACCATGTTCGGCAAGGGCTGCGAGGGTACGTTCTTCAATATCCCAGGCGTCGCCTATAGTGTCGTAAAGGCAGGGGGAATAGTCGCCCGATTCCAGCGCATCAAGCGCCTGCAGTATTTTTGTAATTCCAAAAATATCAGCAAGATGCTGATGCCCACTCAACCCTAAATCTTGCGGTAGGTACGCTATGCGCGGTGGGGTACTGATTGTGCCTTGACTAGGATTTATGTCGCCAAGAATAAGTCTGAAGAGGGTAGTTTTTCCGGCGCCGTTATCGCCGATAAGTCCGGTCAGAGGTGCCGAAAATACCGCCGAAAGATCCGCAAAAAGCGGAGGCTGGCTCGGGTGTGCGTACGAAATATGGTCGAGTGTAATGTGACGTGACATGGGCCGAGTTCCTTCGAGTAGGTGCTCGGATTCCTGCCAGCGCACATGAAGGCCTGAAGGCATGAAAAAACCCGAGCGTAACGGTGGATGTACCTGTGCCCGGGTGCGTGCGCGCTGATGGAGACACGCAGAAAAATGGACGTGCGCAGGGGAATATGTCTGCGCAAATAGCTGCGTGAGCGCGCGAAAAATTCTTCTGAGTCCGGGCTTATGCTCGGTGGGTCATTTCTTTGATGCCTCCTAGATTCCGAATACCGCCCCGGTCGCGCCTTGGGCGGCTTCGGTCAAACATTGCGTTCAGCCCCTTAGGTTACCCCCACGGCGGGGCAGTATGGATAGAGAGCTGATGGCTCCAGCATAGGGAGCGTGCGGGTACTGAGTCAAATACCCTCCCGCAAAACCGCCTGACAAGTGCCGATACCCCTTAGAGAACGCAAAAAGAGGGGCGACACCAATCGGTGCCGCCCCTCCTTTTAAGCATTAAATCTGCGCGCGTACAACACGCGAAACGCTATTACGCTTCGTGGCGTTCACGGTACATACCCAGCGGGCCCGCATCCGCGTACGCCTGAGCGTCGTTGTAACGGTACAGGCGCGGCGGGCGGTGACGGGTGCCCTCCACGCGGCGGCCGGTGTCAATAATCGACTTCGACGCCGCAATCTGGCGGCGGAAGTTCGCCGGATCCAGGGTGCGACCCAGAATCGCCTCGTACACCTCACGCAGCTGCGCCAGGGTGAACTCTTCACCCAAGAAAGAGTGCGCAATACGCGAGTACTCCACCTTGTTCTGCAGGCGGTAGAGCGCGTACTCAATGATTTCGTTGTGGTCGAAGGCGAGCTCGGGCAGCTCATCCACCGGGAACCAGCGGATGTTCTCGTGCACGCGAGTGTTCGCGACCTCGGTGGCGGGAATCGACGCCCAGTACACCACGGAAACCACGCGCTCGTGATCAGTACCGGGTGCCGGTTCAGGCTCGCCCACAACGCGGGCGGCACGCGCCTCGGGGGTGCGCAGAACGTCGCCGAATGCGTAGAGCTGCTCCAGGTAGCCGGGCTGCAGGTTGGTTGCGCGCTTCAGGGTCGAAGCCGCTGCCTCTTCGAGGGAAAGATTCGGGTTGAGCGGACCGCCGGGCAGCGCCCACTGGCCCTTATAGGGCTCGCGGAGGCGGCGAACCAGCGGCAGCCACAGGGTCGGGTGGATTTCGTTTTCCTTGGGGCGCAGTGCCAGAATAACGGTCGATACGGCGAGGGATACAGAGGTGTGGTCCACGTCGTTGTGCTCTTCAGCGGCGACTGCGCCGGGAAGAGGCTGGGATGCGATGCTCATTCAAGCCTCCTGTGCGAATGGGTATCGATAGGTGTGCATACTCTATCCATTTTAAGGGGTTAATAGGGTAAAAATGCACGCAAGGCACTCGCTGAGTCGAAAACCGGTACCATCCGCGTCGTATCAAGGGGAAAAGTTCAGGTACCGGACACGCCAAAGCACCCCTCCTACCTGTCCAATAGAACAGGCAGGAGAGGCGCTTTGGCGTCTACTTATGCAACATCTAACTATGCAATTTTAGATGCAGAGTAGGGGTGCAGACTAGTCGATCTGTAGCTCGCCCATAGCGTCCCAGCCGTCGCCGTCAACCAGGCGAGAAACAATCTTCGGGGTTGCGGTCAGCATGGGGCGCATGTCCTTCAGAGCCTGCTGGAAGTGGTCAGAGTTCACGTGCGGGCCAGCTGCGTCGTCGTTGAAAGCCTCGAGCAGAACGAACTCGTTCGGGTCCTCGATGCTGCGGGACCACTCGAAGAACTTGTTGCCTTCCTCGGCGCGGGTTGCCTCGGTGAAAGCGCGGGTCTTCTCAATCCACTGGTCGGCGTATTCGGGCTTGACGGGGAACTTTACAGCAATGAAAATCATCGGAACTCCTTAGGTTGAAGAGTAGATACGTACCCTTCCAGTTTAAGCCCCGGGTGCTCGCCGGCGCTGAAGAATAGGGTGTGAGGCAACGGTTTTAGCTTGTGGCTTTAACCGCTGTGTTGGGTGGTTTTTGTGGTCTAACGAGTCGCCGCCTTAAGGACATGCAGGGCGCATTCCAGCGCCGCTCGGTCTGCCGCGATGGCTGCAGCCCTCTGCGGGCTGGCGGAGTCACCTCCGAACGCCGCGTTGTAGTACATGCCGTCGCCCAAAAGCAACACGGTGCGGGCAATCTGTTCATCACCCAGCTCAGCGAGAACGAGCGCATGCCAGCCATCCTGTACGCGACTCATGGTCTGCTGGGCGAGCTCATTATTGTTCTGCGCCAGGCGGCTGAGGGCAATGAGGGCACGGTCGAACGGGGTGTTATCCGGCGTGGAGGAATTGATGTAGTAGGCGCTTGCCCCCTCGGGTGCCTGCTCCATTGCCGCGAAGTCCTCTTCAGCCAGGGTGAGGGTGCGTTCTGCGAGCGCTTCAAGGAGCGCCTTCTTGGATGAGAAGTGGTAGAGTAGCCCGCCCTTGGAAACCTTGGCGGCGGTGGCGACGGCGTCGAGGGTTGCGGCGCGTTCTCCCGAGCGAATCAGCAGGTCGACGTAGGTGTCGAGGATGTGTTCGCGGGAGTTGTTGGCGCGTTGTTTTCGGTGGTTGGGGGTGGTCATGTGTACCAGTTTAACCGCTTGAAACTATACCGTCCAGTTGGTATAGTTAATCTTCGTTTGTGGACCCGCCCGGACCCCTAAAAACTCCGGGTAAGCCCCGAAAACCTCACTAAAAGACCTAGTCCAAAAGATAGGCCGAGCTGATGCCGCCGCGTCCGCCGCATCAGCCGATACCTTATAGACGCACGAAAACAACCCATGACGAATCACAATCCGCACACCACGGCTCTGCCCATTCACGCCCCCGACCAGAAGACCAAACGCTGGGCGGCACTCGGCGTGCTCATGCTCCCGGTGCTCCTGGTCTCTATCGACAACACGGTGCTTGCCTTCGCGGTGCCCGCAATCGCTAAGGCGCTGAGCCCCTCCTCCGCGGAGCAGCTGTGGATCGTTGACTCCTACCCGCTGGTGCTCTCCGCCCTGCTCGTGCCCATGGGCGCTATCGGTGACCGTATCGGCCGCCGCAAGCTACTGCTCATCGGTTCGACCGGCTTCGCGGCAATCTCTGCGCTCGCGGCATTCGCTCCCTCCGCGCTGATGCTCGTGGTTGCCCGTGCCTTGCTCGGTATTTTCGGTGCGATGCTCATGCCGGCAACCCTGTCGATTATCCGCAATATCTTTGTGGACGCAACCGAGCGCCGCATCGCTATTGCCGTGTGGGCTTCGGGCTTCTCCGCCGGTGCGGCGCTGGGTCCGATTGTGGGTGGCTTCCTGCTGGAGCACTTCGACTGGGGTTCGGTGTTCCTGCTCGCTGTGCCGATTCTGATTCCTCTGCTGATTCTTGCCCCGATCATGGTGCCCGAGTCGAAGGACCCACACCCCAGCCCGGTGGATCCGCTGAGCATCCTGCTGATTATGACCGGTATGACCGGCATTACCTTCGGCCTGACTCACACCTCCGAAACCGGTTTCGATGCAGTGGCTATTAGCACCATCCTTGCCGGCCTGTGCTTCATCGTCCTGTTCGTGCTGCGTCAGCTCAACCGCGAGAAGAACGATATTCAGCCCATGCTGGACGTGCGCCTCTTCCGCAACACCGTGTTCACCGGTGCGATTACCGCAAACCTCATCTCGATGATGGTGGACGTTGGCTTCATCTACTTCGCCTCACAGCACCTGCAACTGGTCTCCGGCCTGCCGCCCATGTACGCCGGTATGCTGCTGATTCCCGGTACTCTGGCGACCATTATCGCCGGTCTGGTGATTGCGCGCGTGGCGGTGCACTTCCACCCGGCGCAGGTGGTGTCCTTCGGTCTGGCGCTCAACGCTGCCGCGTTCGCGGTGCTCGCCTTCCTGGGTGCGCACAACGACTTGGTGATTATCCTGATCTTCATTGTGCTCGGTACCGGCATCGGTATTGCGCAGACCATTTCGAACGACCTGATGCTCTCCAGCGTGCCGCCGCGTAAGGCTGGTGCGGCATCCGCGATCTCGGAGACCTCCTACGAGACGGGTGCGGTGCTCGGCACCGTCATCATTGGTGGCATGCTCACCGCCGTCTACCGCGCAAATGTGGTTGTACCCGACGGCCTGGATGAGACTCTCGCCGACCACGCCCACGAAACCCTCGGCGGTGCCGTGTCCGTCGCCAGCCATGTAGGTGGCGAGCAGGCGAACCAGCTGCTCTCCTCCGCATTCGCTGCCTTCGACTCGGGCGTGGTGCTGAGCTCCGCATTCAGCGCCGTGCTCATGGGTGTTATGGCTGTCATCAGCTACCTCATGATTCGTAAGGCACCGCGCGAAATGAAGCCCGCAGAACACTAATTCGGAATACATGAGCCCCGCCTCCTGACGCTACCGCAGCATCGGGAGGCGGGGCTTAATTTACGCACCCACCTGCGCATTTAAAGGTTCAGCACAGGTGCCGGTGGTACGGTAAAAACAGCGGGCTCGCGCCCGCAAAGGACGCCCCAAAAAGACGTCCTGAAAAGACGCGCTGAAAAGACCGAGGAACCAGCGGCTCCACACAACTCAAGGAGGAACGCCACCATGGGACTCAAAGACTGGATAGCACCCTTCATTACGCTACTGATTGGTGCCAGCACCATCTTCATTTCCTACAAGAACTACCAGGCGCAGGCGGCGGCAAAACCCTCCGAACTGGCGCGCCTAGAGCTGTGGAGCAAGCTACTGACCGAAGCTGGCATGGACATCAGTGCGCTACCCGACCCGGAGAGCCTCACCTCCGACCAGCGCGTCGTCCTCGAAAACTACCGGGTCTTCCTCAAACGTGCCTCCCTCGAATCGAAGCTACGTAAAGTCGGCATCGACAGCAACCGCGTGTTCAGCCTGCTCATGAAGCGTGCGCACTCCTCCGTGAAGCCCACGCCCATCGCCATTGGGGACTCGGTACGCTACTACCGCCTGATTCTGCGCGGCCTGCTGTACATTTGGACGCCCCTCGCCGCGGTGTTCATTGGTGTGCCGATTATCGTGGCAACCATTGCCTACCTGGTGCGTATCTTCACCGGCCAGCCGGTGGACTGGACCAGCTACAGCCTGCCGCCCATCGCAGTGGTTCTGCTGCTGGTGGGTGCCGGTGCGGTGGGTGCCCTCGTGTACCTGCAGGACCGCATTATCTACGCGATTATCGCGAACAACGTGTACTTCTACTTCTGGGATATTTACGGCTCTAAGAAGGGCACCCGCGATTCGAAGGACGCCTACAGCGAGCGCCTGGCGGCTAAAACCTACGCCGACCAGCTGTTCTTGGGTCAGCAGGAGTTCGCCCAGCAGTTCCGCGAAAATATGTACATGGCGGGTATTCAGGAGATTGACGAGTACCCGCGCGTGCTCAGTGATAGCGTGATGCTGCCGCGTAACTACCGGGTTGTTGAAACTACCGAGGGTGAGGACCGCATCGACCGGATGGTGAACTGGGTGCGTTCCAAGATCGGTTTTGAGCGTATGGAACCGCGCATCATCTACACGCTCGAACATAAGGACGCGCACAAGGATGCGCAGAAGGGTTCTGCGCACGGTGAGCCGGTAGCTACTGAGCAGGGTGTTTCTGGGCAGCCCGTAGAGACTCCGGCTCAGGATAAGCAGGAGGATGCGCAGAAGGCTCCGGAGGCGTCTGTTTCGGAGGAGCCCATCGTTGCGGAGGTGCCCGTTGACGCGCCTGCCGAGGATCCGGCTGATGCACCCACCGAGCCCGTCACCGGAAGCGCCACCGAACCCTCCGACGCAGTTGCCGTATCTGGGGCAGACGACCCCACGGAGGCGTTCACCCGCATCCCGCACGATACCGCCAGTGAGGAACCCGGCGCTGAGAAGCCCAAAAACTAAATAGCCGCCCGGAGCACCACAATCCGGGCATGAGAAAAGGGTCGCAGCCTACGAATCGCCATTGAACCGTAAGCGTGCGACCCTTTTCCTTTCCCTTCAAGGAGGAGCAGAATCGGAGGTACCGCCCGACCAAGAAGAGCCAAATGATGCGCCCCTCCACCAGTAGAGGTTGCCTGGCAGAAGAACCCGCAAGAGCGGGTCGGCAGAGCGCCCGGCAGAGGAGGCATCACGCTTGAGGAACCGCCCCTCAACCCATCAAAGAACAGATTGAGGGAACAGAAAACCCCGAGCTGGCGTATCTCTTGAATCTTTAGAAAATCTTGTCTCTATAGAAAATAACTACATCTCGGGGTAGGGGAGGGCGATTCGCGCTCCGGGTGGGACCTACCCTCTCCCACCCGGAGGCGAATCGTGGGGATGTTCGCAGTGTAATGAAGACATCCCACCGAAATCCCTAACAAAAGTTTGGGGTTTCAGTATGAGCGGTATATGAGCCTACCGCTGTCTATGCCGCAACCTCGGGGTTACGGGAGATAACAACCTTCACCACGTTGTGCTCGGCAGCGTGGGTGAACAGGTCGTATGCTTCCTCGAACTGGTCGAAGGTGAAGCGGTGGGTTGCCATAGCCTTAGCGTTCAGGCGACCCGAGCGGACCATGTTCAGCAGGTTACCGACGGTGTTGCAGTTGACCAGACCCATGTTAATGCGAACGTTAGAAATCCACATGGTGTTCAGGGGCAGCTCAACGGGCTTGCCGTGCACGCCGGCGTTAGCGATGTTGCCGTAGGGGCGAACAATCTTGGTGCAGGTCTCGAAGGTCTGCGGAACACCCACAGCCTCAATTGCCACGTCCACGCCCAGGCCGTCGGGGGAGAGAGCCTTAATCTTCTCGATGAAGTCCGGGTCGCCCGCGTTGACCTTATCGGTTGCGCCCAGCTCCAGTGCCTTGTTCATGCGGTTGTCGTCGAAGTCGACGGTGATGACACGGCCGGCACCGCAGAGGTTAGCGGTCATAATCGCGCCCAGACCCACGGGGCCTGCACCCACGACAGCGACGGTGTCGCCGGGCTTGGTGTTGCCGTTCAGAATACCGATCTCGAAGCCGGTGGGCAGTGCGTCGGTGAGGAAGAGGACGTCCTCATCGGTCAGGCCCTCCGGAACCAGGTGAACCGAGGTCTCTGCGTAGGGAACACGCACGTACTCTGCCTGGGTGCCGTCAATCATGTAACCGAAAATCCAGCCGACACCACCAACGGTCTGGCAGTGCGAAGGCTGGTTCGCCTTACAGTAGGAGCACTTACCGCAGCTGGTCACGGCGGGAATGATGATGCGGTCGCCGACCTTCAGGTCAGTCACCGCGGAGCCAACCTCGGTAATGGTACCGACAGCCTCGTGGCCCAGGATGCGTCCGTGGTCCACCTCGGGGCAGTCGCCCTTCAGGATGTGCAGGTCAGTACCGCAAATGGTGGTGGTGTCGACACGGGCGATAACGTCCGTGGGCTCAAGAATGGTGGGGTTCGGGACTTCCTCCCAGGCGCCCTTCTGGTCGGGGCCGTGGTATACATATGCCTTCATGATGACTCCTTCTTTGAAGCTCTAATGAGGGTGCAGTGACTGCTTTATCACTACATGTATCAACCCATAAGAAATATTTGATAGGTTGTATTTTCATTAAACCCGACGTGTTGAATTATGCGCTTTTATTACGCGGAGTGTATCTTTTAGTTCTTTAAACATGAACATGATTCACTTTGGGTATTTAATACCTGTAAATAACGCACGAGGCGCACCCCCCAAACAGGGATGCGCCTCGTGCGTTTAGTCGAGAAAAGTTGGATTGAGTCGAGGTTGAGCTGGGCTTAGCTCTTCAACTGGGTTTAGCCCTTCAGCTGGGCACGCGCTCGCGAACGAACCGCCGTCACCGCCCACACCAGCACAAAAGCCGCCACCATCGACAGCACAATCGTGCCACCAGTCGGCAGGTTAAACGCCCACGACAGGTACAGGCCAACAATCGAGCAGATACCGCCAAACACCGGCGAGAACACCATCATCGACCCCAGTCGGCGGCACGCCAGGCGGGCTGCCGACGCCGGAATCACCAGAAGCGCCAACACCAGCACATTACCGAGTGTCTGCAGGCCCAGCACCACAGAAATGGTCACCAGAACGTACAGCACAATATCCAGGGCAAGCACCGGCAGGCCCATCGCGCGGGCACTCTCACGGTCCAGGCTGACCGTCACAATCTGGCGGTGGAACAGCCACAGCACCAGCAGAATAACGGCACCCATAATCGCCGCCTGGGTAATGTCCTCATTCGAAACACCCACAATCGAGCCGAACAAGAAATCCTGCACCGACCCCGAATAGCCCGGCGCCAACGAAATAATCACAATACCCAACGCAAAGGACGCCGCGAAGAAAATACCGATCACGGAATCCTCGCGTAGCCGCTGATTCTGGCTAAAAATAGCCACCAGAATAGCTGTCACCACGCCCGCGGTTAGACCGCCCATGACCAGGTTGCCGCCCAGCACGAACGCTACCGCAAGACCCGGGAACACCGAGTGCGCCACCGCATCGCCAATGAAGACCATGCCGCGCATCAGCACGTGGCAACCCACCACACCGGTCACCACCGACGCGAGCAGCACTGCCGCCAGGGCGCGCGGAAGGAACGCCAGAGACGGGTTGAACAGGTCGGCAAGAAAATCGATAGGAGTAATCAACGGGCACCCCCGGTAGAAGCAGTATGGGCGGGGGAGAGAGAAGAGTCAGAAGCGCAGGAATCGGGCAGCTCGTGGCCGTACTCATCCAACGCACCACCGGCACAGGTGAAGCCCGTGCGGGCGTGACCCTGCGCCTCCTCAATATCGTGACCGTGCAACCACGTATGCAGCTGCTCCAGGCTAAAGGAGTCCGCCGGACCATCCAGGTGAATATTGCCGCGCACACCGCACAGACGTGAGCAGGACTCACGCGCCGCCAGCATGTCGTGCGTAGACATCAGAATCGTGATGCCCTCACCCGCCAACTCACGGTACAGGCGAGTCAGAGTGGTCTGAGTCGGCGCGTCCACGCCCGTAAACGGCTCATCCAACAGTAGCAGGGAGGGGTTCGCCGCCAAAGCGCGCGCCAAAAGAACCCTCTGACGCTGACCACCGGAAAGCTCCGCAATGGAAGCATCCTGCAGGTGCAGAACATCGGTGCGTTCCATCGCCGAAAAAACCTGCACCCAATCCTTCTTCGCCGGGCGGCGGAAGAACCCAATCTCACGCACGCGACCGGTCATCACCGTGTCCTTAACGGTCAGCGGAAAATCCCACTGGAACTGGTGCTTCTGCGGAACATAACCAATATGCGCACGCGCCACACGCGGCGACTCACCCAGCACCCGAACCTGACCGGACGCCGGGCGAATCAGACCCAAAATGGTGCGCAGTAGCGTGGTCTTACCGGCACCATTAGCACCAATCAGACCCGCAAACTCGCCGCGCTCCAGGGTCAGGGACAGATCCTGGAGGATGGAACGGCGCGCGTAGCCGGCGTACAGGTTTGAAATCTCTAGGACGGGCTCAGTACCCGCTGTTACCGATGCGCTCACGAACGGTCACCGCGCACTTCATCCAGAGCCTCACGCTGCGCGGAGGAGCGGCGACGTCGGGAGGCGATGAATGCGCCCACGCCCACCACGACCACGATGCCAGCGACAATAGGACTCCAGGAAATCGTGAACTCAGCACGGAAACCGCTCTGATCGCTCGCTGCGGCGGCAGAAGAAGAACCGGATGCCTGGGTACCGGCGGCCTGAGAAGCAGAAGAAGCCGAACCCGAGGATGCAGAATCCGAGGAACCGCGCGCCTGCGCCTCCATCGCGTACAGGGTATCAGCATTCGCAGAATCACCCACCGCAAACTTCAGGTAGCGGGTATCAGACACAGTCGAACCGTCAGACAGCTCAGCGCTCGCGGTGACCTTCAGCAGGTACTCGCCGGGGGCGGTGAACACCCAGTTCGCGTGGGTGTGAGTGTTCTTCTCCACCCACAGCTTCTGCGGCTCACTCTTGGTCGAGGACCACAGCACCTGCGGTGCCGAGAAGTTGCCGTTCTCCAGGTACAGGCTGAACGTGCCGGGGCCGCTCACCTGCTCCAGGGTCAGGTTCACGCCGCGGTTCAGCTTGGACACCAGCTGCGGATCCTGAGTGTTCCAACCCGGCCAGATTACGCCCTTAGTTTCGGTCTGCGGAATGACGTACACCTTAGAGCCGGCGGGCGCACCCACGAAGGAGTAGCGCGGGTCGTTCGGCACCTCAAGGATTGCCTGGTCGCTACCGCGGTAGATGACCTCGTCCAGGCTGCGCCAGACGGGGGTTTCGCCGTGGTCGTCGTGGAGCATGAGCTCAAACTTGCCGTTATTGAAACGCGGACCCATATCCACGTGGCCGGCGGAAATTTCGGTGCGGCCGGATGCGACCGGCTGCTCCGCAGACAGGGTCTGGGTGAGGGCGCGCTCGCCGCGGCTGAGGTTGCTGTCGCTTGGCTGAGCCGAGGCGCTCTCTGCGGTTGCCGGGGTGGTCTCCGCGTGTGCCACACCCAGGGGTGCAAGTATGAGGCTGGCGCCCAGAGCCAGGGCGGGCAGGGCGCGGCTACGTGAGGAACGGGAGGGGGTGGTTGAGTTCATCATGAGGACTTCCTTGGATCATGACCGAAACGGTGTGTGAAAGATTATCTATATGCTGATACGGCTATATGAGCTTGTGGGTAGCTTAAAACCGGGTTATGAGGTGCTTGCCTCCGAGCAGCTAGCACCCGAAGAATTGCCGCCAGAACTAGCCCCCGAGCACAGCGCAATCGTGTGAGCATTCGCCAGCATCATCTGCGCGTAGTGAGGAGCCTGCGCATCCAGAGTGTCCGAATAGAGTACCCCGGTACGCACCTGAGCCTCCCGAGCCAGTTCCGTCAGAACTGGCGAACGCATCGCCGTGGACTTGTCTAGATAAATTGCTGGAACCTTCAAATCCTCGACCGTGCGACGCAGACGCTGACGCTGCTGAATGCTCGGCTCGCCGCTGGCACTGGCACTCACAAAACCGGCAATGTGCAACCCGTAGGTGCTCGCCAGGTAGCGGTAGCCGTCGTGCGTGGTGACCAGGTTGCGTGCCGACTCCGGCAGGCCTCCGTACACCTGACGCAGCTGAGCGTCCAAGGCGTCAAGCTCCTTCATGACCTGCTCGGTGCGGGTCACATACTCGCTCGCACCCTCCGGATCGGCGGAGGTGAGCGCGTCACGAATGACCTGCACGCTCGCCTTCGCGTTCGGCACCGAATGCCAAATGTGCGGGTCGATTTCGCCGTGCACGTGCTTGCCCAGAACGGCCTGCGCCAGCAGGTACACCTGACCGCGATGCTCCGAAGCACCCGACCGCAGGAAACGGTAGCTACCGCCGGCGGGCACCTCCTGCAGGGTGCGGGAGGGGACCGCGACCACGGTGTGGTTCAGTTCGTACTCTACGGCGCCCTGGGAGGAATCCGCGCGAAGCACGAGCCTGCCGTCGCCGGTGCGTGCCGTAATATCGGCGTGGCCTGCGGAAAGAACCTTGATGTCCGAGACAGAAACGTTCTGTTCCTTCGCCAGACGGTCCACCAGCTGTTGCGGGTCACGACCGACCGCGCAGTACAGGGTGCCGCGCGAAGAACGCACCGACTCCGGCGCATTGACCGCGGTGGCGCTCAGCTCGATGGCGTACTCGCCGGCATCACTAAACGCCCACGACAGGTGCGTATGCGCCTGCAACGGAAGCTCCAGCGAACCCATATCGCCGGTGCGGATCGCGGTGTCCCCCTCATGGGTGAGGTTCACGCCGCGCGCATGCGAATCGCACAGCATCTCCACCGCACCGAAGGTCTGCGTAATGAACGCCGCCAACTGCGCATTCGACGAATCGGTAGAGGTCCGCGCCCGCACGCTCTGCACTTCAAAGCGCATGCCTGCATCCGAAGAGTCGGCGGGGGCAGATTCGTTCTGCCCGCCCTCTTCAACACGCAAACCCAGCCAGATGGAGTCCAGGGAGGCATCCTCAACAATGGCTTCCAGCTTGCCGCCGTACTGCTCAATCTTCTCCGCAACCGCCACGGACACAACCCCGGCGGGCAGGTTCGCCTCAACCATTTTGCTGAGCTTACGCTGCTCCAGCAGCAGACCGTTCGTCAGGGCGCAGCGGGCGTAGGCGACATCGCGGATATCGCGCAGGCTCGGCTCATACGAGTGCGGGTCAGCACCGGCGGGCACCAGGGAGTGCACGCTGGCGCGCTCTCCTGCAATCTGCTGTGCCAAATCCGCCAGAATTGGGGTTGTGGCGACCACGCGCATCCGGTCGGAGGAAGCGTTCACGGTGCTGGCGCATCCGCTCAGTGCGAAGGCACCAGCCCCCACCCCCGCGCCCACCGCAATACGGGAGGCGAGGGTGAGGGCGGTTCGCCGACTATAAGCGTGTGCGTGGTTGCCGGTATGCCCGCTATGCGGTGTCACCGCTGCGGCCCTTTCGGCGTGCCGAACGCAGAATCATGGCACCGAGTGCCAGCGCCAGAATGGAGGTGCTGACCATGAACGGGTCGATGACCACACCGGTGTTCGGCAGCTTACCCGCCGCGGCTGCCTTCTGGGCGTTCGCGAGTTCCTGGCTGGTCAGGGCGCAATCCTCACCGGAGGCGGTCTTACCGACGATGCGCACCTTGGATCCGTCGGGCTTGGTGACGATGCCGGTGGCTTCGTCTACGGTACCGTTGACGGGGTTCTTTGCGGTGCTCTTCTCGCCGCCGTTGTTGGCGCCGTTAGCGCTGTTAGCGTTGCCGCCGTCCTGCTTGGTGTCTGCCGAACCCTGCGCGTTGTTGCTTGCCGGGGCGTTATCGGGGTTGCCGACGGTGAAGTGCAGAACCGATTCGCTGCTGACCTGCTGGCCGTTCTTCAGGCGTGCAGTCCAGCCGATGGTCACGGTGTAGCGACCCTCAGCGGTGAACACCCAGTTGCTGTGCTGGTGGGTGTTTGCGGGCACCTGGAAGGAGCCGCCGCTCCGCGAATCGAAGACCTGCTGACCGGCGGAACCGAAGTTGCCGGAGAGGAAGGTGGACATGGTGCCAGGGCCCTCAAAACCGTTGAGGCTCATGGTGACGGGGCCGTCGAGCTGCTTGAGCAGTTCGGGGTCCTGGGTGCTCCAGCCGAGCCAGGGCACGCCCTGCTGCTGGGTTGCACCGATCATGTGCACGGGGGTGCCCGCCGGGGCGATGTTCTCCATGCCTGCGGGCAGGTTGATCTTCGCGGCGTCATTGAGCACGAACTCGAGGGCGCCGGGGGAGATGTGGCGGGCGGGGCTGGTGCGGTCGTCCTTCACGCTGCTGGTGAGGTTGCCGCCGTTGAGGATCGGGCCCACGTCGAAGTGGCCGTGGGTGACTTCTTCACGGCCGCTGTGCTCGGCGGTGTTGACCACGGCGAGGGTGGGGATGCTGGTCGGTGCCTGGGCTGCCTGGTTGCTCTGCTTGTTGTCCTTCTGAGCGTCCTTGGAGTCCTTAGAGCCCTTGGCATCTTCGGCGGGAACCTCGGTGGCGATGCACTGCTGGTTCAGGCTGCCGGGCAGACCGGAGGACAGTACGCCGTTGCCGGTAATACCGCCGCCGTTACCGCTATTGCTGGGCGCGCTGATGTTCTGGGCGTTGGAGCCCTTCACACTGGATCCCTTCGCGCTGGTGGCATTGCCGTCCTTGTTTTCACCCTTGTCAGAGCCGTTATTGGTGTTGTCGGTGCCGCTGATAGCGGTTACACCGGATCCGCCCTGGGACGCCTGCTCACCATTCGCCGCCGCCTTCGCACCGTTCGGGTCGGTCACCTGCGCGGCGTTCTGACCGTTCACGGATTCATCCACGCGGCGAATACCGGTGGATGCGCTCGCCTCAGCAGATGCACTCGCCTCAGCACTCGCGGAGGTAGATGCGCTGGGGCTGCTGGTGGCGCTCTCGGTAGCGGTGGAGGTCGCCTCGGGGGTAGTGGTTGCCTCACTCGTGGCGTCCTTGGTCGCTTCCTTTGCGGCGTTCTGTGCGTTCAGGAGCTTGAAGCCGTCCTCAGCGTTAGTGCCCACGGCGATGGTGTAGGTCGCCTCGGAGCTGACCGGGGTGCCGTCGGCAAGGGTTGCGGTGGCGCGGAACGTCAGCTGGTAGATGCCTGCGCGGGTGAATGCCCAGCTGAGGTGCTCGTGACCGCCAGAGGTGATGGTGTGCGGTGCGAGCTTGTCGTTGGTGCTGAAAACGCGCGGGTTGTCGCGGCCGGATTCGGTGAAGACTTCGGCGCGGCCGCCTTCGGGTACGCTGCTGCGCACGAGTTCAAGGTTGATGGTGTTGTCCTTGAGCGCGCCGGGGCGGATTCCTTCCGCGCCGAGGCCGGGGTAGAGCAGGCCGCGGGTGCGGGTGGAGGGAATGTAGAAGATGTCGGTGCCTTCGGGGGCAATGTAGTCGTAGCCTGCTACGACCTTGGTGTGTGCATCCTCGACGTCGGGCAGGTGGAAGACGGTGCGGGCGGGGTTGAATCGTCCCTGCTGGCCCGGGGCGGTGTCTGCGAGGGTGGCGAGGGTGAACTGGTTGCCGTCGAGGAATGCGTTGAGCATTTCGGTGTGTACGCCCGCGATGACGTAGTCGCCTTCGTAGTTGACGTAACCGCGCGACTCGGTGCCTGCCTGGGTGCCGGTCTGGTTTTCCTGCGCCTGGTTTTCCTGCGCCTGTGCGGCGGTGAAGGTGCCGACCTGGGGGAGGGCGAGGGGTGCCCCGAGTGCGAGGGTGCATCCGAGGGTGGTTGCGCTGAGTAGGCTCAGAGGTTTGGTGCGTCCTTGCATGGTGGCTCCTTGGATGACTGCTCGTTGGCTGGCGCGTTGCCCGATGCTTTCGGGGCTTGCCCGGTGCTGGGTCCGGCGGCCTGTTGCCGGTTTCTCCCCTGCGTCCGGGGTGCGCTCTGCCGTGTTTTTCTCTTTGTGGATGTACGTGGTGTGCGTTTTTGGGCGCGCCTCGGCGCACACGTGTTTCTGAGAATCACTATACTCACTTAGGTTCTAAATGACAATTATTTGCAAAAGAGCTACCCTAAGAAATAGAAAAATGAGAAAGGTTGTCATGAGCTCTCAGAAGCAGACCCAACGACGGGTCACCACACACACCCCCGCACTCTTCATCCCTGGCGGCAAGCCCGCCCTCCGCCGCGCAGCCGCATTCCTTTCCGCCGCAGCACTGCTCGCGCTCGCCGGCGCTGCCCCCTCCCTGCCCGCCGCAGCAGGCCCCGACGACGGCAAAATCGTCACCACCAAGGGCCACGTTGACGCCCCCAAGGCATACTGGGACGAGCAGAACGGCACCTTCGTCCTCATGAACGAGGCGAACCCCTACAAGACCGGTGCAGACACCTACGAACTGGACAAGACCGTCAACTGGGTCGGCAAGGGCTACAGCACCAGGGACGGCAAGTCGCAGTACACCATGACCCTGGGCGACTCGCCCTCCCTGGCGTTCCTCGGCGAACCCGGCCAGACCCTCTACATGGCACCGCACCTGACCTACGGCAACCAGGACCCCATCTGGGCTGGCCTGGGCGCATCCACGAAGGTGCCCACTGAGCGTTTCCGTGACGGCGTGTTCGCTACCGACATTCTCTCCGTTGAGGGCCCCGGCCGTATGGAGCTCTTCCGCTACAACCCGGACGACGCCCCCGCTGACGTGTACCGTATGCTCTCCAGCAGCTCGACCGGCTGGCACTCCTGGCTGCTCGACAAAGGTAGCCACACCCACAACACCACGACCTTCACCCGCCCCGGCCGCTACGTGGTCACCTACCGCACCGTGGCGCGCTCCACCGACGGCCGCATCATTAGCTCCAAGCCGTCGAAGCTGGTCTGGCAGGTTGGTGGCATGCAGCCCGTGCTCGGTGACGGCACCCCCACCGCCGTGCCCACCGTCGACCGCTACAACGCGGCACCCGTCGGTGACCTGGACGCCGCAAAGTACGTGCTGTCCGTGGCACCGCACCGCCTGGACGCCGACCCGGCTAAGAACAAGGACGCCGACGACAAGCTCAGCGACATCACCTTCACCGCCGCGAACAAGAACCTCAAGGGCACCCTGACCCTGTACAACAACGGCTACTTCCTGACCGACCTGCCGGTCGTGAACGGTACCGCCACCTGGTCTGAAATGCTCGGTAGCGAGGGTTCCCAGCTGCAGGCTGTCTTCACCCCCGACACCTCCGATGCGAACAGCGCGGAGGCGTCCCGCTGGATCTCGCACAAGCTCACCTACGAGCCCGGCAAGGCTGAGAGCGTGTACAGCGATGACGGTAACGGTTCCTGGCCCGAAGAAATCCCGGATCAGGCGAACACCGTACTCAGCACCCAGCAGTACACGCCGACCAGCATGGACTACGACGTGACCGTCACCCCGAACGGCAACGGCTTCAGCACCGTTGAGGTCCGCTTCAAGGACCCGAAGGTGCGCGGCTTCATGCGCGGCGGCTTCTACGCCCAGGATGACCCGGTCTACCCGTACCTCGACCTGGAAGGCTCCGTTGAGGATGGTGTGGCGCGTTTTACCTTCCGTGATGAGTCGTTCTACAAGGGCACGGCTCTGCGCGTGAAGATGCTGACCCACCCGGATATGAACGCTTCCGCCTCCACCACTGAGGTTGCGGCGAACTACGAGCCGGGCACCAAGTACACTGCGCACGGTGCTTTGGCTCCCGATAGCGCACCCATTAGTGATGCGCCGAAGCCTGCTCCGGTGGATCCGTCGCCGAGCGCTGAGCCTACCGTCGCGCCGACTGAAGCTCCTAGCGCTGAGCCGAGCGAGGCTCCTTCCGAGGCTCCGACCGCTGAGCCCAGCACCGTTCCGTCGGTGTCCCCCAGCGAGGTTCCGACCGTGCCTGCGGTGCCGACCCCCTCCGCAGAGCCGAGCGTGCCTGCTCCGGTGCCCTCCACTCCGGCTCCGACGACTCCGGCGCCCGCGAACCCGACCCCGAGCGCACCTGCTCCGACTAGCCCGGCGCCGTCTGCGCAGCCGTCCACCCCCGGAACCCCGGGTAACCAGTGCGTGCCTGGTCAGATTGACGGTCGCACCAAGATTTCGCACGGCCACCTGGACATTCAGGCGACCCTGAAGGACCGCCAGCTGTCCGTGGGTCTGCGTGATGACAGCGGCATCATTGACGCTGATTCGACGGTGCGCCCGCTCGATTCGGTCGTGTGGACGGTCAGCGAGAACGCCCGCCGTGTGCGCACCGAACGTATGGCTGATGAGAAGCTGAACTTCATGGGCCCGGTCGGTACCGCCTTCTACGGCCTGCCGCAGACCCAGCAGAGCGGCCTGCCCTGGCCCGGCTACAACACGCAGGACATTGACTACTCGCAGCTGCGCGGCCCCGTGCGCCTGCACGTGGTTCCGAAGGTTATGCCTGAGGGTGCGCGCTTTGGCATGTTCACTGAGTCGCTGAATGGTGCGGATGTGCTGCTGGATTCGACGACCGGCAAGACCACGATCGACATTGATTACGCGACGCACGCGCACGCGAACTGGGTGTTCTCTGAGCCCGGTCAGTACATGTTTGACGTGCACTATTCCGCGACCCTGGCTGATGGTACTGAGGTGAACAGCCCGGTGCAGCAGCTTGCGGTTGCTGTGGGTAAGAAGGCGTCGGATGCGTGCTCGTTTGAGACTGCCGTGCCGAAGGACCCGAACGCGGCTGCGGACGACTTTAGTGGTGTGCGCCGTGTGGATTCGGCAACCCCGGGCGGTACCGCTGGTGCCAACCAGCCCGGCTCCGCGAAGTCTGGTGCCGCGCAGGCTGGTCAGTCCGGTCAGGCTGGTGCTTCTGGCGCTGCCGGTGATGTGAACGCGCAGGGCTCCTCTGAGGGTTCGGCTGATGGTTCTGCTGGCGGCGTGTACCCGGGTGGTGTCTCCGGTGGTGGTACTGGTGGCGGCTCTTTGGGTCAGTCCGGTGTGTCTGCTGCGTCGGGTGGCGTGAGCTCCCAGCAGGGCGGCCTGGCGCGTACTGGTTTCGGTGCGGTGTCTGTGGCTGTGGGTGGCGCACTGGTGCTCGGTGCTGGCACTGCGATGGTGCTGCGTTCTCGCCGCCGCGCCTCTTAACGCTCGCCGCGTGAGGATGCGCTGATACGATAAAGCCCCCGCGGCTGAGAGGATGACTCTCGGCTGCGGGGGCTTTCCTGTGCTTGATTCTCGGGGTTGATGCGGTGCTACATATCCACGTCGGCAAGACCAGTTACCTTCTTGCGCTCCCTAAAGTAGGGGACTATCTCACGACCATCATCTAGCTCATCCACCCGAGCAATATCACTTGGATTATTCATATCAGGCCAGCGGTCATTATCAATCCTGAACCGCACAATCGCCATCAGACGATAATTCTTGTGAATAATCGGAGAGAAAGCAGCAATCAACTTCCCAGACTTGCTATAGAAAGAGACGAGGTCCTGACTATCTACAGCAAGTGCCTTATAGTATTCAATTCCGTCAATAGCGTTGACCGGGTAAACAGTTGTACGCGCCGACCACATACGCTGCTCAATACCTTCAGGGGAGATCTTCACATAGGCAATGTGTACGTACCAGGCATACATCATGAGCCCGATTGACCCAAGTAATGCAATCGATTCATAGAAGATACCCGCAGAACCCTCGTCAACAATATGAAGGTAGAGAAAAAGGCACGGAATCCCAGGGGTAAATATTGTTAGAAGAGCCTCGGCCTGATTAACTCGTCGGATGTACGCACCTTGGCGGCGGCGCTCCATATCCTTCCAGCGCTGAATCTCATAGTTGATAATGATGTAGAGCGTCCCGGTTACCGAGATGAAGGCCATAATGCCCCAGATAATAATCAGGAAAATGCGCATGACAGGTTCTCGTTTCGTGTGGTTGGTGAATATCCGGAAGCGCACCACCGGCAGGTGGCGTACCTTCCCCAAGGATACCCCGGTGTGCGAATCGTCCTAGACCGTGCGCTTGGCGCACAAGGCTCCTCAACCCGCGGGGCTCCACGGTTTAGCTTGCTGCAGGTTCAGCCTCCGGGTCCTCCTCATCTTCCTTCTCGGGGATAGCAACACCCACGGTCACGTACCTCTTCACCAGCAGGTACGAGGCGATCACCGGCACCACATACACCAGCGACAACCCGCTACCTGACTGCACAACATCAGCGGCAAGACGGACCGCCGCCAAACATCCACCCAAACCCACCAGGGCTACGCAGAAGCCACGCAACACGCCATACCCGGCAGTGCCCTCCTCAAAGGTCGACGCCCACAGCTTGAACAGGGTGCGGCGCACAAAAATCAGGAAAACCGGCACCAGGCACAGCACCACCGAAATACCCACAGGCTCATAACCGGCAGCAGCGAAAGAAACCACCGGAATCAGCAGGCAGAAGAGCACCATCAGGGCGCTCACACCCAGCACCACCGCGCGCACATACCGGTTGATGCGCTCCATACGGCGCAGGTTAGGGATCTCGTCGCTCGGCTGCGCGGCATTGTAGAAGAACAGCAACAGAACCAGTGCGGACGCCGCCACATACCAGGGCGCGAAATTGATGCCGTCCACCTGCGGGGTGAAGGCAACCTGCGGGACACCCGCCAGGGAGAGAGCAGCGAGCAGAACAATCACGGCGACGCAGAGCGTGCCCACCGTCAGCAGAAAGTAGTGGTACGCGCCGCCGTTCTTGGTGTTTTTCACGCACTGCTCATGCGTGCCGTCAATCGTCACGACCGAAAACAGCATGATCGAGATGGATAGGATGCTCCACGCGTATTCACCCGTCATGACGGGGACAAGCATGAGAAGAATGGATATAGAGAAAAGAATCCACAGGCATACTCGCTGCAGTGTTGGTGAGGAGGCGAGGGCCTCTCCAAAAAAGCCGATGATAAAGTCGCCGATAAAGCTCACGGTGGATTCCTTTCTGCGGGGGTGGGGTTACTCTTTGATCTCTTCAAAGCGGAGGACGCTGAAGTCGAATTCATCGTTTCGGGTCAGCAGAGACTTATATGCCCTGTATTTCTTGCCCGTCTTGAAGTTCTGGAGGTAGGGGTAGATACGTTCTCCATCGGGGGCGTTCGATGTTGTGATGATTCCGCACTCTTCCGTTTCGAATTCACCGGAGATTGAGTAGGGGTCCTCATGTTCAATGATTTCGACTGAGGTAACAGTGCAGATAGTGGAGTCGTTGTATGGGTTGACATAAAAAATGAAATATAAGGACGCGGGAAATGCCAGAATGCACAACATCAGTAGGATTCTCTCGCGGTCACGCCAAATATCGTTAGCCTTTGAGCGAAGAAAATTCTTGAAAGCGACTTTCTTTGTGGGCTTCTTCGTGATAATAGATTTTTTCTTTGGGTAACCATTTTTCTTTGAACTGTTTCTTTTCTTTGAAACATTCTTTTTCCTTGGGGAGTTCTTTTTCACTGCTTTTCACCTTCTTTCTGGGCTAGAGGCTGTTGCTCTGTGATGTCTTCAAAGCGGGTTGCCTCAAAGAGCTGCACTCATGGTGTGTACGTCCTTGTGCGGTAGTGGTTGGTGAATCATGCTCGCTACGGCGAGGTGGCGGGCACATCCTTAGCCTATCGCACGGTATCTGACCAGAAGGTTAACTCGACGCAATGCTCGGGTGAAGACTGGGCGACCATTCATCAGAGGGCCGGGCCCTGTGTGTGACCACCCGATTTCCTGAGATGCCCCGAGGGGGAGCCTACCCCTCCTGAATTGTTGAAGGTGAAGGGTGGCGCGAAATGGTTTGCCGATTTCATATGGAAAGCCCCGGACGGTGCGAGTTGAAGACTCGCGCCACCCGGGGCTTTATTTATGGCTCATGAGCTGGTTATTCTTTGATTTCTTCAAAGCGGATGGCGGTGAAGCCTGTTTCATCGTTACGGGTATCGAAGGACTTATAGGCCCTATATTTCTTACCCGCCTCAATACTGTTGAGGTAGGGGTAGATACGTTCCCCATCGGGAGCGTGCCACATCGTGATAGTTCCGCACTCTTCCGTCTCAAAGACACCGGAGATTGCGTAAGGGTCCTCGTGCTCAATAATTTCAACCGACTCGATAGTGCATATTTCAGAGTCATTATTCGGGTTGTAATGAGTCATGAAATATAAAAAACCAAATACGGCGATAACACCTACACAAAATATAATGGCTTCACGGTCATACCAAATATCTCTTCCTTTTCTACGAAGATACTCTTTGAAGGTAACTTTATTCTTCTTTTTCTTTGAACTATTCCTTTTCTTCGAAACATTATTTTTCACCGTGAATCACCTCTTCCCAGCGTAGAAATTTACAGCTTCACTAACTCATTCCTTTTCGCGGCGTGCCTCTTCGCGCGCCTGCTGACGCTCCAGCCTACGCGCCTCATTACGCGCAGCCCTACGGCGGCGCTTCTGACGCTCACTCTTCGTCACACCCACCACATACTTCGTCTTACACAAGTCATAAAACTGGGCATAAATATCGCGCGAAGAGCCATACATCCCCACCACACTCATCACATCCAGACCGTCCTCCTCAGCCCAACGCCCGTGATCGTCACGGTACAGCACCTGCGCCATAAGAATCGTCGCATCGAACTGATACGGGTCAAAGCTGCAGGTACGCTTACCCATTTCGGTACTGCCGATGCGCAAGAACCCGTTCTTGCCGTTGTTCTCCACATGTGCGAACGTAATCGAGGGGTAGGTGAAAGTGCGTTCCTTCCACCGCCAATTACGCCACCGCACGTGATCCTCACGCAGCTCAAGGTAGAAGGCGTAGCAGTGGTTCAGCGGGATAGCGCCCAGCAGACCAAGAGACACGATACTAAAAATGAGGCCAGAAATTGCAACAGTAAATTCTTCTGTTCCTGGTTGGGCATCCCAGCGACCAAGAGATAGCCAAATAAGCGGTGCACCGACAAACCCGAGAATAGTCACAAACCAGAAGAAGATAAACGCCGCGATGGGTCTCTTCTGCCTCTTATTCAGGGTGGGTTTGCCGAGCTTAATACGGATACCCGGTATCAGGGCGACGATAAGCCCCCAAAGGGTTCCGGTTTCAGCAGCGTTCATAGTGTGTACGTCCTTGTGCGGTAGTGGTTGGTGAATCGTGCTCGCTACGGCGAGGTGGCGGGCACATCCTTAGCCTATCGCACGGTATCTGACCAGAAGGTTAACTCGACGCAATGCTCCGGTGAAGACTCGGCAACCACTCTGCAGATAACCCGAATCTGGGCTTAACCACCCAATTTCCTCGGCTACTCTGAGAACGAACCCGCACCCTCCGCATCGTTGCCGGAAGGCTGCCGGTCACCGATAAAACAGAAAGGGTAGTTGACCACCATGATGATGAACTACACCATGATTGCCCTCTGGGGCGTAGTAAATGTCCTACAGATGTACAAGATGGTCCGGTCCATCATTGTCTACGAAATCAACCGACGCCGAGACAAGAAGCTGTACGCCAAAAACATTTACATTACTCGAAGCGACCGCTCCGAAATAATTGTGCTTGCCGTCGCGCTTCCCATGACCCCTGCTCTGATGTTTATGGTGCATCTGCTGGGCGATATAGGATTCCATTTTCTATATGATGTCGGAGCTTTCCTCTTCACGTGCTTTCTTCTATATGTCTTTAACGAAACCGCTGGTTCTTACACTAAAATCTCGCCGGAAGGATTCGAAGAGGACAACGGGCACGACAATAAAACCTTCTACCCGCTCAACGCGATCGATAAGGTCACGTATACGCAGAGTTCCGACAGTGAAATTTCAGACTCCGTCTCCTTCGACACGAAATCGGGTAAGCGCATTGCGCGTTTCGGGCCCATCTATGAGGGCTACCCCCTCCTCGCAATGACCCGATTCAGGATCGAAAACGACCGCTGGCCAGATATGAACAACCCCGAAGAAGCTGCGCAGGTCAAGGCGTGGATGAACTGGAACTCCACCATCCCGCACATCAAGGACAAGGAAATTTCGGGCCTCGCCGAAGTAGACATGTAGCCCGCAATTCAGCCCGTATTTAGCGTGTGCCCGGCGTGTTTCTCAACCAATATTTCCGTAATTTTTCTGCCGGAAAAACGTTGACTAGCCCGCATGGTCTAACCCTCAACTAGAAGGTGCACTCTGCGCGCAAAAACATTAACGTTGAGGCTTACAATAAGAAATGGTTAATGCACAGCCGCACGCCGTGCACACGCCACGTCACTTCACAGAAACACCAACCCCGAAAGGCATATCATGGCCACCAAGAAGCCCGCACGCCTCACCCGCCGCGCAGCACTCGCCGCCGCAGGCGCAGGCGCAGCAACCGCCCTCGGCGCACTGCTCACCCCCGCACAGGCAACCACCTACCGCCCCACCGTGCGCCGCACCCCCTACAACGGCTACTACTCGCACCGTTACGGCCGCCGCGGCCGCATCGTCATCAGCGACTACTACGGTAGCTCCTACAGCCACTACTACTATTACGGCGGCTAAAGAATCCCAAGCCCAATAAACATATACTGGAAGACGGCACTACACTCACGTAGTGCCGTCTTCCCGTTAGATGCCGTAGGCATCACCCGCACCACGGTGCGGAAAATGCACCACAGATAGAGAGAACCCATGAAGAACGTAACCCGCCGATCCGCCCTCGGCCTGCTTGCAGTAACCGGCGGCGCAACCCTCCTGGCAGCCTGCGGTGCTCAGCCCCAGGCAACCAGCGGCAACGCATCCGGTAGCGCATCTGCTTCCGCAACTACGTCCAAGACCGCACGCACCGACTACTCCGGCGTTGCAACCCTCGACGGCTACACCTCCAAGCCTTCCGACTACCAGCCCGCAACCCGCACCGAGCCGTCCAAGAACGCCCCCGTGCCGACCAAGCCCGCCGTCGCCAACGAGAACAGCGTAGAAGGCCTGTACCAGTCCATCGCATTCTTCGGCGCAGCCATTGAGTACTACATGCGTACCGGCAAGACCGAACCCCTGCGTGAATGCGCGGTTGACAACTCCGAGCTGAAGAACATGCTCGAACCCGAAGAAGGCACCCTGGGTGCTGGCCTGCAGCAGGGCAAGATTTGGATGCAGGACCCCTCCGTCACCATCACCATGCTTACCGCACAGCCCGAGCGTGATGGCGACGCCTACAACTGGAATATCCGCCTGACCATGGACAGCGGTGAGTTCATCGCAAGCAAGGACCGTGTGGAGAACGCTTCCTCCGATTCGGACCGTAAGAACGATGTGGAGCGCACCCTGCACGGTGTCTACGAGAACGGTGCGTGGAAGCTGACCGGTATGCGTACTTCTTCCTCTTCGTCCTCGGCTTCTGCTTCCTAAAAGCTTCAGCCTAGAAGCGCGTAGCTTCTACACCTAAAAGGCGCCCGCTCCGTGGAATAAACCCACGAGGCGGGCGCCTCTCTCATGCGGTGAAGGACCTACCCTGCTTTTACCTATGCAGAAGCAAGCTTCGCCTCAAGCTCCTTCACAATCTTCGCGTGTTCCTTCTCAGAGATAGAAACCTTGAAGAAGAAGGCGAGGAACGAGCACACAATAATGGCCAGCGGCACATAGAAAGCAGCCGTGTTGAACGTCTGAATGTTCTGCGCGGTGAGGCTATTAGGATCTGCACCGTTAGTCATAGCGGCAGCAACAGCAACCACACCCACGATGCTGTTAGAGAGAGCACCAGCGATCTTGTCGAGCATCGGGCGGACGGACAGGGTAACTGCCTCGTTGCGCTGACCGGTCTTCAGCTGGCCGTACTCAATGGAGTCGGTCAGCGCCAAGATAGCGGTCATCTGGATGAAGGTGTTCGGGGTGTAGAACAGGACCAGTGCCACGTAGACCAGAGCCAAGTTCTGCGGGAAAAGAATGAACAGAATGTAGGCGGCAATCATCACGCCTTCCGGCATCCTTAAAGGGACCAAACAAAGATGTATACGAGAGGAAGGAAGACATGTCTTCCACCGAACAAACGACTCCCGTAGTCTCCTCCCAGTCACCCTCAGCAGCGTGGCTTGATGACCCCACTGTGTACGCTGTCAACAGGGAAGCAGCGCACTCCGACCATCACTCCTCAAACCCCCAGCAGAGCCTCAACGGCACGTGGGCTGTCCGCACTGCATGGGCCTCAGAAATTGATGTCACCACCGCAGAATTCGCCGCCCCCGCCCTCGACGAAAGCGACTACCAGAGCATCCCCGTCCCCGCCACCCTGGAAACTGAGGGACTCTGGCGCCCCGCCTACGTCAACATCCAGATGCCCTGGGACGGCCACGAAAACCCCGAAGCTCCTCACATCCCCGAGAAGAACCACGTAGCCCTCTACCGCAAGCACTTCACCCTGGAGGGCGACCTCAAGAAGATGCTGAGCGAATCAGGCCGCATCACGCTCGCCTTCGAAGGCTTCGCAACCGCAATTTACGTGTGGGTCGACGGCATCTTCGTTGGTTACGCAGAAGACGGTTACACCACCACCTCCTTCGACATCACCGATATCGTCAGCAAGGGCGCAGAAGGCAACCACACCCTGACCGTCGCATGCTACGAATACTCGAGCGCTTCATGGCTGGAAGGCCAGGACTCGTGGCGTTTCCACGGCCTCTTCCGCGCTGTGAACCTGGTAGCCCGCCCCGCAGTCAGCATCGCCTCCCTCACCGTTGAAGCAGACTACGATGCACCCACCGGCGAAGCACACCTGGACGCTCTCGTCACCCTCAATGGTGAAGAAATCAAGGCGTACACCCTGCAGGCTAGCGTCCTTGACGGCACCCAGGTCATCTGGTCTGGTACCGTCGCCGCCGAAGACGCATCCGTGCGCATCTCCTCCGACGCCCTTGAAGGTATCGCTCCCTGGTCGGCTGAATCTCCCTCTCTCTACACTCTGACGGTGGATCTGCTCCACGACGGCAAGACCGTAGAATCCACCAGCCAGCGCGTCGGATTCCGTCGCTTCCGCATCGAGAACGGAATCATGACCCTCAACGGTCACCGAGTCCTCTTCAAGGGTGTCAACCGCCACGAGTTCCACCCGCGTACCGGCCGCGTCCTGACCGTTGAAGACATGACTTCAGAGATTCTCTTCTGCAAGCAGCACAACATCAACGCTATCCGCACCAGCCACTACCCCAACGATTCACGCTTCTACGCCCTGGCCGACGGATACGGTATCTACCTGGTTGACGAAGCAAACCTGGAAACTCACGGCTCCTGGTGCACCCCCGGTGACATTCCCACCCCCGAGACCACAATCCCCGGCTCCCGCATGGAATGGGAAGGCGCCTGCGTTGACCGCGTAGAATCCATGATGCGCCGCGACTACAACCACCCCTCCGTAGTAATCTGGTCGCTCGGTAACGAAGCATACGGCGGCGAAGTATTCCGCTCCATGTACCGCCGAGTCCACGAACTGGACCCCAACCGCCCCGTACACTACGAAGGCATCACCTGGCACCGCGAATTTGATGACGTCACCGACATCGAATCCGGTATGTACACCCACGCTGACGTCGTTGAAAAGTACCTGTCGAACAACCCTGAGAAGCCCTTCATCATGTGCGAATACATGCACGCAATGGGCAACTCGGTCGGCGCTATCGACGAATACGTCGCACTGGAACGCTACCCCCACTACCAGGGCGGTTTCATCTGGGACATGATTGACCAGGCACTCTGGCACCCCGGTGAGAGCGAAGGCGCCCCCGAATACCTCGCCTACGGTGGCGCATTCGGCGAACGCCCCTGCGACTACGAATTCTCCGGTGACGGTATCCTCTTCGCCGACCGCAAGGTAAGCCCCAAGGTCGCTGAAGTGAAGGCAGTGTACTCCAACCTGCGCATCACCCCCGACCAGAAGGGCGTGACGGTCGTCAACGACAACCTCTTCACCTCCACCGCAGACTACACCTTCAAAGCTAGCCTGCTGGTCAACGGCGTTCCTCAGTGGCAGGAAGACTACTTCTTCGGCGTAGCCCCGGAATCCACCCACGAGCTGGCAATTCCCTGGCCCCTGGAAGAATACGCTACCGACAACGCAGAAGTAACCCTGGACGTCAGCCTCGTGCTCACTGAAGACGCCGCATGGGCTCCTGCAGGACACGAAATTGCCTTCGGTCAGTACGTCATCCCCGCATCGCAGGCTGAAGCAAACACCGCTGAAGGCGCAGCAGATGCGACGGTGACCGTCGGCCGCTGGAACGTCGGTCTGCGCAACAACCAGGCTGAAGTTATTCTGTCCCGCACTCAGGGCGGCATCGTCTCCTGGGTACACAACGGCACCGAGCATGTTATTCGCCCCCCGAAGCTCACCACCTTCAGGCCCCTGACCGACAACGACCGCGGCGCCGGACACGGTTTCGAACGCGCCCAGTGGACCGTTGCAGGCCGCTACGCCCGTTGCGCTAACGTTGCTGTCGAGCAGCCCAGCGATGACAGCGTGGCAGTGACCTACACCTATGAGCTGGCAACCCCCGCTCACACCGCTGTTACGGTCCGCTACGAAGCACAGAGCACCGGCAACGTGCGAGTAACCATCGACTACCCCGGCGAGAAGGACGCACCGTCCCTGCCCGCATTCGGTCTGGAATGGGCACTGCCCGGCGAGTTCTCACACCTGCGTTACTACGGCCTCGGCCCCGGTGACTCCTACCCCGACCGTTGCAGCGGCGTCCGCCTGGGCGTGTGGGAAAGCACCCCCGAGCAGGACTACGCACCGTACCTGGTACCTCAGGAAAGCGGCAACCACATGGGTGTCCGTTGGGCTGAAGTGACGAACGACAGCAACCACGGCTTCCGTGTCCGCCAGCTGCAGACTGCCGGTGAGGGCCTGCACGTATCGCTCCTGCCCTACTCCTCCTACCAGATTGAGGAAGCTTCCTACCAGTGGGAGCTGCCCGAGAACAACCGCACCTACCTGCGTATCCTGGCAGGTCAGCTTGGCGTTGGTGGAGATGACTCGTGGGGCTCGCCGGTACACAGCCAGTACCACATCGATGCAACCGAGCCGCTGCACATGGATATTGCGCTAGAAATTATCTAACGCAACGCTTAGCACAGTAGCAGTGGATACCTACCTTCGTGTAGCGTCCGCAGTTCTCTAGAAAAGAGGCGCCCGCCTCGTGGAATAAACCCACGAGGCGGGCGCTTTTCTTATATGCGCAATAAAGCATATACCCTTATCGGGATGCTACCAGATGCGCACGCGCTCCTCCGGAGCCAGGTACAGTGCATCGCCCTCAGAGACGCCAAACGCCTCATAGAACTCATCAATATTGCGCACCACACCGTTCACACGGAACTCATCCGGCGAATGCGGATCCACCGAAATCATCACCTCAGCATGCTGCGGGCGGGACTTCGTGCACCAGCCGCGAGCATTCGAGAAGAAGAAACGCTGAATACCGGTCATGCCGTCAATCACCGGCGCGTCAGCCAGCGACTCAATGCCCTGCTTCTTCAAAGCCAGACGGTACGCCTTCAACGCAATCGACATGCCAGCCAGGTCGCCAATGTTCTCGCCCAGAGTCAGCTCACCGTTCACGTGGAACTTCGGGTCCAGACCCACCGGAACGTACGCGTTGTACTGCTCCACCAGGGCTGCGGTACGCTCCTTGAACTTCGCGTAATCCTCCTCAGTCCACCAGCTCTCCAGCTTGCCGTCACCGTCATAGCGGGAACCCTGATCGTCAAAACCGTGACCAATCTCGTGGCCAATAATCATGCCGATATTGCCGTAGTTCGCCGCATCGTCAGCATCCGGGTTGAAGTACGGCGGCTGCAGAATCGCTGCCGGGAACACAATCTCATTCGCCGGCGGCATGTAGTACGCGTTCACGGTCTGCGGAGTCATCAGCCACTCCGCCTTATCCACCGGCTGACCCTTACGGGCAATCAGCCAGTCAGCATCGAACGCACCGGTGCGGCGCAGGTTCTCGAACAGGTCACCGGGAACGAGCTCCAGCGCGGAGAAGTCACGCCACTTATCGGGGTAACCGATCTTGGTGACGAACTTCGACAGCTTCTCCAGCGCCTTCTGACGGGTTGCCTCAGTCATCCAGTCCAGCGACTCAATAGACTCGCGGTACGCCTCAAGGAGGTTGCCGACCAGAACCAGCATCTTCTCCTTGTGCGAGGGCGGGAAGTGCACAGCTACGTACTCCTGGCCAATCTCCTCACCCAGAGCCTTCTCGACAGCGCCCACGCCGCGCTTCCAACGCTCACGAATCTGCTGAGTACCGGAAAGGGTCTTGCCGTAGAAGTTGAAGCTCTCCTGAACCAGCTCGTCGTACATGAACGGCGCACGCGAACGCAGAACAGTCCACACAGCCCACAGCTTCCAGCTCATCAGCGGGATGGAGGTGAACAGCTTCGCCGCACCCTCAAAGAAGGACGGCTGAGCCACAATAACCTGACCCAGGGTCTCCGGGTCAGCACCCAGAGCCAGCAGCCACTGCGAGAACGGGAAGCCGGGGAACTTCTCGTCCAGCTCGGTCGCCTGGTACGGGTTGTAGGTCGCCTCAGCGTCGCGGTTCTCCACGACGTTCCAGTGCAGACGAGCCAGCTCAGACTCGTGGGTGAACACCAGCTGAGCCGCCTGCTCCGGGGTGAGACCGAAGCCCTCAGCCAGACCGGTCAGCTGGAACATGCGGGCAATATGCTCAACATACGCCGCGCATGCAGCCTCGTGCTTCTCTTCACGGTAGTAGGATTCATCCGGCAGACCCAGGCCCGACTGGTACAGGAAGAACGTGTAATTCTTCGGGTCCTTCGGGTCGTTGCTGGTGTACCAGGCGAACAGCTGCGGCAGACCCGCACGAGACAGCAGCGCCAAGGTCACAGCCAGGTGGGAGGGGGTTGCCGAGTTCAGAATCGGGGCGATTTCCTTCAGCAGAGGTTCCAGGCCGTCCGCCTCAATCTTCTCAACATCCATGAAGGAGTTGTACAGCGCGCCGATGCGGGACTCCGGCTGCTCCTTCGCGATCTTCTCCACCAGCTCACGCACGTGCTTCTCTGCGTTATCGCGGAGGGTGTACAGGCCGCCGTCCTTGGGGCGGTCCGCCGGGATTTCGTGGGTAGCAAGCCACTTGCCGTTGACGTGGCGGAAGAAATCGTCGCCCGGCTTGACGGTTTCATCCACCCATTCTTTAGTGATTCCAGAGTTAGTAGTCATGGTTCCATTCTATGTTCTTACGCCCCCAAGCCACAGGATGCCCGGCACGGCACCAGATGGTGGCTCACCGGTACAGACGCTTCTCAGGGGCATTTTGCCGCTCCTCAGCGGGCTACGCGGGTGGCAGAGAAAGCGGTAGCCCCTCCAGGATGCAGAAAACCCGCCCGCACGGTGCAGAAGAAAAACCGTACGGGCGGGCCTGTTATCTATCCCCAAAAGCTCGGCATACAGTCGGTACGCATACCGGCACGAAGCCGAACAGCCGCCACCTGCCGCAGGTTACCGCGAGCAAACCATCATCCGGTCAACCCACGGCAGGCAGCGGAACCAATAGGCGCCTCCTAGAGGGATGCGCGAATCGCCTTGGTGGCATCCACCAAGTGACGCAGAGACTGCTTGGTCTCCTCGTAATCACGAGTCTTCAGACCGCAGTCAGGGTTCACCCACAGGTCAGCAATAGTGCCGTAACCAATCGCAGCCTTCAGCAGGGACTCAATCTCCTCCTGCGAAGGAACACGCGGGGAGTGGATGTCCCACACGCCCGGGCCCAGACCGGAAACGAAGCTCTCCGGAATATCAGCCAGCAGCTCCATGTGCGAACGAGCCGCCTCAATGCTGGTCACGTCAGCGTTCAGAGCGTTAATCGAGTCGATAATCTCGTTGAACTCCGAGTAGCACAGGTGGGTGTGAATCTGAGTGGAATCCTTCACCGCGCTGGTTGCCAGGCGGAAGGAGTTCACCGACCAGTCCAGGTACTGCGGCTGCTCATCGCGGCGCAGGGGCAGCAGCTCACGCAGAGCCGGCTCATCCACCTGAATGATGCGGATGCCTGCCTGCTCCAGGTCAGCAATCTCGTCGGCAAGAGCCAGAGCAACCTGGTTAGCGGTCTCGCGGCGCGGCTGGTCGTCACGCACGAAGGACCACGCCAGAATCGTCACCGGGCCGGTGAGCATGCCCTTGACGGGCTTGTCGCTCAGCGACTGTGCGTGGGAGCTCCACGGAACGGTGAACGCCTCACCGCGCAGGCCCTCACCGTGACGCTTCACGTCACCGAACAGGATCGAGGGGCGGGTGCAACGCGAACCGTAGGACTGAACCCAGCCGTGGCGGGTGGTTGCGAAACCGTCGAAGTTCTCGGCGAAGTACTGAACCATGTCGTTACGCTCGGCCTCACCGTGAACCAGCACGTCCAGGCCCAGCTCCTCCTGCAGTGCGATAACCGAGGCAATCTCGTCACGCAGGAAGCCGTTCAGCTCCTCAGCGGAAATCTTGCCCGCACGAGCCTCCGCACGGCGGCGGCGAATCTCAGCGGTCTGCGGGAAGGAACCGATGGTGGTGGTCGGCAGCTTCGGCAGGTTCAGGTCAGCCTGAGCCTCACGGCGAACGTCAATGGTCGGGCGGTCGAAGTCCTCGGGAGTCACAGCTGCGGCGCGGGCACGAATCTCGTCGTTGTGCTTGCGCGGGTCAGCGGCGAAGCGAGCCAGCGCCTCATCAGCAGCCTTCAGCTCCGGCTCAACAGCGGCCTCACCCTCAGCCAGGCCACGAGCCAGCAGAGCAATCTCGGCGACCTTCTGATCGGCGAACGCCAGGCCGTCCACGGGAACCTCGGCGGGGTCTTCCAGAGCCAGGTCGTGCGGCACATGCTGCAGGGAGGTCGAAGAAGCCACAGACACGGCACCCTCGGATGCGCCGGGCAGCGCCTCCAGAGTCTTCAGTGCGGCACGAACATCGGCACGCCACACGTTACGGCCGTTCACAACACCGGCAACCAGGTGAACACCCGCAGCAGAAACAGACTCCAGCTCAGCCTTCGAGTACACGCCGTGCACCAGGTCAAGATGCAGAGCCTCAATGCCGGTACCCAGCAGTGCCGGCAGGTTCTCACGCAGGGAACCGTAGGGGCTGGTCACCAGAATCTGCGGGCGCTTCTCGCCAGCAGCCAGGGCACGGTAGGTGCGCTCAGCCAGCTGCGCAACCTTCGCGTTGTCGGCACGGTCCACGGTCAGGCCCGGCTCGTCCAGCTGAACCCACTCAACACCGCGCTCAGCCAGCTGCTCCAGCACCTGAGCGTACGCGGCAACGAACTCATCCAGACGGTCAACGGGGGAGAAGTCCTCAGCGGAACCCTGCTCAGCCTTAGCACCCAGCAGCAGGGTCAGCGGGCCAACAATCTGCGGGCGAACCTTCACGCCAGCCTGCTTTGCAACCTCAAGCTGCTCGTCAATAGCCTCAAGGTTCAGCTTAATCTCGGTACCGGCACCAATCTCGGGCACCAGGTAGTGGTAGTTGGTGTCGAACCACTTAGTCATCTCCAGAGGAGGCAGGGTCTCGGTACCGCGCGCCAGGGCGAAGTAGCCGGGCAGATCCAGCAGGCCGCGTGCATCCTTAGCCTCGGCCAGACGCTCGGGAACCAGGGTGAACAGGCGAACAACGTCGAGCACCTGGTCGTAGTAGGAGAAGGTCGCCGGAATCGAGTAGTTGTCAGCCTTCAGGCCGGCGGCGGTCACGCGCTCAAAGTAGGTGCGCTGCACGTCAGCGGCGGTATCCTGCAGCTCCTGCAGGGTGGCCTTGCCCTTCCAGAAAGCCTCCTGAGCCTTCTTCAGCTCACGGAAGCGGCCCACGCGGGGGTAGCCAACAATAGTTGCGGCGGGGAAAGCAACGTTAGACATAGTGCATATTCCTTTACTGGGGATAGAACTGGGAGAATCAGCGGGCCCTGCCGGCCCCGTCGATGGGGCCTAGGTCCGCGGGACGCTCCCGGGGTACTTTGGGGGAAACTTGGGTGGCGCATCCGCGCCGGGCGGAGCGGGTCGCGTTTAGGCGAATTCCAGCTCGCTCAGGGGCTGGGAGAAACGGTTGCTGTATCGGGGCAGGTCCAGCTGGTCCAGAACGTCCAGCACCGCGGCATGCTCGTTGAAGGTGAAGAAGTGCAGGCCCGGTGCGCCCGCATCCATCACGGCGCGGCACTGGTTCAGCGCGTAATCAACACCGATGCGGTGCAACTCTGCGTTGCTGGTCGCCGTCTCTAGGGCGTAAGCGAGGTCCGTCGGGACTTCCATGCCCGCCATCTGGCAAAGATTCTGCAGGCGCTTCAGCGAGGTTACCGGCATGATGCCCGGAATAATCGGAATATCTACGCCTGCCAGGTGCGCCGAATCGACCAGGGCGCTATAGCGTTCATCCTCAAAGAACACCTGAGTAATCGCGAAATCTGCGCCGGCACGCTGCTTCGACAGCAGAATCTCAATATCCTGCAGCAGGGACGCCGACTCGGGGTGCTTCTGCGGGTACGCCGCCACACCAATCGACACCTTGCCAGCTGCCAGGTGGGCGAAATCTTCACGCTCCACGCGGCGAATGAGCTCCACCAGGTAGCGGGCGAAAGGAAGCTCAGAAACCTGACCTTCCTGAATATCACCGCGAAGAGCCAGGAAACCGCGCACACCCAGACCCAGAATCAGGCGGACCGCACGCTCCAGCTCATGCACCGAATGGCCTGCGCAAATCAGGTGAGCCAGCGGGGTGAGGGATGTTTCGTGTACCAGGTGGTCGAGCAGCGCCAAGGTCTTCTGGCGGCGCTTAGCGTCACCGGCGTAGGTGACCGACACGTAGTCGGGGTTGGTGCCCTCAAGCTCCGCAATGGTGCGGAGCAGCGACTCACAGCTCGCCTGTGAGCGCGGAGGGAATAGCTCAAAAGAAAGAGCCGGGTGAACTGTAGCCATAACCATCCTTCGTGTTCACCCGATAGATACGCACCGTGAGGATGCGCGAATTCTTCTGCAGGATGCGCTGTACCGGTTTGCGGGTACGACTCATCAAGGGGTGCCGAAGGGTATTCTTCTCTATCGGTTCTGGCGGGAGCACCTTGTCCGTACCCTGCACCGTAACGGTGGGGGATACTGGCGAGGTTGCTGCGACGTCGACGAGCCAGATCTCTCGGTCGCTCTTGATAGATAACGCTTTCACTCTACCCACCGCCTCCGAGGGCGTGCAAGGGATACGGCGGTTGATGTCCTAATATTTCTGGACATGACATTGGGGAGAAATATGAACTTAATATGACCGACTATGACGAAGGGTGCTGGGGGCGTTGCGGGTAGAGCTGTCGGCTGACCCCTGGATGCCCGGAACTATCACAGATATATCTGCTTAATATTCTTGGACACGCACGAATATATGTGTTTTATATTTCATTGAAGAGTAGGGTTAGTTAGTGAGGCACGGGTAGTGTTTCAATGTCCGCTCATCGAGGAGTTTCAGGGCTCAAAGATGAGTTCAATACGACTTTGTGAGCGTGGTGAGAATGAAAAATCTATTTTCTTCTGTACTCTGGTCCTTCCGCCTAGCCTGGAAAACCTGTCCTGGGACCCTAGTGAGCGTCGCCCTATCACTAGCCGTCATAGCCTGCATTCCCCTGAGCCAATCCTTGCTAATCGGTAATACAGTATCAGCCTTGAGCGGTTCAAATGGTGGCGCGGCCTGGATTTATATCGTTGCTCTTGCCCTTGTTGTCGGAATTAATATCATTGCTCAACGCTGGGTAAGAAGTAACATGCTTATCCTCAAATCAAAGATGAACTATCGGGTTCACCGCATGTTAAATAACAGGTTATCTACTTTTCCGTTGTCTGATATTGGTAGCACAAAATCACAGGAAGATATACGTGCTGCAAGAGAGGCAATATCGAAACAGGAATTGCAGGTTCACACCATGTCAGTTATGACACTGGTGAGTTCCTTTGCGATGGTTTTCCTCCTCTGTTTTAATATTGCAAACGTCAGCATTGTGGCAGCAATTTTTGCGGCACTGTGTTCACTACCCCTATCTATTGCAATGGTAATCCTCGCTAAACGTGATTACGCTATATACACCCTAATGTACGAGGACTATCGGGTAGAGAACTACTATCTAGACAATCTGATGGCTCAAAGTCGCGCCCAAGAACTTCACCTCATGAGAGCCTCCCGATTTTTCTCGCAACGCGTAGCGTCCTGGCGACGCCGGGCAGCCGGTAGGGAATTGAGCCTTGAAAGTGTTAGAGGAATCATCTCCATAGTTGCAGGGCTACTCTGCTCTGTCTTACTTTTTGCGTCCCTGTACTTCCTCGTGGATTCAGGCGCCGATATATCGTATGTGGCCGGATCGCTGATTGGAATCATTACCTGTGTTAACGCGACCCAAGAGGTGGGATATTCATTTGGTCAGATTATTAATGGAGCATTATCTGTTCAGCAATTCCGAAGGGTATGCGACTCTGATACTTACGACCATGCTTCTGAGATAAAAACTTCTAACCCTAACCATGAAAATATTTCAAAAATTATATGCAAAGATGTATCCGTTCAGTATGAGGGCGCGTCGTCTTTTGCGCTTAAAGATATTAATCTTGAGCTGATGAATAATCAAATGATTGCAGTAGTTGGTGCCTCGGGCGCGGGAAAAACAACGCTAATAAATGCAATTCTTGGAATTACACCAATTGCCCAGGGGAGCATAACGTATAAGGGTGCTTCTTCTGAGAGTAAATACAACATGTTGGCAAATGTTGGTTTGGTGAGTCAAGACTACGGAC
>NZ_ACVO01000011.1 GCF_000175615.1 Rothia mucilaginosa ATCC 25296 | reverse complement strand
AAAGACCCCCGGCCCGCTCCTCAAGGAGCAGACCGGGGGTCTTCTATGCCTTATCAGCTGCCTCTCTAGCACCCGCTCTTGTAGCCCTTTGACCTCATCAGCACTCTCGCGGAGCGCTACTTTTCCAAAGTCTCACTAAACGGTACCAATACAAAACATCACGAGAACCTGAACATTGGCAGGTTCTCGTGATGCTAGGTGTTTTAGAACTCCAAGGATGCTTATTTCGGCTGTTGCTTATAGAAAACAAAAGCGTACAGGATACTCATAAGTAGAACTACAACCTGAGCCAAAGGGTCAAGCCAATACACTTGTAAAATTACCACAGCCAACATAAAAAATACGGATTTTATGAAGGATGCCGCAGGTTGTACGTAGTTCTTATTTGCACGATATGCAGAGTACCCAACAAATCCACAAAGAATTAAAATACCGGCAACATTATAAAACATTGAATCATGCGAAGATGTAAAATAATAGAAAGAATAACCTGCGAAACATAATTCAGGTACCGGTATGTATCTAGTGTCGACCAACTTAATCACCTCAGATATTTATTCAATTTTTGCTTTCAGCGGTGGCATACCCCAATCTGCGTAGAACGCGATTCCACGTCCTTCTATACCGGCTCCAACAATAGCTGTTGATGATATCTCTAGCTTGATGTGAACCGGAACACTTTTATGATATCAATTAGCAAAATGGGAGTCAAGATTATTTTAGTAACGATTCAATAATAATTTGCACCACTACAAACTATAGTATTTAGCTGCTAAAGCTCCCAGCCCGTTCTCTCTCCTCAGCAAACTTGCATCCTAAGTCGTCTTAATGCGCTTCAGATGCTCCTCTGCCTTAAACATTTCTAGGTTCTTATCGCAGATACAGCGGTAAACAGTCTTCACTTCCCCTGCTGCTTTCACCCACCTCTCTTCTTCTTTCCTACGTGCGTATGCTTTTTCGCTGGTGCGCACCTGGGTCAGCAGCAACGACGTTCCCACCGGTAAGCCTGCCCCGGATATGTACCTGGAGGCGGCGCAGAACTAAGCGGCATCCGCCCTCCACCTCGTAGCAGCATAAAAAA
>NZ_ACVO01000012.1 GCF_000175615.1 Rothia mucilaginosa ATCC 25296 | reverse complement strand
CAAAAAGGGACCGGGGCTTTCGCCTCCTCAAAAACTTACGTATAAACGCTTAGGCGAACAGTGCGCGGATCTGATCCTCACCGGCAATGGTCGTGATGAAGAATAGCTCGTCGCCGCCCTCAATCGCCACGTCCGCGCTGGGCGGGATCGGCGCGCCGTCACGCAGGATTGCGGTGAGCACCGTATCGACGGGCCACTGCACGTGGTCCACGCGGTAACCGATGACGGGGTGGTCATCCGGCACGGTGTACTCGGCGAGGGTCGCGCCGCCAGCCTGCAGGGTCAGCAGGCGCACCACGTCGCCGACTTCCACGGCTTCCTCGACGAGGGCGGTCATCAGACGCGGGGTAGACACGGCAACGTCCACACCCCAGGAGTCGTCAAAGAGCCACTCATTACGCGGGTTGTTCACACGCGCCACGGTGCGCGGCACACCAAACTCACTGCGAACCAGCAGAGAGACCATCAGGTTTGCCTTGTCGTCACCGGTTGCGGCAACGACCACGTCCGCCTTGTTCGGGTGCACCTGGCGCAGTACGGACAGCTCGCAGGCGTCACCAATATGCCAGCGCACGCCGGGCAAATCGGCGCGCTTCTTGACTTCGGGCTTGGAGTCGATGATGGTCACGTCGTGGCCGTTCATCATGAGCTCTTTAGCGATGGAGGCGCCCACGGAACCGGCACCAACAATAAGGACCTTCACTTACTTCTCACCTTTCGAGGAATCACGATGGCGGCCGATGAGCTCGAGGGGGTCGGGCAGCTCCGGGGGAGTGTCACCGAGGTGGAATTCATGCTCGATAACGGGGCCGTCGTTGTGCTTCTGTTCGGCGGGTTTCTTCGGGGCGTGGGGGTACTTGCGGTGGCCCGAGGCGGGGGCGTAGTTCGCCTCCACTTCTTCGTCTTCAACGCGCGGCGGGCGGGAGAGAATACGGGTTACGTCCGCAACGTCGTCGGTGCGCATCATGACGTGCACGCTATCGCCCTGCTGGTAGGCGCTGTCGGGGCGGGGGAGCATGCCCTCACCAAAGCGGGTGATGTAGGCGATGCGCACCCCGGCGGCACGTTCGATGCTGGTCAGGGCGTGTCCCGCCCAGCCGTCGTCGAGCGGAATTTCGGTGAGCATGAGGCGGCCCGAGGGTTCACGGAAATCGCCCTTGAGCGCCTGCTCGGGCAGCAGGCGGCGCAGCACCTGGTCGGTGGACCAACGCACCGAAGCGACCGTGGGAATACCCATGCGCTGGAAGAATTCGGCGCGGTTCGGGTCGTACACACGCGCCACAACGTTCTTCACCTTGAACATTTCGCGTGCCACACGGGCGGCAATAATATTCGAGTTATCGCCCGAAGAGACGGCGGCAAAAGCGTACGCCTCGGTAATGCCGGCACGCTTGAGGGTGTCCTCGTCAAAACCGACACCGGTCACCAGACGGCCCTCAAAGCCCTTACGCAGCGGCTGGAAAGCACGTTCGTCCTGGTCAATGACGGCGACCGTATGCCCCGAAGCTTCCAGAGTGCGCGCCAGCATGACGCCCACGCGTCCGGCACCCATAATGACGAAGTGAGGCATACAACCCTCCGAGTGTTGATGTTTTACGGTGATAAGGCGTTACCGCCTACCTCTACCAGTGTAATGGGCGGGTGAGCCTCCACGCCGATGCTCCGTGATATTCCGCTCGCAATGCCCACTATTCGGCTGAATAAAATTGAGCTTTGAAGCTGCGACCGATAGCCTTAACAGCGTGAGGAATCGTTGGGATAGGATGCGCATCGCCCTGATCGGTCAGCCGGTCAGCACGCGAAATCTTTCGGCAGTCGCGCTGCCGAAGCGCTACGCCCTGCCTCTTTTCGGTGCCGACGGCATCTCTTCGGTCGCCTACGCAGCCGACCAGATGATCCTGACCCTTGCCGCTGCGGGTGCCTCTGCGCTCGCTTTTTCACCCTGGATTGGTTTGGGTGTGGCGATGGTCGGTCTGCTGGTGATTGGCACGTACCGGTACAACATCAACCAGATTGCTTCCGAGGGCGATATTCAGCTGGTGCACCGCAAACTGGGTGCGTTGCCCTCGATCGTGATGGGTGCATCCTCGCTGATGGACTATATGCTCACGGTGGCGGTGTCTATGTCTTCGGCGTCCTCGTTTTTGGTGGCGCTGTACCCGCAGATTCAGGATTGGCGCACCCTCATTGCGGTGCTGCTCATTGTTGCCCTGACGCTGTTTGCGTTGCGTGGCGTGCAGCTGCTGGGAAAGATTGCGTACTGGCCGCTGTACGTTTTCTTGGCGCTGTTGGGGGTCACCCTCATTGTGGGGTGGGTTCGTGCCGCCACGGGTACGCTGCCGCTGGCTGAATCGGCGACCTACGTGATTGCCCCTGAGCTGGAGACCCATTCGCTGGAGGGCCTGGCGCTGGTGCTACTTCTGGCGCGTTCGTTCTCTGCCGGCCTGGTGGCGTTCTCGGGTGTTTCCACGATCTCTAATTCGGTGAAGTATTTCCGCCGCCCGAAGAAATATAATGCGGCGGTCACCATGATGCTGATGGGCCTGATCACCTCGGTCCTGCTGGTGAGCCTGCTCGGTTTTGCGGCGGCAACCCGCGTGCACATGGTGCACGATACGACCCGTTTCTTGTTCATTGACGGGCACACGCCGGGGGAGTACTTCCACCAGAAGCCGGCGCTGTACCAGGTGGCTTTGGCGATTTATCAGGGTGCACCGTTCTTCGCGCAGCTGCTGGTATTTGCGACGGTGGGCGTGCTGATTATTGCCTCGCTGACGGCGTTTACGGGCTTCCCGGTGATTGCCTCGTCGCTGGCTGATTACCAGTACCTGCCGGTATTCTTCCGCAGCGTGGATTCACGCGGCCTGTACGCGAACGGTGTGCTGGCGCTGTCGGCATTCTCAATTTTCCTCACCTGTATTTTCGGTTCGGACGTGTACTCGCTGATTCAGCTGTACATTGTGGGCATGTGCCTGTCCATGATGCTGGTGCAGCTGGCGGTGGTGCGCTACCGCATGCGCCTGCTGCGTATTACCCTGGCGCAGATGCCGCGCCGCGCCCTGCTACGCGATATTGCGGTCTCTACGGTGGGTGTGGTCGTGACCACTGCGGTGCTGGTCACCATCGTGGTGACGAAGTTCGCCGCCGGCGCGTGGCTCTCCCTTGGAATGATTGCCCTGATGGTTGGAGGTATGGTTGTGACTCGCCGCCACTACGATGCGGTGGATGCCGCCCTGGACATCCCCCTGAATGCCGAATCCGTCGCGGATGTGGCGGCCCTGCCTTCGCGTGTGCACGCCATCGTGTACGTGGAGCGTGTGCGCCGCCCGGCGGTTCGTGCCCTCTCCTATGCGCGTGCCGGCCGCCCCTCCACGATTGAGGCGCTAACGGTCAACAATGACCGCGCCGCCCTGGAGATTGTGAAGAAACGCTGGTACGCCCTGGGCATTCCGGTACCGCTGTCGGTGATTGATTCGCCGTACCGTGACACGGTGGAGGCTGTCGTTTCGTATGTTCGCCGCCGCCGCAAGAAGTCACCGCGCGATATTTTGGTGGTGTACCTGCCGGAGTTTGTGGTGAAGCACTGGTGGCAGCGTATTCTGCACCGCCGCACGGTGCGCCGCCTCAAGCAGGCGCTTCTGCACGAGCCGGGCGTCATGACGGCGACCGTGCCCTGGGCGATGCACGAGGATGAGGTGTATGATGAGATTTTTGATCAGCGTTTACAGGGTAAGGACTCGGCTACCAATGATCCGACCGCAGAGGCTGATATCGATGGCTCTGCGGCTGCAGTCGCCCCGAAGATTACTCGTTCAGCCGGTGGTGGCCGCGAGCTGATTCAGAGCAACCGCCACGCGGTGTACCGCGGTCGCCTGCACGAGGCGGACGCTGTGGCGCGTGAGAAGAAACGCCAGCCGTAATAATCGCCCAGCGCTCAGCATGATTGCCCAGCGCCCAGAAATATTTGCCTGGTGCCCAGTATGATTGCCCAGTGCCGAGCCCGGTCAATTGCCCCGTAACTTTGCTTGAACACCCCGCATAGCGCCTGGACTTTGCCCTTTGCAGCCTATTTGGTGCCCCCTGCGGGGCGTCGGAATCGGAGTAAAGGTACAAATCGGTGTAAAATAGTTCACATTAAGTGATTCTTTAGGAGACAATGCTGTGACCCACACTGCTACCACGCCTGCCGCCTCCAACAACGTAGACGGATACAGCGTCGGGCAGACCCTCACCGTCACCTGTGAGGCACCCGCACACGGCGGCGCCTTCGTAGCGCGCACCGAACAGGGCGTCATCTTCGTGCGTCACGGCATCGTCGGCGAACAGGCAGAAGTACGCATCACCGCCATCGGCCCCAAGCGTCGCTTCTACTTCGCAGATGTAATCTCCGTACCCGTACCTTCCCTGGCACGCCGCCCCCACCCCTGGATCCAGGCGGATGCGCTCGCCACCGACGAGGAACGCGCCGCAGCAACCGGCGTACCCGAACTACTCGGCGGCATGGAATACGGTCACATCAGCCTGGCTGAGCAGCGACGCTACAAGACCGATATCGTCCGCACCCAAATCAACCGACTGGGCGGCCTGCCCCTCGAATCGCCCCTGCTGACCAACCTCATCGTTGAAGAGCTTCCCCTGCGCGATAACAACGAGGGCCTGTCCTGGCGTACCCGTGTGCGCTACAACGTGACCAAGGTCCGCACCCAGCCCGGCGACCAGAAGAGCGGCGGCAAGAAGAGCCCCGCCGTCACCTGGCGCGTCGGCATGCACCCCTACCGCGCCTCCCAGCCCGTACCGGTCGTAGACTTCCCCCTCGCCGCACCCGAACTGCGCAACCTAGAGCTTGAGAAACTGAACCTGCGCGGCGTACGCGAAGTCGAGGCAACCGTCTCCTCCCGCGGCAGGGTCCTACTGCAGTTCATCGTTGACCCGCGCTTCTCCATCGAAGAGGTCGCCAAGGACATCGAACAGCAGGCAGCCGACGCCTGGGGACTGCTCGCCAAGCGCAAAATCTCCCTCTTCTTCACCCCGCAGTCCACCTCCAACGGCAAGCCCAAGCGCCGCCGCCCCGGCTCCTCCCACACCCCCTACCGCCGCGTACCCGAAGGTGACCAGCTGCTCGGCGCAGGCCTGCGCTCCGTCACCGAAGAAGTCACCTTCGGGTCCCGCCGATTCAGCTACCAGGTATCCGCCGGCGGCTTCTGGCAGATTCACCGCGCCGCCCCCTCCACCATGGTCGGAACCATGCTCACCATGCTCCGCCCGCAAGAAGGTGAATGCACCCTCGACCTATACGCCGGCGCGGGCCTGTTCACCGCCGCACTCGCGGACGCCGTGGGTGCAACGGGTACTGTCGTCAGCATTGAGGGCTCCCCGGTGACCCATAAGGATGCGCGCTCGAACTTCGCGCCGGATGGCTGCTCCCGCACCGAGAACTCCGCGAACACCCGCATCGAGGTGATTCGCGGCGACGTGGCACGCCACCTGGTCGATTTGAAGACCGCCCTTGAGTTTGGTGAAATCCCCGCCATTGATGCGGTGGTCCTTGACCCGTCCCGTGAGGGCGCGAACCGAACCACCCTGGAACGCCTGGATGCGCTGGACCCCAAGCGTATTCTGTATGTGGCGTGCGACCCGGCATCCCTGGGTCGTGACACCGGTATTTTGCGTGAGCTGGGTTGGGACATGGTGCAGCTTCGGGCGTTCGATATGTACCCGAATACGCATCACGTGGAGTCGGTGGCGCTTTTTGAGCGTGCCCCCGCGAAGCCTCGTCCGCGCCGCCGCCGCACCAAGTAGCGCGTAGCTAGTAGCCGTAACAAAGAAGCAAATAATCGCCGTGTTGGGCGGGTTGGGCTGTTCACCAGCCTGCCCACTAGGGGTTATTTCAGGCCGTTTTCGCTCAACCCGGTGCGTCTTGCTCTGCGGGCGCATAAATCTGCTTTTTGGCACCTTAAACGGTAGAATCATTGAAGAACCAACGCACGGAATGAGCCGTGCCCCGACCTTGAGGAGTGTGGGTGTATGTCCGCTGAAAACGCATTGCCGCAGGAGGAGACCCCGAATAGCGCCGCCGGTGGCGCACCCACCGCCGACTACAGCATTGGCAATGGTGCCACTGCCAAGTTGCTCCCGGGTATTCAGTCCCCGGCGGACCTGCAGAACCTCAGCTACGAGCAGCTGGAGGAGCTCTCTAAGGAAATCCGCCAGTTCATCGTGACGAACGTGTCGGCGACCGGCGGTCACCTGGGCCCGAACCTGGGCGTTGTGGAGCTGACCCTCGGCATTCACCGTGTCTTCGAATCTCCCAAGGACAATATTCTTTTCGACACCGGCCACCAGTCCTATGTGCATAAGCTGGTGACTGGTCGTCACGCGTTTAAGACTCTGCGTCAGAAGGGTGGCCTGTCGGGTTACCCGGATCGTGGCGAGTCTGAGCACGACATTATCGCGTCTTCGCACGCCTCTAGCTCGATTTCGTGGGCTGACGGTATTTCTCGCGCGCACAAGCTCAACGGTGAAGATGACCGCTACACCGTGGTTCTTATTGGTGACGGCGCGCTGACCGGCGGCATGGCGTGGGAGGCTGTGAATAATATTGCTGCCGACCGCACCCGCAAGGTCGTGATCGTGGTCAACGATAACGGCCGCTCCTATGCGCCGACCATTGGTGGTTTCGCGAACCAGCTCTCCGAGCTCAAGCACGGTGTGCAGCAGCAGGTGGATCGTGTGCGCCTCGATCACCGCTACGACCACGCGCTGGATGCGGTGCGCATCGGTCTGCAGCGTGGCGGCCCCGTCGGTCAGATGGTGTACCGCGGCCTGCACGGCATGAAGGCGGGCATTAAGGACGTCGTCGTACCCAAGGGCATTTTTGAAGACCTGGGTATGAAGTACGTGGGCCCCATTGACGGCCACGACCAGCAGGCTGTGGAGAACGCACTGACCGCGGCAAAGAACTACGCCGGCCCGGTGATTGTGCACGCCATTACCGAGAAGGGCCACGGCTACGCACCCGCCCGCGCTAATGAGGACGACCAGTTCCACGCGGTGGGCCAGATTGACCCGCTGACCGGTGAGGATGTTTCGACCAGCACCTCTGAGTCGTGGACCGGCGTCTTTGGCCGCGAAATTGCAGATATTGCGGATGAGCAGGAGAACGTCGTCGGTATTACCGGCGCGATGCTCATTCCCGTGGGTCTGCGCGAATTCCAGAAGCGCCACCCCGAGCGCGTTATTGACGTAGGTATCGCTGAGCAGCACGCCGTGGCGATGAGCGCCGGTCTGGCGTACGGCGGCATGCACCCGGTGGTTGCCCTCTACGCAACCTTCCTGAACCGCGGCTTTGACCAGCTGCTCATGGACGTTGCCCTGCACAAGGCGGGCGTGACCGTGGTGCTGGACCGCTCCGGCATTACCGGCCCGGACGGTGCAAGCCACCACGGCATGTGGGATTTGGCGATGCTACAGTTCATTCCGGGTCTGCACCTGGCGGCTCCGCGTGATGGCGCGACCCTGCGCGAAGAGCTGCGTGAGGCTGTAGCTATTAACGATGCACCGACCGTGATTCGCTACCCGAAGGGCTCCGTTGGCGAGGACATTCCCGCCCTGGAGCGCCGTAGCGATGGCGTGGACGTGCTGGCACGCACCGGCGAACCCCACCCGGAAACCGGTCAGCGTGACGTGCTGTTCGTTGCCGTGGGCGCTATGGCTCGCGTGGCTCTGGAAGCCTCCAAGGTGCTTGCCGCCGAGGGTATCCAGTCCACCGTGGTTGACCCGCGCTGGGTGATGCCGGTGCCGTCTTCGGTCGTTGAGCTGGCTCGCGATCACCGCATTGTGGTGACCATTGAGGACGGCGTGCGTTCCGGTGGCGTGGGTTCGCGCATCCGCCAGGAAATGCGTGCGGCTGGCGTGGATACCGCGCTGAGCGAGCTGGGTCTTCCGGCGGAGTTCATTCCGCACGCTTCCCGCGAGCAGATTCTGGAAGAGGTCGGTCTGACCGCGGAAACCATCATCGCGGACCTGCGTGCGCAGCTGGCTGGCGATAAGGTTCCGTTCGCTCGTGAAGAGGGCCAGAAGCCGCGCCACACCCGCTAAACGGTCGTACCTGAGATGTGCCGCCTAAGCTTCTCTCAGTAGCACGCCGCAATAGCAGGCATCAGTAGCCGTGGGCACCATAAGACAGCACAAAGCCCCGCCCATCGATTGTGAACTGCCTCCCGTTTCTTGGACACCAAAAATGAAGTCCAAGAAACAGGAGGCTTTTCATGTCCGTGCATCTGGGATTAAGGCATGACCGTTTGCTTCGGGAACAGGCAGCGCAAATGTTTGAGAAGGGACGTGGCTATCGTTTGACCGCCAGCAGGCTTGGTGTGTCCGCCGCGACTGTGAGAGAGTGGCAGAAAATGTACCGCGTCATCGGGAGGAGCGGGCTTCTTGCCATGGGAATAAAGCAGGCCAGATACGACTATGAGACCAAGGTTGCCGCAGCGAAGGCCGTGGTTGATGGTGGGATGAGTAAGCCTGAAGCGATGGCGCGT
>NZ_ACVO01000013.1 GCF_000175615.1 Rothia mucilaginosa ATCC 25296 | reverse complement strand
CCAGTCGTATCCCGGAGGAAATATGCGGCGCGCCATCCCCACCAGCGGGGCGAGGATAAACACCGTCCCCCTTGCCTCCCCCCCCGGCGCATAGTAGGCTAGTGTTCAAAATATGTTCTCTCAAGGGCAAACAACGAAGAGCCCCTGAACGAGCGAACAAAGATGCAGCTATATTTCACGAGGAAGTGCCCCTATGCTTCGACAGAACACCCTACGAACCCTCGCCGGGGCTATACTCCCGCTGACCCTGTTGCTTAGCTCCTGCGCATCCGGGCAGCCCAGTGCCGACTCCTCGGCGTCCGCTAACGCTGAGAAGGCGTATAGCGCCTCCAAGAGCCCCGATAGTCAAGCTATCGAAAAAGTGGAGAACCTCGCCTCACTTTCTGACAACGTTGTTCGTGCCTACCAGCGCTCCCTGAGCCAGTGCATGGCTGAACGAGGATTCCCGAACTACAAGGTTCCTGCAGGAAAAACTGAAATCCCGCTGCTTCTGCAGGCTGATCTTGAACCTCTCACCGTTGCGGACGCCCGCGCTCGCGGATACGAAGAGCGCTACTCTTTGGCTACTACAGCACTGGAAGAGCAGAGCCGTACTATGAGCGAAGCCGAAATGCAGGCTCTTTACGGCACCGAAGGAAAGGGCGGTTGCCAGCAAGAAGCTACCCGCGCAGTCTACGGTTCAGAAGAATCCCGCGCGACCATACATAAGGTCTACGTTACTGCGGTTCACTACCTCAACAACGACGCAATCTTCAAAGACCTTGGGCCCGCCACCGAGAAGTGGGCACAGTGCATGAAGGAACGCTTCGGAGGCGACTACACGTCTCCGGATATGGCTCGCCTACAGTACCGCCAGAACAACCAAGACACCCACGAACTGGCAATCAACGATGCGACCTGCCGTGAAGCAACCGGGCTAGATACCGAACAGCGAAAGATTGCTATCGCTTACCTGAGTTCCTTCCTCGAAAAGGAACAGGGCCTCATCGAGCAGGTGACCACCGCCAAGAAAACTGCTGAAGAGAACGCCCGAAAGATTCTGAGCTAATCCTCCGGACTAATCAGACCGGACTAACCAGAACAGGCGTACAGAGTAGCCATGGAGGCTGCACCTCGTCACAGCGTATTGTGCCCGGCACGTATCCCCGTGCCGGGCACAAACTAACCCCACACGGCATCGCCGCCCCTAAGCCCAAACGGCACAGACAATAGCGTTCCCGTACGCGCACCCAAAGAAGGGACACCATGAGCGCCACCCCCACCCGCCAGAAGAAAACCCTCTGGCTCTACGGCATTATCGCCCTGCTCCTCATCATCACCGTGGGTACGCTCATCAGCGCCCAAAACATCAAAACCACCGCCCAAAAAGACGCGGAAGCGGCACCCCCGGACCCCTCCACCATCACCGCCACGGTCACCCGCGAAAAACTGCGCACCACCGTGCCCCTGACCTGCACCGCGAACTACGCCACCTCAACCCCGCTACGCTACAGCGGCGAAGGACAGTACACCGCAATCACCATCAAACACGGTGACACCGTCGGCAACGGAACCCTCATCGCAGAAGTCAACGGTGAACCTCTCATCACCCTCACCGGCGGCTTCGCGCTCTACCGCGACCTCAAACTCGACGATAGCGGCCCCGACGCTGCACTCCTCAACGAGGCACTGACTGCCATGGGACGTCAGGGCCCGCAGCCCGCGCGCATCACCGAAGACACCTACGAGGCTCTCAACAACCTCCTCGACAGCCTCGGCTACGCGCACGTCAAGACTGACCAGCCTATTCCCGCCCGCTACTTCCTTATCATCAACCGTGCCGGAGTTGTCACCGGCAACCCCCGCGCAACTGGCGCTATCGCAGATGGTCCCGTAGCCACCATCGCAGAAGGTAGCAAGACCCTCAGCTGCACCGGAACCACCGGTAGGCTCACCCCCGAAGCCCGTAGCGGCCAGAAGGTAACCGTGCCCTCCCTCGGTGATACTGAGTACGTCGCAACCCTCGGATACAAGAACACCACCGAAGCCGCCGGTGCCGCAGGCAACAGCCAGGCCGGTCGTCAGGCCAATGGTGCAGAAGGTGCGGCTGGCTCCAACCTCAACGGCGCAGCCGGTGCGGCAGGAAGCACCGAAGGGGAACGCATCCTCACCCTCGACGTAGGGGATAAGGCGGACAGCCTCCGAGGCGCCGTCAACGCGGAACTCACCCTCGAAGAAACCCCCGAAGCACACCTGGTCGTGCCCTCATCGGCGCTCTACACCCGTGACGGACAGACCCGAGTCATCGTGCTCGGCCCCGAAAGCTCCAACGGATCGAAGGCCCGCGAAGAACGCGAGGTAACCGTTACCGTCATCAGCAACGCCAACGGCAAGAACGCCGTCACCGGTGACCTGCACGAAGGCGACAGCGTCAAAATCATGCGCGAGAAAAAGTAGGGAGTAGCCATGACTGACTCCCGCGCCGCTCACGCGCACCCACCAGCCTATAGCGTCGATATTCAGGGAGTGTCCCAGCACTTTATGCAGGGTGACACTCGAATTGACGTGCTCAAAAATATTGACCTGAAAGTCCGCTACGGAGAAGTCGTCGCAATCCTGGGACCGTCCGGCAGCGGCAAATCAACCCTGCTGAACATCCTCGGTCTGCTCAGCACGCCCGCCTCCGGCAGCTACCTGCTGGACGGTACAGACACCGCAACCTTCAACGCGGCACAGCGAGCTGAAGCGCGCCTGGACAGCATCGGTTTCGTCTTCCAGGCGTTCCACCTCATCGAGCATAAGAACGTGCACCGCAACGTTGAGCTACCGCTCATCTACCGTGGCGTGCCCAAAGCAGAACGAACGCAACGTGTTGCGGATACTCTCGCTCTGCTGGGGTTGAGCCACCGAACGGATGCACCCATCACCACTCTCTCAGGCGGTGAAAAGCAACGTGTAGCTATTGCTCGTGCGCTCATTGGGGAACCTGCGTTGCTGCTCTGTGATGAGCCGACCGGCTCGCTGGATGAAGAGCTCACCCGTGAAGTCATTGACCTGCTCCGTGAATGTACGGGTGACCAGCAAAGCACGATTGTGATTACTCACGACCCCCTCGTGGCGGAGCACTGCGACCGGGTGCTACGTATGCACGAGGGGCAGCTCATCGAGCAGGATGCACAGCGGCAGGAAGAAACGACCGCCCGCGCGTCTCTGAACCTGCCTAGCTTTGCTGAGGAACAAACATCTAAGCCGCAGAGCAGTGGTCGTGCACCCTGGGCGCGCGCCTCCCTCAAAGAAGCCTGGGACGCTACCGTGCACCGGGTGAGGCGCAATATCTTCACCATGCTTGGTGTGGTTCTGGGTATCGCTTCGCTCGTGCTGACCGTTGGTCTGACTGCCACCATTTCTGGGCAGTTGGCTGACAGCTTCGACATTTTTAGAGCTAAGCACCTGACGATAAGCTCGACCCGAACCGAATCCATGAGCCGGGCTGAACTCTTGAGCCTGGCGGCGAGCGAGAACTACCGGCGTGTTAGCCAGCTGAACGGAGTGACCGGTACCGCGCTGGTGGATCAGCTGTATGAATCCGCAGATATTCAGCGCGGTCCAGACAACTTCGGTGAGCGCGGTGCTAACGTGACGGCTGCCGTCCGTGCGGCAACCCCCAGCATCTTTAGCGTGCAGGGTCATGAACTGGTGTGGGGTCGCACCTTCGACGAAGGGCATGTGGAGCGGAACGATAAGGTCGTGGTGCTCAGCGAAAGCGTGATGCGCCAGCTTGCGTTGCCCTATAGCCCCGGAGTTACGGTCTATATTCGCGATGAGCCGTACACCGTTATCGGTGTGGTGCGGGAGAATCCCTCGCTGACTCTTTCGTACGGTTCGGTCTACCTGCCTCTGGGCGCGAAGCCTGGTGCCGATGTTGAAGAAGCACAGCCCGCTGCCGGTGGCGGTGCCGCTGCGGCACAGACCGGTAAACGTTCCACTCAGATTGTGGTGAGTACTGTTGCCGGTGCCGCAAACCAGATCGCGGAGGAAGCACCGTACGCGCTCTCGCCGGAACGTCCCGCACTGTATAGCGTGAGTGTGCCGCCGGAGCCGAAGACCCTTCGTGAGGCTGTCGACCAGCAGCAACGCACGATGCTTCTAGCCATGAGCGTTATTACCCTCGTAATTGGTGCGATGGGCATTATGAACACGTTCCTGGTTGCGGTGATGGAGCGTCGCCGTGAGGTTGGTTTGCGTCTGGCTATTGGTATGCGCCCTTCGGGTATTCTGCTGCAGTTCTCGGCGGAGGCGCTGCTGACCGGCATCCTGGGCGCTGTGGCTGGTATTGTGCTGGCGGTTAACGGCATCTCGATTGTGTCTTTGATGAACCGTTGGACGCCGATTATTAGTGCCGACACTATCCTGCTGGGTCTCGGTGCTGGTGCGCTGGTTGGTGTGTTGGCTGGTCTGTACCCGGCGGCGAAGGCTTCTCGTATTGATCCGGCACAGACCCTGGCGGCAGGCTAATCGCGTTGAGTAGGTGCTTGCCCCCGGTTGGGGCTTGG
>NZ_ACVO01000014.1 GCF_000175615.1 Rothia mucilaginosa ATCC 25296 | reverse complement strand
GGGGCGAACAGCTAGGCGGCGTCCAGCTGGGCGATAGCCGCATCCATACGGTCAATAAAGCACTCAGCCACAACAGCAGCAGCGGCAGAATCCTGCGCGTTGACCAGCGGCGTGGCAACCTTCACCGGCAGACCGGTCGAAGCAGCGTCACGGCGCATCTTACCGGCAAAGAAACCCTCCGCCAGCAGGTAGGTCGCGGCAAACTCCGGCTTGTGCTCGGCAACGACCTCGTGGAACTTCGGATCGATAGCGGCAATAAAGCCGTGATGTACCGGAGCGTTCAGCTCGTCAGCCAGCAGCTCAGCGGCACGCTCCATATCGGCACGACCATCGGCGCGGGAAGAACCAGCGGCACCCTGCACCACAGGGCCGTCGCCGGGAGTCCAACCAGCCTCCTCCAGTCGGGCGCGGGTCAGAGCGGCAAGACGTGCATCCGGGCCCAGAGACTCACCAATGCTGATGCGCTCAATACCGCTATTGCGTGCGGCGCGGCGCAAATCCACCTGAGTATGGAAGCCGGTCGACAGCAGAATCGGCACGATAACGCAGGGCTCATCCTTAGGCAGGGAGGCTGCGGCGTCATCAACGCTGGGAGATTCCACATCCACGTATGCGGCGTGAACACGGTACTCCATACCATCGTTACGCTGGGCAAGCAGGAACTTAATCTGCTCACGAATCAGCGCGATAGCTTCACGACCGGCGACCGAGTCAGTGCCGTGCGAGGTTGCAATTACATTCAGAATAGTCATATTTCCATTGTATGAAAGGAACACCCCGCTCCCCCACTCATGAACACGAGTGACGAAACGGGGTGTTGCACGAAGGCTAAATTTTAGCTCTTGCGACGACGAGCCACGACCAGTGCGGTACCTGCAGCCAGGGTGATAGCGCCAGCTGCGGCGGCAAACATAGCGCCGGATGCGCCGGTCTGAGCCAGCTTCGAGGAGGAGTTACCGGAGGTCGAGGAACCACCCGCGGAAGAACCACCGTTAGAGGAACCGCCATTGGAGGAGCCGCCGTTGGAGCCGCTCACACCCAAGTTGTCGGAGGCATCAGAACCGCCGTTGGAGCCACCCTTGTGGCCAGCTGCGTTCTGGTCAGCGGTGCTGCTCTCAGAAGCGGAAGCGCTCGCGGATGCAGACTCGCTTGCGGACATACTCGAAGAAGCAGACGCACTAGCCGATGCGGTCACCGATGCGCTGCTGGAGCTGCTGGCGGAGCTCGATGCACTTGCAGAAGCGCTCGAAGAAGCAGATGCACTAGCAGACGCGGATGCAGACGCGCTCACCGAGGGGGTCACGGCGGGAACGCTCGGAACCGCGGTCGGGGATACGCTCACCGATGCGCTCGGGGTTGCAGAAGCGCTCGGGGCTACAGAAGGAACCACGGATGTGGTCGGCAGAGACGGCGAGGTGGGCTCCTCCGAAGGCACTGCGGTGGGTTCTGCAGTCTTGGTGGGCTCGGCGGTTGCGGAGGGCTCCATAGTCGGCTCTGCAGAAGGTTCTGCGGTCACGCTAGGCTCTGCGGTCACGCTAGGCTCTGCGGTCGCCGAGGGCTCTGCGGTCGCAGTGGGCTCAGCAGAAGGCGCGACGGTCGGTGCAACAGTCGGCTCAGCGGTGGGAGCAACAGTCGGCGCGACGGTAGGCTCAGCAGAGGGTGCCACGGTGGGAGCAACGGTCGGCTCAGCAGGCTTAGTGGGCTCAGCGCTCGGCTCTGCAGTAGGAGCAACGGTCGGCTCGGGTGCCTTAGTCGGCTCAGCAGTCGGTGCCACGGTCGGAGCTACGGTGGGAGCAACGGTAGGCTCAGCAGACTTAGTGGGCTCGGGTGCCGGGGTCTGTTCCGGTGCCGAGTTCGCTGCCAGGCGGTTCAGCCACAGCTGATCCTCGTAGGTGTTCGGGTTCTCGAAGCTGGTCGGGTAGATAATATCGCCGTTGGGCAGTTCGAGAGCGTTGTAGCCGCCGCTCTTGTCGGTCTTGCGCATCGAGGAGAGCACCACCTCGTTCACCTTGTTCAGGGTGTCGTCCATGAACACCAGGCGGGAGCCGGATGCGTCCACCACAACCACGTTGCCCGCGCGGGTCAGGAACATGGTGGCAACCTCGGTCTTCTCGAAGCCCTCAAGAGTTGCGGACTCGCGGACCACGCTGAAAGTGCCGTTCTCGTACTTGAGGATCTGCACCTTACCGCCGTACCAGTTGTTCCAACGGTAAATGTAGCCCTTGGGGCTGACCAGGGTCGAGGGCAGGGCGGTGTCGTAGCCTGCGGGTGAAGAGTTCGGCACCAGGGACACGCCGTTGCTGCTCATGTGCAGCAGGTGACCCTTCTGAACCACCTTTTCGCCGGCCGCATCGTAGATGGAAGTCGACGGCGCGTACACGAAGCTGCCGTCGGGCAGCGGTGCGAGGGTCACGGTGTTGTTGGAGAACGAGTCGCCGTAGTACTCGTCGAGCGAGTAGGCGTTCACAACCTGCGGGTCGATGGAGTCGGGCTTCGGCAGAGCCTGCGAGGTTGCCTTGCCGGATGCGTCAATAATGGTTAGCTTGCCGCCGCCCTGGCCGTCAATGCTGACGATACCCCAGGTGTTGTTGGCGGGGTTGTAGCCGATTGCCTTGACGGTGGTGGTGCCGAGGTCTGCGTTGGAGTAGGTGCCGGAGGAGACGAGCTTACCTTCAGCGGTTACGGTGTATAGCTCGGGCTTGTTGGTCTCGCTGTTGATGACGAGCATGCGGTTGCCGTCAGCATCCACGGCGAAAATGCCCTTGTTGGCCTTCAGCACGCCGGTGTCGGTCATCTTCAGGTTGGAGCTGGTCAGCACGGTGTAGGTGGTGTCGCCGCCGAAGCTCGGGGGTGCCACGTGCACGATGTGATTCTGACCCAGGCGTGCGGTGTTCTGGGGCAGGTTCACGCCCGCGCCGGTGTTGTAGGACTCGGCGACGCTGTAGGCGCTCTTGGGGTTGCTAGCTGCGCTACCGGTGTAGGAGATGCTCAGCGGGTCGAGGCTGGCGCCTTCATTGTAGAAGTCGGAGAAGGCGTGGTTACCGTCGGCGGTCAGGTTCGCGGAGATGCCGCTGATGCTGACCACGCCGTCCTTCTCGCTCTGCTTGGCGGTGCCGGTGCTCAGGGTCGCCATCTTGACTTCCATGGGGCCCTCGAACTTGCCGGAGGCGTAGTTCTTGGTGCGCACGGTCATGTAGAGGGAGCCGGTGCCGTCAGCAAGGTTCAGTTCCACGCGGGGGTTGGAGAAGGTGAGGTTCAGGGCGCAACCGGTTTCGGGGTCCTGACCTTCGGCGCAGTGGCCGGTGAACCAGAGGCGGCCGGCAGCCTGCAGGGTGACCTGCTTACCGTCTTCAGAGACGGTGGTGGAGGTCGGGGTGAAGGTGAACTGCTTTGCAGCTGCGTCCCAGGCTGCGCCGTCGGTCATTTCGCGGGGCATACCGTTGTAGGACAGGAAGGAGGCGCGCACGCCCCATCCGAAGGAGGCGCCGGCGGTTGCCTGGTCGCCTGCAGCGACGTTCTGTGCGGCAACGTTCTGGGCGGCGATATTAATGTTCTCGGCGAGAACGGGTGCCAAGGGCAGGGCAACAGCGCCAGCAACGGCGAGGGCGCAGGCTCCCTTGGAGAGGCGGGTGCCAGATGTGAAAATCTTCATTGGTGTGCATCCATACTATCGACATTGTTAGGACAGGCTTACTATATCGACAGTGTGTATATTTCTCAAGATATGCACCAAATGAGCCGTTTTATGACAAAACATCTCACAACACACCGACAGGGCAATACCCCCTCAACAGGCAACAGGGGCCGCCACTACCCCAACCCCTACTCAACTAATCCTTCTTCGAAGCGTGCATACGTGACATACCCAAAGCACCCAGAATCAGACCGCCACCCAGGGTCACCAAAATCGGCAGAAGCGGCGAGCTCTTATCCATGTTGCGGGTAATCTGCGCCTCCGTTGCCTTCACACCATTCGGCGATCCAGAATCAGTACGAACCTGAGAGGAAGAACCGTTCAGAATCGCGGCACGGCGAGACTGAGCCGCCGAATCAGTACCCGAGGGCAAATTAGACTCGGGGGTCACCACCTCAACAGGCTGCGCCTCCCCGGTGCGGTACCCCAGCGCCGAGGAAGACGCGGTGGCAGAGCTACCGGCAGCGCGCGGAATAGAAATCGTGGCGTCATTAGTACCCGGAGCCATGGCGGTATCAGCCTGAATACCGCGGGTCTTAGACTTAGAACCCGCAGCGGGTGCCTTCGCGCCGGATGCGTTCGCAGTCTCAGAGGCAGTCGAAGGAGAGGCGGAAGAAGCCGCAACCGGCTTCCCCTCACTCTTAGACGAAGGACCGGACGACGACCCGCCATTCTCAGAGGATGCCTGAGTCACCGTAAAACGCACCGTATTGAGCTGAAGGTTACCGTCACCGGCAGCATCAAAAGCCGCCACCAGGTACGTCTTACCAATCTGTAGGGACGCACCGGGCACACCAATCACCGCTTCGAAAGCGCCCGCAGAAATCGATTCCGGGCCAACGTGCACAATGGCGAGCGCGTCACCCACGGTGTTGCCGTTGGAGTCGATTTCCATGACGATCAGGTCGTAACCCTTGTCATTCTGGGGGAAGTTCGTGGCACGGACCGTAACAGGCTTCGTATCATCCCGAGAGTCACCCTGCGAGTCCTGAATGGACAGGTACGCCTTGCCCTTGCGCTGATTCATCGGGTCATACACGCTATTGTCTTCGGAGATAACGTACTGGCCAGAATCCTTGTTCTGCGGGTTGTCTACGGTACGGCGGACCGTGTCAGTAGCGGTAGGCGAAGGCAGGCTCACTGCCCCGGGGCTGGGGGTGGCAGTCTCTTCGGGGGCTCCTCCCTCTTCACGCTCAATGTCGACCGGCGGCTCGGTGGGCTTTACCTTACCGTTGCGCGGGTCAGCAGCCTGGACCAGGCGGTTCCCCTGCTCGGTCACAAAAAATTCGTAGGAGGCGCCGTGGACCGTATCCTCCAGAACGATCACGTACACGACGTTCGAGTCCGTTGCCGGGCTCATCAGGAGGTTCAGCTCCCCCTCCTTGGTCCCCTCAGTTAGGGTCGGGCTTTCCAGGACGGAGCCACCGTACTCACCGGAAGGGGTGTAGAAGTTCACGTCAGCCAGAACGCTGGAGGCCTCCAAATCTTCGGGGAAGCCTGTCCAGCGTAGCAGGTAACCATCATCCTTGAGCTGCGCCTTCATGGTGATTGTGGAGGCGGCACCCTGAACCTCCGGGTTCTGTTCAGTTTGATTCGGGGTCGCGTCCAGGGTCGTAGTTTTTTGCACGGCAGAGTGCGTCGTGACGGGCGCTTCCGTTGCGACAGAGGGGACAACAAGCCCACACTGAAGCCCCGCAACCAAAATGGTTGCGGTGACAATACGGTGCTTCGCTGAATAAATACTCATGCAATGCGTCTTTTCATGGTGGAAATGTGCGTGCTACTGCCCGTTCCTCATGTGCCGCGCGGACCCCCGAGTGCGCCATGCACCCGGATTCGTCGTACCACACTCCGCTTCATATTTCAGGTGAAGAAGACCTGACAACAGCTCGCATCTATTTATCGGTTATTTCAACCCTATCACGAACCTTAAGGTTCATTCACGCGAGGGTAGAGTTTTTTGAACACCCTGAATGCACGACTCGCCCCCTGGAATCTGCACCAACAGATAGCGGGGGTGAGTGTTCCTCATGAAACAACGAACATACTATGCGATGCCGTCAAAAAGCACGGATTAGGGGCGTTAGCCGCCGAGGACTCCCCTGCGGTGAGCCATCCACGCGGCACCAACCACCAGCGTCAAACCGGTGCCTCCAAGAGCCCAGAAAGCTACACCGTGCTGCGCGACCTCTTCACTAGCGGGAGACTCCGCCGAAGCTGCAGCCTTCACGCCATCCTGACGCTCAGCATTCGCGGTGGAGTGCACCTGAGTGGTATTCGAGTTCACCGTAGCTGAACGATTATTAGACTCCGAATGAACCACGGAAGGGAAACTCTTATTGCCATTACCAGAAGCTGCCGACGTTGCCTTTTCTTCATCCGTCAAAGCATCCAGCTTCGCGGTAGCAGCAATAGATGCCGGATCAGAACCCGAACTGTACGCCGAAATCTGATTGGTGCGAGTCGGCTCAAAAGCCGAACGCGGAGCCATCGTACGTGCCTGAGCCAAAGCCTGCAGAGCCTGACGCTGACGCTCAGCCTTCGCTTCCTTTGCCTTGGACATGGCGCTCACCGCATCCAGAGTGGAGCGGGGTGCGCTCGCGGCAGACTGACCCGAGCCCGACTGGGTGTCATCAGAACGAGTCGAGACGGCGCTAGTAGCAGCCGAGGGGCTACCCTGAGTGGCGCCGGTCGCCTCGGCCGCATTGGCGCTGGGCGTGAGCGATGCGCTTGCATCCTGGCGGGACAGCTCATCCTTCGTCAAGGAGGTTGAGTCGCCGGTCGCCTCGCCACTGACCTTGAATCGCACCGAGACAACTTCTTCCGCATACTCAGTATCGTCCGCACGCACCAGGTAGGCGGTGTACACCGAGCCGGTCTTCAGCAGAGAGCCGGGCATGCCAACCTCTTCCTTGAACGCGCCATTCACAATGCGATCAGAGCTGATGTGTGTAATGGACAGCGCATCACCCTTATGGTTGCCACTCATATCGGTTTCAACCACGATTAGGTCGTAGCCAGCCGCATTCGCGGGCAGACGCGCTGCACTGATAGTCACCGGCTTGGTTTCCTTATCAGAGCGAACCTCAGCATAGGCGACCTTCAGTTCCGCAACACTCAGGGTCTGAGTATCGCGAGAAGAGGTCGATCCGCCGGGGACCTGCTCCAGCTTCTGCGTGTGGGTTTCGAGGTTCAGGTTTTCAGCAGATTCGGAAGGCACCTCAGTCTTAACCTTATCCTTGCTACCCTTCTGATCTGCAGCCTGCTGGTTCTTCTGCTCCTCTTCACGGAGCTTTTCCATCGTCTTTAGCTCGTCAATGGTCGGCACCTGGTGGGCGTTTTCCTTCTTGTCCACCATCACCTCGTCAGGGTCATCCTCAATCGGGATAGCGTGCGGAACGAGGGAACCCTCAGAAATCATGAATTCGCCATAGCCCGCGTCGGAGGTCGTCAGGTCCATGACGCTCATGGAGTAGTAGCCCTCCTGGGGCATCTGCGGCATTTCAAAGGTGACGAGCATCGAGCCGTCGTTAGCACGCTCAACCTGCATTGCGGAGGGCTCGTAGGTGTCAGACCCAAGCAACGTGCCAGTGGCGTCGTAGTACTGCATTACCAGGTACACCCTAGAGGCATCGCCCACGTAGCCGCCCTCATAGAGGGGCGCGAGCTTAATGGTTGCCTGACTGTCCTTGATGGACTGGATCTGAATCTCAATGGTATCGACCTCAATTTCGAGGTCTTCGTAGGGGCAGCTTGAATTAAATTCGCTATTAATCAGAGCCGTTAGGCAATCATTCACGTTAATTGCTTCAGCCTCTACTGCGGAGGCGCCAGGAAGCACAAAAGCGCTTGCACCTAAAGCGGCTGCAAGCGAAAGAGCATGAATGCGTTTCGGAAGTCGAGTGATAGTCATGTGCGCCATTTCGATCGATGTAGGCGCAAAGCGTGGACTAGGGAAGGCTCACCACAAGCCGGTGTTTCTATCCAAGTATTTGCGCACCAGTACGTCGGTTACACCCTAGCCTAACACGGATATTGCACTTAATGTTGCATTGCATTCACGTGCTAAAACTTTATGTCGCAATAATTGCCGAAATAAAAGGGAATTAAATACTTTACTGAGATATAAATAACGCAAAATTCGAATGTCAAAATATATTCTCTAAAGTGCACCAAAAAGAGATTTTTACACCGCCCCAAGGCGCACCAGACCACCGCGCAATAGAGTCAAACATCCGGGCGCGCAGAAGGCGCCCCACCGAACACGCACCCACACGGCACGCACCCGACAGAGCGCCTCCCACTCAACAACTCCCCTACAGAGAGCCACACCTCACAGCGCTAAGCAACAAATAGCTGAACTACTCAGCACCCAGTTCCTCAGCACCCTCAAGGCGGCGACGATACACATTAACCGCAACAGCAGTACCCACAAAGGCAACCGAACCCAGCAGAGCAATACTCAGCGGCAAGGTACCCTCCGGCAGCGGGCCATTATCCTGAGCGCTCGCCTCCAGCTTCGAACCGGCAGAATCACCGCGCGACTTCGAGCTACGCGTATAGAAACTACCCGAACCTGCAGCACCCACATTCTCCTGAGGCGAAGCAACAGTCACCGTCTCCCCCTCAGCAGACTGGTAACCCAACAGGTTCACCACGGTACGCCCCGGCAACATCACCGCATAACCAGACATCACCATCGTCGAAGGAACCACCGCAGTCTCAGCCACAGAACTACGAGCCTGCGCGGTAATCGCACGCGCCGACTGCTGCGCCTGCACAATATAGTCCAGAGCGCTATCCACCGACGGAATCTTAGCAACAGAATCAGTCACCAAATCCTGAGCATCCGCAGAGGCACCTGAAGAATCCACAGCGCTCACGCGACCCGAAGGAGCCGAAGGGCTCACACGCTGATTCGCATCAGAAATCATCGGAATCTGCGGGTGAACAACAGTATTCGTAGGCTTCGGAGCCGGATCAACAGGAACCGCACGCTGAATCACGCTCACACCAAAAGCACTGGTCGCCATGAGCTGCAGCTCCTCAGTGGAGTTACCACCCACCACAACCACACGGTAGCGCTTACCAGCGTTCAAAGAGGTGCCGGAAACCTTCAAATCAGCAGAGAAAGAATCATCAGTCACCTGCTGAGGGCTCACATGCGTGGTCGCCAGCGGTGAACCCACGGCACCGCCGTCAGCAGGCATTTCAAAGACCATCACGTCATAGCCCAGGCTACTCTCCGCCACGTTCCTAGCGCGCACGCTAATCGGCTGCAGCTCATCCGATCCGCGTAGCTCTGCGGTAGAAATTTCCAGGGTCGCCTCACGGGTCTCCGCGGGAGCCCGATCGGAGCGGGAGTGCACCAGCAGACGATCCTCGGTCACCTCAGCGGGCGCCGCATCATCGGTAGAAGAACTCGCCGAAGCAGACTCACTCGCGGACGCACTTACCGAGGCGCTAGCAGATGCACTCGCAGAAGGACGAGCCGAAACTTTCTGCGATGCAGACGGCGCTTCAGAAGGTACCGGGGCGACCGTCGGGCGCGGGCTATCCTTCGCGGCGCTCGGGGATGCACTGGGGCTCAGGGACACCTCGGGGGCGGGATTCGCCTCCACGCGGTTAGCACGGGGAACGCCAGGGGTGTCAGGGAAGAAAATGTTCTGGCGGCTCGCCAGAATCTCGTCAACGGTCGCACCCTGTTCGGGCATGAACTCAACCGAAATGGCATCCTTGGTATTCAGGTTCTGCACCTCAACCATGTACGGCTGCTCAACGTTCAGGCGCTGGTGAATACTGACCTCTAGCGCACCCTCATCGTTCAGAGAGGCAGTCATCTGGGAGGCAGGCACGGTCATCGCTGCCACGATACCATCGTCAACGGAAATAGCGACCAGGCGAACCCTCAGATTCTCCAAAGAGGTTACACCGGTCAACGACAGCAGGGTGTAGTCATTGCTCTGAGCAACCAGGTCCAGGGTAATGTCGTGGCTAACCACATCGGTGGCAACGGCGATGGGAAGTTCAGGCTTCGGGGTCTGCTGAGTCTGCGCGTGAGCGGCAGAGGCAAAGGTGGTGGGGGCCAGAGTTGCAGGCGCGACGGAGCCGCCCAAACCGAGGGCGGCAGACGCTACTAGCGCCGCGCCGCGAGCAGTTCGCTGCGTGGAAAACATGGTCACCTATTTTCGTGAGTGAGTGTGATGAATCGTCGTGTGACTCCTGTGCCCAAAGGTCGGAAGTAGGCACAGAATAACGGTTCTCTGATATCGGTGACCGGAGGCGCTTCACAGCGACTCCTCACCTCGGGTGAACGAGGTGGTAAAGAGTGATAGTACCGTCTATGACAGCACTCTAAATTATAGGTATAACCTTAGAAAAAGTTAAAGATGTAGGGACGCCCGAATCTTGCATTTCGGACGTCCCTACATCTATATGCGTATTTTGCCTAGTGGGGCAATAATTGACCCGTTTTAGCGGCGAGAACTGAGCTGCATCTCACTACGGCGACGGCGGCTCAAACGCATACCGGCAAGCAGTGACAGCGATCCAGCGGCACTAATGACCAACATATTGGAGGCGCCAGTAGCCGCCAACTGCTCACGCTTCTGCTGAGCACCGGAGGCAACCTTCTGGGAGCCAGATGCCTGTGCTTCGACCTTCTGCGCGTTGCCCTTCTGCGCTTCAGTCTTCTGCACAGAGGTATTCTGTGCAGAAACATTCTGCGCGGGAGCACCCTGAACACCAGCCGGAGCGTCCTTCTTCTGCTCAGGACCGCTCTCCCCCGCCTTCTGCTCGATAACAGAAGCCTGATCAGCCGCAGGCTCAGTAGGCACCGAAGCATCGACTGCGGGAGTCTCGACAGCGGGAGTGTCGGCTACGGGAGCCTCGACAGTGGGCGCATCCTGCTCAGGGGTAGTGGGCAGGCTATCCACGCTATCGCGCTCGACGGTAAAACCGCCATTGACCATGCGCACAGTACCCTGCTCATCCTCCGCCACAGCGCTCACACGGTAGGTGGCACCGGGCTTGAGCTCCGAGCCGGGAATCTGCACCTGTGCGGTGAAAGCACCGGAGTCGTCAATCTCAGAGACGTCAGCCGACGCAATCACGCCGCCGGTAGCCACTCCGTATTCATCGATAGCGCTAACCATCAGGTGCACCGAGCTGACGCCGGTGAAGCCCTCTCCACGCAGGGTCAGGGTCTTTGCGGAATCGTTTTCGGGAACTACGGTTTCTTCTACGTGCAGGCGGGCGGTCATCACGGGGCTAGCGGTGTCGTTGGTCTGTTCTTCGGTAGTGTCTTCTTTGGTGGTGTCATGGACGCGGTCAAAGAGGGTGTTACGCGGCAGGTCGTAGTGGCGGCGCGGATCATCCTCGGGCAGCACGTGGTCGAACTGCTCGGCAGTATTCGAGGAGGCCACCTGCTCGGACTGAACACCCTGAGTCGGCTGGGTAGCCTGCTCGGGCTGCGCTTCCTCTGCAGACTGCTTCTTCTTGAACTGTGCCTGCTCCGCCATTGCACGCTCAGCGGTGGCAACCGGAGCGGAGCCATTCTGTACATTCCAACCATTCATGAAGGGAACCTCAACTTCCTGGGCGGTGTAACCATTAGCTGCAGAGGGAGCCACCTCAACGCTCAGCACGTAACGCAGATTCTCGTGGACGTTCTGAACTTCTTCCAGCATGGATCCGGGCACCTCAATGCCATCCAGGAGGGTACCGTTCACAACGTCGGCGCGCGCGGGAGAAACAGCCAGCAGCATGCGGTTACCCTGGCTATCCAAGGCGTAGACGTAGGTCATCACTTCAAATGCCTGCGCTTCACCCAGGCCGGTGACCTTGTAAACCACCAGGTTCTTCTCCTGTGGAATTTCCATCTGGCCCGAGAGAATCTGAGCATTCAGCGGCTCATCCTGAGTATTTGCGGGCAGCAGCTCCAGCGGTGCAGAGGAGTTGTAGGAGGGATCCTCCGTCGCGTAGCCCTTGGCAGGGTCAACCACGGCAGTTGCGACGACGTACTGCTGGTTGGGGTCGAGGGTACCTGCAGGCAGGGTCAACTGGGTGCTGAAACGGCCACCGTCCACATCGAGTTCGGGCACGAGGGTCATCGTCACTGCAGAGCCGCGGCCCAGTGCGTAGAGGGGGTACTGGCGGTATTCGCTCACGTACACTGCCACACCGTAACGTTCAACGGCACCGCCGGTAAAGCCTTCACCGGTGACGGTGATGCTCTGGGAACGTGCCGGGTTAATGACGACGCCCTGCTCCACATACACCTGCGGGGAGGTTTGGGTAGCGACGTTTTCGATGGGGGTTGCGTTTGCTGCGGAGGGGGGATTGTCGGGTTCTACCGCAGTCGATGAAGCAATTCCGCCAGTATTTTGCACCTGCACATCTGCGTGCGCAGCACCAACACCGGTAACGGACAGGACGGAAGCAGCAATGGCGGCTGTTGCTCGGGTTTTTGAGTGAGCGGGTTCGGGCATGGAACACACCTTTTCTGTGAGTGTGAACGATACCCTCCGGAGGGTGCCACGGATTGAAGATGGTTGGGTACCTCTTCAGGAATGAACGCTATAACGCACGGACTAGTCATAACATTCATGTAATGGTGGAAGTTGCCGCGAAGGGAATCGCTCTATTTATCGGTAATTCCACACTAACAATACTTTTTAGGTTATTGCTGTAAATACGCTTTACGTCCTGACTATTTTCTTGTGCAATAACCCACATGGAATATTTTTTACTCTCCGGAACAGTATCAAGAGCATTCAAATTGCATGGACTAGGCGAAATTTTTCAACTCTCCCTTGAGGTTCAAGGTTTTATTGCATGCATATGCAGTTTTAATGGATTTGAGATAAAAATAATTCTGCACATTCATGCATTTAATTTATTTCTTTTAAGTGAAAAAATGCAGGTCACAGCGCCTTTTCCCGCACATTGATTAAAAGCGTGCGTACCAATAACCACGCACAAAATAAGTTGACAAAATCATTCCGCTACACCACCCCACCCCAGCACCCTCAGTAATAAACTCCCTATGAATCGGTAATACGAACGACTCTCTTGCCGCGCGTATGGCCAGCCTTCAAATCGCGGTATGCTGCACGGACGCCCTCAATCGTGAACCCGTACACGCGATCCAGCCGAATTGACACCTTTCCCTCGGTAACCAGCTCGGCTAGAGCTTCAAAATCCCCGTGTTCCGAGTGGCGGGGGCCCGTAAACTGCGCTCCCCTGATCATGACCTTGGGCGAGGGAACGAGAGTTCCAATGTCTTTACCCTTCAGACCCAGCGAGAATGCCAAGCTGACGTAGTCGCCACCATAGCAGTCCAGGAATTTCGTCACGCGGCCCTCAGCAGCCTTGAGCACACGCTCCCTAACGCCCTCACCGTAGGCAACCGGAACAGCACCCAGTGACCTAACAAATTCGGCATTCGCAGCCCCCGCGATTCCAACGACCCGTGCGCCACGAGCCACCGCATACTGCACGGCGGTGGACCCAATTCCGCCCGAGGCTGCAGAAATGACCACAGTATCGCCCGCACCCACGCCAATATGGCGGAAGGCGCCTCCCACGGTCAAGGCCGCGACACCCATTGCAGCGGCATGGTCAAAATCAATGGAGGCGGGCTTAAGCGCAATATCACCGGTATTCACGCAAATTTCCGTAGCTAGAGACCCCCTCTTGGTACCCAAACCGGGGGCACTAACAATGGTTCCGAAGACCTCGTCACCCACAAAATAACCCGATACACCGGGTCCCACCTCAGTCACAGTGCCGGAGAAATCGCGCCCCACTCCACGAGGGAACTGCGATTTCTTTGATTCAAACCAACGGCGGGGGTTCCTGATTTTCATGGCGCGCGAGAGCATCCTGAGCTGCGGAGAGCCCTCAAAGATCTTATAGTCCACAGGATTCAGGCCGACCGCACGCACCGCAATCTTTACCTGCCCCTCTTCGGGGTTCTCCCCCGGTACGTTCGCGAGCTTCAGATTCTCCACGGGCCCAAAGCCGTCATACTGCACCGCCTGCACGCTCATCGTTTCTCGTTCCTTTCTTCCCGATTCGGGACTCCAAAACTCACAGGCTCAGGAAACCCGCAACAAACAAATCTGCACCGGCTTGTCCAACTATCGCGATTGTTATGTTTCGCAAAATACCGCTTTGCACGTTGTTCCCACTGTTCTGAACACACAGAAACGCCCTCGCGGTCTCCAGGAATATTTTAATCCCAAGGAAACCACGAGAGCGTTTCATAAGACTCTATGTGAAAGGATAAACCTTAGAGGCTGCGGCGGCGCAGGAGCATCAGTGCGGCACCAGCAATCAGAGCTGCGGCACCAACGCCAGCGATACCTGCAACACCCTCAGCACCAGTGTGAGCCAGCTGCTGCTTCGAAGAGGAAGAAGAGGTCGAAGACGAACCCTGGTAACCGGAGGTACTCAGGCCGTGACCCTTCGACGAGGTAGCAGCAGATGCGTTGCCAACCTTAGCCTTGGGTGCCTGAGAAGAAGGCATGCGGGTCTCGGTTACGACAACCGAACCATCTTCGCGCATCTCAGCGGTGAAGACGCTGGTGGTGCCGTCGCCGTTATCACGAACGGTGGTGTTGTCACCCTCGGTAGCTGCCGGTAGGGTGGGCGCCGGGTGGTCTGCATCGCTCACAACAGCAGTGGTTACTGCTACCTGGTGTACCAGACCGTTGGGGTCGCTGGTTGCCACCATTGCGTAGGCGTAACCGGGCTGCAGGCGCTCGGACAGGATGCTGACCTTCGCACGGAAGGTACCCTCCATGATTTCGGAAGCAGGCACATCGTAGGTTGCCAGAGCCTCGCCGGTGATGTTGCCGTCAGCATCCAGGCGGTAGATGTTAATCTGAACGCCCTGAGCAACAGACTCGTGGGTGAAGCCGGAACCATTGATAGTCAGAACGTTGTACTGGTCGTTCGGATTCAGGGATGCATCCTCGGTGGTGAGGGTTGCGTTCTCGGGTGCTGCGGGAGCCTCAGGAGCGGGGGTCTCGTCAGCCTTGGGGGTCTCAGCCTTGGGTGCCTCCGGAGCAGGAGTTTCTTCCTTGGGGGCCTCGGTCTTGGGAGCCTCGGGTGCCGGGGTCTCGTCAGCCTTCGGGGTCTCGGGCGTCGGGGTTACGGGAGCGGGAGTCTCGTCAGCCTTGGGGGTCTCAGTCTTGGGAGAGGTGGACTCAGTGACCTTGAAGGAGGAGAGAGCCACAAGCTTCTGCTCGGGCTGACCCTGCGGGTTGCTGACAGCAACCAGAGCGTAGGATGCGCCGGCGGGCAGCTTGCTTGCCTCAACAGTGAAGGCGGTCTTGAAGGAGCCGTCCTGAATCTGGTCTGCAGACACGGAAACGGTTGCGATAGCATCGCCGGTGACCTGGTTGTTTGCATCCAGTGCGTAGATGCTGACCTGAACGCCGGGGCCAACCTTCTCGCCGTAGAAGCCGGTTGCAACAACGCTCACGGTGTTGAACTGTGCGTCACCGGGGAAGTGAGCGTTCTCAATAACGACGGAGGGGTCAGCCTGCTTTGCCTCGGGGGCCGGGGTTGCAGGGGTGGTGGGCTCGGGGGCTGCCGGAGCAGTGGGGGCAGGAGTCTCAGCCTTGGGAGCCTCGGTTGCCGGAGCAGTGGGGGCAGGAGTCTCTGCCTTGGGGGTTTCAGCCTTGGGAGCTTCGGTTGCTTCAGCCTTAGGAGTCTCTGCCTTGGGGGTCTCTGCCTTAGGTGCCTCGGTAGCCGGAGCAGTGGGGGCAGGAGTCTCTGCCTTGGGGGTTTCAGCCTTGGGAGCTTCGGTTGCTTCAGCCTTAGGACCCTCAGCCTTGGGGGTTTCAGCCTTAGGAGCCTCGGTAGCCTCAGCCTTAGGGGCCTCGGTCTTAGGAGCTTCAGCCTTAGGAGCCTGGGTTGCCTCAGCCTTAGGGGCCTCGGCTACATTGCCACCAGGCAGGGAAGAAGTCTGCGCAGTTGCCTTCTGATCGACAACCTGCTGCTGCTGATCAGCGGGTGCTTCTGCCGCGAAGGTTGCCGGGATTGCTGCCACGGAACCAGCCGTAAAGGCTGCCGCTGCTGCGATCTTGTAAACGCGACGGGTAGTCTTCGACATTTTTCCTCGATCTCTGATTATCGGTGTTGAGCCTACCGTAGTACGCCTCCGTCTTTGAAGGTGCAGTAGGCCCATACATGGGTGTGACTGCTAAAAGGCTAGCATTTGCCCCTGGAGGTTTAGCCCGCTTACCACCGCCTTTGCGCAACTGTAATGAAATCGTTATAAAACCACCCCTTAAGTTGAAGTTTAATGCAGACCAATTCAGGGATTTTGCGCCCATCTAGTGACACACGAGGGCATATAACCCTATCTTTTGATTGCGTTTGAAGAAAATATAGGGTGTTCCATAGGTGATTTCGACTCACCATTTTCATCTAAGTGAACCTTAAAGTCTCACGTACCACTTTATAGTTCCCTCAAGTTCTCCTTCATGCCTCTCCCCTGCCCTCCAGAACCCCTCAGGTACCTCCTGTATACCTTCTACATAGGGCCCCGAGAACACAGAGAAAGCCCCGCCCACATCCAACACACGAGGATGCAGGCGGGGCTATCAAAGCCTCACTGAGGCTCAAGCGTCACGGCGCGCCGCGAGCTTAGCCCTCCTTGCGAATCACCTTGAACTGACTCGGCTGGGCCACCGGGCGAATCGTAATACGGTCAAGGTTCACATGGTGCGGAACGTTCAACGCAAAGGTCACGGTCTGCGCCACGTCCTCTGCGGTCAGCGGCTTCTCAACGCCCGCGTAGACGCGCTCGGCTGCTTCCTTGGACCCCAGGCGGTTTAGAGAGAACTCTTCGGTGTGCACCATGCCCGGGCAAATCTCAATCACGCGAATATTATTCTCCGCCTCCTCCAGGCGAAGCGCCTCGGTCAGGCCGCGAGCGCCGAACTTCGCCGCATTGTACCCGGCGCCTCCCTCATAGCCGTGCTCGGCAGCGGTGGAGGTCAGGTTCAGAATCGTGCCGTGACCGTTCTGGCGCAACGCCTCTGCGAAGGCACGCACCATATGCAGAATGCCAAGCACATTCATCTGATACATCTTCAGATAATCATCAGGCTTACCCTCTGCAACCTTGTCCACACCGATAGCACCGCCAGCAATATTGACCAGGGCATCAATGGTGCCCTGCTCTTCCAGAATCTGCTCGGCTACGAACTGAACGGACTGCTCATCGGTCACATCGCAGGTCACCGGATGAGCGCCGGTCTCCGCATAAAGGGTGTAAAGACGGTCGGTACGACGAGCCAGGGCGTAGACGGTCCAGCCACTTGCTACTAGCTGCTGTACGGTGGCTCGGCCAATACCGCTGGATGCGCCGGTCACCACGGCCACTTTGCCGTCACCGGTATGGGGCAGGAAAGGAGATGCAGGAATGTGGGTGTTCTCAGTCATACTTTAATCCTAGTAGAGTGATGCCCGCGGGTGCTCAGTTCGAGCAGACTCGCGGGCATATACTTTGAAATTTTCGATAGTGAGATAGGTACCCGCCGCCGTTCAGAACAAACGATACAGACACCATCACCCGTGCTACTTGCGGCGGCGCGGCAGACCCCAGCGGCTCCTGCCGCCGTCACGGAATCCGAGGCGATGCTCAAAGTACACGGGCGAGCTACTGCCGGTCTTAATCGTGTCCGGAGGGACCGTACCTTCACGCGCAGACAGCAGATAAAGAACCGCAGCGCCGGGCATGAACATAATCAGCGGTAGCACGAAACGCATACGCGCCTCACCATAGCCGCTACGCACCGTCAAATGCCAGACGCACAACGCAACCAGCACCAGGTGCAGTATCAGCAGAACAGTTTCAGACGTGCCCAAACCAAAAATACTCAGAGAACTCATTGGCAACTCCTCAAAGGTCGTGTACTTTCAGTCTACGCCGTGCCCGCGCCCCTGAGAAGGATTCGCCGACTGTTGATACTGCGGATTTTCGCGCCTACACTGCAGGTAACCGAGAGCGGCATATTAGGGGGCTCTCTCCCCATTTCCGTTTTTCACTGAGCTCACCGCTGAATCGCCAATTACTCCTCATGTAGGGAGCCTCCACATGACAGCAATACCGCACCAGCGCATCACCTCTCTTAAAGATGCAGCGCCAAGCACTCCAGCAGCGGGCGCGCACTATCCGTGCCGCCACCGGAACCCCCTATAGTTCTGAGGTGCATCTGCTGCTCGGGCAGAGCTACCTCGACCCCGCCAGCTGGCAGGAAATCACCGCCTCCAAAGGGGTACGCGCCGCAGTACGCAGGGCACAATTTGCGCGCCGATACAAGCCCCTCCTGGCACGTCTAGAAGCCGCCATCGAGCGGTACGAACAGCACGGTGCGGCGCAGAATTCCCCTGGAGCTGAGAGAACGCCGTGAATATGAGAAAATAGCCGTTATGGCTGAAAACATTTTGGGCTCAGACTCGCCCGTACAGATTAACGTTCCCGACCGCCCCGCCCTCGAAGGCCTCGAAGAGAAGCTCTCGCAGCGCTGGGCCGACGAGAAGACCTACGCATTCGACGAGAACACCACTCGCGAACAGGTCTACTCCATTGACACCCCGCCGCCGACCGCATCCGGCTCCCTGCACGTGGGTCACATGTTCTCCTACACCCAGACCGACGTCATTGCACGCTACCAGCGCATGACCGGCAAGAACGTGTTCTACCCCCTCGGCTGGGATGACAACGGCCTGCCCACCGAACGCCGCGTTCAGAACTACTACGGCGTTCTCTGCGACCCCTCCGTGGCAGACAACGACTCCTTCCGCGACCTGATCACCTGGAAGGCAGACGGCACCCCCAAGCCCGACCGCAGCCAGGCAAAGTGGCCGCGTATCTCCCGTAACAACTTCATTGAACTCTGTGAAGAGCTCGCGGTTGAAGACGAGAAGGTCTTCGAAAACCTCTTCACCACCCTGGGTCTGTCCGTTGACTGGTCGCGCACCTACCGCACCATCGACGCGCACTCCCGCAAGGTCTCCCAGCTCGCCTTCCTGAAGGACCTGGAAGCAGGCAACGCCTACATGGCTGAAGCACCGACCATGTGGGACGTCACTTTCCGCACCGCAGTGGCACAGGCTGAGCTGGAAGACAAGGAACGCCCCGGCGCGTACCACCGCATCAGCTTCCACCGCCCCAACGGCGAGAAGGTCTGGATTGAGACCACCCGCCCCGAGCTGTTGCCCTCCTGTGTGGCTCTCGTGGCGCACCCGGACGACGAGCGTTACAAGCCGCTGTTCGGCACCACCGTCACCTCCCCGCTGTTCGGCGTTGAGGTCGAAATCAAGGCGCACCCGCTGGCACAGCCCGACAAGGGTGCCGGTATCGCCATGATCTGTACCTTCGGTGACACCACCGACGTCACCTGGTGGCGTGAACTGCAGCTGGACACCCGCGCTCTCATCGGTCGCGACGGCCGCTTCTCCCGCGAAACCCCCGAGTGGATCACCTCCGCCGAGGGTCGCGAGCGCTACGAGCGCATGGCAGGCGCCACCGTCTTCACCGCACAGAAGACCGTCGTGGAGATGCTGGTTGAGGCTGGCGAAATGGACGGCGACCCCAAGCCGATTACCCACCCCGTGAAGTTCTACGAGAAGGGCGACAAGCCCCTCGAAATCGTTGCTTCCCGTCAGTGGTACATCCGCAACGGTGGCCGTGACGCTGCACGCCGCGAGAAGCTCATCGAGCGCGGCCGTGAGATGAACTGGTACCCCTCCTTCATGCGTAGCCGCTACGAGAACTGGGTTGAGGGCCTGAACGGCGACTGGCTGATTTCTCGCCAGCGTTTCTTCGGCGTTCCCTTCCCCGTCTGGTACCCGCTGGACGCTGAGGGCGAGCCGGACTACGAGAACCCGATTCTGCCGACCGAAGAGATGCTGCCGGTTGACCCCGCATCTCAGGCTGCTCCCGGTTACACCGAGGATCAGCGCGGCGTAGCGGGCGGCTTCATCGCTGACCCGGACGTTCTGGACACCTGGGCTACCTCCTCCCTGACCCCGCAGATTGCGACCGGTTGGGGCGTGAACCCGGACCTGCACGCAAAGACCTTCCCCATGGATCTGCGCCCGCAGGGTCACGACATTATCCGCACCTGGCTGTTCTCCACCGCTGTTCGCGCGGAGACCCTGGCTTCCTCCGTGCCCTGGTACAACACCGCGCTCTCCGGCTGGATTCTCGACCCGGACCGCAAGAAGATGTCCAAGTCTAAGGGCAACGTTGTGGTCCCCAACGAGGTACTGGAGAAGTACGGTTCGGACGCTGTGCGCTACTGGGCTGCTTCGGCTCGCCTGGGTGCTGACACCGCCTACGACGAAGGCCAGATGAAGATTGGCCGCCGCCTTGCCATCAAGCTGCTGAACGCATCCAAGTTCGTGCTGAACCTGGGCGCTACCGAGAAGTCCGTCATCACTTCTCAGGCTCAGGGCCGCGTGCTGATCAACGCTCTGGACCGCTCCCTGCTGGCTCGCCTGGCGTACCTGATTGAGGAAGCAACCGCAGCGTTCGAGAAGTACGAGTACGCTCGTGCCCTGCAGATTTGCGAGAGCTTCTTCTGGTCCTTCACCGACGACTTCGTTGAGCTGATTAAGGACCGTGCGTACGGTGCTCGCGGCGAGCAGGAGCAGGCTTCTGTTCTGGCTGCTCTGGCAACCACCCTGGATGCTCTGCTGCGCCTGTTCGCACCCTTCCTGCCGTTCGTGACCGAAGAGATTTGGTCCTGGTGGCGTGCAGGTAGCGTGCACCGCGCCGAGTGGCCGCAGGCACTGCCCATCCTGGAGGGTACCCTGTTGGCTGAGTACTCTGCGCAGAACCCGACTGCTGGCATTTCTGCTCAGTGGGTCCTGGCGGACGCTGACCCGGCTCAGATTGAGTCGCTGAAGCAGATCCTGCCGGATGTTGCTGAGGCTCTGGGTGGCCTGCGTAAGGCTAAGAGTGACGCGAAGGTTAAGCAGCGCACCGAGGTTGAGTCCGCAACTATTGCGGCTCCGCAGGCTCAGCTGGATCGCATTGCCGCTGGCATGTCTGATCTGAAGGCTGCCGGTAACGCTCGTGAGCTGTCCCTGGTGGCGGCTGAGGGCGAGCTGGAGGTTCGCGATGTTGTGCTCGTTGTGGAAGAAGTAGCTGAGTAATCGCGTCTTAGCGTTTATCGCTTGATTTTATGACGCCACTTTGGTGTTGGTAACGGGGCGGTACTGGTTTTCAGTACCGCCCCGTTTTCTGTGCCTACTGTTCGTTGTAGCTCGCCGGGTGTGAGGCCCCGGCTGCGGACCTATACGGTGCTGACTTTGTGTTTTATCTCTGTGGGGCCCGCAAGTACCTGCATCTGATTCGAAGAGCTTTCCTGGCTCCCTTCCCCAACGATGTGGGTTTAGCCTGCTAATCTGTGGGGATTCTGTGGGATTTCCAACCCCTTTTTTATATTCATCAATGTGCAAAGAGCATAATCAACCTTATGAGATTGACTGTCACTTTATGTATGATTGTTGATGCGAGGGTTTTACCATCAGGAACAACCTTCTATTCAACTTCAGCAACAGATAAATCACCGGTACGAGTAACGACATACCCCGACCAACCGCACGACAGTAAACCACCCGTCAGACGCAGCGATGCGTCCTGACTCTGACCCGCGCCAAAGTAGGCGCACCCATAATTACTATGAATTCACACTCTTCATCTTCCGGATTACCGCAAGAGCCTCAGACGAGGCAGAGCTCAACCCCGAGCACGCCGCCAGGAGCACAAGCCAACATTTCCCCCGATCAGCTTCAGCACTATCACACGAGCCTGAACGAGTACATCAGCCAGGCACGTGAACATGCCCAGGCGCTGCGTGCCAGCTACACCAACGAAGTGTATGAACTCTGGCTTCAGCATATTTCCACCAGCGCCGCCGCCGATGAGGCGAGCATCGCCTCCGGTTCGTTGACCGCTCAGCAGCTTGAGGAGCTGACCCGCAAGTGGGTGCGTCTCATGCGTGAAAGCCGCGATATGCTGCACCACGAAAGCTCCATTGCCGCCGCACGCGCCGCTGTGGAGGCTAAGCCCCTCCCCGAGTAGGGTCACCCTTTATTTCTTTCGCGCGGCAACGCCAGCACTCCGCGTTGTACCGCGTTTTTCTGCGGCGGGGCTATCGAGCCAAGCGATTAAGCCCTGCCCGGAATGCGTACTTCACATAACCTGCCCCTTGCTATAGTTATGGATATTCAAAGACCCTAACTATGTTGCAGAAAGGGCGGGAATGTCCCACCAAAAACGCGTCCTGCGGCCTATCCGTAGCGATGTTGCTCCCCCAGTTACCTCGCCACCGGTTTACCGTGGTGATATTGACGCGCGCGGCACGGCGCAAGACCTCGTCCCGCGCAGTTTGTGGGTCGATTTCTGGGACACTCTCTTCTTCATCTTCGCCGGCATCGCGGCCCTCGTGCTGACCTTCATGATTCTGGCGAATACGGTCGGCCATTCTTTCTGGGGTTTCCCCATCGCCTTCATTTTCTGGGCGGTCACCGCGTACCTGACGCTACCGCGTTTTCACGCGATCATGACCCGCATCTACGTGCCCGACTACTTTATTGGGCGCACCCGCACCCCGGACGGTCTGCTCGGTGACCCGGTCAATATCGGTCTGATTGGTACCGAGGAGCAGATTCACCAGGTCATGCAGGACGCCGGCTGGACCCGCGCTGACGACGTCACCCTCGTCTCCTCGTGGAAGATTATTATCTCCACCATCACCCGCCGTTCCTACGCGGAGGCGCCGGTCTCCCCGCTAAAAATTTTTGGTAAGACGCAGGCTTTCGCCTACCAGAAGGAAGTGGACGGCAACCCCGAGAAGCGCCACCACGTGCGCTTCTGGAAAACCCCGGACGGCTGGCTTCTGCCGGGCGGTCACCAGGTGGATTGGTTGGCGGCGGGCACCTACGACTCCGGTGTGGGTTTCAGCTTCTTCACCCTGCAGGTCACGCACCGCATTGACGCTGAAACCGACTTTGAACGCGACTACATTGTGGAGTCCATTCAGTACGCCCACCCGGAAACTCACGTTGAGATTCTGCACGATTTTTCCTCCGGCTACCACGCCCGTAACGGCGGCGGTGACGCGATCCGTACGGACGGCGCGCTCCCGGTCATCGTGCTGAACAATGAGGGTCTGGAGCCGCAGGAGCAGGAAGAAATTCACCTCTCCAGCGCGCACGACCTGGCGTACCGCATGCCGCTGAGCCTGCTGGTTGGTTCGGGTATGCTCATCGCCGTGACCCTCGCCGACATTGTCAACAGCGTCATTTTGGCGCTCAGCCGCCCGGCACTTCGCGCCAAGCTGCTGGAGGAAGGCTCCGGCAACGACATTGAGCTGCTGGACCTCTTCGATCAGGTGGATAGCAACGTGCTGCTCACCATTACCGGCACCGTGCTGGTGGGTTTTGTAGCAATTTATTCGGCGGTGCACCTGTTCCTGCTGTGGAGCACGTTGCGCGGATCGTCGAAGGCTCGTCGCCTGGCTCTGCTGTTGACGGCGCTGAACTTCGCAGCGATTACCGGTGGTGTGCTGTGGGGCCACCAGTCCCTGCCGCTGTCCACGATTTTCTTCCAGCTGGGTGTTGCGGTGTTTGCGATGCTGGCGTTCACCTCGGATGCGGCGGTCCAGTACACGGCAACCCGCACCTTCCACATGCGCGATACGAAGATCGTGCAGCGTGCAACGCACCCGAAGGTTCTGGAGCACAGGGCACAGCGCAAGGCTCAGAAAGCGCTGAAAGCACAGAAGGCGCACAATGCGCAGAAGGCACGCAAAGCTACCTCTGCAAGCGGCGCTCACCGCACATAGAATGCACGCTTCAGGGATTGCACGTTTCAGCGCAACATAGTGAATAGAAAAGTACCGCCCGGTCAGTACATGACCGGGCGGTACTTTTTTGCTCTGCAGCCGCAGACTCTACCGAGCCTGCGCGCATTGCAGGAATCTCAGCACATTGCAGGGTTCTTAGGCTTCGCCCTTTTCGCCGTGGAAAATCGGGCCCACGTTACGGGGACGCTTGAGCTCAAAGAAGCCGGGGTAGGAAGCCAGTGCCAGAGCGCCGTCGAAGAGCTTACCTGCTTCTTCACCGGCGGGGCTCGGGGAGATGACCGGGCCGAAGAAAGCGGTGCCGTTGATGGAAATCAGCGGAACACCCACATCGGTGCCGCCCACGGTCTCCAGTGCCAGGTCCAGGGAGGCGCGCATCTGCTCATCGTACTGGTCGGTGAAGGCGACGTCCACCAGCTCAGCGGGCAGGTTGACCTCCTCCAGCGCCTTGACGATTGCGGCGCGGTAGGAATCAGCCTTGTTCTTGTTGTGGTGAATCTGCTCGCCCAGAGCGTCGTAGAGGGGCTTGATGACCTCGTTGCCGTGCAGCTCGCGCACAGCGGTAATGAGGCGGGTCGGCGCCCAGGACCGGTCCATCATTGCCTGGTAGTCGGCGGGCAGGTCACGGCCCTGGTTGTGCATGGACAGGGAGAAGGGACGCCAGGTCACCTCAACGTTGCGGACCTTCTGCACTTCGCCAATCCAGCGGGAGGTAATCCAGCACCAGGGGCAGATCGGGTCGAACCAGAAATCAATCTGTGCGGGTGCGTTCTCAGTCATGAGTGTTCCTCTCTCATACGGTTGCGCCAGCCGCTTCTATGAGCCGGCGCTTATTCTTCGGTACACGCTCTTCAGTACACGCTCATCAGGACATGCCAGCGAAAGCGGTACCTGCTAGTGAGCCGTCACCCCGTATAACCGGGGCGACGGCTTCTTTATTCCCTAGCCTATCGGCTGGAAGTATTCGGTTATGCCGCCTGACGGTCCGCTTCCTTCAGGGAGGCGGCTTTCGCCTCCCCCTTCACGGTGCGGGTGGTCTCGGTTTCGGGGTCGGGCGCCTGCAACACGTAGCGGGGTTCCGTGCCGTTGAGCACGGTGTCCTCACCGATGACGATGGACACCACATCGGTGCGGTCCGGGATGTCGAACATAATCGGCTGCAGAATCTGCTCCATCATGGCGCGCAGGCCGCGGGCACCGGTGCCTCGTTCGGCGGCGAGGCGGGCAATAGCCGCGATCGCAGCGTCGTCGAGGACCAGGTCCACGCCGTCCAGGGCGAAGAGGTGACGGTACTGCTTGAGCAGCGCGTTCTTCGGTTCGGTCAGCACGCGAGCCAGCTCTTTTTCGTTGAGCTCACTCAGGGTCGAGATGACCGGCAGGCGGCCAATCAGCTCGGGGATAATGCCGTAGTGCGCCAGGTCCTCGGGCATGATCTGGTCCAGCGGGTTCTTTACGGAGCCGCCCAGTTCAGCGCCGAAACCGATGCCGCCGGCACCCACGCGGGCTGCGATGCGGTCGTCAATATTGTCGAAGGCGCCAGCCACGATGAAGAGAATGTTCGAGGTATCAATCTCAATATTCGCGTGTGCCGGGTGCTTGCGTCCGCCCTCCGGCGGTACGGTCGCCACGGTGCCCTCAATAATCTTCAGCAGCGCCTGCTGCACGCCCTCACCGGACACGTCACGGGTGATGGAAAGGTTCTCGCCGCCCTTGCGGGCAATCTTGTCGATCTCGTCAATGTAGATAATGCCGCGCTGAGCCTTAGCAATATCGCCGTCAGCGGCGTTGATGAGGCGCAGCAGAATGTTCTCCACGTCGTCACCCACGTAGCCCGCCTCGGTGAGGGTGGTTGCGTCGACCAGGGCGAAGGGCACATCCAGCTTCTTCGCCAGGGTTGCCGCCAGGTAGGTTTTACCGCAGCCAGTCGGGCCGAGCATCAGAATATTCGACTTGCCCAGCTCCACCTGCTCCCCCGCGGTCGCCGAAAGAATGCGGGAGGTCAGCACCGGGTTATCAATATCGTGGATGCGCTTGTAGTGGTTGTACACCGCCACCGCCAGGGTGCGCTTCGCCGCGTCCTGACCGATGACGTAGTCGTTGAGGTAGCTGTAAATTTCGCGCGGAGTAGCCAGCTGAGATGCAGTCGCCGCCGCGGGGGATTTCACCTTCAGACGCTCTTCAGCGAGAATCTCTTCGCACAGCTCCACACATTCGTCGCAGATGGAAACATTCGGGCCGAGCACAATCTTGAAAACCTGCGCGCGAGTCTTCTTGCAGAAGGAGCATCGCATGCTGGCGTTGGGCTGTTCGGGAGGCACAATGATGTCTGTGGCCACGAAGATTCCCTTTCGATCGGCGTGGTGAAATCGGTGCAGAAGGGTCAGTGACCTGACGTCTGCGGTGATTTCTCAGGAGGGGCACCGGCGGGTGGTGGGCGCCGTGGTTTGAGTGAGAAACCGGTATGAAATACTCGAATTTTCTCCCTCTCTAAGGCTACCGGAGTTCACCCCGGAACTCAGAATTACGCACCGCAAATGAACGGACTTACCGGGCATATGACAAAGCGAGTCTTTTATGACGGCGGCGGGGCTGATACTCCGGCATATGACGGTAGGCATGTGACGCTAAAGCCCGGCAAGAAAGCGCAGGTCAACGCCACATATCAGCCTGCCTTGCCGTACCCCTGGCGGGCGCAAAAAGGGCGGCACCGCACCGCGCACCAGCCCGAAGGCTCGCACACGGAGCGATGCCGCCCCTCCCCCGAAAAACGCTCCGGGATATTCCTCAAAACTAAAGTTTAGGTGTGGGAAATAGCGGTGTTGGTCGCAGGCTTACGCAGCTTACGCGACTCCAGCACCTTATCGACCAGGCCGTACTCCAGGGCAGCAGCCGCAGTCAGAATGTTGTCACGCTCAATGGAGCGGTCAACTTTCTCGTAGGTCTTGCCCGAGTGCAGTGCCAGGGTCTGTGCAGTCCACTCACGCATACGCATAACCTCGTTCGCGTGAATCTCAATGTCAGATGCCTGACCGCCCTGCTGGCCGCTCAGCGCGGGCTGGTGAATCAGCACGCGAGCGTTCGGCAGTGCCAGACGCTTGCCGGGGGTACCGGCAGCCAGCAGAACCGCCGCAGCGGATGCCGCCTGACCCAGGCACACGGTCTGGATCTCGGGGCGGATGAACTGCATAGTGTCGTAGATGGCGGTCATTGCGGTGAAGGAGCCGCCGGGCGAGTTAATGTACAGGGTGATGTCACGCTCGGGGTCCTGTGCCTCCAGCACCAGCAGCTGAGCCATGATGTCGTCAGCGGATGCGTCGTCCACCTGGGTGCCCAGGAAGATGATGCGGTCCTCGAACAGCTTTGCGTACGGGTCCTGACGCTTGTAACCGTAGGGGGTGCGCTCCTCGAAGCTGGGGAGCACGTAGCGGTTGCTCGGCATAGCCGGCGCCGAGGTGGTGATATCGTTCGGCAGGTAGTTCATGTGCATCTCCCTTATGCGTTCTTCGATTCGGGCAGCTTACCGGCGGTGGTGGCAATGTGGTCGAAGAAGCCGTATTCCAGGCCTTCTTCCGCATTGAACCAGTTGTCGCGGTCGTTATCCTTCAGGATGGTTTCCAGGCTCTTGCCGGTGCGTTCAGCGGTGATCTCTGCCAGGCGCTTCTTCATGTCCAGAATCAGCTCAGCCTGAGTGCGGATATCCGATGCGGTACCGCCAATACCGCCGAGGGGCTGGTGCATGAGGATGCGGGCGTTCGGGGTTGCGTAGCGCTTGCCGATGGTGCCTGCGGTGAGCAGGAACTGACCCATGGATGCTGCCATACCGGTCACCACGGTCACCACGTCGTTCGGGATGAGCTGCATGGTGTCATAGATAGCCATGCCGGCGGTGACGGAGCCGCCGGGAGAGTTGATGTACAGGTAGATGTCTGCCTCGGGGTCTTCAGCCGAGAGCAGCAGCATCTGGGAGCAGATGAGGTTGGCGTTGGAGTCGCGCACCTCGGAGCCGAGCCAGATAATGCGCTCCTTCAGGAGGCTGTTGTAGACGTAATCTTCCTGGGCACCAACGATGGGGGTTGCCATAGACGGCGCGGGCGCCACGCCGGCTGCCTGGGAGGCGCCGATGGGCAGAGGCATGTAGCTGGACATTCTTCCTCTTCTTCTCTAATGGGTCTTCGCTGCATCTTTGCGCGATTTACGCGCCGGAGCGCACGCGAAAAGTTTCGTTGCTACTACCTTACCGATAGTTGCTCTCCCCCGCTTCCCTTCGGGTTGTTCGTTCGCCAGGGGGTGAAGCAGAGGCGAAAACCTCGGTATGGAATAACTTGAGGGCGGAATAGTTTGGGGTGAAAAGAGCCTCAGCGGGCACCCAACCGGTAATTCGGTGGATGCCCGCTGAGGCTACACGTTTCAAGCAATCAGCTCACGCCCTCTAGCGGGGTGGCTTTTTGCAGACCGTGGCGGGGATTTAGGCAGCTGCCTCTTCGCCCTCACCCAGGTACTTGGACAGGTCAACAACGTTGCCCTTGGTGTCCTTGACCACTGCGGTCTTCAGCACTGCTGCCAGAGCCTTGGAGCGGCGAACCTCGCCGACCAGTGCGCCAGCCTGGCCGGAGCCGTCCAGCATCTGTGCGAACTGGTTGGGGTCCATGCCGTACTGGGAGCTCATGGTGATGATGTAGTTAATCATCTCAGCCTGGTCAACGGTCACTTCTTCCTTGTCCGCAACAGCGTCGAGAACCATCTCGTTCTTGAAAGCGGTCTCGGTGTTCTCGCGAACCTCGGCGCGGTGCTCCTCGGTGTCGTGGTCTGCTTCAGCGTTGGGGTTGTTGAAGTGCTGCTCGAGCTGGTCCTCGATAACCTTCTCGGGGACGGGGATCTCGACGAGCTCAACGAGCTTTGCGAGGACCTTGTCGCGTGCCTGGGTGCCCTGCTCGGCAACCTTAGCTTCTGCAACCTGCTTCTTGATGTCTTCCTTCAGCTCGTCGATGGTGTCGAACTCGGAAGCCAGCTGTGCGAACTCGTCGTCAGCTGCGGGCAGCTCGCGCTCCTTGACTGCGGAGAGCTTGACCTTGATGACTGCCTGCTCGCCTGCGTGCTCGCCGCCGGAGAGCTTGGTCTCGAAGGTTGCGTCCTCGCCAGCGGACAGGCCGGTCAGAGCCTCGTCGATGCCGTCGAGCATGGTGCCGGAACCGATCTGGTAGGACAGGTCGTTTGCTGCGTCTACCTGCTCGCCGTCGATTTCTGCGGCGATGTCGATGGTCACGAAGTCCTTGTCAGCTGCGGGGCGCTCAACGGTCTTCAGGGTGCCGAAGCGCTCACGCAGAGCGTCCAGTGCCTGAACCTCGTCCTCAGCGGTGACCTCTACCTCGTCAACCTCAACCTCGAGGCCCTCGTAGTTGGGCAGCTCGATTTCGGGGCGGACGGTGACGGTGATGGTCAGCTTGACGTCTGCCTCACGGTTCTCGGTGGAGGGCTGGGACTGAACGTCCAGCTCGGGCTGTGCCAGGGGGGAGAGTTCGTTCTCGCCCAGTGCCTGTGCGTAGTAGTCGTTCAGAGCGTCGTTCAGGGATGCCTCGACGATGTAGTCGAAGCCCGCACGCTGCTCGATGAGCTGCTTGGGCAGCTTACCCTTGCGGAAGCCGGGAACGCTGATCTGACCCGAGAGGTTCTTGTAGGTGCGGTCCAGGTAGGGCTTGAATTCTGCGAAGGGAACCTCGACCTCAATCTTTGCGAGGGTCGGGTTGAGCTTCTCGACGGCGGTCTTCACGTCCGTGATCTCCTCATATAGTTTCGGTGCGGCACGAATCGTGTGTGCCGCGGTTGCTTAGTGGAAAGAGCGCCACGACTTTGTAGCGTCGCGGCAACCGTTTCACGTCGGGGCGACAGGATTCGAACCTGCGATCTCCTGCTCCCAAAGCAGGCGCGTTAGCCAAGCTACGCCACGCCCCGTGAAACCGACCGTGTTGCACACTTGCGTGTTTAACACAGTCAGTGCCCTAGTTTACCTGTTTTCCCGCTAAATGCCCAACACAGCGGCTCGTGCACGGTTTATTTCCACTGAGCGCGTACTACCCTAATAAGGATGCGCAGACCGGCACAAAAAGAGGAGGCGAGCGCCCGCAAGAACAGGCAAAGGCCACCACGCAAAACCGCGCCAACACGTCAAAGAGTTTGACAGCACAGATGGAACCTCGCTACTATGGTCAAGTTCCATTCCGGGGATGTAGCTTAATGGTAAAGCCTCAGTCTTCCAAACTGATTACGCGGGTTCGATTCCCGTCATCCCCTCCATGAAAAAGGCTCCGACGCAAGCGTCGGGGCCTTTTTACATTCCGGGGATTCCGGGAATCGCTTACGTCTAAAAGTTCCGAAAGCTTTCGAAACTTTTAGACTCCAGCCCGTCATCCCTCGAGAACTAATCTCCAGGAATCCCTTCCGCATGCGGATTTGTTTCCTCGCGCGCTCGGAATCCGCACGCTCCACCCTAACTTATATATACTTCTCAAGCACCTGCTGCGCCGAGACAATCGTGGCGAATTCATCGCGCAACGCCGCAATATTGTAGAGGTGCACCATCTCCGGGGAAAGAAAATCACCGGCACCATCAGAAAGAGCAAAGGTTACGCAGGCATCCTCAACAAGAGTCACCTGAAAACCATAATTTGCCGCCATCCGCACAGTGGTAGACACACAATGCGGCAGCGTACAACCCATCACCATGAGCCGATCAATCCCGCGTTCACGCAGATAGGCAAGCAGATTTGTACCAATAAATGCGCTATTCACATTTTTTGTAAATACCTTCTCCCCCACACGAGGCTCAAATCCGCTCTGGAACCTAATATTTTCCTCATCGTAAAAGAAGGAGCTCGAATCCGTTCCCCGATGCTGAATATGGATTATTTCGCGCCCTGAACAGCGGAAATCCTCCATAATCTTCTGCATCTTCCCTTCCGCACCGTCATTATTTCTAGCCGGTAGCTGCGGATGCAGAAAACCCCTCTGAACATCCACCACCAATAGAGCCTCAGCCATTATTCTTCTCCTCCTGTAGCTACTTCTGACAGCCGGGGCACCAGTAGAGTTTGCGGCCGGCAATTTCTTCCATGCGGATGGTCGTTCCGCAGCGGCGACAGGGCTCGCCGTGGTGCATGTACACGTAGTTGGCGTGGTCGGGCCATGCTTCGGTTTCGGGTATGCCGGGGCGGTCTTCGGGTTCGGTGGTGATGATGCGCCCCACGCGCACGCCGATGACCAGCAGGTGCTTATTGTCTTCCCAGAGTCGCTCCAGTTCCTCGTCGCTGAGGCTCTTGCCGGGTCGTAGCGGGTCAATTTCCTGGCGGTACAGCGATTCGGCGCGGAAGATATTGCCCACGCCGGAGATTGCCGCCTGATCCATCAGAATCACACCAATCGGGCGGGAGCTCTTACGTGCCGCGCGGTAGAACTGTTCGGGGTCGGCATCCGGGTTGAGCGGGTCGGGGCCGAGCTTGGAGCGGACGGTGCGTACCTCCTCCGGCGTGAGGGTGCGGCAGATAGTCGGGCCCACCAGATCCGCCCAGCCATGCTCCGAAACAATACGGCAACGCACCGTACTCTTCGGTTCAGGAGGACCGGCGTAGGGTTCCCCCTCCCCCGCCGCGTATTCTTTTTCGCCGATCTTGCGGGGCGCGCCAATGCTCGAAGCACCCGTGAACGTCTCATCCCCACCGAAGCTCCAGTTACCGTAAATACCCAAGTGCACGTTCAGAGTCAGGTCGTTCTCAAAGGTCACGAACAGGTGCTTGCCGTGCGCGTACGCCCCGGTGATGGTGTGCCCATCCAGCAGGGCGGCACCCTCAGCGTAGCGGCCCTGCGGGGAGGAAACCTGCACGCGCTCGCCGGTGAAGACGTCACTGATTTGGCGGGCGATACGGTGGATGGAGTGGCCTTCGGGCACGGGTTCTCCTCGAAAACTTGTCGGCTAGAAATAGTGCGGATTATATGGGGTGCAAAGACGACTGAGGCGCATAGCCTGCACTATGCGCCTCAGATTTTAGAGCTTAGGCAGCGTCAATCTGCTTGCCGGCAATGTCGCCGGTCTGCTCGTACTCAGCCAGCTGACCGATACGGCGTGCGTGACGCTCCTCGTTGGTCCAGGGGGTAGCCAGGAAGACCTTGATGATTTCCAGTGCTTCTTCCTTGCTGTGCTGGCGACCGCCCACAGCTACAACCTGTGCGTTGTTGTGCTCGCGAGCCAGCGCTGCGGTGTCGTGGTTCCATGCCAGAGCCGCGCGGATACCATCAACCTTGTTCGCAGCCATCTGCTCGCCGTTGCCGCTACCGCCCAGCACAATACCCAGGGAGTCCAGGCCAGCCTCGCGGTCACGCTTCACGCCAAGGGCTGCGTTAATGCAGAACGAGGGGTAGTCGTCCAGCGGGTCGTAGTCGGCGGGGCCGTGGTCAATCATTTCGTAGCCCGCAGCGGTGAGGGACTCAATCAGGTAGTGGCTCAGTTCGAGGCCAGCGTGGTCGGTTGCGATGTGTACGCGCATGGTACTCTCCTGGTGATTTTGTCTTGGTGTGACGTGCGTTTGTGCGTTCGTGGGAGGCGCCGGTTCTCAGTTCTGAGCGCCGTTGCTAGAGTGCGCCGCGCATCCATCAGGTGGGATACGCTTCCCCGTTTGGGTTTTTTCTGTCTTAACTGTATCGAATTCGCGCGGGTTCGGGTAATGCGGAGCCTTCTAGACCCCCACCTATACGGTAGACTGTGGGATATGGCACTTTTTGGTGTCCCGATTCGCCGCGCCCAAACTTGAACGCCTCCAGCGCTACGTATGCAGCGTCGCAGGAGCCGCGCACCTCGGGAACCAGCGCACCATGACAGGGCGTGTCAACACGGCACGCTATTCACATCTAAGGAGAGGGAGCTGTATGCCCGGCCTGAACCTAACCCGCAATGAGGCAACCGAACGCGCATCCATTATTAAGCGCGTGCACTCGTACCGTATTGAACTTGACCTGCCGAAGGACAAAGACGTCTTCTCCTCGAAGGTTGAGATTCGCTTCGACGCTCAGGAAGGTGCCTCCACCTTCATTGACGCCATCACCTCCTCGGTCAAGTCCATTAACCTCAACGGCGAAGAGCTGAGCACCGACCTGGCGGACGGCGAGCGCATCCAGCTGCCGAACCTTGCTGCTGAGAACACCCTGGTCATTGACGCAGAGATGTTCTACACCAACACCGGTGAGGGTCTGCACCGTTTCGTGGACCCCGCCGACGGCGAAGTGTACCTGTACTCCCAGTTTGAGGTGCCGGACTCCCGCCGCGTGTTCCCCGTCTTTGAGCAGCCCGACCTGAAGGCTGAATTCGAGTTTATTGTGCGCGTTCCCTCGCACTGGGTGGTTGTGTCTAACCAGCCCGAGGTGAAGGTTGAGGAGAAGGAGTGCGGTTGCGGCCGTGCGAAGACTTGGTTCTTCAAGCCGACCCCGCGCATGTCTTCGTACATTACCGCGATTGTGGCTGGCCCCTACGAGAAGGTCACCAGCGAGCTGACCAACTCTGAGGGTCGCGTGATTCCGCTGGGCGTGTACGCTCGTAAGTCCCTCATGCCGTTTGTGGATGCTGAGGACATGTTTGAGCTGACCCGTCAGGGCTTCGAGTTCTACGAGGAGCAGTTCAAGACCCCGTACCCGTTCGAGAAGTACGATCAGCTGTTCGTGCCCGAGTTTAACGCCGGTGCGATGGAGAACGCTGGCTGCGTGACCTACCTGGAGACTTACGTCTTCCGTTCCAAGGTTGCGGAGGCTCTGCGTGAGCGCCGCGCTATCACCGTTCTGCACGAGCTGGCTCACATGTGGTTCGGCGACCTGGTCACCATGAAATGGTGGAACGACCTGTGGCTGAACGAGTCTTTCGCTGAGTTCATGTCAACCCTGGCTGCTGCGGAGAACACCCGCTACGCGAAGGAGGCGTGGGCCACCTTCGCCGCATCGGAGAAGACCTGGGCGTACCGTCAGGATCAGCTGTCTTCGACTCACCCGATTGTGGCTGAGATTCGTGACCTTGCCGATGTTCAGGTGAACTTCGACGGCATTACGTACGCGAAGGGCGCTTCGGTGCTGCGTCAGATGGTGGCATGGGTTGGCCAGGAGAACTTCATGGCTGCTCTGAAGGTGTACTTCGATAAGCACAGCTGGGGCAACACCGTTCTGGACGACCTGCTGGTTGAGCTGGAGCGCACCTCCGGTCGTGACGTGCGTGCGTGGAGCGCTAAGTGGCTTGAGACCGCTGGTGTTAACACTCTCGCCGTTGAGATTGAGAATGACGAGGCTGGCAACATCTCTTCGCTGGGTATCCGCCAGTCCTACGCTGAGGGCTTCGAGACCCTGCGCCCGCACCGTGCGGTAATTGGTTTCTACAACCTGGTGGACGGTAAGCTGACCCGCACCGACCGCATCGAGCTGGACATTGACGGCGAGCTGACCGTGGTTGAGGAGGCTATCGGCAAGAAGCGCCCCGACCTGCTGCTGCTGAACGATGAGGACCTGGCGTACGCTAAGATTCGCCTGGATGAGCGTTCCATCGAGACCGCTATCAAGCACCTGGGCGACATTGATTCGTCCGTGGCTCGCGGCGTGGTCTGGGGTTCGCTCTGGGATACCGTGCGTGACGCTCAGATGCCGGCACGTAAGTACGTTGACCTGGTGCTGAACAACATCGGTAAGGAGACCAACTCCACCGCTCTGCGCACCCAGATCAACAACCTGTCCGCTACCCTGCACTCCTTCGTGGCTCCCGAGGCTCGCGAGGAGACCCGCCACCGTGCCGCTGACCGTCTCTGGGAGCTGGCATGCGTTGCAGAGCCCGATTCGGATGCTCAGCTTCAGCTGCTGCAGGCGTTCATCAACCAGACCCGCACCGAGGAGCAGTACGACAACGTGCAGCGTCTCTTCGAGGGTGAGCTGACCCTTGAGGGCCTGGACATTGACGCTGACCTGCGTTGGAACCTGGTGTGCCGCCTGGCTACCGGTGGCCGTTTCTCCGCCGAGCAGATCGCTGCGGAGCTGGAGAACGACAACACTGCAAACGGTCAGCAGTACGCCGCTCAGGCATACGCATCGATTCCGACCGCGGAGGCAAAGGCTGAGTACTGGAACAAGATCATGGTGACCGGCGAGCTGTCGAACATGATTCAGCGTTACGCTATTTCCGGTTTCAAGTCCGGCAAGCCCGAGCTGATTGCCCAGTACAATGAGCCGTACTTCGAGCAGATTGAGGGTATTTGGCGTTCGCGTTCGCACGAGATTTCCATGCAGATTATTGGTGGCATGTACCCGAGCGAGCCGACCGCTGAGCTGCTGGAACGTACCGAGGCGTACCTGGCTTCTCTGCCTGAGGATGCTGCGGCTCTGTACCGTCAGATTGCGGAGGCACGCGACGGCGTGGCTCGTGCACTGAAGGTTCAGGCTGCTGACATTTAACAATGCTTATGAGCTGAGGCGGGTTCGCCACCTGCTCTCATAGGTTTTTACTCATGGGTTTTTATTCGTCCCCTTCTACCCCGATTCGGGGTGGGAGGGGACGTTTCTATATGGGGTTTATGCCGGTTCTATTTTGAGTTGTGCCCCAAGTTGCGCACCGGTTTGCACACCGGTTTGCGCACCGAGTCTAATTCTTGTCACTGCGGTGCATATTTTTTGTTATTTTCATTTGAATATCCCTCAAAAGCTCTCTACTTGGGGTTGCGCCTATCGTATACTGTTGTGCATGCCTTCTATCAAGTCTCCTATCGCGAAAGTTTCTCTGACCGGCACAATCCTTGCTGTGGTTGCCGCCGGTTCCTTTGGCGTGTACTCCGCAGGAGGCTTCATCGCGCCCGGTGGCACCGCCGCTACCGCTGCTGCGGGCGCCGAGCCTACCCAGTCGGCGCAGGAAAGCCCCAGCGAGTCCCCCTCCCCCGAGCCGACTCCGGAACCGACCACCCCGGCGCAGAAGATGGAACGCACCGCGCAGAACGCCTTCGGCAAGGAGGGCGCGCAGGCAACCGGTGAGATTCAGGCGCCGTTCCCCACCTCCGCTGATGCCGCCGACATGCTGGTTCAGCAGTTCAAGGGTGGCGTGGTCATGTACACCCCCAAGTACGGTCCGGTTGCGGTGGAATCCGGCGTCTACGAGCACTGGTGGAAGCAGCGCGGGTACAGCGACTTTGCCGGTTGGGAGGGTCTGCCGGTGAGCTGGCGATCCAAGAAGGGCGTTCTGTACACCAAGTTTGAGAAGGCTGAACTCTACTGGGATAAGGCGAACGGTCTGCCGCGTAACACCAATGTTCTTGGCGCTAAGGATGCCCTGGTGATTGGTGACTCGCAGGTGACCGCAACCTCCTGGGTTGGTTTGGGTCTGAAGCAGGCAGGTTTCGTCCCGTACCTGTTCCGTTGCGGCGGCATCGGTTTTGTGACTGCCCGCGAGGGTGTGTGCCCCTCCTACTATCAGGGTGTGATGGGTGGCCGTTGGGCTCTGCCGAGCGGTAACCCCGGCGTGATTTACCTGGACGCCTCCGGCAATGACATTTACATTCACGAGGATGAGACGAAGGCGCGCGAGCACGTGAACGCTCACCAGACTCAGGTCATTGAGCAGCTGCGACGTATGTACCCGTCGTCGAAGATTGTGTTCGGTGGTGTGGTGTCTATGGATGAGGCGTCTGCACCGGATAAGCAGGTGGCGCATAAGCGTCACGTGGCAAACGAGGTGGCAAGGCAGGGTGCCCGCGAGACCGGCGTGCTGTTCATGGACACCTCGGGCTGGCAGAGCCTCTACCTGGCTGAGGGTGACATGGCTGATGGCGTGCATCTGAAGGAGAAGGCGCACCATAAGCTGGCGGGCCCCTTTGCGACTCGTCTGCGTGAACTGCTCGGCACCGCGTAAACTAACTGTGTAATCAGCCGAGTACATCAGCTTCGATCAACGCATATAGCATTAGAATGAGGCGCCGGGAGGATTGAATCCTTCCGGCGCCTCATTCGTTTGAGTGGGTTACCCACCGCAGCTCTCAAGTTAGTGTGCGGGTTTTATGCCGCGACGTTTGCCTGGCGTTCCTTCGCCTCGGCCTTCTGGTGTGCGAGCACGCCCTCCGCAAGGCGACGCTTCTGACGCTCACGAGCGGCTTCCTTCTCACGCTGCTCGGCAGCCCAGGCGACCGGGTCAATGTCAATCGACTCGTAGTGCCATTCGCCAATGTAGTCGCGAATCGGGGCGACCCAGGTGACGGGAATGCCGCGGCGCAGGTACACCTCGTGGTCGGTGTCTTCAAAAGCGTGGATAATGCGGTTGCCGTCAGCAATCAGGGACTCAATGACGGAGTCCTTCCATGCGGGGCTGTTGGAGCCGTCGTTGCCGGGCTTAGCGAACACGTGCTTGGGTTCCAGACCTGCGCGGGCGATGAACTGGTTCAATTCCTTCATGTAGGTGCCATCGCGGCCGGTAATTACTACGACCTCTGCGCCGGTGTCTGCCGCGATTTCGCGAACACGGTCGGCAATTTCAACATTGACCGTGGCGTTGCGGATGGCCTTGAAGAATCGGCGGTTGCTTGCGAAGAAACCGGTCAGGTACTTGTCCATCTGATCTCGGTTGCTGGCAAGGGTACCGTCAATGTCGACTGCAATCAGATCCATATAGGTCTCACTTTCGATCCGTACGGGAAGAATGCGCCTGGTGAGGGCGCGGCGGAAGAGTTCCCGTGCGGTGTGGCTGGTAATCGGTGTGTCAAAGACGCCCCGGTGAAAGGGCGTAGTTTTTCTAGAATACCCTATTTCCGTAAAGTAATGCCCTATCGAATGTCATTATTACAACTACCCCGTTGATGTCATACGGCATAGAAAAACCGCTGGTGGCGCAGGCAAAGAGCCCACACCACCAGCGTAAAAAGTATAGAAATGTCTCGAGGAAAGTTAGAGTAGCGAACTGGAACCGCGGCGCACCAGCACCATACCGGCGGGCGCCACAATGCGCAGCCACTCCTCCGAACCTACATGCGCAGCGAACAGCGGCAGATCGCCAGTGAAGCCTTCCGGAATGAAACCGAACACGCGCAGGGCGAATGCCGCGCCGGTCGGTACTAGCACGGTATCGAACTCAGGTAGGTATTCCAGCACCATATCGGAGGACCAAATACGCGAGCGCACCGTGGAAAGCACAGCAGCGCCGGGGTTCTCGGGCAGGGCGCGTTCTACCGCCTCCAGGCCTTCTGCGGTGGCGCGGTGGAACTCTTCAACCGGGACGGTACCAACCTCGTACCAGCCGCTGAGCGGGGCTGACTTGCCAGCCCAGCTAGCGTTGACGGTCACCGGCGGCATGAACAGCACCAGCTGCGGGTTCTCTTCGTTACCCTGTTCTTCTGCCTGCTTCTGCAGACGCGCCAGACGGTCCAGCAGCGCCTGCGCCTGAACGGTCATGTCCAGGGTGGAGTCAGCCAGCAGGTGCAGGGCGCGCAGACCCATAATGACCGGGGTGTTCGAGGAGGCGTCCTCCGGCTCCAGGGAGCAGGCGAATACCGCCACCACGCGGCCGCGCGCAGTCAGGCGGATAGCGGCGTCCGGGTTCACCGCCAGAGCGCGAGAAATGTAGGTGGCAAGATCCTTGACCACTGCGGCACCCTGCGCGCCGCCGGGCAGAATCAGGTAGGGCTCCTCCACGCCTTCGTGGGGGTTGTACTTGAGCTCAATGGGTGCTGCCGCATTCGGTGCGCTGTTCTGGTCGGGAGCGTTCTCCTGCACGGGGGTATTGTCAGGGATAGTTTCAGACGGCGTAGTCATTTCTGCTCCTTTTCGGCGTTGGCCTGCTCGGTGGCAAGTTGGTGGGTGATATATGCGATGGTGTGTTAGGCAGACGTTCCGGATCAACAATCCGAGTCATTGTTCCTAGTCAATGTTCCGAATCAACCTGTCGTGGTTGTCTCAGAGTATGCTCTCCCACTCTACGCCAGAAACCGGTTCATTGAAAACGTGCGAGAATAAAACCATGACCAAGCCCACTGTGACCCAAAACCTCATGCGGATGCTGGACCTCTCCCCCGTGGAGGCGGCGCCCGCCTCCTTCGGTAGTGATGAAGTGTCTACCGGCGTGACGCTCACCCGCGAGCAGCCGCGTACTTTCGGTGGTCAGGTTCTTGCCCAGTCGATTATTGCCGCCGACCGCACGGTGGAGAGCAAGGACATCCACTCGATTCACGCCTACTTTCTGCGTCCCGGCGATATTGAGCGTGAACTGTTCTTCGCCACTCAGCGCCTGAACGATAGCCGTTCCTTCTCGACCCGCCGCGTGCAGGTGTTCCAGGATGAGGCGCCCATGTTCTCGGCGATTATGTCTTTCCAGGCGGATAGCCGCGGCCCGGAGCACACCGCGGTGACTATGCCGGAGGTTCCGGACCCCGAGTCGCTGCCGATGGTCAGCGATTATCTGGGCCAGCTCCCCCACCCCATTGCACAGGCGGTCGCGTGGGAACGCCCCATTGATATGCGACACGTGGACGCGCCCCTGTACACTCAGGCGGATGCCTCCTCGACACAGCCGCGTGCCTGTGTGTGGTTCAAGACCTTTGACCGCCTGGTGCGTGCTGATGGTTCTGAGGCCTCGGAGGCGGAGCACCGCGCCGCTATCGCCTACGCTTCGGATTATCTGCCGCTGGAGCCGGCTCTGCGCCGTCACGGCAAGTTCTGGCTGGAGCCGGGCCTCAAGAGCGCCTCACTGGATCACGCAATGTGGTTCCACCGTTCGGCGCGTGCCGATGAGTGGCTGCTGTACGTGCTGGATTCCCCGAGCGCGCAGGGCGGCAGGATGCTCGCGCAGGGTTCGATTTTCAATCGTTCCGGTGAGCTGGTGGCGACCGTGGCCCAGGAAATGATGTTCCGCCTGCCGGAGTACCGCTAAAGCAGAGTACCGATAGAGCAGAGTACCGCTAAAGCCGCAGGTACACCCTCTAAAGCTTCGGCACAGCGACAGCTCAAAACGTTAGAGCATGCAGAAAGACCGTGTGAGGTGGTTGTCTCACACGGTCTTTCTTATGTTCTAGTGTACGTTCTAGACGGGCCGAAGAAGCTCTTATTTGGCTTCGACGTCAATCACACCGTCCGGGGAAATGTGCACGGTGCGCTTGGTGCGGCGGGAAACGAAAAAGTCACCCACAAACACCAGACCAGCCAGCAGGAGCACCAGGGCAATCAGCCACACTGCCACCGCACCGAAGAACATCGGGAACAGCAGCACGAGCAAACCCAGGATCAGGGTACCGATAGCAGAGAACTGCAGGTGGCGTCCGGCGGCGAAGCTCAGGTACTTCAGGCCCTGAGCAGTCATCAGACGAATCAGCGCCCACGCAATCAGCCACACGCCCACAATAGTCGGAATGTACGTCGCCTGCGCACCAGCCGAAGCGCTCAGCAGAATCAGACCAACCACCACGGTCAGGATGCCGTTAACCAGGTCCCAGCCGGTACGTGCCGGCTTCAACGCGCCAAAGTAGCGGACCAGCTCAAACACGCCACCGAGCAGCACCGCAATCGAGAACACGAAACCCAGAACAGCCAGCGGGGTGGCGGGGTTGGTGAACATGTAGATTGCCGTTGCAACCAGCAACAGACCGGTGGCTAAGGACATCCAGTTATATTTTGAAAGCATGACACTCTACCCTTCGTATCAAATGCGTTAGTTATACACGTCCATTAAACCGCGAATATGTACTCTGCTATGACGTACCGGTGACTACTGGGCGAACTATTTCTACCGGTGAACACACGCACCTCCCCTCGCCAGCGCATACGGCGCCCAGTGCATACGGAATACAGCGCATACGGCGTCCAGCGGGCACAGCAAAGCCCCGCCTCCTCACGCTTCAACAGCATCAGGAGGCGGGGCTCACCGCCAAACCCTATCGGGTCAGCTTGCGGTGCACCACGCGGTGCGGCTTAGCAGCCTCAGGGCCGAGGCGCTCAATCTTGTTCTTCTCGTAGGACTCGAAGTTACCCTCGAACCAGTACCACTGATCCGGGTTCTCATCGGTGCCCTCCCACGCCAGGATGTGGGTTGCCACGCGGTCCAGGAACCAACGGTCGTGAGAGACGACTACTGCACAGCCGGGGAATTCCAGCAGCGCATTTTCCAGGGATGCGAGGGTCTCAACGTCCAGGTCGTTAGTGGGCTCATCGAGCAGCAGCAGGTTACCGCCCTGCTTGAGGGTCAGCGCCAGGTTCAGACGGTTACGCTCACCACCGGAGAGCACACCCGCCTTCTTCTGCTGATCCGGGCCCTTGAAGCCGAACGCGGAAACGTACGCACGCGAAGGCATTTCAACGTTGCCGACCTGGATGTAGTCCAGACCGTCAGAGACGACCTCCCAGAGGCTCTTCTCCGGGTCGATGTTCGCGCGGTTCTGGTCGACGTACGAGATCTTCACGGTCTCGCCGACCTTCAGCTCGCCGCCGTCCAGGGGCTCCAGTCCAACGATGGTCTTGAACAGGGTGGACTTGCCCACACCGTTAGGACCAATCACACCCACAATGCCGTTACGGGGCAGGGAGAAGGACAGACCGTTAATCAGGGAGCGGCCGTCGAAGCCCTTCTGCAGGTTCTCAGCCTCAATAACGACGTTACCCAGGCGGGGTCCCGGAGGAATCTGAATCTCTTCGAAGTCAAGCTTGCGGGTCTTCTCAGCCTCCGCAGCCATCTCCTCGTAGCGTGCCAGACGAGCCTTCGACTTAGCCTGGCGGCCCTTAGCGTTGGAGCGGACCCAGTCCAGTTCCTCGCTCAGGCGCTTAGCGAGCTTAGCGTCCTTCTTGCCCTGAACTTCGAGGCGGGAACGCTTCTTCTCCAGGTAGGTGGAGTAGTTACCCTCGTAGGGGTACAGGTTACCGCGGTCAACCTCGGCGATCCATTCTGCCACGTGATCGAGGAAGTAACGGTCGTGGGTAATCGCGATGACGGCACCCTCGTAGGACTGCAGGTGCTGCTCCAGCCAGAGCACGGACTCTGCGTCCAGGTGGTTGGTGGGCTCGTCGAGCAGCAACAGGTCAGGCTTCTGTAGCAGCAGCTTGCACAGTGCCACGCGGCGGCGCTCACCACCGGAGAGGTGGGTGACGGGCATGTCAGCGGGCGGGCAGCGCAGCGCTTCCATTGCCTGTTCCAGCTGGGAGTCCAGGTCCCATGCGTTAGCGGCGTCGATAGCTTCCTGCAGCTGACCCATTTCTTCCATGAGGGCGTCGAAGTCAGCGTCGGGCTCAGCCATGAGGGCGGAGATTTCGTTGAAGCGGTCCAGCTTGGACTTGATTTCGCCCACGCCTTCCTCAACGTTGCCCAGAACGGTCTTCTCTTCGTTCAGCGGCGGCTCCTGCATGAGGATACCCACGGTGTAGCCTGCGGTCAGGCGTGCCTCACCGTTGGAGGGCTGGTCGAGGCCAGCCATGATCTTCAGGATGGTCGACTTACCCGCACCGTTCGGGCCAACCATACCGATCTTGGCGCCGGGGAAGAACGACATCGTCACGTCGTTAAGGATGACCTTGTCGCCCACAGTCTTGCGGGCCTTGATCATCTGATAAATAAATTCAGCCATAGTTACCTATTTTAGCGTGATTCTGCGGCGCGCTGACGACTTAGTCAAATATTCCCCATCTTCAGCCTGCACGATTTTTAGTCACCTTCAGCCTGCGCGCGTTTACGTTCATAGGAGCGGGCGGCGCGGATACGGTCACCACAACGCACGCTGCACCATCTACGTCGCGCATGGGTTCGCAACATGATGCGGTCGCAGTCGGGTGCTTCGCATTCAGAGAGTTTATCTGCTTCTTCGCCGGTCAGTAATGTGATGGCGTCGTAGGCGATGCGGGCGATGGCGTAATCCACCTCTTGGGTGAGGGGGTCTTCAACTCGCCGCGTGTACCGCCGGTTTTCTGCATCCCACGCTAGAGCGTTCATGGTGAGCGCCTCATGTGCTGTCTTGTTGACGGCGTGAAGCGCACCCGGATAGGGAGGGCGCTGGTTTAGGTACGCGTCAAACAGTTCTTTGATGACGTATCGAAAGCTGATGAATCTGCTGGCGCAATAGGGTTGCAGCTCATACGAGTTATTCACGATGTGGTGTTCGTGCGCCCATTCAGTGGCTGTTTCTGGGGTTTCAAGCAGATCGTATTGTTTGCCGCCAGGTGTTGTATAGAGCGTATTTGCTAACGCTATGCAGGGGTGTTCTTGGCTTCCGGGTGCCGCAGGAAGGTGGGCGGTTCGGTGAGAATTTTCCATACTTCTCATGGTATCACTTGCATTTTTCCGTGAAAACACCTATGGTTAATCACGGCAAAAACACATTTTATCCATGAGAGGAATACTTTTATGCCTACGATTAACGTCATCACCGGCCCCACCGTCCTGATTGAATACGCGGGTTTGCGCTTCCTAACCGACCCCACCTTTGATGCCCCTCAGGACTACGACATGGGCATTACCGTTCTCAAGAAGACTGCCGGCGCCCCCATCACCCCCGAATCGGTTCTCCCCATCGATGCAGTCCTACTCTCGCACGATACCCACCCCGACAACCTTGACACCAGCGGCCGCGCCCTCCTCCCCAAGGTTGGCCACGTCATCACCACCGAAGACGGCGAAAAGAACCTTCAGGCAGAAGGCCTCACCAATGTCACCGGCCTGGCTCCCTGGGATACCTTCATCGTGGCAAAGGATTCTACTGAAGTTACCGTCACCGCAATGCCTGCACTCCACGGCCCGAACATCCCCGAAATTCAGGAGAAGGCCGGTCCCGTTATTGGTTTCCTCCTGCAGGCTGCAGGAGAACCGACCGTATACATTTCTGGCGACAACTCCGAATTTCACGTTGTAGAGGAAATTGCTCAGCGCATTGCTCCCGTTGATGACGCTATCCTTTTTGCGGGTGCTGCACACCCCATCGGACCCGAATTCGACATGACCATGACCGCCGAGAATACCGCAAAGGCGGCAAAGCTTCTGGGCGCCCAGCGGGTGTACATTGCTCACACTGATTCCTGGGGCCACCTGGGTGAAGACTTGCAGGATACGATTCAGGCCTTTACCCGCGAGGGAATTGACCACAAGCTCATGAATAAGTAGGGCACTAAAAAATCTGGGGTGTATGCAAACCATTGCATACACCCCAATTTTTGTATCAGCCCTTAGATATCAACACTGTAGAACCACCAACAACCGGATAGACTCGAAATTATGAGTACGAACCCCTCCCCCAAACTTCTGGCACCCGAAGACCTCGAGCATACCGTTGACCGCCTCGCGCTCGCCATGCCGCTGGCGACGCGCGATCAGCCGTTCGGGCCCGAGCACACGGTGTACCGGGTGGGCGGCAAGATCTTCGCCATGTACACGGAGGGCATCGGCTACCCCATCGTGAACCTCAAAACCGACCCGGAAGAATCCGAGGTGCTGCAGCGCATCTACCCGAGCATCATCCCGGCATGGCACATGAATAAGCGGCACTGGATTTCCGTGGGCGCCGGCGAAGGCATAACCGAGCGGGTACTAGAAGAGCTGGTGGAGGATGCGTACCTGCGCGTCATGTACTCACTACCCAAGGCGAAGCGACCCATCGAGTTCCGCGAGCGCCCAGTTCCCGAAAAGCATTAGGGCCTGAAGGAATCTTTTAAACAGCGGAGCGGGTGAGCACCGGTCCGGACCACCGGCTTGCTCACCCGCTTTGCAAAGCACTTTCCTATCCACGGTTAGGAGGGTCATCAACCACAATGAACGCTCGAACCACCAAGCTCCCATCCCATATATTGCGGGGTCCAGTACCATGCACCACATGCGTGAATACGTGATAGTTGAGTCGGCACCCTTGCCAGACCTTCCTATGCAGAGGATGACTCACACGGGTGCACTGAATATTCCCTTGAGTGACTCAGCTACGTCATGCGATGCAGCTGAGAGGGGATCGCTGTCCCCGCCCGAACTACCGACTCGGGCGAAGCGTGCTCTCGGGAACAATAATAACCTTTTTGCACCATGGTGTCACTTTAGGATTGAGGTATTCCGCCGGTTCCTATTGAGCGTATTTCAGGTGTTTTATAGTGCCGAACCCACATACCCAATCACAGCAAAATACCTGCGAATTTTAAACCCCGAAAAATCAAGGAGGGGCCGCCCTAAACCCTCCTTATATTGCTTCCACATGGGCTAATACCCACTTAAAGCAATATTCAGAAAAGTTAGCGCGACCCCTCACTATTTGAGATAAAAATGAGATAAACCCCTACTCAGAGCAATTACCGGCAGGGTTTATCTATTAATTCCCCAGAGTGACCAGTTACTCGCCGCGGCCCGTTACTCGCCGAACTCCACCTTTTCGAAGCTCATGGTGCCATCAGCATGAGAAACAACAGTATTCGGGTCACGCTCACGACGAGCCGCCGCGTACGCATCATGGCTTGCCTCATCAACCCAGCGGGTCACCACGAAATAGTCGCCGCCCTCATCCAGGGGGCGCCACAGCTCAAAACCCTCAAAGCCGGGGAAAGAGTCAGCGATGTGGCGGGCAGCGGCAAAGCGCTTCTCCAGCTCAGCACGATTGTCACCAACGACAGCCAAACGGTGAACCTTAACAACGGACATGTGTCCTCCTTCTGTTGAGTACGTGCTTTCAACGATGAAAGCGGGCTACAACCTCGCCCCACCTATAGATAGGCTATGTTCTTAGCGAGGTTAACCTCAGAATAACGGGTCGCGGGCACAAAAAATAGGGGTTAGCGCCAACTAACAGTTATATGACGCTAACCCCCATTCAGAGAATCACGAGGCACCCACAGGCACCCGTTCGAAGCTTAGGATTCCGGCTGGGTCTGCACAGTATTAGGCTGCACGGTATTAGACTGTGCAGTATCAGGCTGTGCCGCCTGAGCCGCACTATCAGCCTGCGGTGCGGGGTTCTTCTTCGCCTTCTTCTGAGCCGCCTTCGCCGGGTTCGCAAAATGCACCCCGCGCTCAGCCAAGAAGCGGCGATCCTTCTTATCCCACTGCTCCACCGGGTACGCCTCCAGCAGATCCGGGCGGCGCTCCAGGGTACGCTCAATCTGACGGTCACGACGCCAACGCGCAATCGCACCGTGATTACCCGACAGCAGCACCTCCGGCACCTCACGCTCACGCCACACCGCGGGCTTCGTGTACACCGGATACTCCAGCAGACCACCCGTATGCGACTCCTCCTCCAGGGAGGCGGGATTACCCATCGCGCCCGGAATCAGGCGGGTGATAGCCTCAATCATCGCAATGACTGCAACCTCGCCACCGTAAAGCACATAATCGCCCAGGGACACGGGCATCACGCGGAAGCTCTCCTGCGCCCAGTCCAGCACACGCTCGTCAATGCCCTCGTAGCGCGCCGGAGCGAAGACAATATGCTTCTCCTCCGCCAGCTCATACGCCATCGCCTGATCGAAAACGGCACCCGCCGGGGACGGGACAATCAGCAACGGGCGGGTATCAGCGGCGGGCTCAGTGCCCTCAGACTTGGCACCCTCAGTAGAGTCTTCGGAAGCGTTCAGAGGGGAGGCGGCAAGCACCTCATCCAGCGCCAAACCCCACGGCTCCGCCTTCATCACCATGCCAGCACCACCGCCGTACGGGGTGTCATCCACCGTGCGGTGACGGTCAAAGGTGTACTCACGCAGATCGTGCAGGTGCAGATCTACCAGACCCTTCTCACGAGCCTTCCCCAGCAGGGACAGCTTCAGCGGCTCCAGGTATTCGGGGAAAATCGTGACCACATCGTAGCGCACGGACTACTCCCCCGCCTGCTCAGTCGCCTGCGCAGAATCCTGCTCAGCGTCCTCGACCAGGTCAATCAAACCCGCCGGAGGGGTCAGCAGCACAAAGCCGGGCTCATCCTCGGTCGGGGGAACCACCTCAGGCACAATCTCCTCAACAAAAGGAATCATGATCTCTTCACCCGCGCCGGAGGCAAGACGCGGCGAACGAGCCAGCTTAATCAGCAGCAAATCCTGAACCGGCATGGTCTGCAGACCGGTCACCTTGCCCAGCGGCTTACCCACAGCCGGATTATCCACGGGGCTCTCACCCTCGGGCACGTCCGCGAGCAGGTACACGGGCAGGTTCACCAGCTCCTGCTCGTAGAAGCCCTCTTCGTCGCCCTCATCCTCGGGAACCTCGTAGACCAGGCGGCTACCGCGCAGCTCCTCAGCCTGGTTGCGGGTAGTCACCTCATCAAAACGGACCACCAGAATCTTCTTGTTCCAGCGGGCACCGGCAACCGTCAGCTCACCGGTGGGCGCCACAGAAGCGGCAGCAGAGCCGGGCTTGAAATTCTCGATACCGAGCACCTCGCCGCGGGCAAAACGCTCCTGCGGGGCATCAGTAAAGAGCTGAACCGTCACCTCACCACGAATACCGTGAGGCTTACCGATACGAGCCACCACAACCTGCATAATTTTCCTCCGCTGGATACAAGCTAAAAACCTACGCCGTGCACGTGCACGGCTCCCACTATTCTACCGGGCACTTAGGACGGGCGCATTCTGCCGCCCGCACTACCACCGGGACTCGGGTACGCGAAAGCCCCCGCCTTCCGGAAAAATTCCGGGAGCGGGGGCTTCAAGCGTTTACGAGCTAGCGTCGCTTTTTGTCGGTGTCGATAATGTCGATACGCATCGGCTCGCCATCAGAAATAGCGTCCATCACCAGACGGATGCTCTTGGCGGTACGACCAGACCTGCCGATAACTCGGCCCAGGTCATCCGGATGCACGCGAACCTCAAGGGTTTCACGGTGACGCTGAGTGCGCAGGCGCACCTTCACGTCCTCCGGACGATCGACAATCCCTCGAACCAGGTGTTCGAGTGCGTCAGCCAACATAATTACTCAGCTGCTTCCTCAGCCTCAGCCTCGGGTGCTGCTTCCTCAGCAACCTCTTCAGCCTTCTCAGCCTTGGGGGTGATAGCCTCGGGCAGGATCACGGAACCCTTTTCGGGAACAACGAACTCAGCCTTAGCCTCGACGGGCAGAACCTTGGACTCTGCCTTCTCGCCCTTGAATGCAGCCCAGTCGCCCGAGAGCTTCAGCAGAGCCAGAACCTGCTCGGTCGGCTGTGCGCCGACGGAGAGCCAGTACTGAGCACGCTCAGAGTTGATCTCGATACGCGAGGGGTGCTCGGTCGGGTGGTAAATACCAATCTCTTCGATGGTCTTACCGTCGCGCTTGACGCGCGAATCAGCGACCACAACGCGGTAACGAGGATCGCGGATCTTACCCATACGCTTGAGACGAATCTTAACAGCCACTTTAGTGGTTACTCCTGTTTCATAATTTGGTGCGAGGCACGCGGTTCAGCACCCGTGGGGCGGGCCATTCACGGCGCCTCTATGGACACAACGGCGCGCGAAGAGAGGGGTCGCGCGTCGCCGGGTACTCAGTTAGGGTATCAGAGCCCGAGATTTTAAGCTAGCGACACGGAAAAATAATTGCCACAGGCACCGAACATCACTTTTAAACAGCGTTCTGTGCCCGGTAGCCCCCTGCGCAACCGCCCTGTAGCCGCCGCTAGTCGAGGTTGCTCATCTCCAGAGTCTCCCCCGTCTCCAGGGCGCGGTAGCACTCACGCAGACGATCCACCATCGACGGGCGCACATAACCCTCCAGGTTCTCCGGAGCAACCCACTCATAGGTCACCAGCTCAGCATCCTGCAGGGTAATCTTCGTATCCGCCGCAATCACGCCGCCGTCATACATGTAGTAGGTCGAATCGCCCCACACACCCAGCGACAAGCCGTGGAAAATCAGCAGCACTCGGCCCAGCTTCACATCCAGGCCCAATTCCTCCACAATCTCACGCTCACAACCGGGCTTGGGCGCCTCACCAGCCTCCACGGTGCCGCCGGGAAGAATCCAGCCGTCCTTATAGTTCGGCTTCACCAGCAGCATCTCGCCGCGCTCATTACGAATCAGCGCGCCCGCCGCCAAACGGCGCGTGGGCAAGGTGGCGATAAAAGCCTTCAGCTCTTCATCGCTCAGATAGGAATCCTTCATGGCTTCTTTCCTTTAGCGGTCGGTTTTCTTCGCAGCGCGCTGCCTGATGCTACGCACTATACCCAGGGCACGCTCACGCAGTCCAGAGGGTGCCTGCTCCGTGGACGGGGCGGCATCCTCCACCGTGCGGTAGTGGCCCTCACGCAAATCATCAATCAGAGTGCGCTTGGTCGAGGGTTGTTCCGAGGTAGCATCGCCAGGATGCACCAGCTCAGCATCCGCCACCGGGCGGGCATGCTTCTTCATCTGCGTCTGCTCAAATGAACGCAGAACCGTCGGAATCAGAGCCGACTCAACCGTAGCGTTCAGGGCGAAGAGTGCTGCCGCCACCGAGAACTTACGGCTCGCCTTACCCTGAGCACGGCGGCGGCGCGCCACATTCGCCAAGGTCAGAGCGATAGCGCTCTGAGCCGTCACATCCGCACCCAGGACAAGACCCACACGGCGGGTCTTCGCTCGAATCTGCTCCGGGGTCAGGTGCTTGCGGCGCGAACGAGGCGCGGGACTCTGAGCGGAAGAGCCCTGAGTGGAGGTGGTCTGCGGTGCGGGGGCCTGGGGTGCAGGACTCTGATTTGCAGAGCTTGAGGAAGCATCGGGCACGGTCTCAACGCTCGGGGCGGCTTCGTTCTGAGGTGCGAGCGCGGCAGAAGGCTCGGGAGCCTGCTGGCTTACCTTTGCCTCGTGCGATGCCTGCTCCTCGGTAGGCGAAGAGTCAGCCTCGTGCAGGGCGCTGTCAAGAGACAGGTAACCCTCTTCGGTCTCCACGAAGGAATCCGGCGCAGAGCCCTCCGGCGAACCCATGTGCGTGTACTCGTAGGGGATGTGCGCGTTGTTGAGAGCGTCCATCCACTCGGAGAGGGTCACGCGGCGACCGGTCGCCACCAGGCGGTAGCTACGGTCCAGGGGCGAGGTGTAGCCGCCCGGGTAGGGTTCAATCTCCTCATCGTCAAAAGAAACATCCTCGGCGGGAGTACTCTCGGAGAAGGTAGCCTCAGCATCAATAGATACGGTCGCATCGGCGGACTGCGCGAGCTCCTCATCCTCGTTGCCGAACACGCGAGCCGTGCTAATCGACGCCACATCAAAACCGGTGGTCGGCACCAGCGCCAGCTCGGTAGGAACGTCCAGTAGCTGCAGCACCGACTCCAGCGCCAGGGTATTGCTCGTATCGCGCAGGTACGCATTCAGGCGGCGACCGGCAATGGAGTCAGCCTCCACACCAAACATCGCCATGACATTAGCGATGCCCTGCTCGATTTCTTCCTCATCGGAACCGAAAATCTTCGAACCCGAAAGCTCCGGGGCGCTACCGGGAAGCTCCGACAGCAGATCCTCCAACACGCCGCCAAAACGTGCGACTTCCTCACGGCTGAGGGCCCGGTTCAGGCGCTTAGGCACACGCTGCCAGGTGAACTCCTCCACGATGTTCTCGTAGGGTTCGCCGAACGCCTCCAGGTACCATTCCTCATCCGAGTAGGGCTCACGGGTGGGCTCCTCATAGACCACCAGGTGTTGCTGGTTCGCGTTGCCCTCAGCAATCAGGGCGTTGCAGTTCAGCAGGCCCAGCAGCGCCATCAGGTCCACCGGGTCGGCAGAAATGAGGGTCCACTCCCCCGCCGGTGCGGCAACAACCTGCCGAGTACCGGCAGGAAGGTACGCCAAAAGGAGCCCCGTAATCATGTCAATGGGCAGGTCAACGAGCATGGCGGCGTCGCCATCCACCAGGAACTCCAGCTCACCCTGCCCACCGGGCAGCTCCTCCCACACGGTCGCCTCACCCTCAAGGGCGGCACCGGTAACCGGCAGCTGATCCACCAGCTGCGCCACGTAATCCTCAACGGGGGTACCCACGTGCAGGTGGCCATCAGCGACCTCCAGCACGTTCATGTAGCCCTCATCATCCACGGCGCACAGCACGTAGAGCTGCACCTGATGCTCACCCATCTCGTAAGCAATCAGCTCCGGGGAGGCGGCGGTCGCCTCAATAAGGGCGGCAATCAGCTCCTCATCGGTGGTGGAACGAGCCATGATGCGGCGGCGCTGAATCTTCTCCTCCAGCTCCATGGTCTGCTCGATGCGCTCATTGCGTTGCTTCTCGGCGGTGCGCTCCTCGTCCTGGGCGCGCAGGTACTCGGGGCTATCAGATTCGCCGGTTCCGGCGGGTGCAGGGGCATCGTCCCACATGCCGGTGAGCTTATCGACGGTCCACTCTTCGCTCTCCAGGGCGGCGGCGAGGCGGTCAACCTTCGTGCGGTCGTTCCAGGCGCGCTGCGTATCGGGGTCTTCCGCCTTCACCTCATCGTGCATGCTGCGGGCCTCACGAATGAGGTTCAGGATGGTTGCGGCAACGTCGTCAACGGCGGGGTCGTCGCTCTCACTGGAGTAGACGAGGTCGCCCGCCAGTTCGGCAGAGTGCTCCCCGTACTCGAGGGCGATACGCGCCCAGACGGGAGTGTACCCGGGAAGGATGTTCGAATCATTGTCGAAGCCGTCCGCAAAGTCGCCTGCGATGCCGTCTTCAAGATCGCCCGAAAGGTCGTCTTCAAGAACCTCTGCGGGAGCATCAGAGAAGCCCAGCGAGCCCTCCTCAGTTACAGACTCAACTGCAGATTCTCCAGCAGACTCACCGGCAGGGTCCTCTACAGCATCATCGGCGAAGGCGCGCTGAGACCACGGCGTGACCTGCTCATTCAGCTGATCATCCGCGTTCTCTCGATCCCAATTCTGCTCGTTCTGAGCCATTGATACCTTCCCTTCACACCCATTCATGCACCCAAACCGGGCACCATACCGGTACGGGTGCGCCCGTCACCACGTGCGCACCCGTACCACCCCTTACCGGGCTCATATTTGCTCTTACTGCAGGAACTTCTCGAAGCCCTTCGGCAGGTTCATGCTGGACAGATCCATCTCCTGGTTCTGAGCCTGCTGACCGAATGCAGCACCGGCGCGAGCCTGCTGCGCCTTAGCTGCTGCCGCCTCCTGCGCCGCACGCTTCTGCGGGTTGCCGGAGCGAGCCTTCTTCTTCTTGTTGTTCTTCGCGTTCTTACGAGCGCCACCGGCCGCAGCCGCCATGCCGGGCATCTGCATACCACCGGGCATGCCGGGCATCTTGCCCGAAGCGAGCTTCTTCATCATCTTCTGAGCCTGAGCGAAACGCTCCATCAGCTGGTTCACCTCAGACACGGTCACACCCGCACCCTTAGCGATACGGGCACGGCGAGAACCGTTAATGATGCGCGGAGCCACACGCTCATGCGGGGTCATGGAGCGAACAATCGCCTCCACGCGGTCAATCTCGCGCTCGTCAAAAGCCTCAAGCTGCTGACGCATCTGAGCCGCACCGGGCATCATCATGAGCAGCTTCTTCATGGAACCAAGCTTACGAATCTGCTGCATCTGAGCCAGGAAGTCTTCAAAAGTGAAGTCTTCCTGATCGATGAACTTCTTCGCCATGCGGTCGGCTTCAGCCTTATCCCACTGAGCTTCAGCCTGCTCAATCAGAGTCAGGATGTCACCCATATCCAGGATGCGGCTTGCCATACGGTCCGGGTGGAACTGCTCAAAGTCAGTGACGTTCTCACCGGTGGACGCGAACATAATCGGCTTGCCGGTCACCGAAGCCACCGACAGAGCCGCACCACCGCGGGCGTCACCATCAAGCTTAGACAGGACCACACCGGTGAAGTCCACACCCTCGTTGAAGGCGTTAGCGGTGTTCACGGCGTCCTGACCGATCATCGCATCGATAACGAACAGAACTTCGTGCGGCTCAATAGCGTCACGAATGTTACGTGCCTGCTGCATGAGCTCAGCGTCAACACCCAGACGACCCGCGGTATCGACAATCACCACGTCGTGCAGCTTAGCGCGAGCCTCAGCCACACCGTCACGTGCCACCTGCACGGGATCGCCGGTGGGTACGTCAAACTCGCTGGTCACACCGGGGTGCGGCGCGTACACGGGCACGCCCGCACGCTCACCAACGACCTTCAGCTGGGTCACCGCGTTGGGGCGCTGCAGGTCGGATGCAATCAGCATCGGGGTGTGGCCCTGGCCCTTCAACCAGTGAGCCAGCTTGCCCGCCAGGGTGGTCTTACCGGCACCCTGCAGACCCGCCAGCATGATGATGGTCGGGCCGCTCTTCGCCATGTTGATGCGGCGGGTCGAACCGCCGAGGATGCTCACCAGCTCCTCGTTCACGATCTTGACGATCTGCTGGGAGGGGTTCAGCGCCTCGGAAACTTCCGCACCGAGAGCGCGTTCCTTCACGTGGGCGGTAAATTCGCGGACCACGGGGACGGCGACGTCAGCGTCGAGCAGGGCGCGGCGGATTTCGCGGACGGTTGCATCAATGTCTGCCTCGGAGAGGCGGCCCTTGCCGCGCAGGTTCTTAAAAGTTGCCGTCAAGCGGTCGGAGAGAGAATTGAACACGAGCCGTGATCACTTTCTTAACGTTGAGGTGGCCCCCAGCCGCGAAGGCGAACGGGGATGGTTAGTCAGTCTTTAAGGATACAGGATGCGCGCTTTCTCCCCCGCCTCCACCTGTGGATAAGTGGCACCGGTTCACCCTGAGCTCAGGATTTACACTCAACGTCCCCTCCCGCACCCTTCCTACATCCCTCGGCAAATGCGCGGCAGGTTCCAGACTTACCCCCTCATAGAGGCGCAACAGAAACCCTCAGTAGATGTTCCGCGCCCCGCCTCAGCCTGCTCAACACGTCAGATAGATTAGATTTTCTAGACAGCCTGGGTTAGAATTCTAAAGGTGTTACGCACAAATGCGTGATACGCCCGAGTGGCGGAATTGGCAGACGCGCCTGACTCAAAATCAGGTTCTTCGGAGTGTGGGTTCGAGTCCCACCTCGGGCACCAACGCAAAAGCGGCGGGAAAGCTTGAAGCTTTCCCGCCGCTTTTCTGTATCTACTTCTATGCCCGCGTATTTCCCGCTGTCCCCGTAACCCACCGGAAGCAAACACCCCGCAGACACACAAAACCGCCGCCCGACCGTGAGAGTTTCACGACCGGGCGGCGGTCTCTATACACCGAGCGTACAGGCTGAGAATTACCCTCAGCTACGCATCGAAAAAAGATTGGTGAGCGGCTTAGCGCTTGACCTCGTCCTCCTCGTAAGGACGCAGAGCCTCGCGCTCGCCCTCAGCACCGTGGACGCGGTGTACCTGAACCATGTTGGTGGTACCTGCGCGACCTGCGGGAGCACCGGCAGCAACGACGACCAGGTCGCCAGCTTCTGCCAGACCGTTCTTCAGCAGGTACTCGTCCACGAACTGGAACAGACCTTCCTGATCGGTGATCATCTCAACCTGCTCAGCGTCAACGCCCCACAGCATGGACAGGAAGGAGCGAACCTTCGAGCTGGTGGTGAACGCGACAATCGGGGTCTCGGGACGCAGACGTGCCAGACGACGTGCAGAGTCACCGGACTGGGTGAAAGTAACGATGAGCTTTGCGTCCAGCTGGTCAGCGATGTTCACTGCTGCGCGGGTGATTGCGCCACCGCGGGTGCGGGGCTTGCGATCCAGCTCGGGCACGCGGTACAGGCCGCCCTTTTCGGTATCCTGAACGATTGCAGCCATAGCCTGCAGGGTCAGGATCGGGTACTTACCGACCGAGGTCTCACCGGAGAGCATCACTGCGTCTGCGCCGTCGAGGATTGCGTTAGCGCAGTCAGAAACCTCTGCACGGGTGGGGACGGGGTTGTCGGTCATGGACTCGAGCACCTGGGTTGCCACGATGACGGGCTTTGCCCAGCGGCGTGCCATGTCGATTGCCTTCTTCTGGACGAGGGGAACCTCGGAGAAGGGCAGCTCAACACCGAGGTCACCACGAGCGACCATGATGCCGTCGAACTTGTCGATGATGTCCTGCAGGTTCTCAACAGCCTGGGGCTTCTCGATCTTGGCGATGACGGGTACGCGGATACCCTCTTCTTCCATGATCTTGTGGACGGGGTCAACGTCTGCACCGGTACGGACGAAGGAGAGTGCAATGATGTCTGCACCCATCTTCAGTGCGAAGCGCAGGTCGTTTGCGTCCTTCTCGGTCAGTGCGGGCAGGGAGACTGCTGCGCCGGGCAGGTTGATGCCCTTGTTGTTGGAGATGGGGCCACCGACGACCACGCGGGTGCGAACGCGGGTGGGGGTTACCTCAATAGCTTCGAGGCGGATCTTGCCATCGTCGAGCAGGAGCTTGTCGCCGAGCTTTACGTCGCCGGGCAGACCCTTGTAGGTGGTGCCACAGATTTCTGCGGTACCTTCAACGTCTTCGGAAGTGATGGTGAAGTCTGCGCCGGGCTCAAGGTATTCCTTGCCGTTTGCGAAACGCTCGAGGCGAATCTTGGGACCCTGCAGGTCGGCGAGGATAGCAACGTCCTTACCGAGCTTTGCAGACTCTTCACGGATGGTGTCATAGCGTGCCTGGTGCTCGGCGTGGTCACCGTGGCTCATGTTCAGACGGGCGACGTTCAGGCCAGCCTTGATTGCCTCGGAGATCTTCTCGGGGGACTCGATTGCCGGACCGATGGTTGCAACGATTTTTGCGCGCCTCATGTACCTAACCTTTGTGTGTTGTTTTGTGTGACCTCTGAGGGTTCACACTGATTTTCCGGGGAAGACTAACGTCAAATTCCCAATTATTCCCACGTGTTCTAACAAGTAACCACATGCCGGATGCGTGGGACTCTTTCTCAATTATAGGGGTTTTGCGCCCTCTTGGGTATGTTTCTCCCAACTCTTTCCACCGAAGAACTTGTGTTTCACGTCGCATTTTATGCACCCCTTCCCCACCTACTGTTCACCTCACCCAAACCCACTTCACAGTCCCCGCGCCTCCATGTCACCCAGAAAGTAAATTAGGGTGCTTTTTACCTATAGAAAATGGGCACTGTGCAATATTTAGTCACACTCGAGAACCTTCGGGCGTGTTTCAAAAACATAGAGACACTCAGAGTGGGCTATGAGAAGATAGATAGGGCATCCAAGGGCTGGGCGATTTCACATTTTCGCGCGCCTAGCCTATATTGGAACCCATAATTAGTATTTGAAATGCGAAATATATCTGGAAGGTTCACAGATGACTACTCGCGTGCTGATTATCTTCGGCTCCACCTACGGCTACACCGAACAGTACGCCACCTGGCTGGCAGAAGATCTGCGTGCGCTCCCGCAGGCTCCCGAAGTTGAGACTGTCCCCGCCTCCAAGGTCACCCCCGAGCAGGCAGAGACATTCGATGCTTTCGTCATTGCCGGCAGCGACTACGGTGGATTCCTCAACGGCGCACCGGCACTTCGCAAGAAGATTCTGCCGATCATTGCACCCAAGAAGAACCGCACCGCCTTCTTCACCGTCTCCTTCACCGGTGAGTACTCGAAGAAGCTGCTGGACAAGGCCGTCGCCAAGAGCTACACCCCCGAACTGACCGAAGGTCGCCCCGTCTACCACCTGCGTGGCGGCATCGACTTTGACAAGATTTCGCTGGCTCACAAGACCGCGCTGAAAGGCCCGGTCCGTGCATGGCTCATGGCCAACCCGAACCCCAACGAGGGCATCAAGCAGATGCTCGAATGCTACAAAACCGGCAAGGCTGAGTACATCGACCGCGAGACCCTCAAGCCTCTGGTCGAGGACATCGCCAAGTTCCTCTAAGCCCTCGAAATTTTAAAAAATTCGAGGAAACATAAACTTTCGCCTCTTCCCACCCGTCTCTTTCAGCCGGACATCAGAACCTGAAAGAGCGGGCGGGAAGAGCCGAGAAAAACGTGCCAACAGGCACCATATACGTGGTCGATGACTCTTCATCTCTCCTGCATCGACCATGAAACTCCGGGTGCCGGTGCGAGGCCGCGCCAAATACAGTACCCGGAATATGAGGGGTGGGTCTTTGTGTGTGCGGCCCACCCCTTTCCTTATGCCCAAAAGTCGCAAGAGGCACCGCCCGGCGCATCAGCACCCGACTGCATCCCGGCAACGTAGCTCTAGATGCTGAGGCCCACCCTGAACAACGAACCGACGCAGCAATACCCCAATACAGCAGTCCACAGAGTGAAATTCGCAACGCCTCGGCGTGTCGCGTGCCTAAAATTTTGTCCCAAAAACTTGAGCCAATAAATGCACCGACAAGCCACAAAGTAAAACAGACACCCCAAAGATTCCAGGTTACTGTGCACTCTGCGAAAGATATGCCGCCAGAATGACACCCCAAATCATTGCGCACATCGGTGCAGGTACCGTACGCTGTTAGCTGTGTCAGCCGCTTGACATACCCGGCAACCGACACACATCACTTCAGCTACCCCACATATTCACTCGTGCCAGAAGCCCCCGCACAGGGCCACATCGGCACATCCACCTCTCAAACACAGGCAAAATCTATGAAGAAACTCCAGACTGCCGCGCGCTCCGCGGCAGCCCGCTCCATCATGGCGTCCGCAGTCACCCTGGTCGCCGCATCCCTCACCTCCGTTCCCGCCGCCTTCGCCGCCCCCAGCGCGAGCGCAGCCGCAGAGGTCAACCCCAACGCATCCTACGAGGAGCTCAGCTACGCCCCCGCCCCGGATGCATCTCTGGTCGAACGCTCCAACCCCGCCATGGGTGCGGGCGAGCGCGAACGCCTGGGCACCGCCAACGCGCGAACCGGCGCCACCTCCCCCGCCTCCACCGCAACTCTGAGCGGTATCTCCGCAACCCAGAGCTCCGCGCAGGGCGTGGCTTCCGGTCAGGCGCTAGCATCCGGTCAGGCACTGGCACAGGGCCGCTCCGCATGGACCCCGAGCGGCGGCACCCTCGGCATGGATGTCTCCTCGCACCAGCAGAACGTGGACTGGGCGAGCGCCTACGCCGCAGGTTCCCGCTTCGCCTACGTGAAGGCAACCGAGGGTGGCTACTACACCAACCCCTACTTCGGTCAGCAGTACAACGGCTCCGCCGAATCGGGCATGGTGCGCGGCGCCTACCACTTCGCAAACCCCCGCACCTCCTCGGGTGCCGATCAAGCACGCTACTTCGTGCAGAATGGTGGCGCGTGGACTGCCGACGGCAAGACCCTGCCCGGCCTGCTGGACATCGAGTTCAACCCCTACCCCGCCTACGGCAACACCTGCTACAACATGACCCCGGCGCAGCTGACCGCCTGGACCCGCGACTTTGTGGACACCTACCGTTCACTGACCGGTCGTGCCCCGATGGTGTACACCGCAACCTCCTGGTGGTCGCACTGCGTGGGTTCGCCGCAGTTCGGCACTCTGCCGCTACACCTGGCAAGCTACTCGACCGTGGTCGGTGCGATTCCGGCGGGTTGGAGCGGCTACGACATTTGGCAGTTCACCGATTCTGGTCCGTTCGTGGGTGATTCGAACTTCTTCCCCGGCACCGTGAACGATCTGAAGGTTCTGGCGAAGAACCCGAAGGCTGTGCACCGCAACTGGTCGAACGGCCAAGACCGCGCAGCGGAAGACCGTTCGGCAGAAGACCGCGCGGTACAGGATTCGAACGTGGTGACCACCGCGACCGGCTCGATTGATATTCGCACCGGCATCGGTAGCTACTGGAACGAAAACCGCTCCTTCTACGGCAACCCGATTGGCACCGAGTACTCTCTGGGTCACGGCGTGTATGCGCAGAAGTTCACCAACGGCAAGACCATCTACTGGACGAACTCTCACGGTTCGCACTGGCTGGTCACCAACGGCGGCCTGGATTATAAGTTCCGCTCGGACGTGGCACGATTCCGCGGCCTGACCACCGACGAGGAAACCCGCTCCGACACCATCGCGGTCTCCTTCGCCAACGGTGAGGGTGGCTACTGGTCCAACGCATACGGAACCCACATCCTCAACGAGCGCGGCGCCATCTATGCAACCTGGCGCAAGGCAGGCATGAAGGGCGCGCCCACCACTGACGAGCAGAATCTGGGCAACGGCATCATCAAGCAGGAATTCACCGGCAGCACCACCTACGTGTGGTCCGCACAGACCGGCACCCACCGCCTGCACACCGGCGGCGCGTTCTACCACCGTTTCCTGCAGCACCGCGGCACCTGGGGTGCACCGGTGACCGACGAAACCGCCACCTCCACGGGTGCTCAGGTGCGATTCGCCTCCGGCAAGGTACTGCTCTGGTCGGATGCGTACGGTGCGTACGAGACCAACGGTAACGGCGCAATCTTCAAGCACTGGGAGAAGAATACCGCTCGCTACGGTGCGGCACGCGGCGACGAGTCCTACGCGAACGGCGTGTACTACATGGACTTTGAGCGTGGCACGATCCGCTGGACCGCGCGGCGCGGTATCTACTAAGAGCGTGGCATTTACTCAACGGCGCGGCAGCTAATAAACACTGCAACGCGCATATAAAAACGAGGGGCACCTGGCAGAGGTGCCCCTCGTTCTTTTGCTACAGGAAGCATCTTCTGAACAACACAAAAATCAAGATGCGTTCTGCAGCGGGTGGGTTACCGAGTGAGTAGAGAACCCGGCTATGTTACCCGTGCCGGCAGGTAAATTTATAGCGTGGCGGGCGAACCACCACGAAGTCATGCAGTGTCCTAAAAGCCCCGGATTAGTGTGGCGGACATAGTCCCCATTGACTATGTCCGTGGGGCCCACACTAATCGTTGGTGAGACCTCAATCCGAAGGTGTCTAGAGGGGCGCCTGGCCGGAATTAAGGACTCAACGGTGAATAACGGCACGGTACGAAGATGCTGAAATTCACCCGGGTATGGCGTTCTGGGAGAAGGAATCGATATCTAGGAGGGCCGAAACCTTCACACGTCATATCCCGTTACATCTAGGGTAGGTGCAGGGGCGTTCGAAACCTATCTCTTCGGCAAATATTACGCTTCAACCAGTGGTTGAATGTTTACAATACAAGTATGCATTTTGAGGCCTGTAGATGTCAAACAAAATGCTATATTGAACTAATTTTGTGAAAATTTTGAGATATTCCCCGATATTTTCAAAAATAAATTCCCGCGTATATTACGTTTAGGTGCCTAGTACTCACAGAGGTTTTCAGCTCCTCACGATAACGGCTCTCAAAACTCGGAACCCTAAAACGCCGCGTTAAAAACACTAAGGCGCACCCCGCGTCGTATGCACAGCAGAAAGAGTACCCCTACTCCCCCGCCACACGGGATGCGCCCTAGGCGCTATAACCATCGAAACTACCGGCAAGACCCCAGCCGAGTGAGACCTTGAAGCCCTACCGGGCGCCTCGACCCATCCGCTAGCTTAGAGGCTAGCGAAGTCCAGAACCATACGGCCGGTAATCTTACCCGCCGCCATTTCCTCGAAGACAGCCGGTGCCTCGTCAACCTCACGCAGCTGAACCACCGGAACCACGATGCCGTCAGCACCGAACTGGAATGCCTCCGCCAAATCCTGACGGGTACCCACCAGGGAGCCCACCACGCGGATGCCGTCCAGAATAATCTTCACAATGGACAGCTCCATCATCTCCGAGGGCAGACCAACAGCCACCACGGAACCGCCCGCACGAACCGACTCGACAGCCTGGTTGAACGCAACCTTCGATACCGCGGTCACCACAGCAGCGTGAGCGCCACCGCCGGTCAGCTCGCGAATACGAGCCGGAACATCCTCAACCTCACGGCCGTTGATGACGTGATCAGCACCGGTCTCACGAGCCAGAGCCAGCTTGTCGTCATTGATATCAACAGCGATAACCTTGGCGCCGAAAACCTTCTTAGCGTACTGAACAGCCAGGTTGCCCAGACCGCCAGCGCCGTAAGCAACCAGCCACTCACCGGGGCGAACCAGCGACTCCTTAATTGCCTTGTAGGTGGTCACACCAGCGCAGGTAATGGAGCTTGCCTGTGCCGGGTCAAGGCCCTCGGGAACCTTCACAGCGTAATCAGCGGTCACCAAGGTGTACTCACTCATGCCGCCATCAACCGAGTAGCCTGCGTTCTTCACCGAACGGCACAGGGTCTCACGGCCCGAGGTGCAGTACTCACAGTGGCCGCAGCCCTCGAAGAACCAAGCCACCGACACGCGGTCCCCTTCCTTCAGGGACTCAACGCCCTCACCGACCTTGACGACACGGCCGATGCCCTCGTGGCCCAGAATACGACCCGGAACCTCACCGAAATCACCGGAAGCCACGTGCAGGTCAGTGTGGCACACGCCCGAGTACTCAATCTTCACGAGCGCCTGGCCGTAACCGACAGCCGGAACGGGAACCTCACGGACAACAACCGAACCGTCAACCTTCTCAGGGACAACAACAGCCTTCATGGTTTCCTTGCACATGACCTAAACTCCTTAGTCATCGGTGGCCGCGCTCAAGCCGCAATCTGCAATCTGCGCTGTGCAACCTAGCGGGGTGAGCGCGCGTATTCTTTACATTTCCACCGTAAAATGATGAGCCGCCAATCTAAAGGACCTTCCCCGAATATGACAGAGGGGTTAGATAGAGGCGTTCTCACGAGCAAGGATGAGCTTTCGATAAGGTCCATTCCGACCAATGCGCTAAACCGCCAAAGGTTGATATGACGCTATGACGAAACAACACAGAAGATGAGAATGCCTCCCAAACAAGCGGCTTGGGAGGCACTCAGAAAAAATTTAAATATTAAGTTTGAGGCGCATACCACCCTAAAGAAAGGGTTCAATCTGCACCTATACGATTCCTACAGGCTCACAGGAACTCTTAGCCGATGAGACTTAGCTGCCTAGAAGCAGAAAGCAACCTCAATATAACCAGCACCGCGCTCACCCGGACCATTCGGAGCATTCAACGCCCAACCCAGATCCATGATGCGCACCGTAGAATCCATGAACGTACCGCCGCCAGCGCCACCGCCAGCCAGCTGCACCGAACCCACCGCATAGCGGGCACGAGCCGAATCGTTATTCCACTTCTGCGACACCACACGAGCCGAAACGCTCAACGCAGCACCGGAGCCGCCGCCGCCATAACCGGCGCCACCGCCTCCAGAAACCACAGACTGGTAGCCGTTAAACAGCTCGCCAGCATTCGACGGGCGGTTATCGGTACCCTCCGGAGTCTGATCCCACTGGTACGAATAGCTCGCCACACCATCGGCGCCCTTCGCACGGAAACCGCTCGCACCCGCCGCACCGGCAGTCGCAGTGCTCACCAGCTTCTGGGTGGAGGTGCTCGAAAAACCAATCACCGAACCATCAACAGCCGGCGGGTTCAGCTTCTCACCGCCGGCACCGCCCACACCACCGGCGGCACCCGAACCCGGGTTCACCGTCAGAATCGGATCAGACTGCGCCTCGTACGAGGTGAAACCAACAAAACCGGGCGAACCGTCGCCGTCACCTGAACCAGCGCCACCACCGGTGCTGAACTGGTGCTCGCCACCGGAGCTATCGAGCGAATAGTGCGCGGTCGGGCGCACAGCACCCGCATTCGCGGGATTCGGCAGAACCGTCGCATACGACGCCAGCACACCGGCACCGCCGCCGCCACCGGCAACAATCATGGGCACACCATCCACCTCAATAGCGGAGGAACCACCGCCGGACGCCGAATACAGCACAGCGCTCATACCGCCGCGACCGGTCACACCGCCAGAAATGCGGGTCAAATCATTAATCGCAGAAACAACGTTCGCGGGAACCGGCGAAGAAGCCTTCGAGGAGCCGCCCACACCGTAGCCGTCGCCGCCCTCAGCGGGCTTCAGCTCACCATTACCGATACCACCCGAACCGGCAGTCAGAGTAATAGTCTGGCCGCCGCGCACAGCCATAGAACCCTCCACCATGGCACCGGAACCGGCATCAGCCACAGTGTAGTTCGTGCCGCCAGCACCGCCCACAGCGGTAAAACGCATACGCTTAGCGCCCGCAGGAACCGTCAGCACGGCAACCTTCTTCACGCCGTCACCGGCAGTGACCATCGTCGAATCCTCGTAAGGGCCGGTGCATTCGCCTTCCTCATCAGAAGCCGCATACGCCGGAATCACCGACGACGCCACAACAACCGGGGCAGCCCACGCCGCACCAGCCACAAGACGACGACGGGTCAGACCCGGACGAGAAGAGGGAGAAACGGGGCGCGAAGAATCGCCGGCAGAAGAGCTCACGATAAAAATCCTGTACGTCGAGTGGGTGTTTCTAAACGCAGACGCGACGGGCGTTCGAAGAGCCTCATACTCCTTACGCGGGAACCCGCCACACGCAATACCTCTATTATGCCTTCTCAACAGCCCAAATCCACGCAGGGTCCCGGCACATGCCACCATGAGAACATCCACCAGCAAGAAACAGACAGCAAGCACAAATAGCGGGCATAAAAAACCGCCGGACGGGGGCGCTCCCCCATCCGGCGGTTTTTCTATGAAATTTAGATAGAGCTAGAAGATGAAAGCTAGGAGCCCTTCGTCGAAGACTCAGAAGAGTCAAATCCTTCCGCGGGCTCTGCCTTCTCGGCTGCCTTCTCCTCAGCGCCCTCTGCAGGCTCATCTGCGGCAGGCTTCGGAGCAATCTCTGCAGGAGCCGGCTCAATACCCGCAGCAGCCTTCGCCGCCGCACGACGACCAGCCACCACAAAACCAGCAGCACCCAGCAGAACCAGCAACAGAGCAGTCCACACGTGAATACGAACGCCCCAGAGCATCTCCGAGGTATCAATACGCAAGAACATCTCAATGAAGAGGCGGCCCACACCGTAGTAGAACACGTACAGCCACAGGGTCTGACCCAGCTTCAGCACGCCCTTACGACCCAGCCACAGCAGCAACGCCACACCCAGCAGGTTCCACAGCGACTCGTACAGGAACGTCGGATGGAACAGCGTACCCGCCGGATATTGGGTCGGGAAATTACCGCTCGACGCGCTAATCTCCAAGCCCCACGGCAGAGTCGTCGGCTTACCGAACAGCTCCTGGTTGAACCAGTTACCCCAGCGGCCAAACGCCTGAGCCAGCAGAATACCCGGCGCTACCGCATCCGCAAAAGCCGGGAAATTCATCCCGTAGCGGCGGCAACCATACCAGGCGCCCAACGCACCAACCGACACGGCACCCATAATGCCGATGCCGCCCTCCCAAATCTTCAGGAAAGCCCACGGATCAGCAACATTCGGACCGAAATAGCTACCCGGGTCAGTAATCAGCACATGGTAGGCGCGGGCACCAATAATGCCCGCCGGAATAGCCCACATCGCCACGTCAAAAACGCGCTCAGGGGTACCACCCGCCGCCTTCCAACGGCGAGAACCCAGCCACAAGCACACCGCCATACCCGCAAGAATACACAGGGCATAGAAATGCACACGGAACGGGCCCAGCTGCAGGTACGAAACGCTCGGCGAAGGAATCGAACCCAGCGGAATCGAAGCCAGCACGTTAGCTACCGGCACGCTCGCCAGCGACAGCACATCAGACATTAGCCTTCACGCCCCGCCAGCTCACGGGTCAGCTTAGCCACCGCCTCAACACCGCCAGAAGCCAAAGCCTTCACCAGCGCGGTACCGACAATCACGCCGTCCGCATACTCGCCAATCTCCTCAACGTGGGCACGAGTCGAAACGCCCAGACCCACGCACGCACGAGGCGCACCGGCAGCCTTAATGTCCGCAACCAGGGTGCGAGCCGCCTCCGACACGGAGGTGCGGGCACCGGTCACGCCCATCACCGACACGGCGTACACGAAGCCGCTCGACGCCTTCGCAATAGTCGCCAAACGCTCCGGCGAAGAAGACAGAGCAGCCAAGAAAATACGATCCAGACCGTACTCGTCAGAAGCCTCAAACCACGCCGACGCCTCATCAGGCACCAGGTCCGGGGTGATCATGCCCGCGCCACCGGCAGCCGCCAAATCACGCGCAAAATTCTTCACACCGTACGCCAGAACCGGGTTCCAGTACGTCATCACAACAACCACCGCGTCGGTCGCCTCGGTAATACGGCGGACCGCCTCAAACAGCTGAGGCAGCTTGAAGCCGTTCTCCAGCGCCACGCCGGTAGCCTTCTGAATCACCGGGCCATCCATGACCGGATCAGAATAAGGCACGCCCAGCTCAATAATGTCCGCGCCGTTATTGCCCAGAGCAATCGCCGCGTCAATCGACTCGTCCAGGGTCGGGAAGCCCACCGGCAGGTAGCCGATCAGCGCCGCACGGCCCTGCTTCTCGCACTCAGCCAGACGAGCCGCCAGAGGCGACTGCGCATTCGGAGCGGGGAAAGAACCATCCAGCACCGTGAAAGGTGCCGACTGAGAAATAGCGTCCTGGTAGCTCATTACTTAGCCTCACTTTCAGCCTGTGCGTTCTGTGCAGCGGATGCGGCAGCTTCCTTATTACCGGTCATCAGGGTCGAGGACGGAATCGCCTTACCCAGGCCGAACCACTTCAGCGCGGTCTCCATGTCCTTATCGCCACGACCGGACAGACAGACAATCATCGTCTTCTCGCGTGCCGCCTCCGGATCCTCAGCAGCCCAACGCTGGCACACGCGCAACGCGCCCGCCAGAGCGTGCGAGGACTCAATCGCCGGGATAATACCCTCGGTGCGGCAGAGCAGACGCAGAGCGTCCATCGCCTCGGTATCAGTCACCGGCTCGTAGGTCACGCGACCAATATCGGACAGGTAGGAGTGCTCCGGACCCACGCCCGGGTAATCCAGACCAGCAGAAATCGAATGGGACTCAATGGTCTGGCCGTCCTCATCCTGCATCAGGTAGGTCATCGCGCCGTGCAGCATGCCCGGGCGGCCCAGAGTAATGGTCGCCGCGTGACGACCGGTATCCACACCGTCGCCGCCAGCCTCAAAACCGTAAATCTCAACCGACGCATCGTCCAAGAACGCGTGGAACAGACCAATCGCGTTCGAACCGCCACCCACGCAGGCAGCAATACCATCAGGCAGGCGGCCAGTCTCAGCCAGAATCTGCTCGCGCGCCTCCTCACCGATAGCGTCGTGGAAGAAACGCACCATCGCCGGGAACGGGTGCGCACCCGCGGCGGTACCCAGCAGGTAGTGGGTGTTCTCAACGTTCGAAACCCAGTCGCGCAGCGCCTCATTAATGGCGTCCTTGAGGGTGCGGGAACCGTTCTGAACCGCAATCACCTTCGCGCCCAGCAGCTGCATACGAGCCACGTTCAGCGACTGACGCTCAGTGTCTTCCTCACCCATGTAGACCACGCACTCCATACCGAAGAGCGCAGCCGCGGTCGCAGTCGCAACACCGTGCTGACCCGCACCGGTCTCAGCAATCAGACGGGTCTTACCCATACGCTTAGCCAGCAAAGCCTGACCCAGCACGTTATTAATCTTGTGGCTACCCGTGTGGTTCAGGTCCTCACGCTTGAGGAACACACGCGCACCAGCATGCTCAGAGAACTTCGGAACCTCAGTCAGCAGCGACGGACGGTTCGAATACTCAGCAGAAAGACGCTGGAACTCGGCAATGAACTCGGGGTCGTTCTTCGCCTCGTTAAAGGTTGCCTCCAGCTCATCCATGGCGGCAATCAGCGACTCGGGCATCCACCGCCCGCCGTACTCACCAAAATAGGGGCCGGGGGCATTCTTCAACGACTCGCCGTTGAGGAAAGCATCTGCCAGGTTCTCGCTCATCACTATTCCTTCCCTGGATGGTTGCCGCCGGATGCGCACCGCGGGTAGGGCGGGGCATCAGGCCTGATCACAGCGAAACACCACGCCAACCGCAAATAGATGGGCGGTGTTCGCACATATCCCCCTATAGTACCCGGGCGCAAGCGGTGACCTGTACCCCGGAGTGCACATGACCACTCCTAGGACATGTGACGTTCGCCGGGGTGGGTGTGCGGCGAGCTACAGCAGCTCGCGCAACTCCTCCATCTGCTGAGAAAGCACCGTCGACACGCCACCGCGCATCGACACCCCGTACAGGGTCTCCGCAATCTGCATCGTGCGCTTCTGATGCGTCACCACAATCAGCTGCGAACGCTCCCCCAACTCACCAATCACCTGCAGCAGGCGCGAGAGGTTGCGGTCATCCAGCGCCGCCTCAACCTCGTCCAGGGCGTAGAACGGCGACGGGCGAGACATATAAATCGCAATCAACAGCGCCAGCGAAGCAAGCGAACGCTCACCGCCAGATAGCAACGACAGGCGCTTAACCTTCTTACCTGCCGGGCGCGCGTGAATCTCCACACCCGAATTCAGCGGATCGGACGGGTCGTCCAGCTCCAGGTGGCCCTCGCCTCCCGGGAACAGGGTCTCAAAGATGCGGCGGTAGTGGGTGTTAATATCCTCCATCGCGGCGGTGAACACCTCCGCAATGTGGCTGCTGACCTCGTCCATGACCGTGTTCAGGTCGCGGCGGGTCGCCTTCAAATCCTCAATCTGCTGATTCAGGTAGGCATGGCGTTCGGACAGCGCCTCGTACTCCTCCAGCGCCAGCGGGTTAATGGCGCCCAGCGCCTCCAGTTCGGCGCGGGTTGCCTTGAGGCGAGCGCGGACACTTTCGGTGGAGGCTTCGGTAGTCTCTGACGCCGTTTCGGTAGCAGCATTTTCAGAAGCCGCGTTTTCGGAAGCCTCATCTGCGGGCACGTCAACCGGCAGCTGCTCGGAGTACTCCCCCTCCAGCTGCTCCAGGGTCAAACCGGTCACCAGGCGGGCACGCTCAGCCAGCGCCTGCACACGCTCCTGCACGCGCGCCGCCTCCGTCTGGGTGCGCGCCAGCAGGGTCAGCGCCGCCGCGTGCGCCGCCTGCAAATCCTGTACCTCATCGTTCGTGCTGGTCAGGCCCTCCTGGGCGTTCTTCAGGGCGCCGCTCAGCTCGTGCAGCTGCTGCTCACGCTCGCCCACCTGCTCGGCAAGCACCTCACCCAGACGCTGGGCTCGGCGCTCAATCTTTGCCGCCGGTGCCTGCTCCCCCGTGCCCGCCAGGTAGGAATCCTCGCGGGTACGCGCCGACTCGTAGGCGGTGCGCGCTTCGGCTACGGATTCCTCCGCGGCGGTGAGGCGCTCGTTCAGGCGGGCACGCTCATTCTGAATGTTCTGCGCGGAGGCTTCCAGGGACTCCGCCTGGGCGCAGGCGCGGGCATGCTCGGCGCTCGCCACGCCCGCTGCCTTCGCCGCCTCGCGTTCTGCTTCGACCGCCGATTCTGCCGCGGTCTGAGCCTGCTGAACGGTCTGTTCGGCTTCGTCCAGTTCGGCGCGGGTGCGGGTCACGACCTGGGAGGCGGCGCGGTATGCGGCGGCAAGTTCCAGGGGGCTGGCGCCCTCAGCCGGGTAGAGCAGGCTGTAGCGGGTGTGCTCGGTGCCTGCGGGGTCAAAAATACGCCACATAGTGCGCTGACCTGCGAAGGTATTCTCTGCGAGCAGGTGCAGGGCTTGCTCCGCGGAGGCGGCATCCGGCGCGAACAGCACACCCGCCAGGCGCTCACCCAGCGCCGCGGTGACGCGCGCCAGGGCGTGCTCGTCGATGCCGGCGAGCGCGGCGGCGTCCTCGCTGAGCGGTTCAATCATCTCGGTGGCGGGGCGGATACCCAGCTCGTGCAGCTCGGTAGCGCAGGATTCGGGCAGGGTGGTTTCGGGCAGTTCTGTTGAAAGTTCCTTCGCGGCAGATTCGTTGCTTTCGTCCCCCTTATCACCGCGCAACTGCGACACCTCGGCGTCCTCAACCGGCACGCTCAACGCCGCGGTCGCGAGCGATGTCAGCGCCGCAGACGCCGCGCGGGCATACTCGGGGTCAATCTGCACGGCATCCAGCACGCGCAGTAGGCTCACGCCTTCGTTCGAAGAATCCATGAGCTCGCCGGTTTCGGGGTCGAACACCGCCTCGGCAGATTCAGCACCGGGCTCGGCGGGTGCCTCGCCCAGGCTCTGGCCCAGCGCCTCACGCAGGGTTGCGGCACGCTCAGCCGCCGCCGCGTAGGCGCGGGTCGCCTCCACTGCAGCGGCGCGGGCGGCATCCAGCTGGGCCTGCGCGCGGGCACGAGACCGCGCCGCCTCGCCCGAGGCGCGCTCAGTCTGCGCCACCTCGGACGCCGCCTTCTCAAGGTTCTTCAGCGCCGCATCGTAGCGTTCCTCAAAGCTGGCGTAGCTTTCCACGGCGCGCTCTGCCTCTTCGCGGCGTTCTTCCAGCAGTTCCAGGGCGCGTTCGTATCCGGCGCGGGCGGCGGCGGTCGCCTCGGTCAGTTCCACGCGGTAGGTGCGCACGCGCTCGGCGGCGATGGACTGCACGGTGCGCACGCGCGCGGCGGACTCGCGCAGGGTCGACACGGCCTTCTGGCAGGCGGTGACCTCAGCGTTCAGGCGGTTCTGCTCCTGCTGATGCTTCGCGGACGCTGCACGTGCCGCCTCCAGTTGTTCTTTCAGGGTTTCGGCGCGGCGGGTACCTTCCACCTCGGAGGCGAGAGCCTGCGCCTGCTCAGCCTGCAGAACACCCAGCTGACGAGCCAAAAGCACCGCCTCCAGCTGGCGGATGCGCGCCTGTAGCTGGCGTGCAGTCGCGGCGGATTCTGCCTGCTCGCTCAGCGGTTGCAGCTGCGAATCCAGCTCGGCAACCAGGTCGCTCAGGCGGGTAACGTTCGATGCCACAGACTCCAGCTTGCGGCTGGTCTTCTCCTGGCGGCGGCGATACTTGACCACGCCCGCCGCCTGCTCGATCATGTCGCGACGCTGCTGCGCGGTGGCGTGCAGGACCGCATCCAGCTGACCCTGGCCGACGAGCACGTGCATCTGCTGACCCAGACCCGCCTCCGAGAGCAGGTCCTGAATGTCGGCAAGGCGCGCCGGGGAACCGTTAATCTCGTACTCGCTGCCGCCGGAGCGGAACATGGTGCGCGAAATCTGCACCCGATCAGCGGGAATGCTGAGGGTGCCATCAGAATTATCGAAAGTCAGGGTGACTTTGGCGCGGCCCAGGGGCGCACGCTGGGCGCCGTCACCCGAACCAGCCTCGCCGGAGCCCGCGAAGATAACGTCCTTCATGCTGCCGCCGCGCAGGCTCTTAGCGCCCTGCTCGCCCATAACCCAGGCGAGCGCATCCAGCACATTGGACTTGCCGGAGCCGTTGGGGCCGACCACCGCATTAATGCCGGGGGTGAACTCAAAAGTGGTGGCGGAGGCGAAAGACTTGAACCCGCGCAGGGTCAGCGACATCAGGTGCACAAGGGGCCTTTCTGCAGAAGAACTGGTGTGTGCCGGGCACGTTCTGTGGTGCGTGGCGGCATCCCTCTAGTGTACGCGGTGCGGCAGGCGAGCGGCGTGAACGTGCACGGGGTGAAGGGGGTTCAAAGTTCCTCATTGTGCATCATCTTACGCGCGGGGTGAACGGGCGCGTTCATATTGGGTCTACGGATACGGGTTCGCCCGGTCGGTGCGGTAGATTGGAATGAGCATCACGAATTCTGCGGGGCCGCTGTTCGCATCCCCGCGTTTTTCTATGTATCCCACTGACTTCTATTTTCAAGGGCCACACCATTGTTGAATGCATCCGCCGATAAGGTCGGCACGAACTCTGACATTCGCCACGCTAATGCAGCTCTGCTGTCCATTACCCATGAGCTGCCTCCGGATGTCGTCACGAGCGACTACTTCGATGAGCAGCTGGCCCAAACCTATAAGCGTCTGCGCATGCCGAAGGGCCTGCTGGAGCGCCTTGCCGGTATTAGCACTCGCCGCGGCTGGGCTGAAGGCCAGACCTTCGAGGACGGCGTGGTTGCCGCAGCCGAGAAGGCTATTGCGGAGGCGGGTATTGACCGTTCCCAGATTGGCCTGCTGATTAACGCTTCGGTGACTCGCGATAACTTTGAGCCCGCCGTTTCGGTGGGTGTGCACGACCGCCTGGAGTTGCCGCGTCACGCCCTGAACTTCGATATTACGAACGCCTGCCTGGGCTTCGTGAACGCGATGACTGTCGCCTCCACCATGATTGATGCGGGCGCTATCGACTATGCCCTGATTGTCGCTGGCGAGGACCCCTCCCCGTGGCACCGTACCGCGGTGCGCATTCTGAACAACCCCGATTCGACCCGCGAGGATGTGCTGGCTCAGTTCGCGACCCTGACCCTCGGTTCGGGTGCGGCAGCGGCTGTGATTGGTCGCGCTGACCGCCACCCGGAGGGCCACCGCATCGTCGGTTCGGTGTCCCGCGCGGGCACTGAACACCGTAACCTGTGCATCGGTGGCGAGGCGGATCAGGGTATGAACACTGACGCCGAGGGCCTGCTCAAGCACGGTCTGGAGCTGGTGGCGCAGGCGTGGGAGCAGGCGCATCAGGACGGCTGGGAGTGGAACGATATGACCTCCTACGTGACCCATCAGATTTCTAACGCCCACACGAACGCCATTATTGAGGCGGTCGGTATTGAGCGTGAGCGCATCCCCTTGACCTTCCCGAAGTGGGGCAATGTGGCTGCGGCGGCTCTGCCGATGACTCTCGCCGAGTGCGCGCCGACCTACACGGAAGGCGACCGTATTCTGTGCATGGGTGTGGGTTCTGGCCTGAACACTGCCCTGCTTGAGATTCAGTGGTAACCCGGTAGCCAGCAGCCTTTAGCCGGTAACCCGTTAGCTTTTGCGGTAGACATTCACCGATTCGATCCGGAAGGATTCCCAGCATGCGCCATTTGAACTTCCCTAAGGCTCAGCCCCCGTATAACCCGGAGGAATGGGCGGGCGTGAACCCGCGCTACTCCCACCTTCTGGAGGTGCCCACCTCCGCCCCCATTGAGCAGCGGGCGCAGCAGGCTGGCGCGCGCCGCTGGCACTACCTGGATAACCTTCCGGTGCTGGTCGAGCAGGGTTTGGAGCCGATTGGCACGATCCTGTGCGTGCACGGTAACCCGACCTGGTCGTACCTGTGGCGTACCGTGCTGGATGCGGGTGTGAATGAGCGCGCCCCGTGGCGTGTGGTTGCGGTTGATCAGATTGATATGGGTTATTCGGAGCGCACCCACCTGGATTTGGAGGGTGAGCGCCGCTCCCTGACCGACCGTATCGCTGACCTGGGTGATTTCACGAAGGCACTCGGTCTGGATGAGACCGATAAGCCGGTCGTGACCCTCGCCCATGACTGGGGTGGGCTGGTGTCCTTTGGTTGGGCGTTGGAGCATCGTGAGATTCTTTCGGGCGTGATGCTGACGAACACCGCGGTCTACCATGACGGCATTGAGAATATCCCTGCCGCCCTGCGCCTGGCGTTGGGTGTGCACGAGTGGGGTACTCACGATTCGACCGCGTTTATTGATGTGACCTTGGGTTTGGCTCAGAATGAGGGCCGCCTGCCCGCGCCGGGTTCTGCCGGTGCCGGGGCGCTTGATGGCGCCCTGCCGCAGCCGGTGGGTCAGCAGCCTAAGCGCCTGTACCCGAGCCCACTGAACGAGGCGATTTACCGTACGTACCGTGCGCCGTACGCTCATTCGGCGTGGCGTGAGGGTGTGCGTAATTTTGTGGGTGATATTCCGACCGGCACCGATATTCCTTCCTATACGCCGATGCAGCGTATTGCCGAGCAGATCCGTGACCTGGACGTGCCCGCGTTCTTCCAGTGGGGCACGAAGGACCCGGTGTTCCAGCGCCGCTACCTGTTCGACCTGATGGAGCGCATGCCGCAGGCAAAGGTGCACCGCTACGAGAAGGCCTCGCACCTGGTCATTGAGGATTACGATATTGCCACCCCCATGATTTCGTGGCTTGCGCAGACTTTCGGCACAAGGGAGGATGGCGCTCTGGTGCCCCCGCACAACGTTGAGGCGGAGCATCGTGCCGCCCGCGCGCGCCGCCACGGTCTGACTACCGGCGAGGGCACTGCCGCTGAGGGCGCTGAGGGCGCTGTTCCCGCGGCGTTCCGCCCCATGCTCGCTGCCCTCACCGAACGCGCCAATGACACCTCCACCGCCGTGGTGGATATGGACCCCAAGGGCGACGGCACCTCCGTTTCTGTGACCCTGACCTGGGCTGAGCTGAACCAGCAGGTCAACGCCGCCGCGACCCGCCTGCACGCCCTGGGTGTGCGTCCGGGCGACCGCGTGAACCTGATGGTGCCTCCGGGTGCCCGCCTGACCACCCTGATTTACGCCTGCATGAAGCTGGGCGCTGTTATTGTGGTGGCTGATACCGGTCTGGGTATTCCGGGTCTGACTCGCGCGTTGAAGGGCGCTAACCCGAGCTTCCTGGTGGGTATTCCCACCGCGCTCAGTGCCGCCCGTACCCTGCTGTGGCCGGGTGTGCGTATTTCTGTGGAGCCGCTGGGTTCGGTGCAGGAGAAGCTGTTGGGCGTTGCCGGTTCGGTGTTTACCGCGCCCGCCGCTGACGGTACTCCGGGTGCGCCGGTGCCCACCCCGACCGTGGTGGAGTTCCCCTCCCCCGTGCCGGATGCTGATGCGGCGGTGCTGTACACCTCCGGTTCGACCGGCCCGGCTAAGGGTGTGGTGTACACGCAGCGTCAGCTGGCGGGTATGCGCGATGCCATTGCGAATACGTACGGTTTTGCGCCCGGTAGCGGTCTGGTGGCTGGCTTCGCGCCGTTTGCGCTGTTGGGTCCGGCGCTGGGTGCTACCAGCGTGACCCCGACGATGGATGTGACCCGCCCGAAGACCCTGACGGCTTCGGCATTGGCGTCGGCTGCGGCGGCTATTGATGCGTCGGTCGTGTTTGCATCCCCCGCCGCCCTGGTGAATGTGGTGGCGACCGCCGATGAGCTCAGCGGTGAGCAGCGTGCGGCGTTGGCTAAGGTTCAGACCGTTCTGAGTGCTGGCGCGCCGATTCCCGTGCCACTGCTGGAGGCGCTCTCCGCCCTGGTGCCGAACGCCTCCCTGCACACCCCGTACGGCATGACCGAGGGTCTGCCGGTGACCGATGTGTCTTTCGAGATGATTCGCCAGGCGATTGCTGAGGGTACCCCGAATGCTGCCGGTGAGGTGCTTGACCCGTTCGCCCGTGACGGCGTGTGCGTTGGTTTCGCGGTGTACGGTGCGGCGGTGGCTATTGCGCCTCTGCTGCAGGACGGTTCGGTCGCGGATGAGCTGACCCATGAGCCGGGTGTGACCGGTGAGATTCTGGTCTCGGCACCGCATGTGAAGGACCGCTACGACACCCTGTGGGTGACTGAGGAGCAGTCCATTAGCACTCCGGGTTGGCATCATACCGGTGACGTCGGTCATCTGGACGCTTCGGGTCGCCTGTGGGTTGAGGGTCGCCTCGCCCACGTGCTGCTGACTTCGCAGGGCGTGCTGACTCCGGTTGCGGCTGAGCAGTCCGCCGAGTCCCTGCCCGAGGTGCGCCGCGCCGCCCTGGTCGCGGTGGGCCCTGCCGGTACTGCCGCTCCGGTGCTGGTCATTGAGGCGTCCGCGAACACCGCCACCCTGGAGGCGCGCCAGTCGGCATCGGGTCTCAAGCGTGCCCTGCTCGATCGCGTGCCCGGCGCTCGCCGCTTCCCCATTGCGGAGGGTGTGGCGCCCTTCGAGCTGTCGCAGCTGGTGCGTCAGAAGGTTGCCGAGGACACCGGCGTGGAACTTGCCGCGGTGCTGGTGGTGCACGAGCATCCGACCGATATTCGCCATAATTCGAAGATTGACCGCCCCGCCCTGGGTGAGTGGGCGTCGAAGGTCCTTGCGGGGGCGTAAGCGCCTGCCGGATCCCTAAGTCTAAGGAGTATGATGTCCCCTCATTCTTCGCGTGAGTCCTCTTCCCACGAGCCCGCACCCCGCTTGTCTGGACACCGCCTGTCGACTGCGCATGCGGTGACCTCCCCGACGGCGCGGTTCCGCAAGCCTGCGCAGCCGCTGGCGGCGCGCTACACCGACCCCGCCCCGCGTTCGCTGCGCCCGGTTGAGGAGCCCGATTTCGCGCCGCGTATTGGCGAGCGCATCCTCTTTACCGGCGCGAGCGGCCTGCTGGGTCGTGAGAGCGTTCTGGCGTTGCTGCGTGCCGGCTACGATGTGCGCGTTTTTCAGCGTGGCGATTCGGGTATTGCGGCGCTTCTGCCCGATTCGATTCGCCCGCGTTTTGAGCAGGTGCGCGGCGATATTACGAACGCGCAGGCTGTGGATCTGGCGCTGACCGGCGTGAACGGCGTGGTGCATGCCGCGGCGAAGGTTTCGGTGAGCGGCGAGTGGGCTGACTATGAGCGCATCAACATTGAGGGTACCCGCACCCTGTTGCAGGCGGCGCTGAACCATTCGGTGGGTTCGTTCCTGTACATTTCGTCGCCGTCGGTGGCTCATGCCGGTGCGGCGATTGTGGGTGACGGTGCCGGCGTGGCGTCCCCGGAGCATGCGCGCGGTAACTATGCGCGTTCGAAGGCTGCCGCTGAGCTTCTGGCGCTGGAGGCGAACGGTACTCCCCTGCCCGGTGGCGGGGTTTTGCGCGTGGGTGCGTTGCGTCCTCACCTAATGTGGGGACCGGGCGATACCCAGCTGGTCGAGCGCATTCTGGAGCGTTCCGCCGCGGGCCGCCTGCCTCTGCTCTCTGGCGGTACGGGCCTGATTGACACGCTCTACATTGATAACGCCGCGGACGCCGTGGTGCGCGGCTACCAACGCCTCGACGCTTTTGCGGGCAAGGCGCTGGTGGTGACGAACGGTCAGCCGCGCACTATCGCTGAACTACTGGGTGGTTTCTGTGAGGCGGTGGGCGTTCCCGCCCCGCGCTTCTCGGTTCCGGCGAAGGTTGCGGCCCTGGCGGGTAAGGTCATTGAGCGCGTGTGGGAACGCCTGCCGAAGAACGTAACCGCCGGTGATGAGCCGCCGATGACGGAGTTCCTCGCCGAGCAGCTGTCGACCGCACACTGGTTTGATCAGCGCCGCACCCGTGAGCTTCTGCAGTGGGAGCCCGCCGTGTCGATTGAGGAAGGCTACGAGCGTCTGGGCTTGTTCTACGGGGACAGGTACAAGCGATAGGTACAGCCGCCAGTTGCTTCTTATCGGGGTGGCTTTCGGGTTGACTCCCCCCACCCCCGGTTTATACAACTGAGGTTTAAACGAATGACGGCGTAGCTACATCCCCCGTATGGGAGGAACGTAGCTACGCCGTCATTCGCATATCTAGCGTGAGCTTGTGCCTATCGTAAGCCTTTACCTGTCGTAAGCTTCTACCTAGCGTGAGCCTTTATCTAGCGAGAACGCGGCGCCCGCTGGCAGTGCGGGCAACGGTAGGACGAACGGTTCTGGAACGGTTCGCGCACCATCAGGGTTGTGCGGCCCGCCTCCGCGCAACGGTGGCAGGGCTCCCCGGCCCGGCCGTAGGCGTTCAGCGAGCGCTCAAAGTAGCCCGACTCGCCCAGCACGTTCACGTACAGGGCGTCGAAGCTTGTGCCGCCCGCCGCCAGGGACTCGCGCAGCACCTGCGTGACCGCCTCCAGCAGTTCGCGGGTTTGGGCGGCGCTGAGGGTGCGTGCGGGCTTCGCGTAGTGCAGCCGCGCACGCCACAGCGCCTCGTCGGCGTAGATATTGCCCACGCCGGAGATCACCGACTGGTCCAGCAGCACCTTCTTAATGCCGCTGGAGGTGCGCAGGAACTTGCGGCGCACCGCCGCGGGGTCGAAGAATTCGTCCAGCGGGTCGCGGGCAATGTGCTTGACCGCTTCAGGTACCAGAAAACGCTCCGGTACTTCACCCGGCGCTGCTTCACCCGCCGCAGCTTCATTCACTGCAACTGCCGCGGGTACGTCCGGCACCAGCCGGCTGAGGAACATGCCGCCGAAGATGCGCTGATCCACGAAGAGCAACCGCTGCCCGGTGCCTGCCCGGTTGGTGCTCACCGTACCGCCGGTGGCTCCCGCAGCGCTGGTAGCTCCCACCGGTCCCAGTTCGAGCGCCACGCGCAGGTGCCGCGGCTGCTCATCAAAGGCCGCGCGAGCCTCCGACTCGCTGCCCGAGTCGCTGCCGGAATCACCGCCCGGTTCATCGCCCGGTTCATCGCGCACGAGCAGCTGACCGCTCATGCCCAGATGCACCACGAGCGCCTCGTCAGCAAGCGTGCCATCCGCCTCGCTCAGGGTCAGCCACAGGTACTTGCCGCGGCGGTAGGCACCGCGCAGCGCCCTGCCGGTGAGTGCCACCTCAAAGTGGGCGGGACCGGGCAGGTGCCTGCGTAGCGAACGGGCATCGACCACGCGCACCGCCTGCACGAGCCGACCCAACGAATGGTCGGCGATGCCCGCACGAACGGTTTCCACCTCGGGCAGTTCGGGCATGATTCCCTCCAATCAGCGAGGCTGCAGAATCAAGAACCCGCAGAGCTAACAGACCTGCAGGATGCTTGAATGAGCCTAAACCAGAACGCGATACGCCTGCTCAGCGGCAAGGCGCTCCGCCTCCTTCTTGCTCGGACCCACACCGGTACCGGTCTGCTGGTTCGCCACAATAGCGACCGCAGTATACACGCGCGCGTGGTCCGGGCCCTCGCCGGTGACCTCGTAGCGCACGTCTCCCCAGCCGCGGGCGGTGGCGAGGTTCAGCAGCTCAGTCTTCCAGTCGCGTCCAGAGTTCAGGACCTTCTCATCGTCGAGCAGCGGCGCAATCAGGCGCAGCACCAGGTCACGAGCCGCCTCGCGACCGCACTCCAAGTAGGTCAGGCCAAAAATCGCTTCCATGGTGTCGGCAAGGATCGAGTCCTTATCGGCGCCGCCGGTGTGAATCTCGCCCTTACCGAGCAGGATGTACCTGCCCAGATCCAGGTCGCGTGCCACCTTCGCCAACGCCACCGTAGACACCACCACGTGGTGCAGCTTCACGAGCTCGCCCTCGGGCAGGTCGGGGTAGCGTCGGTACACTTCTTCAGCAATCGCCAGGGAAAGCACCGAATCGCCCAGGAACTCCAGGCGCTCATTATGCTCCACCCCGGGGTTCTCGAAGGCGTAGGAGCGGTGGGTTAGGGATAGCAAAAACGTCTCGGCGTCGATATCGACTCCGAGACGTTTACGCAACTCCCTAGTATCAACACTAGGAAATTCAGTCATAAGGATTCACCGCTTCTTAGGCGTCTGCAACCTTACGGCCCTTGTACTCCAGGAACAGGGCGTTGCCTGCAGCGTCGGTTACAACCTTTGCCTGGTGGGGCAGGCTGTAGGTCACGCGACCGTTTTCAACGGTCTTAACCAGCTGGGGCACGGATGCCTTCCACTGGGAACGGCGTGCGCGGGTGTTAGCGCGGGACATCTTGCGCTTGGGAACAGCCACAGCTATCTCACAATCTCTAGTAACAACAATTTAGTTTTCGGTATCTGCGCCGAGCAGGCCCTGCAGGGCCGACCAGCGCGGATCCAACACCTCGTGATGATGCCCGGGGTCATCCTCCAGGCGCGCACCGCAATCGGCGCACAGACCCTGGCAGGTGTCCCTACAAACAGGCTGGAACGGCAGTTGAAGGATTACTGCGTCCCGCAGAGCCAGTTCAAGGTCGATGGAATCATCCTCAACGGCGTACTGCTCATCTACTTCGTCTTCGGGGCCGCCAGCCGGGGCCTTCTCAAAGACGAAAAGCTCTTGAATATTGGCCGACATCTCGTAATCAATCGGATCCAAGCAGAGGCTACACTCGCCGTGTACATCCACAACGACGGAGCCGGTAACTAGGATACCATCAACAACAGACTCCATACGAATATCGAGGTCAATATCCGAACCCTCTTCCACGCCGATGAGCGCGTTACCCAGGTCTGCCGGTGCGGGCACGACCTCGGTGAGGGTTTCCATGGTGCCGGGACGGTGCATCAGGTTAGTAACCGATACCACCAGCGGCGATGCGTCTGCACGTGAAATGGCGTTTCTCCTTACGAAATGTATAAACCAAAGTCCCATTTTAGGGGTCATTCGCACCGTTAATCAAGATTAAGCGCCTTTTAAATCTCTTTAAGTGGCGCTCACCTCTTAAATATCCCCTTAAGGAGGCGCCGCGCGGCATTTAATCGGTCGGTCGGGGCTACTACTGGGGGACTTAAGTGCCCGGTCGGCGGTGCGAGTTATTCTGCCGGGGTCCTGCCGGTGGGCGTGTCGGACGGGTGCGCGCCCGGGTTGATGAGGCGTTTTCTAGGCGTTTTCCTTGGTGTTTTTCAGGGCGCGGGCGACCGCCTCCGGCACGAAGGGAGTCACGTCACCACCCAGCGACGCCACCTCACGAATAATCGTGGACGACACCGCACCGTAGCGGTCCTCACCCGCCAAGAACACCGTCTCAACCTGCGCCAGGTGGCGGTTCATGCTCGCCATCGGAGCCTCATAACTGTAGTCCGTCGCCGAACGCAGACCCTTCACCAGCACCTTCGCGCCACGCTCCGCCGCGTACTCGGCAAGCAGCACGCCCGGCGGAATCGGCTCCACGCTCACGCCCTCAATGCCGAGCTCCTGCAGGGACTCACGCACCAGTTGCACGCGCTCCTCCAGGGAGAAACGGTATTTCTTGGAGCTATTGTGCGCCACGCCCACGATCACCTCGTCAAAGAGCTGAGCGGCGCGGGCAATGATTTCCAGGTGGCCGTGGTGCACGGGGTCAAAAGATCCGGGGCAGAGGGCGATCATGGCGGTTCCTTCACGAATAAATATCAGACGTTGGAATGAGTAGATGCGGGCGAATTTAGGATGCGGGTTAGCGGCATGCGGGCGAGCGCAGGATGCGGGCGGAAAGGTCAGGCGGCGAGCTCTTCAGCGTCCTCGCCGGATTCGTCGCCCGCCTGCTCCTCAACCTCGTCAGGCTCTACATAGTAGAGCACCGTCTCGCCGTGCTGACGGGTCGAAAAACAGTACAGGCCCTCGCCCCACACCGGCTCCGCATCGCGCGAAGAACGCTCCACCACGACCACGGCGCCCTCGGCAAGCTTGGGGGTGAGCGCCTCCAGCAGCTCGCTGACCTGCTCATTCGGCATGGCGTAGGGCGGGTCAACAAACACCAGATCCCACGGCCCGGAGGCGGACTTCACGTAGGTCAGCGCCTGAGACTGCTGCACGTGCGCCGTAGAACCGGTAGCGCCAGAAGAACCAGTGCGGCCCATCGCCTTCTCCACCGCGGCAACGTTCTTGCGAATCACCGCAACAGCCTTCGGGTACGTGTCCAGCAGCGTCACGGAGGCGGCACCGCGCGAGAGCGCCTCGCAACCGAGCGCGCCCGAACCGCCAAAGGCGTCCAGCACGCGGGCGCCACGAATAATGTCGTAGCTTTCCAGCTTCGAGAAGAGGGATTCCTTCACCCGGTCGGTGGTGGGGCGAGTATTATCCCCCGGAACCGAAGCAAGGCGAACGCCTCCGGCAGCACCGGAAATAATACGGCTCATAGGTCTCTCCTCTTAACTAGTGTGGTGTGTTGACGTCACGGTTTCAGCGAGTGGTGGGCAACGCAGGTTGGTGGGCGGGCAGAGGGTTCTGCCCCGTTGCGCGCTTATCCCCTGCCGAGGAACGCCTCACGGTCAGCGTCCAGGGCGCGGTCAATCGTACGCGCCAACGACGGATGCTTAGCCAGCGTCGGGTCCTTCTCCACCACCGAGCGGGCATCCTCGCGGGCACGCTCAATAATGTCGGCATCGGCGAGCGCCCGCAAGAACCGCAGGGTGCTCTTCGAGCCCGATTGTGCAGCACCCAGAATATCACCCTCACGGCGCTGCGCCAGGTCGATGCGGGAAAGCTCGAAGCCGTCCGTGGTGGAGGCAACCGCATCCAGACGCTCGCGGGACACGCCGCCCTCCTCCTGGCGGGTAACCAGCAGACAGGTGCCCGCGTAGCCGCCGCGACCCACACGACCGCGCAGCTGGTGCAGGCCCGAGATGCCGAAACGGTCGGCGTCCATGATGATCATGAGCGTGGCGTTCGGGACGTTCACGCCCACCTCAATGACGGTGGTGCTGATGAGCAGGTCAATCTCACCGCGCTCGAAAGCGGTCATGACGGAGGTCTTCTCCGCCGGGTCCATGCGGCCGTGCAGGGTGCCGATACGCACGCCGACGAGGGCGTCCTCCGCACTCAGGTAGGAGTACATTGAGGCGACCGAGGTCAGCTGAACCTTGCCGTCGCTACTGGCGCTACCGCTCTGACCGAAATAGCCCTGGGCAGAGTTGCCCGCGCCCGCACCGTTCAGGCTGGATGCGCCAAAGAACGCGGCACCCTCCTCCAAGCTGTCGCCATCCTCCCCGATTTTGGGGACGACAACATACACCTGGTGACCCGCGTCGATTTCTTCGCGGGCGCGCCTCCACAACCGGGACGCCCAGGCGGGCTTCTCGGCAAGGGGCACCACGTGGGTCGAGATTTTCTGGCGGCCGGCGGGCAGGGTGTCGAGCACGGACACGTCCAGGTCACCGAACACGGTCATGGCGACGGTACGCGGAATGGGCGTTGCGGTCATGACCAGGCGGTGCGGCAGGGCGCCGTCGGTGCCGCGCAGGCCGTCGCGCTGCTCCACGCCGAAGCGGTGCTGCTCGTCCACGACGACCAGACCCAAATCGTGGAAGCTCACCTCGTCGGAGAGCAGGGCGTGGGTGCCAATCACAATCTGGGCGGTGCCGTCGGCGAGTTCCTGCAGTACCTTGCGCTTGGCGCGGGTACCCATGGAGGCGGTCAGCAGGCGCACACGCACACGGTCGGGTTCCTCCCCGCTCCCCGAAGGGATTCCCTCGGCAGAATCATCAGCGTCAGAGTCTTCGGGCGCAGCCATATCCCCCAGGATGTCCAGCACCGAACGCAAATGCTGCTCGGCAAGCACCTCGGTCGGGGCGAGCATCGCGGACTGGCCGCCCGCATCGGCAACCTGCAGCATGGCGCGCAGAGCCACCACGGTCTTACCGGAACCCACATCACCTTGCAACAGGCGGTTCATGGGCGATTCACTCGACAAATCCGCGGCAATCTCAGCGCCCACCTTCTGCTGCCCCTCGGTCAGCTCGTAGGGCAGAACCTGAAGCAGCCGATCGGCGAGGCCGCTCTCCACGGCGGGGCGCGGCTGGGTCAGGTGCGCGGCACGCACCGAATGCAGGCGGGCGAGCGCGCTCTGCAGCACGAACGCCTCACGGTAACGCATCTGTGCCTGCGCGGCACGCCAGGTGTCCTCAGAGTCCGGGGTGTGCAGGGCGCGGTACGTCCACTCCAGCGAGGGCACCTTGCGGGCGCGACGAATCGTGTAGGGTACCGGGTCTTCAAGTTCTTTGAGTGGCACCTTTTCGAGCAGCTGCGCCATGTAGCCGCTAATGCGGTCGGTGGGCAGCTTCACGGGGGCGCGGTAGACGGGCACGGGGGCGGTGGCGGCGTCGGTGACGTCCGCGCCGGAGGCATCCTTCGAGAGCAGGGCGTAGTGCGGGTTGGTGAGGGTGTATTCGCCGCGGTAGATGCCGACTCTGCCGGAGAACATCATGGTTTCACCCTCGCGGATTTCTCGGGCGGCGGTCCAGGCGTTGAAGAAGGAAAGCTTCATCTGCGAGCCGATGAGCGCACCGGGGTTCGTCATGCTGGGCGCGGGCACGCCAAAGAGGCCTCCCTGCGCAAAACTATCCTGACCAAACGAGTCTTGACCGTAGCTGTCTGCGTAGCCACTGTAGGAGACGGGCTGCACTCCCCTGCCCTGTGCACTGGAATTCTGTACCACGGGGTTCTGGGCAGCTGGGTTCTGCGTGGAGTTAGCGAGCGCGTTGATGCGCGGGTTGTGCATCCCGGTCGCCTGCCAGCTCTGCGCGGGCGCACCGGATACTCTGGATACGCCGGATACGCTGGATGCACCGGATGCGCCGGGGCGGTTAGCTCGCCCGGGCACCACGGATACAGGGCCGCCAGCCCCAAAACCAGTGGCACCAAAACCGGCAGCCCCAAAACCTGCGGGTGCGTCCTGCCCGGTGGCGTCGGAGAGCCGGTCGGTGATGGTCACTTCCGTGATTTTGCCGCGGCGCGCCGCCATGGTTCGGGTGCTCACGTGCACCACGCGGGCGATGATGGTGACGTCCTGGCCTTCAACGAGTTCGGCGAAGGAGCTGAGCTCGCCGCGCGGCAGGTATTTGCGCGGGAAGTATTCGAGCATCTCTCCGACGGTGTGCAGGTCCAGGTGTGTAGCGATTGCCTTGGCGCTGGGCGCTGGCAGGTACTTTTTGAGCGGCGCATTTTCGATGCGATCTTCGGAGGCGTAGCGCGCCAGGGCACGGCTCTTAGCCTCCGCGGCAGCTGATGTGGGCTTCTCAGCCGCAACCTTCTTCGTAGTTGCCTTCTTCGCGGAAGTTTTCTGGGCGGGCGCTTTCTTCAGCATGGTTTTCGGCGCAGCATTTTTCGGCGCGGGGGTTTTCTGCGTAGCGGTCTTGGAGTCAGCTACCCTCTTCACCGAGGATTCGGATTCGGTTGCTTTCTTTGCGGGAGCAGTCTTCTTCGCTGCGACCTTTTTGGATGCAGTCTTTTTGGGTGCAGGCTTCTGCTCGCCCCCTTCGCTTGCCTTCGTTACCTTTTGCGGGCGCGCCGAAATATCCCGCGCGGCAGTTTCGCTCTCCTGCGGGATCGGTTCGTTCTGAGTTAGTTCCTTCTGAACTGTTTTCTTCTGAGCCGGCTTCTTCCGGGCGGGTGCTTTCCGGGCAGGTTCCCCCGGCTGATGTGCTTCCGGCTGAGTTGCCTGCCGCGCCGCCAACGCAATATCGACCAGCTCGTAGATAGCGTCATCAGTCATGGTGTGCGCGGCGGGACCCAGCGAATGCTTGAGCGTTTTGAGCGCCTTACGGTAGGTGGCGCTAGCGCGCTGTGCCGCGCGTTCGCTCAGCTCGGCGCGGCTCACCTCGCCTCGGGCGTAGGCGGCAAGATCGCGCACGGTCAGCTCGGCGGTGGTGCGGAGCTGCTCATCGCTCAGTAGCGGCGCATCCTTTTTCCGCGGCTGGGCTCGGGTCGTAGAATCAGCTCGGGCCGCAGAACCGGCACGGGCCGCAGAACCGGCACGGGCC